>JAZBNR010000024.1:0-91236 GCA_036350735.1 Erythrobacter sp.
CCTCAGATCTCGCGGCTCACCACTTCCTTCATGATCTCGCTCGTGCCGCCATAGATGCGCTGCACGCGCGCATCGCGCCACAGGCGCGCGATCGCGTATTCGTTCATGTAGCCCGCGCCGCCATGAAGTTGGAGCGCGGCATCGACCATCTCCCACTGCATCTCGGTGTGCCACAGCTTGGCGGCCGATGCCTCGCCGGTGGTGAGCTCACCGCGCAGATGGCGCGCGATCGCCCAATCGAGATGCGCCCAGCCGACCTGGAGCTTGGCGGCGAGATCGGCGAGGGTGAACTTGGTGTTCTGGAATTCGAAGACGGTGCGCCCGAAGGCTGTGCGCTCCTTGGTGAACCTGACCGCCTCATCAAAGGCGCGCTGCGCCCCGCCCATCGCCGAGACCGCGATCGAGAGGCGCTCTTGCGGCAGTTCTTCCATCAGGTGGATGAAGCCGCGGTTCTCGCCCCCCAGAATGTTGGTCTTGGGAACGCGCACGTCCTGGAAGAACAGCTCGGAAGTGTCGGCCGAATGCTGGCCGATCTTGTCGAGATTGCGGCCCTTTTCAAAGCCGGGCGTGCCGGCATCGACCAGCACGAGGCTCGTGCCCTTGGCCCCGGCGGAAGGATCGGTCTTGGCGACGACGATCACCACGTCGGCGTTTTGTCCGTTGGTGATGTAGGTTTTCGAGCCGTTGATGACGAGGTGGTTGCCATCGGCGACAGCGGTGGTGCGGATGCCCTGAAGGTCAGAGCCCGCGCCCGGCTCGGTCATCGCGATCGCGCTGATGATATCGCCCGAGATCATGCCCGGCAGATATTTCGCTTTCTGTTCGGGCGAGCCGAGGCGCTCGAAATAATTGACGGTGATATCGTTCTGCAAGGTGAAACCGGCGCTGGAGCCGATATAGGCAAGCTCCTCGGCAATCACGCAGTTGAAGCCGAAATCGAGCCCGAGCCCGCCATTCTCCTCCTTCACCGTGGGGCACAGCATCCCCGCCTCGCCCAGCGCCTTCCACGCAGCTCGGGGCACGATGCCGTCGGCTTCATGCTTGTCGAGGTGAGGCACCATGTGCTCGGCGAAGACGCGGCGGACGGTCTCGCGGAAGGCCTCGTGGTCCTCGTTATAGGCGGTGCGGCGGGCGGTATCGAGCATGGCGGGGGCCTCATCCAGATGCGTTTTGTTCTGGAACTGAATGAAGCGCGTGGGCGGGCGAGGGTCAAGCGCGAAAGATGCACGATGAAATGTGTCCGCTTGGGATCTGCCAACTGGCTTGCGGCACTTCGCGCAGCCGCCTGGAGGGGGGCGTCAGGCGCTTCGCCTGGTCGAGGCGAGACCCGCACGATGCGGTGCGCAAAACCCCTCGCCGATCGAAGGCGGGGGGGGGCGATGCTCAGGCGGCAGGGCTCGCTGTCACGAAGGCCATATTGCCCTCCCGCCGCGCCGCGAGGGTCGCGGCCAATCCCGACGAGGGCGCTTCAAGCCGTTCGACAAGCTGCCCGAAACTGCGCGGCATCGCGATCTCGCCGGCCTTGTGCAGCAGCGCGAGATAATGCGCGCCAAGCCTGCGGTCGTTGACAAGGCTGCTCATGAAGATCGCACCATCGCGCGCCGTCACGCGGGCGAGTTCGCGCGTAACGGTTTCGATGTCGGCAAACAGGTGAAGCATTCCCGGATTGAGGACCGCGTCAAAAGCGTGCGGGCGGAAAGGTAGATCGCGCAAGTCAGCCTGAAGGAAATGAAGGTGATCGGGCACGCACCCGGCCAATGCGCGGATACGGTCCCTGCCGGCTCGCAGCATGTCGAGCGAAAGGTCGACAAGCACCGTGAGACGCCCCGAATGCGCGTGGACCGAGGCGGTCGACACCAGCGATCCGCATCCGGCATCGAGCAGGGGGCCGGTTGCGTGGCGCACCGCTTCCTGCGCGAAGGCGCTATAAGCCGCGGGCGAGGTGCCCCATGCGATCCTGTTGTAAAGTTTGCTGCCGATCAGCGCGTCATAAAGCTTCGCGCGGCCATCATAGCGCTGTCCGACCTCGCCACCTGGAAGCATAGACCAGATGCGATCCTCGATCGGCCTTGCCGCGGCATCCTCGATCATGAGGGCCGCAAGCTCGGTCGGCAGCATCGGCACGGCGCGCGCGCCTACCCCACGAAGGCGCGTTCGATCACGAACTGGCCGGGCTTGTTGTTCGCGCCCTCCTCGAAGCCGCGCTTTTCCAGGTCGGCGGCGTGATCCTTGATCATCGCCATCGAGCCGCACAGCATCACCCGGTCCTCCTCGGGCACGAAGCGCTGCGGGCCCTTCGACTGCTCGAACAGCCGGCCATCGTCGATCAGCGTCTGGATGCGGCCCTGCATCCGGAAGCTCTCGCGGGTCACGGTCGGCACGTAGATGAAGCGCTCGCGCTGATCGTCCTCGAGCAGCGGATCGCCCTCGAGCTTGCTCTCGAGCAGCTCGCGATAGGCCAGATCGGCGACCCGGCGCACCGAATGGACCACGATCACCTCCTCGAACATCTCGTAGACCTCGGGATCGCGCGCGAGGCTCATGAACGGCGCCAGCCCCGTGCCGGTCGAGAGCATGAACAATCGCTTGCCCGGCAGCAGCGCATCGGTGACGAGCGTGCCGGTCGGCTTCTTGCCGAGATAGATCGGATCGCCTTGCTTGATGTATTGCAGCCGCGAGGTCAGCGGCCCATCCTGCACCTTGATCGAGAGGAATTCCAGTTCCTCGGCATAAGCGGGCGAGGCCATCGAATAGGCGCGCAACAGCGGCTTGCCGTTTTCCTGTGGCAGGCCGATCATGATGAATTCGCCCGAGCGGAAGCGGAAGCTTGCGGGCCGCGTCATGCGCAGGCTGAAGAGATCATCGTTCCAGTGGTGCACATGCGTGATCGTCTCGACGCTCAGCGCGCCGCTTTCGTGGAACTGGTCGCGGTCGGTGATGGGCATGTTCACGGGAGATGTGCCTTCGCTTGTGGGAGGGGCGGGTCTGCGGTTGGGCGGCGGGATGGACGATGCGCGCGTCGCGATCAAGCTAGTTTAGGCAAAGGCACTGATAGCGCGCCTTGACCTGACGCAAACGGGATAATGCTCAGTTCCACCCCGCCGCATTGAAGATTTGCACCGCGCGCGACTGGTTGCGCCCCAGCTCGGCGGCGCTCAGCGTATCGGGCTCGAACTCGCCCAGCGCCTCCACCGCCGAGGTCGCCTCGACGCCTTGGACGGCGGGATATTCGTTGTTGCCGTTGGCGAAATGCTTCTGCGCGCTCTCGCTGGTGAGATATTCGAGGAAGCGGATCGCGTTGGCGCGATTGGGCGCGTGGCGAGCGACGCCCGCTCCGCTGATGTTGATATGGGTGCCGGTGGTGCCCTGATTGGGGAAGATCACGCCCACCTGGCCGAGCATCCCGCCCTCGCCCGCATAGCGCGCGAGATAATAGCTGTTGACCACGCTGATCCGGCACCCGCCCTCGGCCACCAGCTCGATATTGGCGGTGTCGTTGCCCTGCGGCGCGCGGCGGAAATTGCGCACCACGCCGGTCGCCCACCGCTGCGCGGCTTCCTCGCCCTCATGCGCGATGATGCTGGCAAGGAGCGAAATGTTGTAGATGTTGGAGGAGGAGCGCATGCAGATGTCGCCCCGCAGCTTCGGATCGGCGAGGTCCGCGTAGGTGTCGAGACCTTGCGGAATGCCCTCCTCCTTGTTGTAGATGATGACGCGCGCGCGGGTGGAGAGGCCATACCACAGGCCTTTGGGGTGGCGCAGATGCTCGGGCAGGCGCTCGCTCAGCACCGCGGATTCGACCGGCTGGAGCACGCCCGCCTCCTCGGCGCGCCACAGCCGCCCGGCATCGACCGTGATGAGGAGGTCCGCCGGCGAGAACTCGCCCTCGGCCGCAATCCGCTCGATCAGCGCATCGGCATCGGCCTCGATGCGATTGACCTTGATGCCGGTTTCTCGCGTGAAATCCTCATAGAGCGCCAAGTCGGTGTCGTAATGGCGCGAGGAATAGAGATTGACCTCGCCGGTGATCGGCACGGCCTCGCCGCTCTCCTCCTCGCCAGCACAGGCACTCAGCAGCAGCAGCAGCAGCAGTGCGGCAAGCGCGCCGAGGAAGCCTCGGGGATGGCGGGCGAGCGCGGCCAGACGGGGAAAAGGGGCGTTGATGGGGGTCATGGCGGATCCTGTGGCGATTGGTGCGAATGCGTTGCAATAGAAGCGAGGGAAACGCAAGCGCCGCAATGGTCAGGCCCGGTTGTCAGTGTCCCTCGTCGCGCCCGAACACCCGCACGCTGCCATCGTCGGGAAGCGCGCGATAGCGCTGCTCGGGGTGGATCGTCTCGGCCGCCTCGAGCCCCAATTCGGCGGTGAGCTCAAGCCCGGTGTGGTGGCGCAGCAGCACGCGCACCCGGTCGCCCAGCTCGTGGCGATCGTGGACGGTGAGCCCATCGCGATCGGGCTCGAGCCGCAGGCAGCGCGCATGGACGAGCAGGTCCACCGCCGCGCCCTCCGCCCCCACCGGCTGGACTCCGGCGCGCGCGGGCCAGAAGCCGAACGGCGTGCGATAGGCCCCGCCCTTGATCTCGGCCGCGACGATCTGCGCGCCCCCGAAGATCGCGCCGACCGAAGGCGCGGCTGGCGCGTCATAGAGCTCGGCAGGCGTTCCGACCTGCACGATCCGCCCGCCCTCCATAACCGCGATCCGGTCCGCGATGTCGAGCGCCTCGTCGGGGTCGTGGGTGACGAGCAGCGTTGTCGCCGCACGCTCGCGCAGCAGCAGGCGGCATTCGCGGCGCAAGGCGCGGCGCAGCACGATGTCGACGCTGGCGAAGGGCTCGTCCATCAGCAGCACCGCGGGCTCGGGCGCCATCGCGCGGGCGAGCGCGGCGCGCTGCTGCTGCCCGCCCGAAAGCTGGTGTGGATAGCGCCTGCCCAGCCCCGCCAGCCCCACTCGCACCAGCCAGCGCTCGATCGTGGCCGGATCGCGCGCGGCGCGCGGCAGGCCGAAGGCGATGTTCTGCGCGAGCGTCATGTGCGGGAAGAGCGCGCCGTCCTGAAACACGAGGCCGATCGGGCGCGCCTCGGGCGCAGGGCAATCGCCGGGCGCCGCGAGGCGTTCGTCGCCCAGCCAGATCTCGCCCGCCTGCAGATCGAGCAGCCCTGCGGCAAGGCTCAGCAAGGTTGACTTGCCGCAGCCCGACGCGCCAAGCAGGCAGGTGATCTCGCCGCCGGCTGCGGTGAGGCTCACATCCGCCAGCGCCGGCGTCGTGTCATAGGTGTGCGCGATGTGGCGAAATTCGAGATTCAAGGATCGGGGCAGTCCGAAAGATGGATAAGGGCGGCGCGGGAGCGGGCCGGATGGCGAACGACCAAGCGGCCCCTCGGCTGCGTCTTTGGCAAGATGTGAGGCGCGCAGCAAGCGGTCAGCCGCGAAGCCGCGCCGTGCCGAGCGCGTGGAGCCTGGCCGCCGTCGCCATCGCCGGGCTGACGCTGGTGCCGATCCTCGCGGTCGCGTTTGCGGCACCCCTGGGCGGGATCGCCGCGCTCCAGAGCCTCGCCGAGACGGTGCTCGCCCGCTACATCGCCACCACCGCCGCGCTGATGGCGCTCACCGGTGCGCTCGCGGTGGTGATCGGCACAGGCTGCGCCTGGGTGGTGAGCGCGTGCGAGTTTCCGGGGCGGCGGGTGTTCGCCTGGGCGCTGGTGTTGCCGATTGCTGTGCCTTCCTACATCGCGGCCTATCTCTATGCCGACCTTCTCGATTACGGCGGACCGGTGCAGTCCTTCTGGCGCGAGGCCATGGGCGCGGGCGATGCCTTCCCGCAGATCCGCTCGCTGCCGGGCGCGGCGCTGATCCTCGCGCTGGTGCTCTACCCCTATATCTATCTTCTCGCGCGCGCCGCCTTTGTCAGCCAGAGCCCGAGCCAGTTCCGCGCGGCGCGCTCGCTTGGCGCGGGGCCGTGGCGCGCCTTCCGGCAGGTCGCCTTGCCCGCCGCGCGCCCGGCGATCGCGGGCGGGCTCGCGCTGGTGCTGATGGAAGTGCTCGCCGATTTCGGGGTCGCCGAATATTTCGCGCTGCCCACCTTCTCCACGGGCATCTTCCGCAGCTGGCTCGCGATGGGAGACCGCGACGGGGCGATGGGGCTCGCCGCGATCATGCTCGCTTTCGTCATCGCGCTGGTCGCGCTCGAGGGGGCGACGCGGCGCGGGCGCACCTTTGCCAGGGATGGCCTTGACGGGCGAGCGAGAAGCGGCCCGCTCGTCAAGCTGAGCGCGCCGGGCAAGGCGATGGCCGTTGTCGCCTGCGCGCTGCCGCTCGCGCTCGGCTTCGGCATCCCTGCGCTGCACCTTGCGAGCCTTGCGATGAGCAAGGCGGCGATGAACGGCGCGGGCGCGCTCGCCGATTATGTGCGCGCGAGCCTCATCCTCGGCGCGGCGGCGGGCGCGCTGTGCTGCGTCTCGGCGCTGGTGCTCGCTTTCGCGCGCGCCCGCTCGCGGGGCAGTGTGCTTTCCCTCGTCATCCGCCTTGCAACGCTTGGCTACGCGCTGCCCGGCGCGCTCCTCGCGGTCGGGCTCCTCGCCCCGCTCGGCGCGCTCGACCAGAGCCTCACGCGCACCTTGCGCGAGAGCACGAGCTATTCCGGGGGGCTGATCCTTACGGGCACCAGCCTGATCCTGATCTACGCGCTTTCGGTGCGCTTCCTCACGGTCGCCTATAACAGCGTCGAGGGCGGCATGGCGCGAATTCCTCCGGCGCTCGATGCCGCCGCGCGCTCATTGGGCGCCAGCCCATCGCGGGTGCTGTGGCGGATCTACACCCCGCTCCTGCGCCCGAGCCTGCTTGCAGCCCTCGCCCTCGTCGCGATCGACACGCTGCGCGAACTGCCTGCGACGCTGATCCTGCGCCCGTTCAATCTGGAAACGCTGGCGACGCGCACCTATCGCCTCGCGAGCGACGAGCGGCTGACCGAGGCCTCGATCCCGGCGCTGATCCTGCTCGGCGTGGGGCTTATCCCGGTGCTGCTGCTGACCCGGACGGGCGCGCGGAAAACCACGCAAACTGTCAGCCATTCCAGTCACTAGTTCTTGTTCATCGGGCCCGATGCGTCCACAAGACTGGACACTATGGCACGTTTCCCATTTTCCGCGATCGTCGGTCAGGACGAGATGAAACAGGCGCTGCTGATCGCTGCGGTCGATCCCGCGATTGGCGGCGTGATGGTGTTCGGCGACCGGGGCACCGGCAAATCGACCGCAGCGCGCGCGCTCGCCCGGTTGCTGCCGCCGATCCCGGCGATCGAGGGCTGTCCCTATGGCTGCTCGAAGGAGGACAAGGCGCGCTATCCCGATGTGTGCGGCAGCGGGCCGGTCAAGAAGCGCGCCGTCCCGTTCGTCGACATGCCGCTGGGCGCGACCGAGGACCGCGTGATCGGCAGCCTCGATCTGGAACGCGCGCTGCGCGCCGGCGAGAAGGCGTTCGAGCCGGGCCTGCTCGCCAAGGCGCATCGCGGCTTTCTCTATATCGACGAGATCAACCTGCTCGAGGATCACCTGGTCGATCTGCTGCTGGATGTCGCGGCATCGGGCGAGAACGTGGTCGAACGCGAAGGGCTCTCGGTGCGCCACCCGGCGCGATTCGTTCTGATCGGCAGCGGCAACCCCGAAGAGGGCGAACTGCGCCCGCAATTGCTCGACCGGTTCGGGCTCTCGGTCGAGGTGCGCACCCCGCGCGAGCTCGAGACGCGCGTGGCGATCATGCGCCTCGTGGCCGAGCAGGAGCGCGATCCCGAAGCCTTTGCAGACAAGTGGGCGGACAATGACGAGACGATCCTCAAGCAGGTCGCGCGCGGCAAGGCGAAGCTTGCCAAGCTCGAGCCGGGCGATGATCTCTTGATGGATGCGGCCCAGCTGTGCCTTGCGGTGGGCGCGGATGGTCTGCGCGGCGAGCTCACCCTGATGCGCGCCGCACGCGCGCTCGCCGCGCTCAAGGGCGCAAAGGCGGTGCGGCGCGAGCATCTCGTCGCAGTTGCACCCATGGCGCTGCGGCACCGGCTGCGGCGCGACGTGCTCGACGAGACCGGCTCGACGGCGCGCATCACCCGTGCGCTTGACGAGCTGTTCGGATGAGCTTTCCCGATGCCGTGCTTGCCGCCCGGCTGTTCCTCGCCGCGCCCGAGCGTTTCGGCGGGATCGTGCTGCGCGGCGCAAGCCCTGCGCGTGATGCACTGGTGGCAGCGCTGCAAGACGCCTTGACATCAGCAGGGCGCCCGGTGCGGCGTTTGCCGGGGCATGTCGACGATGCGCGCCTGCTGGGCGGGATCGACATTGCGGCCAGCCTTGCTTGCGGGCGCCCTGTCGAGGAGCGCGGCCTGCTTGCAATGGCGCGCGGCGGCGCGCTGGTGGTGCCGATGGCCGAGCGGCTCGATGCCGGGATCGCCGGACGTCTCGCGCAGGCGCTCGACTATGGGGAGAGCCCCCCTGCGCTGATCCTGCTCGATGATGGGCTCGAGGCCGACGAGGCGCCGCCTGCCAGCCTGATCGAGCGCTGCGCCTTGTGGTGTGACCTCTCGGCCGCGCGCGAGAGCGCGTGCGAACCGCTCGTCGTTCCCGGGCGGGCCGCGCCTGCTGCGCTCGATGACGAGGCGCGCGGTGCGCTGGTGACGGTCGCCGCAAGCCTTGGTATCGTCTCGGTGCGCCCGCTCCTGTTCGCGCAAGCGGCAACGAGCGCGCACGCGGCGCTGCACGGGCGTGCAGGCGTCGAGGAGACGGACCTCGCCGCAGCGGTGCGGCTGGTGCTCGCGCCACGCGCACGGCAGATGCCCGAGCAGGATTCGCCGGGCGAAGAGGAGCGCGAGCCCCCTCCCCCTCCCCCTCCCCCGCCCGATCAGCCCGAGGACGGCGAGAAGGACGATGCGAGCGATCCCTCCCCCAGCGACAAGCCGCTCGAGGAAATGCTGGTCGAGGCCGCCGCCGCTGCGATCCCCGCCGATCTTCTTGCCCAGCTCGCGCAAGGCCGCGCGCCGCGCCGCTCAGGGGGCGGGGGCACGGGCAAGCGCCGCAAGTCGGGCCTGCGCGGCAAGCCTTTGGGCGCGCGTCCCGGAATGCCGCGCGGCGGCGCGCGCCTCGCGCTGATCGACACGCTGCGCGCCGCCGTGCCGTGGCAGGAGCTCCGCCGCCGCGAGGATGGGGCCGGACGCGATGCCCCGATCCGGATGCGCAAGGAGGATTTGCGCGTGCGCCGGTTCGAGGACAAGGCTGCGCGCGTCACCATCTTCGCGCTTGACGCCTCGGGCTCGGCCGCCGCCGCGCGGCTCGCCGAAGCCAAGGGCGCGATCGAGCTGATGCTGGCGCAGGCCTATGTCACCCGCAGCGAAGTCGCCGTGATCGCCTTTCGCGCCGAGACCGCCGAGCTGCTGCTCCCCCCCACCCGCTCGCTCACCCGCGCGCGCCGGGCCTTGGCAGAGCTGCCCGGCGGCGGCGGCACCCCGCTCGCCATGGGGCTCAACGCCGCGCGCGAATGCGCCGCGATGGTGCTGAAGCGCGGGCGCTCGCCCAGCCTTGTCGTGCTCACCGACGGGCGCGCCAATCTCGATGCCGAGGGCCAGCCTGGCCGCCGCAAGGCCGCCGAAGACGCCGAAGCGGCCGCGAGGGCGATCGCGCGCGAAGGGATCGAGGGGATCGTGATCGACATTTCCGCGCGCGCCGGGCCCGAGGGCAAAAAGCTCGCCGAGGCGATGCAGGCGCGTTATCTCGCCTTGCCCCGCGCCGATGCGGGGACGCTCGCGGGCGCAATCGGGCTCATCGAGGGCGCACGGCGGGAGAAGGCGGCATGAGGCGGCCAAAATGAGCGCTCCACTCGACTGGAACCGCGAGGGCCGCATCTGGCCCCACCGCGAGGCGAGCCGTTTCCTCTGTGATGGCGCGCTCACCTGGCATGTCCAGCGCATGGGCGAGGGATCGGGCAAGCCTCAGCTCCTCCTTCTGCACGGCACCGGCGCCTCGGTCCACAGCTGGCGCGGGCTCGCCCCGATCCTCGCCGAGCAATACGACGTGATCGCGATGGACCTGCCGCGCCACGGCTTCACCACCGGCCATCCGCCCGATGACATGTCGCTCCCGCGCATGGCCGCGAGCATCGCGCGGCTGGTGCGCGAGCAAGGCTATGCGCCCGCCGCGCTGATCGGCCACTCGGCGGGGGTCGCGCTGGCTTTGCAGCTGACGCTTGACCATGGAATCGCCGTGCCCGTCGTCGGGCTCAATTCCGCGCTGCGGCCCTTCCCCGGCCCCGCCGCGCAGCTCTTCCCCGCGCTCGCCAAGCTCTTGTTCGTCAACCCCGTCGTGCCCCGCCTCTTCTCTGGCCTCGCGATGATGGGCGGGGAGGCCGAGCGCTTCCTCTACCGCGCCACCCACTCGGCGATCGATCCCGTGGGGCTCGCCTGTTACGAGGCGCTGCTCAAGAACCCGCGCCACACCAAGGGCGCGCTTGCGATGATGGCGAACTGGGACTTGCCGACTTTGCGCACCCGAATGAGCGAAGTCCGCGTGCCCACCCTGCTCGTCCATTCGAGCGACGATGCCGCGATCCCGCTCGAATGGGCGCGCGAGGCGGCGGGCTGGATCGCAGGTGCGCGGCTCGAAGTGCTCGAAGGCCTCGGCCACCTCGCCCACGAGGAAGCGCCCGAGCGCTGCGCGGAGCTGATCCGCGAATTCCTTGCGCAGCAGCTCGCTTTGCGGTCACAATAGTCGCCGGCAGCACAGCGAGGCGCGCATGAACAATTTCGGCTGGATCGAACTCGTCTTCTTCTACGGCATCGCGATCGGCTTTGGCCTTTGGCAATACTTTTCCGTTAGCCGCACGCTGGAGAAGACCCGCGCCGAGCGGCGCGCGAGGGAGGCGGAGGAGGCGGCGGCGGCGAAACGGGACGCAGAGCCGCCGGCCGAGTGAGGATGCCCTTTTTGGCGGAGGGCTGATTTGGCTCGGCTAGGGCGCAAAGCTGACGGCCAGCTAATGGGTCCTTTGCGGATATTGGGCCAGGCCGGCTTTTCGCTCGGGACGTTGGAACATCTTCAACGTGGCGGATGGGCTGGAAGCGGGATGATGAACAAAGAACTTCTTGTGGCATCACTGAAGCGAGGCGTTGCAGCGGGTCTCATGGCTGCCGCTGGCGCAAGCGCGTGGATCTTGCTTAGCGGCAGGACCGATTACTTCATTTTTCCCGTGATCGCTGGCATCGCCATCTTCTATGCGGCCACAATGCTGTTTTACTTTGAGGGAAGGAAGAGCTGATCCCAAGGCGCGTCGCTTTCGTCACGGCTTGTCCCATCAAGCCCCCCCCCTGCAAGTGCGTGAGGTCTAACGTCCCCTGAAGGTTTGAACAATCGCCGGGAGAGGGGAAAGCGATAAGCGCCCATCTCCCCTCCGTCGTCACCACGGGCTGCCCCGCGATCGTGTGGTGAGTGAATTAGCGGGAGCGACCGCTCCCCATCCAATCCCAGACGGGCGCATCCCATCCGCCTTCATTCATGAGCCAAACCCACCCCCTTCTTTACCCCCTCGCCCGCGGCATCCGATAAGGCAGCATGAACTGCACCACGCTCGAGGCAAACCGGCGCATGTTGAGGCTTTCCTGCACCGCGACCACCTCCTCGCCGAACAGATTGGAGGCGAGTTCCGAGCGGGCATAAAAGGGCGTGTCCTCCCAGGTCTTGCGCACGCTCGCGACGCCGATCTCGGAGCGGGTGCGCCGGTCGATCCGCCATTTGCTGCGCGGCAGCGGGGCGATCGGGGGCAGCTCCGCCTCATCGGGGATGCCATCCGCGCCAAACCTTATGGCGCTTGCAAACAGCGAGCCATCGCCGCGCTCGCCCTCGTAGCACACCACCGCGCCCTGTTTCATGTGCGCGCGCGACCAGTGCCACACGTTGAACCCCTTCTCGAGCGGCTCGCTTCCGCGATTGTGGTCGAAATAACCCTGCCCGGTCCACGCCACGCCCGGCTCCTCCATCGCCACCTCGATCCGCGCGCGCGGAGCCATGCAGTGCCAGATGTGGTTTTCGCGCGGATCGAGCGCGAAGGAAGCGGGGTTCAGGGCCTCGGGGATCACCCGCACTGTGCCGCGCACCGGGCGGCGAATGGGGTTAAACAGGCGAGTGTCACGCTCCTCGATCGCGATCTCGAGCACGTCGCCATCCCAGCGCACCGCGCTCGGCCCGATGGCAAGCTCGCTGCGGCTGCGCGTGAGCGCGCGGCTTCCGCGCTCGGTCATCACCCAGCGCGCCTTGGGGCCGTAGAGCGCGACATTGAGGCACGTATGGTCGAGCGGTGCGGCGCGCCCTGAGCGCTTGTAATAGGGCGAGAAGACGCTGCCGAGAAAGGCGATGATCGTCAGGCCGTGCTGCCCGTCCTCGGAGATCGCGTCGATGTACCACCAGGAATAGCCGCCGGCCGGGATGTCCTCGTCGAAGCGAGGTCCGAGCACACCACCCTTGCTGCGAGCTGCCCGGATAAGGCTGCCATAGGCACGCCCGCTGCGGGATGGGTCGCCCCCCCGGTGCAATAGAGCCCGCGGATCCGGGTGCGCGGACCCTGCCGCTGGAAGGAGGCCGCCCAGCCGTGTGACGCTCTGCCATAAAGGGCGCCGCCGGTCGCGGGGAACAGGCTCTCCCACGCGCTCGGCGTCATGACCGTGCGGGGCGCGTCCGCTTCCAGGCTCAGCCCGCACCGTTCGAGCGTGCTCCTCATGGCTTTCGTGCATGCCTCGATCTCCTTGTCGCTGTGAGTGTGCGTGTCGCCATTAGCGGGCGCGTTGACGATGATCTGGAGCCGCTCGCGGCCCTCGGGCGCGGGGCCGGGTGCGAGCGTTGCCGCGCGGTCCTGCGCGCAGATGTAAACGGTGGGCTCGGACGGGGGCCTGCCCTGCGCGATCTCGCGGAATTCGCGGGCATAGTCGCGGCTGAAGAAGACGTTGTGATGGGAAAGATCGAACCCGCTGGTCTCGCCATGCGCATACCAGACATAGGCCGAGAGCGAGCGCTTGGCGGCAGGCATGTGCGCGACCGCGCGCCTGGCGCGCGCGCCCAGCGCCCCGGTCGAGAGCGCGGCGGGATCGGCGTTGGAGATGACGATGTCAGCAGGGATGTCCTCGCCCGAGGCGAGCCGCAGCCCGCGCACCTTAGCGCCGTCGGTGAGCACCTCGCTCACCGGCTCGCCCAGCCGCACCTGCGCCCCGCAGCGCTCCGCCAGCCCCCGCAGCGCGCGAGCGAGCGCATGAATGCCGCCCTCGATCAGCCACACACCTTTCGCTTCAGTGTGCGCGATCAGCATCAGCGTGGCGGGCGCCTGGAACGGGTCCGATCCGCAATAGGTCGCATAGCGGCCGAACAATTGCTGGAGGCGCGGATCGCTGAAATGCTGGCCGAGCGCCTTCCACAATATGTCGAACGGGCGCATAGCCATCGCATCGCCCATGCGCGCAGGCCCCATGCGCCAGATCATCGGCAGCGGGGAGGAGGCGCTGTCGCCGCGCAGGAACGGCTCCTCAAGCACTTCGAAGATGCGCTTGGCCTCGGCGCGAAAGGCGCGGTAGGCGCGCGCCTCGCGCGCTCCGGCAAAATCGCCGATCGCCGCCTCGCTGCGCGCCGGATCGGCGAAGAGATCGAGGGTTTCAGCAGCGTCCCAGGCATGGCGGGCGATGATCTCGGCCGGGCGCGCGGCGATGCGGTCGTCGAGGGCCTCGCCGCACGCGGCAAACACCTCCTCGAACACCTCGCGCATGGTGAACACGGTCGGCCCGCCCGCGATCGCGGCACCATCGACCTCGACCCCGCGTGCCTTGCCGCCGACCCACGCCTCCTTCTCGATCACCGTCACCTTGTGGCCGCGCGCGGCGAGCAGCGCGGCGCTGGTCAGCCCGCCGATCCCCGCTCCGACAATCGCCACCTCAGCGCGCAACCCTCATCTCCTCCCCTCGCACGGCTTCCCGGTATAGCACCGGAGACGGTCCGATTACATTCCTGACCCATAATCTTATTGACCTTGTCACATGATCTGTCCAATCATTTGGACATGGGCTCGTCGATTTCCTGCGCAAGCTGATGCCAGAGGGCCCGGAAGGGGAGGCGGCCTCGCGCCACTGGCGAGTGCGCTGGATCGCGCGGCGCAACGCATTGTTCGCACACCCCGCCTTCCAGCACTGGTGCGCCCGATTGCCGTTCATCCGCTCGGTCGCGCGGCGCCGCGCGACCGCAATGATGGATCATATCGTCGGCTTCACCTATTCGCAGGCCCTGCGCGCGATCATCGAGGCAAGGCTGCTCGAGCTGCTGCAGGAAGGGCCGGTCGAGGTGGAGGAGGTCGCCCGGCATTGCGCGCTGAGCGAGGCGGGCGCGCTGTGTCTGCTGCGCGCCGCGCGCGCCCTTGATGTTGCCGAGGAGGCGCTGCCGGGGCGTTGGATGCTCGGCCAGCAGGGCGCGGTGCTCGCCGCCGACGAGGGGACGCAGGCGATGATCGAGCATCACCGCCTGCTCTATCGCGACCTCGCCGATCCGCTTGCGCTGCTGCGCGCCGACCGCCGCGAGCCGACCGAGCTCTCGCGCTTCTGGTCTTATGCCGGCGCGCTTCACGGGGCTGCCGAACGCGGCCTGGAAACCCACGAATATTCAAGGCTCATGGCGGCTTCGCAGCGCTTCGTCGCCGATCAGGTGCTGGCCTGCATCTCGTTTTCGGGCGTCGCGCGGCTGCTCGATGTGGGCGGCGGGCACGGCGCGTTCGTTGCCCGCGTGGGCGAGGCATATCCGCGACTCGAGCTCGGCCTGTTCGATCTTCCCGAAGTCGCCGCGAGCGCCTGCGCACCGCTCGAGGAGCGACTCGGAAAGGGACGGATCGCCTGCCATCCGGGCAATTTCTTCGAGGACCGCGTGCCTGAAGGCTACGATATGGTCAGTCTGGTGCGAATTCTCCACGATCACGACGACGCACCCGCCGCCGCGCTTCTCGCCAACATCCGCGCCAGCCTCAGTCCGGGCGCACGCCTGCTGATCGCCGAGCCGATGGCGCGGATCAAGGGCGCGGAGCCGATGGGAGAGGCGTTTTTCGGGCTCTACCTGTGGACGATGGGCTCCGGCCGCGCCCGCGCGCCCCAGGAAATCATCGCGATGCTGAAAGCGGCGGGATTCTCGGCCGCTCGGCCGGTCGCGAGCCCGCAACCGGTCATCGCAAGCTGCATAATCGCCACCGCCTGACAATGAATGTGTCGTGTTAGATTGACACTCATGATTGTAAGACGTATCAAACGCTCCTGAGACGAGGTTTCCGGTGTTGCTTGAGTCGCAAGTCAGACCATCGAGCCGCCGGAAAAGCTCGAAAAAAGGGCTGAGGAGAACATGGAAACACTGGCAGTCATCCTTGAGGGACCTGAGCGCCTCGCGCTCCGCACCCTTGAGCTTAAGCCGCTCGGCGCCAGTGATGTCCTCGTGGAAATCCATTACAGCGGCGTGAGCTCGGGGACAGAGAAGCTGCTCTTCACCGGCCAGATGCCGCACTTCCCCGGCATGGGTTATCCGCTTGTCCCCGGTTACGAATCGATCGGCCGGATCGTCGCCGCAGGCGCGGCTGCCGAAGCGCGCATCGGCGAATGGGTCTTCGTTCCCGGTGCCAATTGCTACGAGGGAGCGCGCGGCCTGTTCGGCGGGACGGCGCGGCAGGTGATGCTGCCTGCGGCCCGCGCGCTGGCGATCCCGGAACGGCTCGGCGTGCAAGGCGTGCTGTGCGCGCTCGCAGCGACGGCGCTGCACGCGATCAATGGCGGCGAGCCGCCCGAACTCATCGTCGGGCACGGCGTGCTCGGCCGCCTGCTGGCCCGGCTCACCATCGCTATCGGTGCGCCCGCGCCGACAGTCTGGGAAATCAACCCCAGCCGCCAGGGCGGTGCTGCCGGCTACGAGGTGACGACGCCCGCTGACGACGACCGGCGAGACTATCGCTCGATCTGCGATGCGAGCGGCGATGCCGGATTGTTCGACGATCTCGTCATGCGGCTCGCCAAGGGGGGCGAGATCACGCTGGCGGGATTCTATTCGGAACGCATCAACTTCGCCTTCCCGCCCGCCTTCATGAAGGAAGCGCGTTTCCGGGTGGCGGCCGAGTGGCAGCCCAAGGATATCGCGCAGACCATCGCGCTGATCGATGTCGGCGCGCTCGATCTGGGCGGGCTGATCTCCGATCACGGCCCGGCGCACGAAGCCTGCGAGGCCTATCCCAGGGCCTTCAGCGATCCCGATTGTCTCAAAATGGTACTCGACTGGAGCAAAGCAGCATGAGCATGCTTGAAACACAAGCTGAAGCCCTGCGCGAAGAGGCAGGACAAGAGCCCGACCCGGTGCACACCGGCGAGATCAAAAGCGAGACCCAGGTCATCGCGATTTACGGCAAGGGCGGCTCGGGCAAGAGCTTTGCGCTTTCCAACCTCTCCTACATGATGGCGCAGCAGGGCAAGCGCGTGCTGCTGATCGGCTGTGACCCCAAATCGGATACGACCAGCCTGCTGTTCGGCGGCAAGTCCTGCCCCACGATCATCGAGACTTCCTCCAGGAAGAAGCTCGCCGGCGAGGAGGTGCGCATCGAGGATGTGTGCTTCCAGCGCGACGGTGTCTTCGCGATGGAACTGGGCGGCCCTGAAGTGGGACGTGGCTGCGGCGGGCGTGGCATCATTCATGGCTTCGAGCTGCTGGAGAAACTGGGCTTCCACGAATGGGGCTTCGACTACGTTCTGCTCGACTTCCTGGGTGACGTGGTGTGCGGCGGGTTCGGCCTGCCGATCGCGCGCGACATGTGCCAGAAGGTGATCGTGGTCGGCTCGAACGACCTGCAATCGCTTTATGTAGCGAACAATGTCTGCCACGCGGTCGAATATTTCCGCAAGATGGGCGGCAATGTCGGCGTCGCGGGCATGATCGTGAACAAGGATGACGGGACGGGCGAGGCACAGGCCTTCGCCAAAGCGGTCGACATCCCGGTGCTCACCGCAATCCCCGCCAACGAGGACATCCGCCGCAAGTCGGCGAACTATCAGATCATCGGCATCCCCGGCGGTGAATGGGCGAGCCTGTTCGAAGAGCTCGCCATCAACGTCGCCGAGGCCCCGCCGCGCCAGCCAAAACCACTCGACCAGGATGGCCTGCTCGGATTGTTTTCCCCGGACGAAACCGGCGGAAACGTCCAGCTAGTCCCCGCCACCCAGGCCGACATGCGCGGCGGGGTATTCGAACACAAGCCCTCGCTCGAAGTGATTTACGACGAGATCTGATCATGACAGACCAGCCCATCCCCTCTGACCGCAACCGCGACACGCTGGATCTCTCCGCCCAATCGGCGCCGGTGGAGTCGGGCGGCTGCTCGAGCAAGGACACGATGCTCGAGGCCGCGCGCTCTGCGGGCAAGAGCGACATCCTCGATCAATACGCCGCTGATTATCCGGTCGATCCCGCCAAGGGGCCGCACGACCAGCCGCAATCCATGTGTCCCGCCTTCGGGAGCCTTCGCGTGGGTCTTCGCATGAAGCGCACCGCAACCGTGCTCTCGGGCTCCGCCTGCTGCGTCTACGGGCTCACCTTCACCTCGCACTTCTACGGTGCGCGGCGCACGGTCGGCTACGTTCCCTTCTCCTCCGAGACGCTGGTGACGGGCAAGCTGTTCGAAGACATCAAGGAAGCGGTCGAGAACCTCGCCGACCCGGCGCTCTACGATGCGATCGTGGTCACCAATCTGTGCGTTCCTACCGCGAGCGGGGTGCCGCTGAGGCTCCTCAAGAAGCAGATCAACGGCGTGCGCATCATCGGGATCGACGTTCCCGGCTTCGGCATTCCGACCCATGCCGAGGCGAAGGACGTTCTGGCGGGCGCCATGCTCGCTTTTGCGCGCGAGGAGGCCGCTGCCGGCCCTGTCGCTGCGCCAAGCAATCGGTCGGACCGGCCGACGGTGACTCTCCTGGGCGAGATGTTCCCCGCTGACCCGGTCGTGATCGGGCAGATGCTCGAACCGCTTGGCCTCGCAGCCGGCCCGACCGTTCCCACCCGCGAGTGGCGTGAGCTTTATTCTGCGCTCGATTGTGCGGTCGTCGCCGCGATCCATCCCTTCTACACCGCCAGCGTGCGCGAGTTCGAACATGCCGGGCGTCCGGTCATCGGCTCGGCCCCCGTCGGCGCGGATGGCACCGCGGCCTGGCTGCAATCGCTAGGGCAAACGCTCGGTCTGCCGCAGGAGCGGGTCGATGGCGTCAAGAACGCGATGATCGGTGCGATTAAGGGCGCGCTCGCAGCGCAGCCGATCGAAGGCCGGATCACGGTTTCGGGCTATGAGGGCTCAGAGCTGCTGGTCGCGCGGCTGCTGGTCGAGAGCGGCGCCGATGTCCGCTATGTCGGCAGCGCCTGCCCCAAGACACGCTGGTCCGATCCGGATCGCGAATGGCTCGAGGCCAAGGGCATCAAGGTCAATTTCCGCGCGAGCCTCGAGGAGGACATCGCCGCAGTCGAGGAATTCCAGCCCGATCTCGCGATCGGAACGACGCCGGTGGTGCAGCACGCCAAGGCCAAGGCGATCCCCTCGCTCTATTTCACCAACCTCATCTCGGCCCGTCCGCTGATGGGCCCGGCGGGGGCGGGCAGCCTCGCGCAGGTGATCAACGGCGCGATCGCCAACAAGGATCGGTTCGACGCGATGCGCGATTTCTTCAAGGGCGTGGGCGATGGCCATGCGACCGGCGTGTGGGAGGACACTCCCGTCGACCGGCCCAAGTTCCGCAAGAAATACGCAGCCCTCAACGAAGCGGCGCGAAAGGCGGCCGAGGCGGTGGGGACATGACGCTCGTTCTGGATCACGATCGCGCGGGCGGCTATTGGGGCGCAACCTACGTCTTCACGGCGGTCAAGGGCCTGCAGGTCATCATCGATGGCCCGGTGGGCTGCGAGAATCTGCCGGTGACCTCGGTGCTGCACTATACCGACGCGCTGCCCCCGCACGAGCTCCCGATCGTCGTCACCGGGCTCGCCGAGGAAGAACTCGGCAAGACCGGCACCGAAGGGGCGATGAAGCGCGCCTGGCAAACGCTCGACCCTGAGCTGCCAGCGGTGGTGGTGACTGGCTCGATCGCCGAGATGATCGGCGGCGGCGTCACGCCTGAGGGCACCAACATCAAACGCTTCCTGCCGCGCACGATCGACGAGGACCAGTGGCAATCGGCCGATCGCGCGCTGACCTGGCTGTGGACCGAGTTCGGCCCCAAGAAATCCCCCAAGCCGCGCGAGCGCAGGGAGGGCGAGAAGCCCGTCGTCAACATCATCGGCCCCTCCTACGGCATGTTCAACATGCCTTCCGACCTCGCCGAGATCCGGCGGCTGGTCGAGGGGATCGGCGCGGAGGTCGGCGTGGTTTTCCCGCTTGGCTGCCACCTCGCCGACATCCGCCTGCTCGGCACGGCGGACGCGAATGTGTGCCTCTATCGCGAGTTCGGCCGCAATCTGTGCGAGACGCTCGAGCGTCCCTATTTCCAGGCCCCGATCGGGCTCACCTCGACCACCAAGTTCCTGCGCGCGCTCGGCGCCGAGCTCGGGCTCGACCCCGAACCCTTCATCGAGCGCGAGAAGCACACCACGATCAAGCCGCTCTGGGATCTGTGGCGCTCGGTCACGCAGGATTTCTTCGGCACGGCAAGCTTCGGCATCGTCGCGAACGAGACCTATGCGCGCGGCATCCGCGGATTTCTCGAGGATGACATGGGCCTGCCCTGCGCCATGGCCTATTCGCGCTGCGCCGGGGTCAAGCCCAAGAACGACGAAGTGCGCGCGAGCATCCGCAAGACCGCGCCGCTTGTGATGTTCGGCAGCTACAACGAGCGCATGTATCTCGCCGAGGCGGCGAGCGCCGCGCGCGGCGGGCACGGTCCGCAATCGACCTTCATTCCGGCAAGCTTCCCCGGAGCGGCGATCCGCCGTCACACCGGAACCCCGTTCATGGGCTATGCCGGGGCGACCTATCTCGTCCAGGAAGTCTGCAACGCGCTGTTCGACGCGCTCTTCCACATCCTGCCGCTCGGCACCGAAATGGATGCAGCGAGCGATGCGACCCCGGCTCGCGGCGAAGGCCGCAGCGAGCGCGAATTGACCTGGGACAATGACGCCAAGGCGCTCCTCGATAAACTCGTGGAACAGCAGCCGGTCCTCGTCCGGATCTCCGCCGCCAAGCGCCTGCGCGATGCGGCGGAAGGCGTCGCGCGCTCGCGCGGGCTCGAACGCGTCGATGTGGCCTGTCTGGCAGAATTCGGGGCCGACGCCCTGCTTGAAGGAGAGCGCGCATGACCGCGCTTGGCCTCGCAGGGTTTGAAGGCTCAACCAAATTGGCGGCGCGCCATCCGGGCGCGCCGGCTCGACCAATCCACGTGGGGGATCACGCGGGGATGCCGACGGGGGCTCACGCCTCCAATTACCCAACTGATACGGAGACTTAACAATGGTTGATCCGAACCCCGGTGAGCGCATCGGCACTTACCTGACGCCTGAAGAGGCGCAGGACATCCACAAGGCGTTCATGGGCACTTTCACCCTGTACGTCGCAATTGCCGTCGTGGCTCACGCCCTGATGTGGGCCTACAAGCCCTGGATCGGCGCTGGTTTCGGCCAGTGATCTTCTGCCCTGCGGCCTCGCGGCCAAGGGACACCAGGACGAGACTTCGCTTTAAATAAAGGAATTTCACCATGTGGAAAATCTGGCTTCTTTTTGATGTGCGCCGGGTGATGGTCGGGCTTCACGTAGGCCTTGCCGTGCTTGCGTTCACGATCCACTTCATCCTGCTCAGCACTGATCGTTACAACTGGCTCGAGCGCGCTCCGGGTGCGCCCATGCCGGTTGAAACGGCTGTGGAATCGTCGGAACTTCCGGCGATCGGCTAGACGACAGCCGTCGCAAGTGTGAGGGGGCAGGTTCGCCTGCCTGCCTCCTACCATTTGCAAATACGCAATCACCTATAAGCCCGCCCCTGCGGCGGGGAGGATGGATCTATGGCGCTCCTTAGTTTCGAGCGGAAATACCGCGTGCGCGGTGGCACATTGATCGGCGGCGACCTATTCGACTTCTGGGTCGGGCCGTTTTATGTCGGATTCTTTGGAGTGACGACCGCGATCAGCGCTTTGCTTGGCACAGCTCTGATCTTTGCTGCCGCCGCCTCGGGCCCGACCCTCAATCCCTGGCTGATCGACATTCAGCCACCCGCCGTCGAAGAGGGGCTATCGCTGATGCCGCTCAAGGAAGGCGGATACTGGCAAATCATCACGGTCTGCGCGATCATCGCGTTCAGTTCGTGGGTGATGCGCCAGGCGGAGATTTCCCGCAAGCTTGGCATGAGCTATCACGTGCCGATCGCCTTCGCGACCGCGGTCTTCGCCTACTTCACGCTGCAGGTGATCCGCCCGGTCTGGATGGGCGCCTGGGGTCACGCATTCCCTTACGGGATCTGGACGCACCTCGATTGGGTGTCGAACACCGGATATCTCTACGGGAACTTCCACTACAACCCGATCCACATGCTCGCGATCACGTTCTTCTTCACGAACTGTCTCGCGCTCGCACTGCATGGCGGCCTCGTGCTCTCGGCGGTCAATCCGTCAAACGACACCGAGGTCAAGTCGCCCGAATACGAGGACACCTATTTCCGGGACTTCATCGGCTATTCGGTCGGCACGCTGGGCATTCACCGCGTGGGGCTGTTCCTGGCGCTCAACGCCGGCTTCTGGAGCGCGATCTGCATCGTGATCTCGGGGCCGATCTACGCTGGCAGCTGGGTCGAATTCTGGGACTTCTGGCGTGAAATCCCGCTCTGGAAAGGGGAGGCATTGGTCTGATGGCTAGCTATCAAAACATCTTCACGCAGGTTCAGGTCAAGGGGCCGCCCGAAATGGGCGTCCCGCTCCCTGCCGGCGAAGACGTCCGCATCCCCTCGCTGGGCTACACCTACTGGCTCGGCAAGGTCGGCCAGGCACAATTCGGCCCGATCTATCTGGGCTGGCTCGGGCTGCTCAGTCTGGCGTTCGGCGGGGCGGCGATCTTCATTATCGGGATGAACTTTCTGGCGCAGGCCAACTGGAGCCCGATCACCTTCGTGCGCGAGTTCTTCTGGCTGACGCTGGATCCACCGGGCCCGGAATATGGCAAGGATTTCATCGTCCCGCTCAACGAGGGCGGCTGGTTCATCATGACCGGCGCCTTCCTCACCATCTCGGTGCTGTGCTGGTGGGCACGCACCTATATGCGGGCGCGCGCGCTCGGCATGGGCTATCACATTCCCTGGGCATTCGCCTCGGCGATCTGGCTGTTCCTGGTGCTGGGCTTCATCCGCCCGATGCTGGGCACCGGATGGCACGAAGCGGTTCCCTACGGGATCTTCAGCCACCTGCTCTGGACCAACAATTTCAGCCTGGTGTGGGGCAACTTCTTCTACAATCCGTTCCACGCGCTCTCGATCGTGTTCCTGTATGGCTCGGCCATCCTGTTCGCGATGCACGGGGCAACGGTCCTCGCGACCGGCCGCTACGGCGCCGAGCGCGAGATCGAACAGATCACCGATCGCGGCACCGCGTTCGAGCGCGGTGCGCTGTTCTGGCGCTGGACGATGGGCTTCAACGCCACGGCTGAATCGATCCACCGCTGGGCCTGGTGGTTCGCCGTTCTCACGACCTTCACGGGCGGGATCGGCGTGCTGCTCTCGGGCACGGTGGTCGATAACTGGTATGTCTGGGCGCAGGAGCACTATTACGCACCGCGCTGAGCGGCGCTGAGCTCTGCGCCCGGCGGTAGAGCGCCCAGATTGCCCGGCTTTGGCCACTGTGCATTGGCCAGCGCGCATCGGGCGCTCTACCGGTCGGCCTCGAGAAGCCCGGTCACACTTGCCCCAGGGGCGGTGTGGCCGGGCTTCTTGCTTTATCGAGATGGGCGCGGTGCCACAGGCTTGTGCCGCTCCGCCCCGCCCCGCGCCCCGCCCCGCCCCCGCCCGGTGGTGGCGGCGAACCGGAGCGATCGCTGCCATACCCAAGCCGATGGGCCAGACCCCGCTCGGCCCCCACGTTTCCGCCCGGACTTGCCCCGGCTCGACTTGCCCCGCCTGCATTTGCCCCGCCCCGGCTTTCCTGCCCTGTTCCCTGCCCCGCCTTTCCCCGACGTCTCTTCTGCGGCGCATCATCACCGCACGCAGTGCCTTTCGCGCTTGGGCGGTCAGGCCGGCAGCCGCTGAGGTCTAGCCATGGGCACTAAAGTCGGGAGCCCGATCAGATCCAGCCGAACGGCGGGCCGCTGTCGAACCTCGCAAGAGATGATGACAGGCCTGCCCCGCCTTCATGGGAAGAGGAGCGGCGCTGCGGGATCGAAGGGCGCAGGGTTCAGGAGGTGCCCAGCGAAGGGCTTTGCGGGTCCCTTGTGGCCTTTACGGCCAGCCTACTGCGCAAATCCAGCAGGTGGAGCGGCAACGAGGCCGCGATCGGCGCGGCGATCCAGGGCCATGCGGCGCCGACCAGCGCAGCGCGCAGGCCGAGCACGATCAGGGCGGCAGGGCCGAGCACGGCGGCGATCTGGCTCCAAGTCCAACCGCGCATCTTGAGGAACACAGCCTCGGCGCCGAGCGCCGCTAGCACGATGTCGGCCGCGTGGCCCGAGCTGAACAACCACTCCATCATCGCCGCCAGCCTTGGGGGCTCACGCCCTTCAGGGCTCTTAACCGAAGGGGCCGTTAAGCTCGACCACCGCCCAGTTGAGCGCGGCGGCATAGCTTGCCCAGGCAAGATAAGGCGCAAGCAGCCAGCTCGCGGTGCGCGCGAACTTGCCGCAATAGACCATCATCACCAGGATCGAGAGCCACAGCGCCCCAAGCTCGATCAGAGCGAAATCGGGGCGCTCCAGCCGAAAGAACAGCAGGCTCCACGTGATGTTGAGAAAGCCGTTCAACGCGAACAGGCTGATGACGGTCTGCGAGATGCGCGCATTGGGCGCGGTCCACCAGGCGTTGAGCCCGGCAACGGTGATGAGCGCATAGATCAGCGTCCACGCGATCGGGAATAGCCCGTCAGGCGGCGTCCAGGCAGGCTTCTCGAGCGCCTGATACCATGGCCCCAGATCGGTGATCGTCGCGCCGAGAAAGGCGACGCCGAACGCAGCGACTGTGGCGACGAGGACGGGCAGGACCCAGATCCCGCTCGTCATGCCGTTCCCGGCCCTGCTGTTGCTTGTGCGATGGCGATGCAAGGTCCGCATGGCGCTCAACTCGTCTCGGCGCGCAAGCCCAGGAGGTGCGCGCAATCCTTGAGGAAGATCTTGACGTGCGCCATCGGCTTCGAGCGCACGAGCTGCTTGTTCATGTAGGCCTGCCAGGTGAGCTGCTGAACATCCTTGTCATCGCACATCGAGACGAACCGCTCGCGGCGCTTGTCGGAGGAATACCAGAAGTATTGCATGATCCCGAGGATCCAGAAGACCCGTCCGTGCTCCTTCATGAAGCGGCTGCGCGCGAGCTTGAGCGCCTTGGCCTCGCCAGTCTTCAGGAACGCGCTGGCGGCCTCGGCGCTGAGGCGCCCGCCGACCATCGCGTAATAAATGCCCTCGCCCGAGGCCGGCGCGACGATCCCTGCAGCATCGCCTGCGACCACAACGTCGCGGCCATTGTCCCAGCGCTTCAGAGGCTTCAAGGGAATGGGCGCACCCTCGCGGCGCACCGTCTCGCAGCGATCGAGCCCCAGATCACCGCGCATTTCCGCCACCGCGCCGCGCAGCGAGAAGCCCTTGTTCGCGCTGCCAACGCCGATGCTGGCGGTCTCGCCGTGGGGAAAGACCCAAGCATAGAAATCGGGCGAGAGGCGGCCCTGATAGAACACATCGCAGCGCGAATGGTCGTATTCGTTCGTGTCGTTGGCGGGCGACTTGATGATCTCGTGATAGGCGAACACGCATTTCACCCGTTCGGCATTGGGCAGGCTCTGTTTGGCGACCGCCGAGCGCGCGCCATCCGCGCCGATGATGCAGCGCGCGCGCACCCGCTCGATCGGACCTCCACGAGAGCGGCGGAAGGCGACCAGCGGATGCTGCTTGTCGTCGCGCTCGATCTTCTCGAAGGTCGCACACAGGCGCTCGGCTCCGCTCGCGCGGGCGCGCTCGCGCAGCCACTCGTCGAACTCCTCGCGATCGACCATGCCGACATAGCCGATCTCTCCGACCGGCATGTCAACCGCGCGGCCCGAAGGCGCGATCATCCGCGCCGACCGGGCTCGCGCGACCAGAAGGCTCTGCGGGATGTCGAAATCGGCAAGCAGACGCGGGGGGACCGCGCCGCCGCACGGCTTGATCCGCCCGCCTCGCTCCAAGAGCAGGACCGAATGGCCCGCGAGCGCAAGATCGGTCGCGGCGGTGGCTCCGGCCGGTCCGCCGCCCACAATAACGGCATCGTAAATCGTCTCGGTCATGCAAACACCTCTTGATCCTTGGTCAGTGGCTGGTCCTGCGGGCCCGCTGGCGCGGCCCCGGATGCGTTGGCGAGCGCCTTGGCTTGTTCCCGGCTCCCCCCGGTTCTCCCCGCGATGCGCAGTGCGAGCGCGGCAGCGAATACGAACAGCGCGCCCTCGAATGCAAAGACGGCCTGGAAGGCCGCCCCGTCATCTCCCAGCACCGCGCGCGCGATGTCGACGCCCACCGCGCCGAGCAGCCCGCCCAGACCGAACGCGATCGCCTGGCTTGCGCCCCACACGCCCATGCGCACGCCCTCGCGGGTGTTCTCGCCCGCGCCCGCAAGCCCCATCATGGCGCCGATCGCGGCGACCGCGAACACGCCATTGCAGAAGCCGAGCGCGAGGACATTGGCGGTGAGCGGCCAGCCCGGCCCCACCATCGCTGCCATCGCGAGCCCTCCAAGTCCGATCGCGGATCCGAGGCAACCGCCCACGATCCACACGCGCAGATCGGTCGGCATGCGCGCCTGGAAGGCGCTTCCGCCGATCCCGGCAACGATCATTCCAGCGAGGCCGCCGGCGTTGAGCATCCCGCCGAGCTGGGTCGAATCCCCTGGCGCCATCCCGAAGATGAGCCCGGCGAAGGGCTCGAGGATCAAATCCTGCATGTTGTATGCGACCATCGAGACGAAAATGAAGATGGTGAACCGGCGCGCTGCCGCCTCGGCGAATATCTCGCGCAGAGCTGCGCGGAAATCGGGCGTCTCGCCGGACTTGGCGGTCTCGGCGAAGACGTGATGGCCACGCTCGAGCCGGAAGGTCGCGGCGATGCTGACGAGCAGAGCCACAGCGCCCAGCCCGCACGCGACGAGCATCAGCCGCTCCGGCGTGAACGGCTTGATGAGCGCACCCACCGTGATGGCCGAGACAACGATCCCGGCGATCATCATGATCCAGGTGAGCGCGGCAGCGGCAGCGCGGCGCTCGGGCGCGACGCTCGAGGCGAGCAGCGCCAGCGCCGAAGTGCCCGCGGCGCCCACGCCGATGCCTATGAGAGTGTATGCGAGCACCGCCAAGGCGAAGCCGCCCCAGCCCGGCGCGTCCATCATCAAGGTCGCCTGGCTCGCGAGGATCGCGCCCGTCGCCAGCACGGCGATGCCGCCAATGATCCACGGAGTGCGCGCACGGCCCTGATCGGAGCCGTGGCCCCACAGCGGGCGCGCCATCTGCACGCCGTAATGCCACGCGACGAGCCCCGCCGGGATCGCCGCCGCGAGCGCGTATTCGACCACCATCAACCGGTTGAGCACCGTTGTTGCCATCATGACGAGCGCGCCGATCGAGGCCTGGACCAGCCCGATCCGGGCGATCGCGAACCACGAGAGCCCGGCCAGGCTCAGGCTCGGGCTCACGGGAGCGTGCATCAGATATGCCCTCCCAGGCCAAGCGCCGAGGCGAGCATGCCGAGAACGTAAAGCGTAACCCCCACGCCATTGTACCATGGGGCATAGCGAGCCGGGTCGGAAATGAGGCGCGGCATGGCGGCGATCTGTGCGATCAGGACCGCGCTGACGATCAGCGCCGAGAGCGTGAAGCCCCAGATCGCGAGGAGCGCGATCACCACGATCTGCGCCGAGGCCATGGTGATGCAGGCGAACCGCGCTGCCGCACCGACCCCCATCACCACCGGCAACGAAGTCAGCCCGACCTGGCGATCGCCCTCGACCGCCTTGAAATCGTTGAGCACCATGATCCCGTGCGCGCCCAGCGAATACATGAAGAGCACGATCACCACCTCGATCGAGGGCATCGCACCCAGCATCACGGCAGCGCCGGTGAACCAGCTCAGCCCCTCATAGGTGAGCCCGCACACCAGCGGCCCAACCCAGCCATTGGCCTTGAAGCGGAAGGGCGGCGCGGAATAGGCCCAGGCGAAGGCGAGCCCCACCAGCGCCGCGGCGAACACAAGCGGGCCGAGCAGCCATCCCACCAGGGCTGAAACCGCCGTCGCAATCAGCGCGATGTAGAGCCCCCAGCGACCGGGAATGCGGCCCGAGGGGATCGGGCGATCAGGCTCATTGATCGCATCGACATGGCGATCGAACCAATCGTTGACTGTCTGGCTGGTCCCGCACACCAGCGGCCCCGCCAGCAGGACGCCGCCCGCCACGAACCACCAGCGGCCATCGAGCCCGGCTCCCGACGAGACTGCGCCGCACATGAAGGCCCACATCGGGGGAAACCAGGTGATCGGCTTGAACAGCCGAACGATGTCGCGCAGCGCGGGGACGGGCGCAGGGCGAGTCGAGATCGCTGATCGTTCCATGAGAGAAAGCTACGCCTGACAGGGACAAGCGTCAAATTCTTTTGACACTTGCTCATCTGAGAGGCCCTAATTTGGTGCCAATCGGCCGCGTGCAGCCCAAACGGCGTCAAGTATCGCTGTCACTTTAAGGGGCGCATCTGCGCGAAAGCCGTGTTCCGCGCCGCGCTCGCGCGGCCGCGAAGCGTGGTCCTGCGCGGACTAATCGGGATCGGCGGCGAGATTGCCGAGGCCGTAGCGATGGAGCTTGGAATAGAGGCTCTGACGCGAGAGGCCGAGAATTTCGGCTGCCGAGGCGCGGTTGTCCGAAGTGTAGGAGAGCGCCGCCTCGATGCAGAGGCGCTCGATCAGGTCGGTGCTCTCGCGCACGATATCCTTCAAAGACATGCGCCCAACAAGATCGGTCAATTGCTCGACCGAGCGCGGCAGATCCTGCGAGCCGGGCGGCAGATCGCGCAAGCGGCGCCCGATCGGGCGGATAACGAAGGCGAAGAGCGGCTCCTCCGAGGCGCTGCGCACCGCCGAGAGCTCGACCGGCTCGCCTTCTGAGTCGCTGGTTGTGCGCAGCACGGTGCTGACGTTGCGCGCCGCGCCGTGCTGTTCGATCTGGCCCTCGATCAGATCGAGATCGATGCCCGGTCGCCCGACCCATTCCGACAGGTGGCGGCCGCGCAATTGCTCCTTGCTCGCCCCGTGGACCAGCTCGACGAAAGCGTGGTTCGCCGAGACGATGTGCAGCCGCGCATCGGCGATGACGAAGGCATCGGGCATGTCCTCGATCAGCGAGAGCACCGCTGAAGGCGCCTCACGCGCCGAGGCCTCGCCGAGCGGGTTAAGACGCAACAGCAGGAACTGGCCCCGGTCCTGAGTGAAACCCGAGAGCGTCGCGCTCACTTCGTGGGCCGGACGCGCGAGGCGAATCGTGAGCGGCGCGACGCTCTGCGAAGTCAGCGCCGCTCCCACCATCGTTTGCATCGCGTCCCGCGAATCCTTGTCGAGCAGCGTGGGGAACTTCTTGCCCTGCAACGTGCCCGTGCGCGCACCGAACAGCGCATGCGCCGCCGAATTGGCCTCGCGCACCCGCAGCGTCTGCGCCTCGAGCACCAGCACCGCATCGGCCGACATCTCGAACAGCGTGCGATAGCGTGCCTCGAGCTGGCGCATGCGCATGTAATCGCGCTCCAGCGATTGCTGCACCTGGAGCAGGCGCGCCTGCAGCTTGCCGGTTTCGCGCAGATCGCGTCCGAAGGCGATGCGATGCTCGCCGCCGTTGACGCTGAGCACCGCATAGCGGATCGGCACGTCGCCATCGCGCGAAGGGTGGTTGACCTGGCGCCAGTGCTGCACCTCTCCGCGCCGCGCGGCGGCGAGCATTTCCATGATCTTGGGGCGGCTCTCGCTCGTCACTGTCTCGATCCAGTTCGAGCCCACCCAGTTATCAAACCCGGGGAACTCGCTGGGATCGTAGGCCGCATCGAGGATGGTGCCGGTGTCATCCAGCACGAGCGTGACATCGCCGGCCACCATAGCGACCTTCATGGCCGCATCAGCGTCCAGCGCGTCGAACACATCGGCAGCGTTACCGAAGGGGTTCTTGCCTTCGATGCTGTGCTTGCGCGTCAGCATTGTTGTTCCCGACCTTAGGTCAAAGTGGGCGCCCGCAAGGGCGCGGCGAGTATCAGACGTTCAGCCAATTCCAATGCGGCCTTCGCGTCCACCCCGGTGCCATCGGCTCCCACTTTTGCAACGATGCCAGGATCTTGGTTGATCACGTGCCCACCGATTATGATGCGCACGTGAGGATTGAGAGAAACGCTGCGGATCGCCGTTATCAGGCTTGCGAGCGCGGAAATAGGGCAGTCGCGCGAGACCGTCAATCCGACGAGATCGACCGCGCTGCGAGCGAGATGATCGAGCAATTCGCGCCGCCGCGCGCTGGCGAGGACCGCGCTTGACCAGCCGGCGTGCGCGAACACCTCGTCGATCATCTGCGCGCCGAAGCTGTGATTATCGCCCGGCATGGGCGCGAACAGCGCGCTGCGGCGTTCGGCCAGCGGCGACACACCTGCGGGCGCGCGCGCCGCGACATCGCGCATGACTTCCTGCAGCCGCCACAGCCCCATGGTTACGTCGATGAAATCGCATTCGTCGCGCTCCCACATCTCGCCGAGATGGCGCGCGGCGGGCGCGAGAACTTCGACATAGAGAGTTTCCACCCCCAGCCCCGCCCCGAGCATGCGATCGACCTCGTCAAGCAGGTCGGGCGCCTCGAGCGTCAAGGGGAGCTCGGCAAACCGGCCCACAATATCAGGAGAAAGCGCGAGGTTCGGCTCGGCCGACGTCGCAGCGCCGCTGGCGCAGTGCGCCATCAGCAGGCGCGGAAGGATATCGCCCTCGAGAACCGCATTGACATCCTCGTCAGCGGCGCGTGTCCGGGGGATGTCCTGCAGCTCGCCGAGATCGCGGCGAAGATGCGCCATCGGCCGAGCAAAGATCTGACGGAACGCGCCGGCCTTGGCGCTGATCGCGCCGACACCGATCATGCCGACCAGGTTCCTGCCTGAATTCTCGCCCGAGGTCGCCACTGCCGAACCTCCCAAAATGCGGATCGTCCGCTCTGACATGCAAGCATCGCATGTGCGCCGAGTGGAGACGACCGGATGCCGTCCCGCTTGTGTCGACGATTCGTCATTACGCTGTTTGTGGCTTGCGCGCAAACGAAAGCCTCGATGTCACCCGAAAAACTGTCCAATTTCTCGAACGTCTAATTGAGTTGACACTAGGGGTGTAATGGGCTTACCAATTGTGTCCTAGAAGAAGGGCTGACTGGATATGACTCGGCAGGATCACGCGACCCAAGCCGCACTTTCAGGCTCCACGCCGCACAGCGGCGCAGCGAGAGGACAGGCAAGGTTGCTTTACACTCCCGAAGAGCGTCGCCGGCGCGACGAATCGATCTGGACCCTGGTGCAGGGCGTGCTCGCCCCGCTGCAGTTCCTGGTCTTTCTCGCGAGCCTTGCCCTCGTGATCCGCGCACTGTGGAGCGGTGAGGGCGCCTTCGCCGCCGATGTGTCGATCGTGCTCAAGACGCTGGTGCTCTACGCGATCATGATCACCGGCTCGATCTGGGAACGGGTGGTCTTTGGCAAGTGGCTGTTTGCCCCGGCGTTCTTCTGGGAAGATGTCTTCTCGATGCTCGTCCTCGCGCTGCACACGCTTTATCTCGTGATGCTCATCGGCGGGATCGGGACGGTCGATCAGCGACTCGGCGTGGCGCTGGCGGGCTATGCGGCCTATGTCATCAACGCCGGCCAGTTCCTGTGGAAGCTGCGCATGGCGCGGCTTGAGGGCAATCCTTCCCAGGCGGTGCCCGCATGAGCCCGGTCCGCACTCTCGACGCCCCGGCGATGCCCGGCTGCACGACGCAAAGCGAAAACCCCGCCCGCCCGATCCTGCGCGAGCGCGGACAGCGCGAAGTGTTCTGCGGTCTCACCGGGATCATCTGGCTCCATCGCAAGATGCAGGACGCCTTCTTCCTGGTGGTTGGCTCGCGCACCTGTGCGCACCTGCTGCAATCAGCCGCCGGCGTGATGATCTTCGCCGAGCCGCGTTTCGCGACCGCTATCATGGAAGAGCGCGATCTGGCCGGAATGGTCGATGCGCAGGACGAGCTTGACCGGGTGGTCAACCGCCTGCTCGCGCGCCGGCCCGATATCAAGACGCTGTTCCTCGTCGGCTCGTGCCCATCCGAGGTGATCAAGCTCGATCTCGCCAAGGCCGCCGAGCGTCTGGGCGCGCGGCATATGCCCGAGGTGCGCATCCTCAACTATTCGGGCAGCGGGATCGAGACAACCTTCACCCAAGGCGAAGATGCCTGCCTTGCAGCGCTCGTCCCCGAAATGCCGGCGCAAGACGCTGCCGCCCCGCTCGAGCTGCTTATGGTTGGGTCGCTGCCCGACATCGTGGAGGACCAGTTCCTGCGCCTGTTCGCGGAGCTCGGGATCGAGCGGGTCGGCGTGCTTCCTGCGCGCAACGCCCGCGATCTGCCGGCGGTCGGCCCGAACACACGCTTCCTGCTCGCTCAGCCGTTCCTCGCCGCGACCGCGATGGCGCTCGAGGATCGCGGTGCGGTGCATCTGCCCGCTTTGTTCCCGTTCGGCGCGGAAGGCACGACCCACTGGCTCGCCGCCGCCGCGCGCGCCTTCGGCGTCGACGAACAGCGCTTCAACCAGGTCATCGCGCCGGGCCGCGCCCGCGCCCGGCAGGCGATCGCGCATGTTCGCGGCGATCTCACCGGCAAGCGCATCAGTTTCCTCCCCGATTCGCAGCTCGAGGTGCCGCTCGCCCGGTTTCTCGCGCGCGAGTTGGAAATGGAGCCGGTCGAGATCGGCACGCCCTATCTCCATCGCGCCCATCTCGCGCACGAGCTCGAGCTCATCGCCCCCGACGTGCGCCTGTCCGAGGGCCAGCATGTCGATCGCCAGCTCGACCGGGTACGCGCCGATCGCCCCGATCTCACCGTGTGCGGTCTTGGCCTTGCCAACCCGCTCGAGGCCGAGGGGCTGACCACCAAGTGGGCGATCGAACTCGTCTTCTCGCCGATCCACGGTTTCGACCAGGCCGGCGATCTTGCCGAATTGTTTGCGCGGCCCCTGCGCCGGCGCGACGTGCTGGAGGTGTAGCGCAATGCAGCTTTCCGTCTGGACCTATGAAGGCCCCCCGCATGTCGGCGCGATGCGCGTCGCGACAGCGATGAGGAAGCTGCATTACGTGCTCCACGCGCCGCAGGGCGATACCTATGCCGATCTGCTTTTCACGATGATCGAGCGGCGGGGTGCCCGCCCGCCCGTCACCTACACCACCTTCGAGGCGCGCGATCTCGGCAAGGATACAGCGCAGCTCTTCCAGGACGCGGCGATGGAGGCGGTCGAGCGGTTCCAGCCCGAGGCGATCATCGTCGGCGCCTCGTGCACCGCCGAGCTGATCCAGGACGATCCCGGCGGCCTCAGCGAGGCGATGGACCTGCCCTGCCCTGCGATCGCGCTCGAGCTGCCGAGCTACCAGCGCAAGGAAAACTGGGGCGCGGCCGAAACCTTTTACCAGATCGTGCGCAATCTCGCCGATCGGGAGTGCAAACCCTCCCCCCGCGAAGGCCGCGCGGCGCGCGCCAACATCCTTGGCCCCTGCGCGCTCGGATTCCGCCACCGCGACGATCTGGTCGAGATCCGCAAGATCCTCGATACGCTCGGCGTCGAAGTCAATCTCGTCGCCCCGCTCGATGCCGCCCCTTCAGACATCGCCCGCATCGGCGATGCCGATTTCAACATCGTCCTCTATCCCGAGATCGCTGCAGAAGCGGCCCGCTGGCTTGAACGCACGTTCGGCCAGCCCGCTGTCTCCAGCGTTCCCATCGGCGTGAGCGCCACACGCGCTTTCATTGCCGACGTCGCCGAGCTGGCAGGTGCAGATCCCACGCCTGCCCTCGGCGACACCCATTCCCGCATGCCCTGGTGGAGCCGCTCGGTCGATTCGACCTACCTCACCGGTAAGCGCGTCTTCATCTTCGGTGATGCGACCCATGCCATCGCGGCCGCGCGGATCGCCAAACACGAGCTTGGCTTCGAGGTCTGCGGCATTGGTTGCTACAACCGCGAATTCGCCCGCGAAGTGCGCATCGCGGCCAAGGAGCTCGGGCTCGAGCCGCTGATCACCGACGATCACCTCGAGGTTGAGGACGCGATCATCGCGGCCGCGCCCGAGCTGGTGCTGGGAACGCAGATGGAGCGCCACATCGCCAAGCGGCTGGGGCTCGCCTGCGCGGTGATCTCGGCGCCGGTCCACGTGCAGGATTTCCCCGCGCGCCACAGCCCGCAGATGGGCTTCGAGGGCGCCAACGTGATCTTCGATACCTGGGTCCACCCGCTGGTGATGGGGCTCGAGGAGCACCTGCTCACGATGTTCCGCGAGGATTTCGAGTTTTCAGACGAGGCCGGCCCCTCGCATCACCGTGCGCATTCACCCAAGTCCACGACCGTTGCGGCCGAACAGGGGTCCGAGCACCCGGCAGAACCAGCGCCCGCGCCGCGTCCCGAGCCCGCTTCGGATGGCGGCTCGATCTGGACCCTCGAAGCCGAGCGCGAGCTCAAGAAGATCCCCTTCTTCGTGCGCGGCAAGGCCCGGCGCAACACCGAGGCATTCGCGAGCGAACAAGGCCGCTCCGAGATCGATCTGGAAACGCTTTACGACGCGAAGGCCCATTATGCGCGATGACCCCTCCCCCCCGCCGCCGCCCCTCGCCAAGGCCAGCCCGACCTTCAAGCTCGCAGCGCCCGTGCGCGTCGTCATCGTCACGCTCGACAATCACCTGAAAGGCGCAGTCGAACGCGCGGACAGCGTGCTCTCGAAGGACAACATCCAGCTCTCGCTCCATTCGGCATCCGACTGGGGTTCGGACGAGGCCGCGCTCGGCGCGGCACGCGCGGCGATCGCGCAAGCCGACATCGTCATTGCCACCATGCTGTTCCTCGATGATCAGGTCCGCCTCATCATGCCTGACCTCGAGGCGCGCCGCGAGCACTGCGACGCGATGGTGTGTTTGATGTCGGCGGGCGAGATCGTCCGGCTGACGCGGATGGGCAATTATCGCATGGACGCGCCCGCTAAGGGTCCGCTCGCGCTGCTCAAGAAGTTGCGCGGCTCGAAGAAGCAGGGTGCGAGCTCGGGCGCGGGCCAGATGAAGATGCTGCGCCGTCTGCCCAAGATCCTCAAGTTCATTCCCGGCACCGCGCAGGATGTGCGCGCCTATTTCCTCACGCTGCAATACTGGCTTGCGGGCTCGGACGATAACGTGATCGCGATGGTGCGCGCGCTGATCGACCGCTACGCTGCGGGCGAGCGAGCCGCGCGTCGCGGGGCAACGCCGGCAGCGGCCCCCATCCAGTATCCCGAGACCGGCGTCTATCACCCGCGCAGCCCGCAGCGCATCTCCGAGAGCCTGCGCGTGCTCCCGCGCGACACCGGGAAAGACGCGCCCGGCCGCAACGGCACCGTGGGCCTCGTGCTCCTGCGCTCTTATCTCCTCGGCAATGATGCCGGCCATTATGACGGCGCGATCGCGGCATTCGAGGCAGCGGGCCTCAGGGTCGTGCCGGTCTTTGCCAGCGGGCTCGATGCACGTCCGGCGATCGAGGCGTTCTTCAAGGACGCCGAGGGTCGGCCCACGGTCGATGCGGTCGTGAACCTCACCGGCTTTTCCCTCGTCGGCGGCCCCGCCTACAACGATGCGGCAGCAGCCAGCGCGGTGCTCGGCGAGCTCGACGTACCGTATGTGGCGGCGCACGCGATCGAGTTCCAGACGCTCGAGGAATGGCGCGGGCGCGATATGGGCCTGCTCCCCCTTGAGGCGACGATGATGGTCGCGCTGCCCGAGCTTGATGGCTCCTCGGTGCCCAGCGTCTTTGGCGGACGGTCGGGCTCAAGCACTGATCATTGCGAGGGCTGCGATCGCCAGTGCAAGCGCGCCCGGTCTGATCGCCTGCGCGCGATGCAGGTGTGCGAGGAGCGCGCCGAAGTGCTCGCCGCGCGCGTGCTCAAGCTAATCGCGCTGCGCCGCGCCGAGCGGGCCGAGCGCCGCCTTGCCATTGTGCTGTTCAACTTTCCCCCCAATGCCGGCGCCACGGGCACCGCGGCGTTCCTCAGCGTGTTTGAATCGCTCCATGCGACGATGCTGCGCCTTCAGCGCGAGGGCTACACGCTCGAAGTGCCCGAGACGGTCGATGCTTTGCGCAGCGCGGTGCTCGAAGGCACTGCCGCGCGCTATGGCACCGACGCCAATGTCGCGCACCGGATCCCGGCTGACGAGCATGTCCGGCGCGAGCCGCATCTCGCCGAGATCGAGGCCGCTTGGGGCCCCGCGCCCGGCAAGCAGCAATCGGATGGCAGCTACATCCAGGTGCTCGGCGCGCAGTTCGGCAATGTGTTCGTCGGCATCCAGCCCAATTTTGGCTATGAGGGCGATCCGATGCGGCTGCTGTTCGAGGGCGGCTTCGCGCCGACCCACGCATTCAGCGCCTTTTATCGCTACCTGCGCGAGGATTTCGCCGCGCATTGCGTGCTCCATTTCGGAACGCATGGCGCGCTCGAATTCATGCCGGGGAAGCAGGCCGGGCTCACCGACCAGTGCTGGCCCGACCGCCTGATCGGCGATCTGCCGAACTACTATCTCTACGCCGCCAACAACCCCAGCGAAGGCATGCTCGCCAAGCGCCGCTCGAATGCGACGCTGCTGAGCTATCTCACCCCGCCGCTGGCGCAGGCTGGGCTCTACAAGGGTCTGGCCGATCTCAAGGCGAGCGTGGAGCGCTGGCGCACCAGCACCGACGAGGCCGAGCGGATCGATCTTGCGATCCTGATCTCGGACCAGTGCGAGGCGATCGACATCGAGTGCGATGATATCGGCGCGCTTGCCAGCCGGCTCTACGAACTCGAGGAAACGCTGATCCCGCACGGCCTGCACGTGCTCGGGCAGAACCCGCTAGGCTCCGCCCGCGAGGACATGCTCGATGCAATGCACGCCGCAAGCGAGAGCAATGCCAGCCGTGAGGAGCTCGGCCGCGCGCTTGACGGGTGCGACGAGCTTGGCTCGCTCATCCACGCGCTCGATGGCTGCTATGTCCAGCCCGCGCCAGGCGGCGATGTCGTCGCCAACCCGCAAGTCCTGCCCACCGGGCGCAACATCCACGGCTTCGATCCGTTTCTCCTCCCCTCCAGCTATGCCTGCAAGCTCGGCCGCGAGCAGGCCGAGCGGCTGATCGAGCGCCATACCGCCAGCGGCGAGCCCTTCCCGCACAGCATCGCGATGGTGCTGTGGGGGACGGACAACATGAAATCCGAAGGTGTCCAGATCGCGCAGGCGATGACGCTGATCGGCGCCCGCCCGCGGCGCGACAGCTATGGCCGGCTCGCCGGAGCCGAGCTGATCCCACTCGAGGAGCTGGGCCGCCCGCGCGTGGACGTCGTGATGACGCTCTCGGGCATCTTCCGCGATCTCCTGCCCCTGCAGACCCGGATGCTGGCCGAGGCCGCGCTTCTCGCAGCGCAAGCCGAAGAGCCGCTCGAGCAGAATTTCGTGCGCCGCCACAGCCTTGCCCATGCCGAAAAGCATGGCTGCGACATCTCGACCGCCGCCTTGCGGGTCTTCTCGAACGCGGAAGGGGCTTATGGCGCCAACGTTAACCAGATGATCGAAGGCGGTGTCTGGGCCGATCCGGATGAACTCGCCAATGCCTTCGAGGTCAACAAGGGCTTTGCCTATGGCGTCAACGGTACGCCGGTGCAGCAGCGCGAGCTGCTCCAGAGTGCGCTCGGCATGGTCGATTTCACTTATCAGAACCTTGAGAGCGTCGAGCTCGGGATCAACGATGTCGATCAGTATGTCGATGGGCTGGGCGGGGTCAGCCGCTCGGTCAGCCGCGCCAAGGGCGAAAACACGCCCGTATACATCCTTGATGCGACCCGCGGGGGCAACACCAAGGTGCGCACCTTGTCCGAACAGATCGATCTCGAGGCGCGCACCCGCACATTGAACCCCAAATGGTTCGAGGCGCTGCTCGATCACGGTTATGAGGGCGTGCGCGCGATCGAGGGGCATGTGACGAGCACGCTCGGCTGGTCGGCCACGACCGGACAGGTCCAGCCTTGGGTTTACCAGAAAATTTCCGAGACCTTCGTGCTCGATGCCGCGATGCGCCGGCGTCTGGCCGAGCTCAACCCAAAGAGCAGCGCGCGTGTCGCCAATCGCCTCCTCGAGGCGTGCGACCGGCACCTGTGGGAGCCCGACGAGGCCACCCTGGCAGCGCTGCGCGAAGCCAATGACGAGCTCGAAGACCGCCTCGAGGGCGTCTTCGTGGCCGAATAGAACAGGAGAGGGATCTCAACATGAACCTGATGCAGAAAAACGCGACATTCGGCCGGGGCGACGGCGAAGGCTCGGTCCAGGTCGCGCTCGACCCGCAGGACAAGATCAAGGGCGCCAAGGTGTTCGCGGTCTATGGCAAGGGCGGGATCGGCAAGTCGACCACTTCTTCGAACCTCTCCGCAGCCTTCTCCAAGCTCGGCCACCGCGTGCTGCAGATCGGCTGCGATCCCAAGCACGACAGCACCTTCACGCTCACCAAGAAGCTGATGCCCACGGTAATCGACGTGCTCGAGACGGTCGAGTTCCACTCCGAGGAACTGCGGCCCGAGGATTACATGTTCGAGGGCTATAACGGCGTGATGTGCGTCGAGGCCGGTGGGCCTCCGGCGGGCACGGGCTGCGGCGGCTATGTCGTCGGGCAGACCGTCAAGCTCCTGAAGCAGCACCATCTGCTCGAGGATACCGACGTGGTGATCTTCGACGTGCTTGGCGATGTGGTGTGCGGCGGGTTTGCCGCCCCGCTCCAGCATGCCGAGCGCGCGCTGGTGGTGGCCGCCAACGATTTCGACAGCATCTTCGCGATGAACCGGATCGTCGCCGCGATCGGCGCCAAGGCCAAGAATTACGACGTGCGCCTAGCGGGCGTGGTCGCCAATCGCAGCCGCGAGACCGACGAGATCGACCGCTTCTGCGCCGAGATCGGCATGGAACGGCTCGCGCATTTCAAGGATGTCGATGCCATCCGCCGGTCGCGCCTCAAGAAGTGCACCTTGTTCGAGATGGGCGATGATCCCGAAGTGATCGCCGCGCAGGACGAATATCTGCGCCTCGCCGCAATGCTGTGGGCGGGGGTCGAGCCTTCGAGTGCCAAGCCGATGAAGGACCGCGACATCTTCGATTTCCTGGGGTTTGAATGATGGCAACGCACGCTGACACTCTCGACCACGCCAATCTCGCCCCGGTGCGCAGCCCGGCGGCCCGCCGCGTCGATGGCTATGCAGAGCGTCGCCAGGCGCTCGAGGCCTATTTCGACAGCACCGCGCGGCAAGCCTGGATCGATCTCACCTCGGACGTCAAGGTCAGCGGCATCCGAGCGACGGTTCGCGCCGGGCGCGAGGAGATGCGCTCGCTGCTCCTCTCTTGGTTGCCCGAAGATTTGCGCCGCACGCGCATCCTCGATGCGGGCTGCGGCACCGGTGCATTGAGCGTTGCGGCGGCGTGTCGCGGCGCGGATGTGCTCGGCGTCGATGTGGCGGCCGGTCTCGTCGAGGTTGCGCGCGAGCGGGCAGGCGTCTTCACCGGCCACGGCCGCATCCGCTGGCAGGCGGGCGACATGCTCGATGCAGGTCACGGCGAGTTTGCGCACGTAGTCGCGATGGATTCGCTCATCCACTATGAGCCTGCCGATCTCGTCGCCGCGCTCTCGCGCCTCGCCGAGCGGACCTCGCGCAGCATTGTCTTCACCTTCGCTCCGCACACCCGAATGCTTGGCGCGATGCACAAGGTCGGCAAGGCCTTCCCCAAGAGCAACCGTTCGCCCGCAATCATCCCGATCGCCGAGGACGACCTCGTTGCGCGGCTCGAACGCCTCGATGGCTGGCGGATCGGTCGCACCGCGCGCGTCTCGAGCGGGTTCTACACGAGCCAGGCGCTCGAACTGGTGAGATCGGCCGGATGAGCAAGCCGCGGCGCCCTTCCCCCAGCTTCGCGCAGATCGCGATCGAGTGGCTTCCCTTCGCGGATGCCGCGAGCGCCGATCTGCCGCTCGGGCGGCTGCTGCGGCTGGCGCTGTTCCAGGTCAGCGTGGGCATGGCGACAGTGCTGCTCACCGGCACCTTGAACCGTGTGATGATCGTGGAGCTGGGCGTGCCGACGACGCTGGTGGCGCTGCTGATCGCCGTGCCGCTCGTTGCCGCGCCATTTCGCGCGCTGATCGGCCACAAGTCTGATCGGCACCGTTCGGTGTTCGGCTGGAAGCGGGTGCCTTATATCTGGTTCGGCTCGCTCATGCAGTTTGGCGGGCTCGCGATCATGCCCTTCGCGCTGATCCTCTTCTCCAAGCCCGAGACCTTCACCCTTGCGACGATCGCGGCGGCGGCGGCCTTCCTGCTGACCGGGGTGGGCCTCCACGTCACCCAGACCGCGGGCCTTGCGCTCGCCACCGATCTCGCGCCCGAGGACAAGCGCCCGCGCGCGGTGGCGCTCCTCTACGTGATGCTGCTCGCCGGCATGATGTTTGCCGCCTTCATTATCGGCGGCCTGCTGATCGACTTCTCCAATACCCGGCTGGTCCAGGTCATTCAGGGCTGCGCAGTGCTGACGCTTGGGCTTAACGTTGTCGCGCTGTGGAAGCAGGAAGCGCGCGGCGCGCCCAACAAGGGGGAGCCCGACACCGGCCCGACTTTCAGCGCACTGTGGAGCGATTTCGTGCGCGACGGGCGCAATGCTCGGCTGCTGACTGCGATCGGGATCGGATCGGCGGGCTTTGCGATGCAGGATGCGCTGCTCGAGCCCTATGGCGGCGAAGTGCTCGGCCTCTCGGTTGGCGCGACCACGGCGCTGACCGGCGCGTGGGCCCTGGGCGCGCTGATCGGGTTCATGCTTTCAGGCCGTTCGCTCGCGCGCGGCAACGATCCGCTGAGGCTTGCAGGGCTTGGCCTCGTGACCGGGCTTGCCGCCTTCCTGCTGGTGGTGTTCGCCGCGCCATTCGCCTCGCCGCTGATGCTGTTCGCCGGCGCCTTGTGCATCGGCATGGGGCTGGGGCTGTTCTCGGTCGGCACGCTGATCGAGGCGATGAACCTGGCGCGCAGCGCGAGCGCAGGTCTGGCACTGGGCGCATGGGGCGCGGTCCAGGCGACTTGCGCTGGCGTCGGCATCGCGCTGGGCGGCGGCATCCGCGACGTGGTCGCCGCGATCGCCATGAGCGGGGATGCCCATGCCGCCATCGCCACCCGCGCAACCGGCTACACCAGCGTTTATGTCATCGAGATCCTGCTCCTGCTCGCAGGGCTCGCCGCGTTGGGGCCGCTCGTCGGCCGCGACCGCTCGTCCACGTTCGCCCCCAGAAAGGGCGCAGCAGAGCCCTTCGGCCTGCGCGAGTTCCCGACATGACCGCCGCCCTGACGATCACCGCCCGAGCTCTTCGCCGCGCGGCCCACCCAGCTCCCACTCACCGGAGGACCTTGCAATGAACGCCACCCACTTCCTGGCCAATGCCACCTACATCGTCGGCACTCTAGATGTTGCCGAACTTGCCTTCTGGCTCTTCTTCTTCTTCTTCATCGGCCTTGTGCTGTATCTCAACCGCGAGAGCCGGCGCGAGGGCTATCCGCTCGAAAGCGAGTGGGACGGTGCGCTCGAGAGCCTGCCGCTGCTCAATGCGGACAAGAAGGTCTTCAAGCTGCCGCACGGGCGCGGGACCTACGTTCCCGAAGACGTCGCACGCGATCCGGTGAACATCGCGGCACGGCGCGCCTTCAACGGCGGCGGTGCGCCCTACATCCCCACCGGCAACCCGATGAAGGACGGCCTCGGCCCGGCAGCCTGGGCCAACCGCGCCGATTATCCCGACCTCACCTTTGATGGCCGCCCGCGCATCGTGCCGATCGAGGACAGCCACGAGATCGTGGTCGCCCGCCAGGATCCGGCGCTGATCGGCTGGCCGGTGATGGCCGCCGACAAGAAGATCGCCGGCAAGGTCAGCGATATCTGGGTCGACCAGTCCGAGCACATCATCCGCTATCTCGAAATCGAGACCAATGCGGGCGACAAGGTGCTCGCGCCGATGTTCGTCGCCGCCGTGCACCGCAAGGGCCTGCTCTCCGGCATCCTGCCCGACAAGCCCGAGCTGGTCGAGATCGACGCGATCACCTCCGAGCAGTTCGCTGACGTGCCGCGCACCAAGATGCCGCGCCAGATCACCCGTCTCGAGGAGGACAAGATCATGGCTTATTATGGCGGTGGCTACCTCTACGCCACGCCCGATCGTGCGGAGCCGGTCCTATGAGCAGGAAGGATTTTCCCGAGCATCCCGCGATCTGCGCGGAAGATGGCCCATCTGCCAATGGCGATCCCATGGGAACGCCGGCGCAATCGGAGAAAGTGGTGTGGAAGGGGCGGCCCGAGCTGCTGCCCCTCGCCCGGACGGCATTTCACACCCGCTCCTTCGCGATCTATTTCGCGGCGCTGGTTGCGATCGCCGTCATCCTGGGCAACATCGAGAGCGCGATCTTTCTCGCTGGCATCGGTATCGTGAGCTTTGGGCTTCTGCACGTGGTCGCTTGGCTGTGCGCGCGCAGCACTCTTTACATCCTTACCGATGCCAGGCTGATCCTGCGCATCGGCATGGCGATCGAGACGCGGGTCAACATCCCCCTGAAGCACATCAAGTCGGCCGATCTTCACCTGCGGGGCGAGGACGTGGGGGACATCGCGGTGGACCTCACGGGCGAGCGCCTGCTGGGCTACCTGCTGCTCTGGCCGCACAACCGCCCCTTTCACTTCGCCCGGCCTCAGCCAATGCTGCGAGCCGTGGCCGATCCCGAGACGGTGGCGCGGCTGCTCGCCGAGCAATGCGCAGCCTACAATTCGATCCAGCGCAATTTGATCGAGGTCAACGACGCCGGCTCCCTGCCGCCTAAACCGGCTCGGGAGCCTGCACTCGCGGCGACCGCCAGCGCCATCGGCGGTTCGGCTCGCGAGGACGCTCTGAGGGGAGCCCCAGCATGATTGTACGCACGTATGAGGAAGACGAATTTGCCGTCCACCGGGTCCCGCTCATCATGATGGGCACGGTGATCGCGATTGTCCTTGCCTTGACCACTGCGGTCAGCGTCGGACTGTTCGACCGTCAGGGCGTCCCGCAGGATCGCCGCGCCGCGCAAGGCGTCGTCCAGGAAGCGCAGCGCAGCCTCTATTTCGTCGATGAACCCCTCGGTGTCATCCGGGTGGAGGATGCGACCACGGGCGAGATGATCGCGCGCTACCAGACCAACCAGGGCGGCTTCGTGCGGGCGACCGCGCGCAGCCTCGTCAGCGCGCGCCTGATGCGCGGGATCGGCCCCGAAGTGCCGTTCGAACTGATCCGCTGGAACGATGGCACGCTCACGCTGCGCGACAGCGAGACGGGCCGCACGGTTGAACTGTCGAATTTCGGCGATCTCAACCATGAAATCTATGAGGGCATGCTGCCCGGAAAGGACGCGCAATGAGCCAGACGATAGCACAGGGATCGGCTATCTCGGCGAGGCGCTTCGAGACGCCTTGCACCATCACGGTCGAGCAGAGCTCGGAGCACTTCCACGCGCATGTCGACCTGCCCGATGCAGTGGTGATGCAGCCTGGCGACAAGGTCCGCGTCCATGGCGAGCCGATCTCCATCCCCTTCGGCAGCCGTGCCGTGTTCGAGCGCACCGCCACGGTGACGCGCGCCGGCCCGTTCAAGCGCCTGCTCGTCAAGGCTGCGGCCTATTTCGATCTCGCCGAACTCTACGAAGTCAGCTTCAACGCCGGGAGGATCAAATGAACGCCTACAAGCCGATGACCAGCGAGGAGGCGATGGCGCTTGCAACGCAGGACACGATGCTGACCCCGCGCTTCTACACCACCGATTTCGACGCGCTCGATGCCATCGACGTGTCATCGGTGCGGGGCGAGTGGGATGCGCTGATCGAGGAGATGATCGGCGATCCCAACAAGCAGCACTTCAGGCACAACGACAGTTTCAAGGGCGTGATCGAGGGTTTGGAGCCAGCCCTGCGCAAGGAATTCACCGATTTCCTCGTCTCCTCGATGACATCGGAATTCTCAGGCTGCGTGCTCTATGCCGAGATCGCCAAGCGGACGAAAAACCCAGACGTCAAGCAGCTGTTCAAACTGCTCGCGCGCGATGAAAGCCGCCATGCCGGTTTCATCAACGAAAGCCTCAAGGATGCCGGCATCGGCGTCGATCTGGGCTATCTGACGAAGACCAAGAAATACACGTTCTTCAAGCCGAAATTCATCTTCTACGCGGTCTACCTGTCGGAAAAGATCGGCTATGCGCGCTACATCACGATCTACCGGCACCTGGCGCGCAACCCGCAGCACAAGTTCCACCCGATCTTCGACTGGTTCGAGGAATGGTGCAACGACGAGTTCCGCCACGGCGAGGCCTTCGCCATGCTGCTGCGCTCGGATCCCAAGCTGCTCGAGGGCGCCAACAAGCTGTGGGTGCGCTTCTTCCTGCTCTCGGTCTACGCGACGATGTATGTGCGCGATCACGACCGTCCGGTCTTCCACAAGGCGCTTGGCGTTGATCCGACCGAGTATGACTACGAGGTGTTCCGGATCTGCAACCAGATCAGCCGCCAGGTCTTCCCGGTCGAGCTCGACATCGACGCGCCCGAATTTCGCCGCCAAATGGAAAACCTGCGCACGGCCGCAGGCCGCATCGAAGATGGCAAGGCGCAGGGCGGGCTGGGTGGCCTGATGAAGCGGGCGGGCGGCATTGCCGGCGCCGGCTGGGCGTTCGCGCGGATGTATTTCCACAAGCCCAAGCCCAACGCGCTTCCTGCGACGATCAGGCTCCAGCCGACATGGTGAGCTGGGACGGACACATCGTTCCGTTCATCGTCACGGTGATGATCTGGTTCGTCGCGACCGGGATCGTCGCCTGGGCGGACAATCGCGACAAGGCGACCTTTCCGCGCAGCCTCATGATCGGTGGCGTGGGCGCAATCGCGGGGCTCGTCGTCATCCTCGTCGCTTCGCAATCCGTGAGCATGGTCGCGGTTTATGCCGCGTTCGTGGGTGCTCTGATGGTGTGGGGCTGGCACGAGATCGGCTTCCTCACCGGCGCTGCCGCCGGCCCGCGCCGCAAGCCGGCCGAGCCCGGTCTTGCAGGCTTCCAGCGCTTCACCCAGGCGAGCGCCACCGTGATCCACCACGAGGTCGCGCTCGCTCTCACCGCGCTGCTGTTGATAACGCTCTCGTGGAACGCGCCAAACCAGATCGGCGCGACGGTGTTCGTGATGCTGTTCTTCCTGCGGCTTTCGGCCAAGATCAACATGTATGTCGGCGTGCCCAATTCGAGCGCGGAAATGCTCCCGCCGCATCTCACCTATCTCAAGACCTATTTCGGACCCAACCGGATGACGTGGCAGCTTGCTGTCTCGATCGTGGCGATCTTCGCGATCGCCCTTTGGTTCGGCATGCTCGCCAGCAACGCGCCGATCGGGAGCGCGGAGATGGCTGGCGCGAGCCTTCTGACCACCTTGTGCCTGCTCGGCGGGCTCGAACACCTCTTTCTCGCGCTGCCGTTTCGCGACGGCATGCTGTGGGGATGGGCCTTTCGCAAACGCTCCGTGCTGACGGCAGAAATCGAAGACGCGAGCAGATAAAATGACCAAGCAAGACCCACGAGGGGGAAATTTGATGGATTACGAAGGGTTTTTCGCGGAGCAGCTCGAAGGGGTTCGGGCCGAGGGACGCTACCGCGTATTCACCGATATCAAGCGCCATCGCGGCCGCTTTCCGCATGCGACGCGGTTCGTCGATGACGAAACCCAGGCCGTCACGGTGTGGTGCTCGAACGATTATCTCGGCATGGGGCAGCACCAGACCGTCCTCGAAGCGATGCACGAAGTGCTCGATGAATGCGGCGCAGGCGCAGGGGGCACGCGCAACATCTCGGGCACCAATCACTATCATGTCGAGCTCGAAGCCGAACTCGCCGATCTTCACGGCAAGGAATCGGCGCTGCTGTTCACCAGCGGCTACGTTTCGAACTGGGCAGGGATCGGCACACTCGCTGCACGAATACCCGACTGCGTTGTGTTCTCTGACGCGCTCAACCATGCCTCGATGATCGAGGGCATCCGCTACAGCCGCGCGCCCTACAAGATCTTCCGCCACAATGACGTGGCGCATCTCGACGAGCTGCTGTCGGACTATGGGCCAGAAGTGCCCAAGCTCGTCACCTTCGAGAGCGTCTACTCGATGGACGGGGATATCGCCCCGATCGCCGACATCCTCGATGTCTGCGAGAAGCACGGCGCGCTCACCTATATCGACGAGGTCCATGCGGTCGGCCTCTACGGACCGCGCGGCGGCGGCATCGCCGAACGCGAAGGTCTGATGGACCGTATCGACGTGATCGAGGGGACGCTCGGCAAGGCGTTCGGTGTCATGGGTGGCTATATTGCGGCGAGCCGCGATCTCGTCGATTTCGTGCGCAGCTTCGCCAGCGGATTCATCTTCTCGACCGCGCTTCCCCCCGCTGTCGCGGCCGGCGCGGCGGCGAGCATCCGCCACCTCAAGACCAGCGATCGCGAGCGCGAGCTCCAGCAGGACCGGGTGGCGCAGGTGCGTCGCAAGCTCGACATGATGGGCATCCCGCACATCGCCAATCCGAGCCACATCATTCCGGTGATGGTGGGCGATGCGCACAAGTGCAAACGGATCAGCGACTGGCTGATGGACAATCACGGCATCTACGTGCAGCCGATCAATTATCCGACCGTACCGGTGGGCACAGAGAGGCTGCGCCTGACGCCCTCGCCGGTCCACACCGACGGGGACATCGACCGGCTCATCACCGCGCTGTCTGAGATCTGGTCGCAGTGCGAGCTTGCCCGGATGGCGACGGCTGCCTGATCGCGCACTTGCGACAAAACTCCGCTCGCTCCGGTGAACTTTCCGGATGCGTCAAAGTGGGCGGTGCAAACAAACCGGCACCGTCCAAACCGACAGGATTCTTTTTCTCAAAACGGGAAACTCTGCTTTGATCGCGCGTTCGCTTCGCTGGAGGGGTATGATCCGACGCTTGCTGTCGGGCGGCTTCCTCGTCATAGCGAGAATTGACGCGTCCTATGCTTGAGATCGGGGCGACGTTAGGAAAAGGAAAAAGACCCTTATGCGCAAATCTCTCTTGAGCTCCCTTGCTCTTGGATCGCTGGTCGCGGTGTCGGCCTGCGGCGGGCAAGCCAACCAGAACGCTTCCAACCAACCTGCAGCGACCGAGGCTCCCGCCCCGGCCCCCGCCGCGCCCGAGCCCGCCGTCGAAGAGGTCGCCTTCGCTGACCTGACCGGCGATGCCGCCGCCGGTGAGAAGGTCTTCATCAAGTGCCAGACCTGCCACGTCCTCGAAGAAGGCCAGAACAAGGTCGGCCCGCACCTCTACGGTGTGGTCGGTCGTCCGGCCGGCTCGGTCGAAGGCTTCAATTATTCGACCGCCAATGCCGAAAGCGGCATCGTGTGGAGCAAGGACGTCCTGTTCGAATATCTCGAGAACCCGCAGGAATATCTCAAGGGAACCCGCATGGCCTTCCCGGGCATCAAGGACGCGCAGGAGCGCGCTGACCTGATCGAGTATCTCGCCGCTAACGGCGAAGTCTGAAGATCGAGATTGCGCGCCGTCTGCATGACGGAGCGAAATAGAAAAGGGGCGGCGCGGAAATACCACGCCGCCCCTTCTTCATGGATCGGATCAAGCCGGGTTCAAAGGCCAGCCTCTTCGAACAGGGCCTCAAAGACCTGCGAGGCGCGACCGACATGCGAGACAGCCTTCGCCGCCTCGACATTGTCCCCGCCGCCATCGACGATGATCAGGCCGACCATCCCGGCCGCATAATGCGGCACACACTTGTAGCCATACACTCCGGCCTTCGGGATGACGTAGGTCACTTCCTCGTTGATCTTGCCTTCCCACCCGGCGACGCCTTCAGGCAGCATGCCTTCGATCGATTGCGACTGGTGCGTCGGGTTGGTTGGCACGAACTTGATCGTGTCGCCCACGCTTGCCTTGACCAGCATGGGCTTGAAGACCTGCAGCGCGCTCGAATCGTCGGGATCGCGAGTGTACATCTGGATCTCGATCACATTGCCATTCGGCTCCACTTCGGGAGCGCTCGCAGCGGCTTCCTCTTGGGCCGCCTCTGCAACCGTGGCCTCTTCCATCGGCTCCGTGGCAGCGGTTGCTTCTTCCTGGGCTGGCGCCTGCTGAGCACCGCCACAAGCGGCCAGTGCCATCAGTGCAGCGACGGCCGCCGCGCTCAAAAGCGTGTTATTTCTCATCCAGCTTTCCTTTTCTCACAAATGTTTGCTGCCCACCCAGTGGCGCCATACAAAAGTTAATCCGCCCTGAAAAGGGAAGCATCCGCTCCGGCTCGAGCCGGGTTCACGCGAGGCGCGCGATGGATGATAATCATCGAGAAGCTGGATCCCCGATCTCCCGATCCATGATCGGGCCTGCGATCATGAGGCAATTGGATTTCAACCCCTGCGGCAAACTCGATCCGCATCAGCCGAGCTTGCTGTGCGGCAAAGCGTTGCGGCGGGCGTATTCGGCGCTAAGAACCTTAGCCATGAACCTTACGACACCCTGGCATGCCCGACTCGCTTTCATCCTCGCGCTCCTTTTGCCGATCTATTTCGTTGTCGCCGCGCTGGGGACGAAGTTCGGGGCTTGGGGATGGCAGTTCGGCCTCCTCACCCTGACGGCGGGAGTCGGCCTTGCGCTGATGGGAGCGATCGCGCTGCTCGCAATCGTCTCGCTGGTGCTGGTGCTCAGAAAGCCGCCGCGCATTGGCTGGTCTGGCGCGCTGGGTGCGCTGGTGATCGTGGGTGCGCTGTTCGCATATTTCGCGGTGTCGGCGAGCGCAGGGGCCAGCAATCCGATCTCGGACGTCGCGACCGACATCGCCGACCCACCGCAATTCTCGCCCGAGATGATGGCCGCTCGCGCCGAGGCGGGGGCCAACCCGCTCAACGATTACGCGACACCGCTGGGGGATACCGAGATGTTCGCTGGCGCCGAGGAGCCGCTGGCAAGCAAGAGCCACGCACAGATCATCGCCGAGACCTACCCTGACCTCAAGCCCATCCCCCTCGGCGAGACGAGCACCGAGGCTGCAGCCAACGCGATCGAGCTTGTCATGGCCGAGATGGGCTTCATGAACATCCGCTACAATCCCGAGTTGCAGACTGTCGAAGGCATGGCCGAGACCTTCTGGTACGGTTTTCGAGACGACATCGTTGCGCGCATCGGCGAGGACGAGATCGATTTGCGCTCGGTCAGCCGCGTGGGCCGCAGCGATCTGGGCGCCAACGCCAATCGCCTGCGCGAGCTGCGCAAGCGGATCGTGGGTGCGATCGGCGGCTGATCGCTCAGCGCCGGAATTGCACGACGGCGAGCGCGCTGCGCTGGATCACCGTCAACACGCACAGCCCTGCATAGAGATAGGCGATGATCGGGAACCAGGCGGGCAACAGGCACATGGCGACGAACACCGCGATCGTCTCGGTGCCTTCGGCGAGCCCGGTCGAATAGAAGAAGCTCTTGGTGCCGTGCGCGGTGGTTTTTTCACCGCGCTCGGCCGCGATCACCGCGAAGGCGAGAAAGCTGACGCCGGTCAGCACGAAACTCGCGGTCAGCACCAGCGCGGCAAGCGTGTTGGCGCTTGCCGCCACACCGAAGCCTACCGGGACCGCGACATAAAAGGCGAAATCGGCCACGATATCCAAATAGCCGCCAAGCGGGGTCGGCGCGCTCGCTCGGGCGACGGCGCCGTCGAGGCCATCGGCCAGGCGGTTGAGCAGAATAAGCGCCAAGCCCCATGAGGGTTCGCCCAAGCCGATCGCGCCCGCGCCTGCAAGGCCCAGGGCGAGACCTGCAAAAGTCAGCATGTTCGCGGTGATCCCGGCTCGTGCGAGCACCCGGCCCGCTGCATTGAGAGGCGGATCGATCAGCGGGCGAAGGCGGGCATCGAGCATTGCTTCACCCAGCAGGCGCGAAGGTGATGAGGCCGATCCACGCGCCCGTCATCGAGGTGGCAATATTGCCCGCAATCCAGCTCTTCATGCCAAGCCCTGCCACCTCGGAACGCCGCTCGGGGCACAATGTCCCGATGGTCGATACGAGCAGTCCCACGCTCGCGAGATTGGCAACCCCGCACAGCGCATAGGTGACGATCAGCAGCGAGCGGGGGCTGAAGGTGCCCTCCGGCAGAGCGGCGAGTTCTAGATAAGCGACATATTCGTTGAGGATCGCCTTGGTGCCCATCAGCGCGCCCGCCGGCTGCGCTTCGGCCCACGGCACGCCAATGAGCCACATCAGCGGGGCGAGCAGCCAGCCGAACAGGCGCTTGAGAGTCAGCGGCTCGTCGGCGATCAGCGGCAGCAAAGCGAGCGCCTGATCGACCAGCGCGACGAGCGCGAACACCACGATGATGACTGCGATCACGGCGAGAAACAGCTGCATGCCATCCATCGTGCCCTTGACGATCGCATCCACGCTCGAATCGTAGCGCAAGCCGTCCTCGCCCTCGTCCGCCTCCGTTGCAGCATCGCTCGGTCCGCCCGGCACCATCAGCCGCGCGGCGAGCAGTGCCGCGGGCAGCGAGACGAGCGAGGCGGTGATCATGTGCCCGGTCGCATCATCGCCGAGAGTCGCGCGCAAGGTCGTCGCGTAAAGCACGAGGATTGCGCCCGATATCGTGGCCATCGCCAGCGCCATGATCTGGAACAGCTCGGCGCGGGTGACGCGGGCGAAATAGGCCCGCACCGCAAGCGGGCTCTCGACCACGCCGAGAAAGAGGTTCGCGCCGCCGGACAGGCCCACGACGCCGCTCACGCCCAGCGACCGGCGCAGGACAAACGAGAGGCCGTTCACGGCCGCGCGCAGCACGCCCCAATGCCACAGCAGCGCGGCAAGCGCGGAAAATACGATGACGAGGGGCAGGATCTGGAAGGCGATGACGAGCGGCGGCTGCGCCCCCTCGGCGAGCTCGAACGGCAGCGGCGCGCCGCCGAGATAGCCGAACATATAGGAGGATCCCGCCAGCGTCGCGCGCTCGATGGCCTCGACGCCCTTGTTCACGATCCCCATTGCCTGCCACACGAGCGGCACCCGCACGATGACGAGTGCGAGCACGGCCTGGAGCCCGAGCGCGCCCGCAATCCATGCGAGGCTGGGCCGCGCGCTGCGATCCTCACTCAAGGCCCATGCCAGCGCTACGAGCGCGCCAAGGCCAAGGAGCGGGCGCAACTGGTCAAACCAATCCAAGATGTGTCCCTGCCTCGATCTGTGTCTTGAGCTGCGCTGCTGCGGGCACCGGAGACATGTGGGCGATCAAGCCTTCCTGCTGAAGGCCCGATCGAGCGCGAAGCTATCAAGCTCGCGCAGGGCGATCAATGCAAGCGCGGCGCCCGCCACCGTAAGCGAGGGGAAAAACAGGATGTTGGCATTGTCCGGACTTGCGAAGAGATAGAGCCCGAAGGGGTCGAGGAAGTGCTTCCAGATCGGGATCGCGCCGCCAACCAGGATCACCGCCGAGCCGATCAGCGTGTAGCGGCGAAAGAGCCCGAGGACGACCAGCACCCCCAGCACCACCTCGGCGCAACCAAAGACAAGCTGCAACGTCTCGTCTGCACCGGCGCCGCCGTAATACTTGTTTGCGAGCGCCTCGCCGCGTCCGGCATAGACCCGCACAAGGCCCCATATGACCAGCAGCATGCCGGTCCCGATCCGCATGATCGGCAGCGCAATTCGTGCAAGCATCCCTCGTCTCTTTTCGGTTGTTGCAGGGGCAGGTCAGCCGCGCATCCAGGCGTGATAGCGTTCGACCAGGCCCAGCGCCCACTCGGGCTTGTTGGCCTTTTTCCAGTTGCCCGCGGCGAACTTGTTGGCCTCGGCCATGGTGGGGTAGGCGTGGATCGTGCCGAGGATCTTGTCGAGGCCGAGGCCGTGCTTCATCGCAAGCACATATTCGGCAAGGAGCTCGCCCGCATGCGCGCCCACGATCGTAACGCCGAGGATGCGATCCTTGCCCCTCGGGGTGAGCACCTTGACGAAGCCGGTCGTCTCGCTCTCGGTGATCGCGCGGTCGAGATCGTCGAGATCGTAGCGGGTGACTTCATAGTCGACGCCCTGCTCTATCGCTTCCTGCTCGTTGATCCCAACGCGGGCGAATTCGGGATCGAGATAGGTCACTGCCGGGATCACGCGGTAATCGGCCTTGAACTTGCGGAATTGGCCGAACAGCGCGTTGACGCTGGCATACCACGCCTGGTGGCTTGAGACGTGGGTGAACTGGTAAGGCCCCGCGACATCTCCGGCTGCAAAGATGTTGGGAAATCTCGTCGCGAGAAAATCGTCGGTGACGACGGTGCGCTCGGTTTCGATGCCGAGCTCCTCGAGACCGTATCCGGCGAGCCGCGCCTTGCGGCCCACCGCGAGGATGAGCGCGTCATAGGGCACGCGCCGCTCTTCACCGTCGCACCGAACAATCAGCGCGCCCTCCTCGATCCGCGCCGCTTCGTGACCCGTGAGCACCTGCACTCGCGCGCTTTCGAGCACGCTGCGCGCCAGCGCCGAGACCTCCTCGTCCTCTCGCGAGAGCACCCGTTCGCCCTGCTCGATCTGCGTCACCTCCGAGCCCAGCCGCGCAAGCGCCTGCGAGAGTTCGCATCCGATCGGCCCCCCGCCCAACACCGCGATCCGCGCGGGCACGCGCTCGAGCCTTGCGAAAGCCTCCCACAAGGTCTCGCTCGTGAGATAACCCGAAGTCGCGATCCCGGGGATGGGAGGCACCACCGGCTCCGCCCCGGTCGCCAGCACGATCGAGCGCGCCGTGAGCCGCTGCGTGCCGCCTTCGTTCAGCGCGATCTCGACCGTCCACGGATCGACCAGCCGGGCATACCCCTTGATGACGTCCACCCCGAGGCCTTCATAACGCTCGACGCTGTCATGCGGCTCGATCGTCCGGATCACGTCCATCACCCGTGCCATGGTCTCGCCGAAAGGCACTTCGGGCTCGTGCGCCTTGATACCGTAGCGGTCCGCATGGCGCATGGTCGCAGCGACCTTGGCGCTCTTGATCAGCGCCTTGGATGGCACGCAGCCGGTGTTGAGGCAATCGCCGCCCATTTCCCCCGCCTCGATCAGCGTCACCTTCGCCTTAACCGTTGCGGCGATATAGGCCGAGACGAGCCCGGCCGAACCCGCCCCGATGACGATCAGGTTGCGATCGAATTTGCGGGGTTTGGTGAAGCCCGAATACACCTTGCGCCGCCTGATCCAGCCGACGATCCCCTTGCCGATCCACGGCGCGATGCCAAGCAGCACGAACGAGCCGATCACGCCTGGCGAGGCGATGCCAGAAAGGCTCTCGATCTGCGCGAGCTGCGTGCCCGCATTTACATAGACAATCGTCCCCAGCAGCATCCCCAACTGGCTCACCCAGGCGAAGGTCCACAGCCGGATGCGGGTGAGCCCCATCACGAGGTTGACCACGAAGAAGGGGAACAGCGGGATCATCCGGATGGTGAAGAGGTAGAACGCCCCGTCACGATCCAGCCCCCGGTTGATGCGCTTGAGCCGCTCACCGAAGCGCGCCTCGATCGTGTCTCGCAAGACAAAGCGCGAGGCGAGGAAGGCAAGGCTAGCTCCGAGGGTCGAGGCGAAGGAGACGATAAGCGTGCCCGCGACGAGCCCGAACAGCGCGCCTGCGGTGAGCGTCATGATGGCAGCGCCGGGAAGCGAGGCGGCCGTGACCGCAACATAGACCGCGAAAAACGCCGCCAGAACGGCTGCCGGATTGGCCGCATATAGCCCTCGCGCATCGTCCACCACGCGCTTGGCTCCCTCGAGCGACAGATAGCTGCCGAGATCGAACGCGAAATAGGCAATGATGAGGACGCCGAGCGCTGCCAGTATGGCGATCTTCTTCACGGTCCGGGAGCCCCTTGCCTTGCTGCAAGCCATACGCGGCGACGCGCCCGAAGGTTACGCGCCTACGCCCAACGTCGCGTACCGGGCAATCCAGCCTTTGTCGATGCGAGCCTTGAGGAGAGCGGCGAGGCGGCCCTGCAGCGCGAGTGGGCCGTAACTGGCGATCGCCTCGCCATTTCCCGTTGAAAGGATGTAGAGATTGGTGAAGCGCGGATCGTAGGCGCGGCGGGGTGCATGCCCCTGGATTGCGGCGCGCAGATTGGCCGCGAGAACGGGGCCGGCGAAAACCGCATGGACGCCGGAATGCGGGACCATTCGGTCGCAGCGGCGCGCGACGTCCCCTGCGGCGAAGATGTGCGGTTGGTCGATCAGGCGCTGATGTGCATCGACGGCGATGAAGCCTTGAGGATCCGTGCGCAGTCCGCTGATGCGCGGCCAGTCGGGCGCGTTGCTGCCGAGGGCGGCAACGATCAGGTCCGCCGGCATAGCCTGTGTGCCAGCGACCAGCGTGCCGCTTGCAATCGTCGCGTCCTCCTCGATGACCGCAATCCCCTGGCGCGCCAATTCGCCCCGCGCGCGCTTGACCGTGCGCTTGCCAAATCCGGGCAAGAGCCCGTGCCCGCCGCTGATGAGCATCACCTCGGGGTGGCGGCGCGGCAAGGCAGCATTGCGCAGGCCGAAAGCAAGTTCCACCCCGCCTGCTCCCCCGCCGACCACCACGATACGCGGCGCATCCTCGGCTGCGGTGCGCGCCCGATCGCGAAACCAGCGCTCCAATTGGTCGACGAACAACTCGATCGGGCGGACCTCGAGGATCCGCGGACCGTCCCCGAGCACCTGCCTCGCACGCCCGACCCCGCCGGTATCAATCGAGGCAAACGCGAAGCGAATCGCGCCTGCATCGCTGGTCGTCACAACTCGCCCATCAGCATCGATCCCGGTGCAACGCGACAGGATCATGCGGGCACCCGCAGCCCGGGCGAGCGCTGCGAGGTCGACCCGCCCGTCGTTCCGGCCGTGCTCGCCCGCGATCCAGCCGGGGACCATGCCCGAATACCGCAAGAAGCGCGCGGGCGTGAGCAGAGCAGAGGAACGGACGGGAGTTCCGTGCGTGATCCAGTCTTCGAGCACCGCGACCTGCGCGTGCCCGCCTCCGATCAACAGTGCTTCGACCTCGATCATCCCTGCCCTTCTAGCCCACCCGGGGCAATCGCGGACTAAACAAAAAGCCTGTCCGATCAGTGCATCCGCTCGCCTCGCACCGACCCGGCACCGCCCTGTCGGTTTCGTTCAATTGCGAGTCAGCTTGGAATTGTTAGGATTCTCGCTAATGCTGCATTAGCGAACGGTCGGTTGGAACTGGCGTCACTTTGGCCCGGTTGAGCGATGCGGCGAAAACCGGGAGCAAATCCCGGCAGCAGCCCCGTTGCCGGAACATAGCGAGGAACAAGTCGTGCGGATATTGCGAGCAAACTGCCCTTGCTTGGCAAAAACGCCTGTGTGCCGATGATTTTTCGCTGCTTCATTGCTAGATAAGCCGTACCACCCCCCACGACTGGATCACACTCGGCGATGGCCCTGCAACACGTAAAGTACGGCGACACGATTTCGCTCCCGAAATTTTTCCGCACGTTCTTCGAGATCCTGCGGCCGGAAACCAATTTTTACTGGCTTGCCGCGGTCTACGGGATCGGCATCAGCCTGTTGACGCTGGCGACTCCGATCTCGGTGCAGATGCTGATCAACACCGTTGCCAACACCGCGATGACCACCCCTCTGGTGGTCCTCTCCTTCACGCTTTTCGGACTGCTGATGCTGTTCGCGCTGCTGTATGCCTTGCGCATCCACCTCATGGAGCTGTTTTCGCGGCGCTTCTATGCGCGCATGGTGGCCGAGATTTCGCTGCTTTCGGTCTATGCCAAGAATCCATTCTTCGGCGATGCGCGCAAAAGCTCGCTCTTCAACCGCTATTTCGATGTGATCAATGTAGAAAAGGCGATCCCGATCCTGTTCGTGGGCGGGTTCACGGTCGTCCTGCAGGTCGTGGTCGGGTTCGTGCTCGTCTCGCTCTATCACCCGCTGTTTTTGATCTTCACGCTTGTAATGAGCGTGCTCGTATGGGTGATCTGGCTGATCTGGGGCGCGCGCGCGGTGCGCACGGGGATCGATCAGAGCCATGCCAAGCACGCCACCGCCGCCTGGCTTGAATCGCTCGGCGATTCGAACGGCTTCTTCAAGTCCCAGCGCCGGATCGATTATGCGCTCGAGCGCACCAATGCTTTCACCGGGGGTTATATCGAGGAGCGCAAGCGGCACTTCCGCCAGCATTTCTCGCAGACCCTCGCCTTCCTCACGCTTTATGCTCTGGCGAGCGCTGTTTTGCTGGGGCTCGGCGGCTATCTCGTCATTCACAACCAGCTGACGCTGGGACAACTGGTCGCTGCCGAGCTCGTCTTGTCGACCGCATTCTTCGGGGTTGCGCAGCTGGGCACCTATCTCACCTATTTCTACGATCTGTGCGCGGCGGTCGAGGAGATCTCGCTGTTCTACGATGTCGAGCAGGAAGAACCCGGCGGCAGCGCCCCGATCAGCGTCAGCGAACACACGCTCGTCTTCAAGGGTGTGCGCGGCATCGCTCGGCACGAAGAGGCGGAGTTCAACTTCGAGATTCCATCGGGCGCGATCGTGCTGGCCGGGGTCAGCCATCACGGGGTCCAGCGATTGTTCACCGATCTGCTCAAGATGCACCAGATGCCCAAGAGCGGCTTTGCCACCATGGGCGGGGTCGATTTCAACGACATCGAAGCGCACAATTTGCGCCAGAATGTCCATGTGCTCGATCGGCCGACCTTCGTCGGCATGACGATCCGCGAATATCTCGAGCTCTCCTGCAAGGAGACCGCGCCCAAGCGGATGGTCGCCGCGCTCGAGACGGTCGGGCTGATCGACACGATCTCGACCTTCAAGGAGGGGCTCGACACGCCGATCGCCTCGACGGGCTGGCCGCTCTCATCGGTCGAACTGCAACAGCTGAAACTCGCCAACGCGCTGCTCGAGCAGCCTCGTATCCTGGTCCTGAGCCGCCTGTTCGACCTGATTGACGAAGACTATCTCGCCGCCGCGATCACCGAGCTTCGCCAGCAGGCCTATTCGACCGTGATCGGCTTCACCAACCGCCGGATCGATCTGGGCTTCGACCGCTACCTCTATTTGGAGGCCCATCAGCAGCGATATTTCGATACGTTCGAGGAATTCTGCATCGCGGTGAACAGCAAGCCGCCAAGATCGCCTGCCGGTCCGCGGCCGGTCTCACCCAAGTTCGGCACGGTGGGGCAGTAGAAGTGGCCACGATCGAACAGGACATGGCGCATTTCACCGTGCTTGAGGGGGTGAAGACGCCGCGCATCTTCCGCACGGTGTTCATCATCATATTGTTCACCTTCGTGGCGACGGTCGCGTTCCTGATCTATGTCCCTTGGGTGCAGAACACCAGCGGGCGCGGCGTGGTCACCACGCTCAACCCCAATGAGCGCCGACAGGACATCAATGCGCTTGTCTCGGGCCGGATCGAGGAGTGGTTCGTGCGCGATGGCAGTTCGGTCAAGAAAGGCGATCCGATCGCGCGGATCGCCGATATAGATCCCCAGCTGATCGAGCGGCTGGAGGCAGAACGCGCGCAGGTCGAGGTTCAGTTGCAGGCGGCTAAAAGCGCGCTCGCAACCGCGCAGATCGACCAGCGCCGCATGCAGGAACTTTATGAGGGAGGGCTTGCCGCGCGGCGAGATTATGAGCAGGCGTTGATCCGCGTCGATCAAATGCGCGGCAGCGTCGCGGAGGCCGAAGCCAATCTCGCGCGCACCAATGTGAGCCTCTCGCGCCAGTCGAACCAGCTGGTGACGGCGCCGCGCGACGGCTTCATTCAGTCGATCAATGGCGGCGATGCGGCGACCTTCATCAATGCCGGCGATATTCTCGCAACCTTCGTGCCCGAAAATTCCGAGCGCGTGATCGAGGTGTTTGTCGATGGTCGCGATGTCGCTCTGATAACACCGGGCGCCAAGGCGCGCATCCAGTTCGAGGGCTGGCCCGCCGTGCAATTCAGCGGGTGGCCCTCGGTTGCGGTCGGCACCTTCGGCGGCATCGTTATCGCGGTCGATCAGTCGGCCCAGCCCGACGGTCGCTTTCGCGTCCTGATCCGCGAGGACAAGAGCGAGCCGATCCCCTGGCCCGAAGAGCGTTTCGTCCGCTTCGGCGCAACCGTCCAGGCCTGGGTGCTGCTCGAGACGGTCCCTGTTGGCTATGAGATCTGGCGCCAGCTCAACAACTTCCCGCCCGAGCTGCCCGGCGGCGGGTCAGTCACGGGTAGCGGCTCCAGCACGGCGGCCTCGTCCTCCCGCGGACAAGCCGGCTGAATCATGCGCAGGGGTGGTGCATTCAGGGCCTCGCTCGGCGCGGCGCTGGTCTTCTTGGCAAGCGACCTTGCGCGGCCCGCGCATGCGCAGGATATCGAGCCCAATGCCCAGCCGATCGGATCGGCGCTGCGCACCGGAACACTGCTGCCCGAAGAGGTGCTGCGTTCGAGTTCGCTCACCTTCCCCAGCATTCTCGAAAGCTTCGAGCGCGAAGCGGCGGCGCGGGCAGATCAGCTGAGCGCGGATGGCGCATTCGACCTCATGCTCGATGCGAAGTATTACGATCGCTTCACCGGCTTTTATTCAGGAGGCTATGCCGAAGGCAAAGTCACACAACCGATTGCGCCGTTCGGTGGCGAGGTCTTCGGCAGCTATCGGCTCTCGAACGGGGACTTTCCAATCTACGAGAACTATTTCAACACCAATGAGTTGGGCGAATTCAAGGTGGGGGCGCTGCTCTCGCTGCTGCGCGACAGCGACATCGACGCGCGCCGCTTCGCGCTTGAGGATACGCGGCTCGCGGCGAGCCAGGCGCGGCTCGATGTGCTCCTCGTCCAGCTAAACGTCCAGTTCGAGGCTCTGCGCGCCTATTGGCGCTGGGTCGCGGCGGGTGAAGAAATCCGGGTCTACGAAGAGCTGCTCGAGATCGCCGAGGCGCGCGCGGTCGGCCTTGAACGCCAAGTGCGCCTCGGCGCCCAGCCGAGCATCGCGCTCACCGAGAACGAGCAGAACATCATCCGCCGCAAAACTCTTCTTGAGGAAGCGCGGCGCGATTTTCAGACTGCATCGAACAGCCTCTCCTTCTATCTGCGCGACGAGGAAGGCGCGCTCATCGTGCCGACACGCGAGCAATTGCCGGATGCAGATCAGCTTGGCGTGCTGCCCGACATTCAGACGCTGCTCGCCATGAAGCGCGACGATATCCTCGATCAGCGCCCCGAGCTTCGCAATTTCCGCGTCATGCTCGAGCGCGCGCAAAACCGCGTGGCGCTGCGGCAGAACGATTTGAAGCCGCAGCTTGATGTCAGCGTCGAATTGAGCCGCGATTTCGGTCCGATCGGTGCCGGGGGGGAAGGCTTCGACTCCACCGACACGGTGATCGGCCTCACCTTCAAGGTGCCATTGCAGCGGCGCGAGGCGCGCGGGCGGCTACGGCGCGCCGAAGCGGAGCTGCGCGAGATGGAGCTGCGACGGCAGCGAACTGCCGACCAGATCGAGGTCGAGCTCGACAACATCCTCACCAATCTCAACGCCGCGCTGCGCCTTGCCCAGCTGGCTGATGACGAGGTCGAGCAGGCCGGCGCCATGGTTGATGCCGAGCGTAAGCGTTTCCGCCTGGGAGCGGGCGATTTCTTCCTCGTCAACCTGCGCGAAGAGCGGGCGGCCGACGCGCAGATCCGTGCAATCCGCGCCGATCTCAACGGGCGGCTGGCAGCGGCGAGCTATTCCGCCGCGACGATGGACCTCGACGAACTCGGCCTGCAATGAAGTGATGCTCTGGTCCATGGCCGGGTGCGCAAGATCGCCCGCTCGATGATCGGTTGGACTCGGGCGAAGGACAATGTCGGGATCATCCGGCGCCTCATCGGGAAGGCAGCCTTCGGCAGACCGCCGAGCACCGCGACAAAGCCGAACTCGCCGCGATCGCGATGAATGCGGCCCGCCTGCTCAAGCCCGCCTCTCCCCGCCGCGCTGCGCGCGCTGCTCCAGACGCGCCTTGCAAAGGTGCTGCGAAAGCCGAACCGCGGGGCTTGCCCGCTGCGCAGGATCAGACCGCGACCGGGCTTGTCGCCGGCTGATCGACCTCAAGCTTTGCGGCGAGCAGCACGGCCTGCGTCCGGTTGACGACACCCAGCTTGCGGAAGATCGCGGTGGTGTGCGCCTTCACCGTCGCCTCGCTGATGTCCTGTTCGTAAGCGATCTGCTTGTTGAGCAGGCCCTGGCGGATCGAGCCGAGGATCCGCCGCTGCGCGGGGGTCAGGCTCGCGATGCGCGCGATGTCGTCGTCCTCTTCCTCCTCGCACGCTGGAAACGAGCTGTCCCCATCCCGGACCGCCTGGAGCGATCGGCGCATCTGGTCGAGCCCCGCAGATTTGGGGATGAAGGCGGCCGCGCCCAGTTGCTGTGCGGCCGCATAGACGCGCGGCTCCTCACTGGCGGAAACGATCGCGATCGGCAGCGCAGGGAAATCCTGACGCAAATCCATCAGCACCGAAAGCCCGCTCGAATCCTGCATGTGCAGATCCAGCAGCAGCGCCTCGATCCCGCCATCGCCGAGATGCTGGCGCGCTTGGGCAGCGGTGCTCGCCTCAATCACCTGCGCGCCTTCCCACACCCTCGAGACGGCATGGCTCAGCGCGGTGCGGAACAGCGGATGATCATCGGCAATGACTACGCGCATCGAGCAGGCGTCCTTTCCCCGGCGGTGTGTGCGACTGCTCGCATCAGTGGTTCTGCCGCCCTTCGATCAGCCGATCAACCAGCGAAGGATCGGCGAGGGTTGAGGTGTCCCCGAGCGAGCCATAATCGTTCTCGGCGATCTTCCTGAGGATGCGGCGCATAATCTTGCCCGAGCGCGTCTTGGGCAGGCCATCGGTGAACTGGATGTGATCGGGCGTCGCGATCGGGCCGATCTCCTGGCGCACCCACGCCCGCAGCTCCTTGTAGAGTTCGTCCGAGCCCTCCTCGCCCGCATTGAGCGTGACGTAGCAGTAGATGCCCTGCCCCTTGATATCGTGCGGATAGCCCACCACCGCGCTCTCGGCGACCTTGGAGTGGAGCACCAAGGCGCTCTCGATTTCGGCGGTGCCCATCCGGTGGCCCGAGACATTGATCACATCGTCCACGCGGCCAGTGATCCAGTAATAACCGTCCTCGTCGCGCTTGCAGCCATCGCCGGTGAAATACTTGGCGCGGTAGCTCGAGAAATAGGTCTGCTGAAAGCGCTCGTGATCGCCATAGACGCTGCGCGCCTGGCCGGGCCAGCTCGCGGTGATGCACAGATTGCCCTCCGCCACACCTTCAAGCACAGCACCTTCGTTGTCGACCAGCTGCGGCCGGATGCCGAAGAATGGCAGGCCCGCGCTGCCCGGCTTCATGTCGTGCGCCGCAGGCAGCGTCGTGATCATCACCCCGCCCGTCTCGGTCTGCCACCAGGTGTCGACGATCGGACAGCGCCCCTCGCCCACCGTTTCGAAATACCAGCGCCACGCTTCCGGATTGATCGGCTCGCCCACGCTGCCGAGCAGCCGCAGCGAGGAGCGATCATGCCGCTTCACCCAGTCGTCGCCCTCGCGCATCAGCGCGCGGATCGCGGTGGGCGCGGTGTAAAGAATATTGACCTTGTGCTTCTCGACCACCTGCCAGAATCGCCCGTGATCGGGAAAATTGGGGACGCCCTCGAACACGATTCCAGTGGCCCCGTTGATCAGCGGTCCGTAAACGATATAGCTGTGGCCCGTGACCCAGCCGATATCGGCGGTGCACCAGAAGACCTCGCCGGGCCGGTAATCGAACACGAAATGGAAGGTCGTCGCGGTCCACACGCCATAACCGCCGGTGGTGTGGAGCACCCCTTTGGGTTTCCCGGTCGATCCCGAGGTGTAGAGGATGAACAGCGGATCTTCCGCTGCCATCACCTCGCAGGGGCAATCCTCGTCGCTGGCAAGATCGTGATACCAGTGATCCTGCCCTTCCTTCATCGCCACGGTCCCGCCGGTGTGCCTGACTACGAGCACGCCATCTAGGGGGGTCTCGTGATCGGGCTCGGCCAGGGCGGCATCGACATTTGCCTTGAGCGGCACCCGCTTGGAGCCGCGCAGGCCCTCATCGGCGGTGATGACGAAGCGGCTGCCGCAATCCTCGATGCGCCCCGCGAGCGCCTCTGGCGAGAAGCCGCCGAACACGACCGAGTGGATCGCACCGATCCGTGCGCAAGCGAGCATGGCGGTCACGCCCTCGAGGATCATCGGCATGTAGATCGTGACGCGGTCGCCCTTCCTGACCCCCATCGCGCGCAGGGCGTTCGCCATGCGGACCACCTCGCGATGAAGCTCACCATAGGTAAGCGTGCGCCCGGCGCTCGCCGGATCGTCAGGCTCGAAGATCAGCGCGGTCTGGTCGGCGCGCTCGGGCAGGTGGCGATCGACGGCGTTGTGACACAGGTTGAGCGTGCCATCGCCAAACCATTCGATCTGCGCCGGATCATAGGACCAATCGCCGCCCCTGGTCGGCGCTGTGAACCAGGAAAGCCGCTCGGCCTGTTCGAGCCAGAAGGCATCGGGCGTTTCGATCGAGCGCCGATACATTTCCTCATACTGCTCGGGGACGCAGTGCGTCGGCCGGCTGGTGTGCGGTTTCTCAACGGCGTGAATCATCGCTTCTCTCCCTTTCGGTCACGATAGCATAACCCGGACTCGATCGTTCAGCCCCTCAGACTTAGGTCGTAAGACCTTCCGCTAGCTGGGCGAGCGTGTCTTCGGCGGGCACAGATGCGGCCGACAAGAGCAGCACCTGCCGCTCTGGCCTCATGCGCACCACAAGATGAACGGGCATCCTTTCTTCTCTCCTCTCCCAGGACCCCGACACCTGATGATGCGCAGCAGCGGCGGCCCCCGATGCGAATTTCACTCGGGTGAACTTTGCATCGGGGGCCGTTTGCCGCCGACTTCTCGCAAGCGCGCGAGATCGCCAGGGCTGTCGACATCGGCGAGCCATTCGGGCGGACAATCGAGCACCTCGCCATCGCGCAGGAGAGCGCGTGCGCCGCAGTCGCCGCCGAGCGCCTCGAGCATGGGGAAATGCGCCTGGCCGAAGGCCGCCGGCGGCAGCCGAGCGCCCTCGAGCGCCGAGGTGATGATCGCATCCGGGCCCCGCGCGGCGACACGCGCGGCGAGCGCTAAGAAATGCTCCGGCGGCACTTCGGGCATGTCGGCGAGCGCGATAATCAGCCCTTCGCAGCCCGCCGCGCGCGCGAGCCGTGCCGCAAGCGCGACCGACGTGCCCATACCTTGCGCCGCCAGCGGGTTCACCTCGACGACAAAGCCGTGTGCCCTCCAGCCCGCCGCGCACGGGTGATCGGGCACGGCTACGATCGCCCAGCGCGGCATAAGCCCGGCCCCGGCCAATCCCTTCGCGGCATGTTCGCCAAGCCTGCTGCCGCGATAGTCGATCGCGAGCTTGTCCGCTTCGCCGAAGCGCAGCGAGGCGCCGGCAGCCAGGATCGCCCCGCCCAGCCGCATATCAGGCGCAGGCGAGCTGCGCAGCCGTGAAATCGCAGCGCTGATAGGTGCGGATGATCTCGGCGAGGGTCGAGAGCGCGAGCGTGTGCGGATCGCGCGAGGAGTGGAAGAGGCCGATGGGCGAGCGGATCGCGGCGATCCGATCCTCGCTAATCGCGCGTGCGCGCAGCGCTGCGCAGCGCGCCTCGTGCGCGCGCATGCCGCCCATTGCCCCCAGATAGAAGTGCGGCAGGCCGAGCGCCCGGTGCATCAGCTCGATCTCCCAGTCGTGGTCGTGGAACAGGAAGACGAAGGCGGTCCACGGATCCCCGCTCATGAGATCCGACTGAGTGCGGCGCTCGAGCCGCAGGGCGTTGAGCCCTTCCTCGCGCAAGGCGGCAATGATCCGCTCATCGGGCGTCAACACCCTCACCTCGCACCCCATCGGCTGGGCGAGTTGTGCCAGCGCGCTCACGCCTGCGCCATGGCCGGTGATCTGCAGCAGCGGCGCGGGCCAGTGGCCGAAGCGCGCGGTCCTGCTCGCCGGATCGAAGCATGCGGGCGACCAGCCCTCCTCGCACCGCGCGCCTTCCGGTCCGACCTCTATCGAAAAGGCGCTCCGCGCTTCGACCAGCGCCAGGCAATCCGCAGCGAACCGGCTCGCCGGATCGAGCGGGCAGAATTGCAGATCGAGCCCGCCCCCGCAGGGCAGTCGGATGTCGACATAGGACGAGCCTCTGCCGTAGCGCACCACCCGCGCCGCGCCCGCCTTCAGCGCCTCAAGCGCCTCGCTGACCACCGCGTTCTCGATGCATCCGCCCGAAAGCGAGCCCGCAAATCTCCCGTCTGCTGCAACGCCCATGATCGTGCCCGGATTGCGCATCGAGGAGCCCTCGACCGCGCACACCGTCACGAGCACGGCGCGCTGACCACTGACGCGGCACTGGTCAAGGAATTCGAGAACGCGGCGCAGGTCCAAGGCCGACGCTGCCTCTATTCGCTCGTCGAGGCGAGGTAAGCGACAACCGCCGCGCGCGCCTCACCGTCGCGCACCGCGCCCGCGACCATGTCGGTGCCTTCGACATAGCCCGCCGGATTGGCGAGGAAGCGGTCGAGCGAGGCGCGGTCCCAGGTGATGCCCGAGGCGGCAAGCGCCTCGCTGTAGGGGTAGCCCGGCAACGATCCCGCACGCCGCCCGACGACGCCGTGAAGGTTCGGCCCAGCCTTGTGCGGTGCGCCCGCCGCGACATTGTGGCAGCCGGTGCAGGTCTGGAAGGCGTCCTCGCCGAGCGCGATGAGATCGATGGCTCCCGCTGCGTCCGCCTGCGCGGCGATCGCTGCGTTCGCTGCCGGCTCGCCCGGCTCGCGCACGATGATCTGCTCGACCAGTTCGGGCGGATCCTCCCCGCCGCCGCTGCAAGCGGCGAGCGCCGCGCCCGCAGCGCTGATCAGCCAGACACGTTGACTCATCGCTCCGATCCTTCTCAGGCGAATTGCTTTGCGATGGGCAATTCGCGCAAGCGCCTGCCGCTCGCAGCGTAGATCGCGTTGGCGAGCGCGGGGGCGGCCGGCGGCAGGCCCGGCTCGCCAGCGCCACCGATCGGGACGGTGCCCGAATTGATAATCGCGGTCGCGATCGGCGGGGTCTCGTCCATGCGCAGCATCCTGTAATCATGGAAATTGCTCTGGACGATCGCGCCGTCAGCGAGGTCGAGCTCTCCATACAGCGCTGCCGTGAGCCCGAACACGATCCCGCCCTCGATCTGGTTGGTGAAGCCGTCCGGGTTGACGACATAGCCCGCATCGGCCGCCGCCCACACGTTCACGAGGCGCGGCCTGCCGCTCGCCATGTCGATCTCGATCACTTGGGCAACGATCGTGCCGAAGCTCTCGACGATGGCGACGCCCTTGGCCCGGCCTTCTTCCGCGGCTGCGCCCCATTCGCTCATCTGTGCGACCTTGCGCAGCACCGCCTGATGGCGCGGCGCGTCGCCCAGCATGGCGAGGCGATATTGGAGCGGGTCCGCACCTGCGGCATGCGCCGCCTCGTCGATGAAGCTCTCGATGAAAAAGCCGTGCTGCGAATGATCGACCGAGCGCCATGCGGCAAAGGGCAGATGACGCGGCGCTGCGGCCACGCGCACGCTGGTGTTGGGGATCGCATAAATCCCCGGTACGCTCGCCTCGGCCGGATCGTCGCGCTGGGTGAACACGTTGTCATATGCGATAAGGCGGCCCTCGGCGTCGAGCCCACCGCGAAAGCGGCTGAGTTCGGCGGGGCGATAAAGCGCCTTTTGCATATCCTCCTCGCGGCTCCAGATCATCTTGACGGGATAGCGAGTGGCCTGCGCGATCCGCGCGGCCATCACCGCATAGACCGCCTCCAGCCGCCGTCCGAACGAGCCGCCGAGAAAGGGGTGGTGGATCGTCACATCCTGCGCCGCCAAGCCGAGGCTCTCCGCGACCGCGCTGCGCACCATCAGCGGCACCTGCGTGCTCGTCCACACCTCGCAGCGCCCTGCATCCACCAGGGCGGTGCAATTGATCGGCTCCATCGGCGCGTGCGCGAGATAGGGCACCTTGTATTCTGCCTCGAGCGTGATCGCCGCCTCGGCGAAGGCTGCGGCGACATCGCCCTTGCCCGCCGCCTTCTCGCCCCCTTCCGCCCCCGCCTGGTCCAGCGCCTTGGCATAGGCCGCGAACTGATCAGCAGTGGTGCGGATCGGGCTGTCGGACCGGGTCCACTCGACTTCGATCGTGTTCAGCGCTTGCTGCGCGTGCCAGTAGCTCTCGGCGACGACCGCGACGAAATCCTCCATATTGAGGATTTGGAGCACGCCTCGCATCTCCTTCGCGCGGGTCGCATCCATGCGGGCGACGCGCGTTCCCGGCACCGGCGGGCGCAGGGTCGCCGCATAAGTCAGCGCCATGCCCCCGGGCGCAGCGTCGATCCCGAAGCGCGCCGTTCCGTCCACTTTGGCGGGGATGTCGGTGCGCGGCTTGCTGCGGCCGATCAGTCGATATTGCTCTGGCGTCTTGAGGCGCGGGGTGTGGTCCATCGGCTGTTCGGCGGCAGCGGCGGCGAACTGCGCATATGGCGCGCTGCGGCCCGACGGCTTGTGGAACAGCGTGCTGTCCTGCGTCTCGATCTCACCCGGCGCCACGCGCCACTCCTCAGCCGCCGCGCTCACCAGCATCCCGCGCGCCGCCGCCCCCGCAATGCGCATCTGATGCTGCCCGGTGGTGCGGATCGAGGAGGAGCCGCCGGTGATCATCGCATCGGCGAGCCGCGCGACCTGGGTGAAGAGGCCGTTCCAGGTCGGCTCGATCCAGTCGGCGGCGTTGAGCGTGAAGGGAGCGACGAAGGCCCGCGCGGTGTCGGTCATTACATAGCTGCCATCGGCCGGCGCCTGCATCACCCGCACCTTGTCCCAATCGGCGTCGAGCTCGTCCGCAAGCATCTGCCCGAGCACCGAATGCGCGCCCTGCCCCATCTCGCAATGCGGGACGATCGCGGTGATGACGTTGTCTGGCCCGAGCTTGACCCAGCTGTTGACGAGCATCTCGCCCTCGCCTGCAACCTTGGGCGCGAGGCGACCGACCGGGTTGCCGGGGCGCACCGCGATACCGAGGATCAGCCCGCCGCCCGCAAGCACGCCCGCGCCGATGAAGCCGCGCCGCGACCATTTGGCGAGCCCGCTGCGAGGAGGCTTGGCGGAGGCTATCTCATTCATCTCACGCCTCCTCGCTGCGCGCAGCCTGCATCCCGGCGGCGACCTTGATTGCGCGGCGGATGCGCGGATAGGTGCCGCAGCGGCAGATATTGCCCGCCATCGCGGCATCGATCTGCGCGTCGCTGGGCTCGGGGGTGGCACGCAGCAGCGCACTGGCCGCCATGATCTGGCCTGATTGGCAATAGCCGCACTGGGGCACCTGCTCGCTGATCCAGGCGCGCTGGACCGCTGTCAGCTCCCCGCCGGGCCCGGTGATCCCCTCGATCGTCGTGACCTCGCGCCCCTCCGCCTCGCTCACCGCAGTGGCGCAGGAGCGCACCGGCTTGCCATCAAGATGCACGGTGCACGCGCCGCACATGGCGATCCCGCAGCCGAACTTGGTGCCATCAAGCCCCGCCACCTCGCGCACGACCCACAGGATCGGCATGGCCGGATCAACATCAAGCGCGATCGGCTCCCCGTTGAGGATGAATTCTGCCATGGTGGGTCCCCTGAAGCCGCTCCAATTGCGATCAGCAACTTATCTTAAACTCCGGCAAATGCAAAGGAACCGCCATGGAACAGATCGCCTGGGACGATTTCCTCAAGGTCGATATCCGCGCAGGAACCGTGATCGACGCGCAGCCCTTTCCCGAGGCGAGGAAGCCCGCGATCAAGCTGTGGATCGATTTCGGCGAGGCAATCGGCGTCAGGAAAAGCTCGGCGCAGATAACCGCGCATTATGCGCCGGAGGATCTCATTGGCCGGCAGGTGATCGCGGTGGTCAATTTCCCGCCGCGCCAGATCGGGCCGTTCATGTCCGAGGTGCTGGTGCTGGGCTTCCCCGATGCTGACGGAGCGATCGTGCTGGCAAGGCCCGATGCAGCCATCCGCGATGGCGCCCGCCTCGCCTAGATCAGGCCGCCCAGCGCCTCCTTGAGCTCGCCCAGCCACGGCTCGAACGGCTTCCACGCGCCCTGGCCTCGGCGGTTGAGCGGCTGTCTTACCTGTTCGCTCGAAGCGGTGCGCACCGCGCGGCTTGTGCGATGGAAATCGAGGCACACATCCTCGAACGGCAGCCCGAGGAAAGCGAGCATCCGCCGGGTCTGCCCCTCCAGATCGTCAAGCACGTCCTCGTGGCTCACACGCAGCACCTTGCCGGGCAGCACCGTGTCCCAGTGCTCCATCAGCGCGACATAGTCAGCATAATAGCGCCCGATCTCGGTGAGTCCGTAGGTGAACTCCTGCCCTTCGGCAAAGAGCTGCTTGAAGCCGGAAAAGCAGCAATCCATCGGTGCCCTTCGCGCATCGATAATCTTCGCGTTCGGCAGGATCAGGTGGATGAGCCCGATGTGGCGAAAATTGTTGGGCATCTTGTCGATGAAGAAGGGTGCGCCGGCGCGGTGGATGCGGGTATTGGCAATGAAGTCCTCGCCGAACTTCCAAAGCTGCTCGGCGGAAAGGTCGTGCAGCACCTGCGGGTAGCGGCACTGCGCTGCGGCGCGCCCGCGCAGGCGATGTGCCAGCGCGAGGATATTTGGCAGTTCGAGCGTGCCGTCGATCATCGAATGGCTGGCGAGGATCTGTTCGAGAAGGGTCGAGCCGGCGCGGGGAAGTCCGAGGATGAAGATCGGATCGGCCGCAGGGAAGCCCTTGCCTGCCTGCTTCTCAAACAGATCGCGGGTGCAGATCTCGCGCTGGAGGGCGAGCTGCGCGCTCATCGCCTCGGCGCTGTAGCGCGTCTGAGCGCGCTTGAGCGCATTGCCCTCGTCGTAATGCGCGAAGCTTCCCTCATACTCGCCCTCGTCCTCGAGTGCCTTGGCGAGCGCGAAGCTGAGATGGACGCGGTCCATGAATGCGAGGTCGTTGCGCGCAAGCTGGGCGCGCATCGCCTCGACCTCGGCCGGATCGAAGCGATAGGTCTTGAGATTGGCAAGCGCGTAATAAGCATCGCCGTGATCGGGCCTGGAGGCGATCGCGGCCCGGTAGCTGGCCTCTGCTTCGGCTCTCTTGCCCATGGTCTTGAGCGCGTGCCCTCGGCTCGTGAGGCTCGCAGGATCGCCGGGAAGGCGCTCGAGCACCTCGTCGAACAGCGCAAGCCCGCGGTGGTAATCGCCGGTCTGGATGCACTCGATCGCCAGGCGCGACTGGAAGATCGGACTTGCCGGATCGCGTCGATGAAGCGCGTCTGCCTCCTCCAGCGCCTTGGTGAAGTTCTGTCGGCGCCGCAGGGCGTCGATATAATCGAGCCGCAATTGCACATCGTCGGGCGCGAAGACGACGGCGCTCTCGAGCAGGAACTCGGCTTCGTCGAGAATGCCGAACTCGATGCCGATCCTCGCCAAGAGCCGCATCCCCTCGACATCGCGCGGGCGGCGGCGCAGAAAATGGCGGCAGATCTCCTCGGCCCGCAGCAGGCGTCCTTCGGCGAGATGATGCGTCACCGCCACCAGCTCGCGCGGCAGCTTGAGCAGGCGCGCGCGCTGCGCTTCGGCGAACTCGGCCTCTCCAGCACGCCCGGCCTCGCGCAGGAGCCGCGCCTGTTCGCGCCAGCTAGCCTCGAGCGCGGGATTGAACCGCACCGCGCGCTGATAGGCGGCGAGCGCGCTTTCCCGATCGCCGAGCGCTGCTGCGAGGTGCCCCTCTTCCTGATGGCCGCGACCGAATTCGGGGCTCGCCGCTCTCAGCGCCTTCAGGTGCGCGCGCGCCTCCTCGAACCGCTCGAGATAGCGGCAGGCGATCGCCGCGATGTAATGCGCATCAGCCGCCGTCTCGCCCTTGACCAACGCATGCTCGGCGATGGCGAGCCCCTCGGCGAAACTGCCAGCCTGAAGCGCCTCCTGCGCGCGCTTGAGCTCGTCATCGGACCCGTTCATTGCCCGGTCCTAGCAGCAATGGGCGCGCAGCTCAGTAGTCGAAACCGACCCGCATCCCCACGGTCAGCGGGCGGTTGACCACGATACGGGGGCGATCATTGCCGAAATTGCCCGAGATTTGCGCGCGCTCGTCGGAGAGGTTCTCGCCGAAGATCTCGAACGACCACCTGTCGCGTTCGACGCCGAACGCCAGATCGAACGTGGTGTAACTGTCGAGCTCGATCTTGTTGATCTCCACCACATCGGTGAACTTGCTGTCCGAATAGGTCACCTGCGGCTGCACATAGGCCTCGAGCGTGTCTGAAAGGTTCCACTCATAGCGCGCGCGCAGATTGCCTTGGAAGGGCGGCGCATAGGCAAGCTCGGAGCCGACCAGAACGTCCGTCGTCGGGATGAGAATTTCGGTGATCTCGGTGTCGAGGATCGAGAACGCGCCCGCGATCGTGAACCCGGGCAGCGAATAGGGCGCGATCGTGAAATCCGCCTCGAGCCCATAGATCTCCGCATTCGCCGCGTTGGCCGAGAAGAACAGGTTTGTGATGGAGGGATCGAAGATCTGCGTTTGCAGGTTGGTGATGTCGACATAGAAGGCGCTGCCGTTGAGCCGCAGCTGGCCATCGATGAGATCCATCTTCCAGCCCAGCTCGTAATTCTTTACCTCGTCGGTCTCGACCTCGAAGGGCACCACGAAACCGTCGGGCCCGAGCGCGCCTCCGGGACGATTGAGCAGGCCCGGGCGGAAGCCCTCGGAATAGGTCACATAATAGAGCAGGTCGTCGGTGGGCGTCAGCGTCACCGTCGCCTTGTATATGACGCCGTCGGTCTGCGCGGTGTCGGGCGCGCGCACTGCGTTGAACACCTGCTGCGCCTGCGTCGGCGAGAGGCCGGCGGCCTGGATGTCCTCGAGGGTGTCGTTGAGGGTGAAGGTCTGTCGCAGGTCGGCGTTGCACGATCCGATGAAGGTGAATTGCCCGTCGCCGTTGTAAAGATCGGAGATGTCAGTCCCGAAGGCATTGGCGTCCTCAGCCGCGCCCGAATTGCAGAACGAGCCGTTCGCGCTGCCCTCGAAATCGACCTCGACATCGTAATAACGCGCGCCGAAGGTCGCCGTCAGCAGATCGGGCACGATATCGACGCTTACCTCGCCGAAGATGCCGAACTGCTCGTCGGTGCGGCGAATGTCGTTTCTGAAGATCGTCGAGGGCGGGAATGGTCCGGGATCGGAGGTGAACCCGGTGGTCTGCGGGAAATTGGGCGCGAACGGGCCGAAAGGCTGTGCAGCGATGTTACCCGGATAGTTGAAATCGACCCGCTCCTCGAGGCTGAGATCGGAATAGAAGCCGCCGCCCTGGAAGCGGATGAACCAGTCCTCGGGTGTCGAGACGCGCAACTCCTGCGTGAACACCTCGGTCTTGGAGAAAGAATTGATGAAGAGATTGGGCGGCTGGCAGGTGCCGCTCGGCGCCGCATCGCCCGGATAGCTCACCGAGCCATCGCAGATGTAATAGGGCAGGTATTGCCCGGCGAACATGTAGTCGGTGTAATCGGCGCGCTGCTCGGTCGTGCGATCGGTGTAGGCGCCAGTGTAGACCACGTCGAGCATCGCGATGCGGCCTTCGAGCGTCCAGGCGGTGTTCGAGAAATCGTCTTCGAGACGGTCGGTCTCGAAGCGTTCGATTTCAAGATCGTCGAGCCCGTCGAGCTCGGGATCGGCGAAGAACGAACCATCGGATTCAAGGCTCTGGCGCTGGTGCGAGAGCTGCACCGTCCAATCGGGCGTGATCTCCCACAGCGCCGAGGCGCGAAAGCCCGCATATTGCGTATCGTTGAAATCCTCCTGCGCAAGGCCGGCATTGTTGGTCGGGAGAAAGGTGACGCCCGATAGATCGGCGGTCGACTGGAAGCCGGCGCGGTTCGCGTTCACGGGCACGCCGTTGCTGCGCACTGTGCCCTCGGGCCGGAAGCGCGCGCTTTCGGAAAGCTCGCGCGTGCCTTGCACATTGTCGATGAAGCCGCCCTGGTCATCGAGATAGACCACGCCGCGAAGCGCAAAGGTGTCGGTCACCGGCACATTGACCACGACCTCACCCTGATAGGAGCTTTCGCCGCCCTTGGTGAACGATACCCCGCCCGAGAAGCTGGCGGCGAATGCAGAAGGATCGGGCTTGTTGGTAATGAGGCGCACGACGCCCGCCTGCGAACTTGCGCCAAACAGCGTGCCCTGCGGCCCGGAGAGCACCTCGATCCGCTCTAGATCGGCGGCGTAGACATCGAGGTTGCGCCCTGGCTGCGCGAGCGGCTGATCGTTGAGATAGAGCGAGACATTGGGCGCAAGCCCCGCAACGCCGGCCACGGTGATGTTGGGCGTGGTCGAGGCGAGCCCGCGAATGTAGATCGTGCTCTGCCCGGGCCCGTTGCCCCCCGCTGTGACCGATGGGATTTGCGTCAGGTAATCCTCGAAGGTGTCGATGTTGAGCTGGTCGAGCTCTTCGGCGCCGATCGCGCTGACGGAGACGGGCACGTCCTGGAGGTCTTCGCTGCGGCGCTGCGCGGTGACGACAATCGTACGCACGCCGCCGCGCGGCTTCGTGCCGGCGGGCGGTTGCGGGCTATCCTGTGCGGCCCCCCGGGTGCTCCCCTGCGTGCTCCCCTGCGAAGCGGCGGCATCCTGCGCCACGGCGGGCGATGCGATCGCAAAAGCGAGCGCGCCAAGCGACGCGCCGCACTGAAAAGTGTTCATGTTGTTTGCCCCTTTGAGTGCTTGAAGCCGGGCCCGCGACACCAGGACGGATCGGCGGGAAAATCGGCGATCGTGGCGCATCGATGAATGCGCGAAGATCACGGAATGGGCCTAACAAGCACTGCAGGACGTTTCCACCGCTGGGCGGCGAATTTTCACAATAGAGCCCAGCTATGTTGCAGATCGACCACAGCTACATTCAAATGATATCAGCCAAATCCGCTCGCACCTTATTCTTCATCTTATCTTTTATAGGTTAGTAGATTCTCAAAACCTAGCCAAGAAATCGCAATTCAACTTCTGTCTATCTCGTTTATTAAGGATATTTTACTTAACAAATCGGCAAGATCAGCGAAGTCAATCGGTCGACGATACTTCGTGCGCCAATGCCTCGCATTGCGCGGCTGTCGTGGGCACGCCGTGATGCTTGCGGACAAGATCAAACACCACCGCCTTGATGATCGCGACCGCCATGACGAGCACCACCAGCGAGAACGGCAAGGCCCCGATGATCATCGTGATCCGGATCGCCTCGATCCCGCCAAGAATCAGCATCGAGCCCACCACGAAAGCAAGCGCGGTGCCCCAGAACAGGATGTGGAGGCGCCGCGCGCCTTCGTTGTCGCCCGCGCCGTTGATCGTGTTGACGATCAGGATGGCACTATCGGCCGATGTGATGAGATAGGTCATCAAAAGCACGACGACGAGCCCCGAGACGAACGCGGCAAATCCCGGATCGAGCAGCAAGGCGAGCGTTGCGTAAAGCTGGTCGGCCATCGGCGCATTGACGATCGCGCCTCCCGCCACTCCGGTCAGCTCGAGGTCGATTGCAGTTCCGCCCACCAGCGTCATCCACACAAAGCACATCAGCGAGGGCACCAGCGCCACGCCGAAAATGTATTCGCGGATGGTGCGTCCTCGCGAGATGCGCGCGATGAACATGCCGACAAAGGGCGAAAACGCGATCCACCACGCCCAATACATCACCGACCAGCCAAGCTGCCATTCGATCAGCGCATCGCCGAGGGGCGTGCCGTAATCGGGAAACAGGGTGAGCGTCTGCTGCGGCAGGGTGACGATATAGTCCCACAGGCCAGTGACCAGCAGGGAGAGCGCGAACAGTCCCGAGCCCGCGAAGGCGAAGAGGGCAAGGAGGCCCAGCGAGAGCGCCATGTTGATGTTGGAGAGCCATTTGATGCCGCGCCCCACCCCCGAGAGCGCGCTCAGCGTCGAGGCGCCGACGAGCACCAGCAGCGCGGCGACGATTGCAGGGGTCGATGCGGTCGGTCCCGAGCCCTCGCCTGCATCCACCATCAGCCACTCGCCAAGACCGATGCGATATAGCCCCGCGACGAACTGCTCGACACCGAAGGCGAGCGTATAGGCGACGCCGAGGATCGTCGCGACCACCGCCACCACGTCAACCGCGTGGCCCGGCAGGCCCGAGAGCCGCTCGCCGAAGAGCGGCGCAAGGCTCGAGCGGATCGTCAGCGGCAGCCCGCGCCGATGCGCGACATAGCCGATCGCGAGCCCGACCAACGCGTAGGTGCACCACGCGCCGAGGCCCCAATGGAGGAAGGTGTAGCGATAGGCCGGCCGCACCGCCTCGGCCGAGCGCGGCTCTACCATGCCGCGGATGATGTCGGGATTGCTCGTGAAATGCGCGAGCGGCTCGCCGGTCGAGAAGGTCAGCATGCCGATCCCGATCCCAGCGCCGAACAGCATCGAGAACCACGACCCGCGCGAGAATTCGGGCGGCTCGCCCGCTGGCCCGAGCCTGAGCGAGCCCGTCTGCGGGATCAGCGCGAGCAGTGCGCAGGTGAGGATCAGGCCCGCGACGAGATAGACATACCACCCGCTGAAGGCCGCAATGATCGTCGAATTGGCGACCTGCAGTGTCTTCATTGCGCTGACAGGGAAGAAGATCGCCCACAGGATGATCAGCGCCACGATGATCTTGCCCGGGATCGTCACCTCGCGGCTGAAGCCGTCGTAAAAGCCGCGATCGTGCGTGTCGATCGGGAGGTCGACCAGCGGCGGGGCGATGGGCGGGGTTTGAGGTGGGTTCGGCGCATGATCGCCGCTCTGGGTAGCCATGCAAGCTCCTGCCCGGCCAACGCCGCGCGCCTCCATCCAGAAGCGCAACCGCTCGTGCGCATCGTCATGGGCGAATGAGTGCCCCCGGGCGCCGCGACATCGACCTGTCTCTGCAATGCGCCGCTGCTATCCCTGTTTAGGACGCGGCGCGGGGTGTGGCCCGTGTGGTAGGCGAATGGGCCGCGAATGCAACCCTTGCGCATTTCGCGGCGTTTGCGGCGCCCGAGCAAGGGCGTTTCGTTATTGCCGCTTGCTTCGGTCCGAATTGTGCGGATAGTGCGCGCGGTGCGAACTTCGCGTTCGCCGGGGGTCGTTCCGAGTCCGACGGGTGTTCAATTGGGGGAGTAGACTATGCCGGTTTCCGATCACGTGAATTTCGAGCAGTTCATGGAAGGCGTCAAGAAGCGCAATCCGGGCCAGCCCGAGTTCGTCCAGGCCGTCCAGGAAGTGTCGCAGGACATCTTCGACTTCATGGCTGACAAGGTTCAGTATCACGAGGCGCAGATCCTGCGCCGCATCGCCGAGCCGGACCGCGTCGTCTCCTTCCGCGTATGTTGGGAGGATGACAACCACAATATCCGCGTTCAGCGCGGCTGGCGCGTACAGTGCAACAATGCGATCGGCCCCTACAAGGGCGGCATCCGCTTTCACCCCAGCGTCACCGAGGGGACGCTCAAGTTCCTCGCCTTCGAGCAGACCTTCAAGAACTCGCTCACGGGCCTTCCCATGGGCGGCGGCAAGGGCGGCGCCAACTTCAACCCCAAGGGCAAGTCGGATGCTGAAGTCATGCGCTTCTGCCAGAGCTTCATGACCGAGCTCTATCGCCATATCGGCCCCGACACCGACGTGCCCGCGGGCGATATCGGCGTGGGTGGGCGCGAGATCGGCTACATGTTCGGCCAGTACAAGCGCATCGTCAATCGCTGGGAAGGCGTGCTGACCGGCAAGGGCCTCGAATATGGCGGCTCGGCGATGCGCCCCGAGGCGACCGGCTATGGCGCGGTCTACTTCCTGCGCAACATGCTCAAGCACAAGGGCATGGACGTCGAGGGCCACACCGCCGTCATCTCCGGCTCGGGCAACGTCGCCACCCATGCAGCCGAGAAGATCGTCCAGCTGGGTGGCAAGGTGCTCACGCTCTCCGATTCGGACGGGTTCGTGCACGATCCGGACGGCATCGACCAGGACAAGATCAACTGGGTCAAGCACCTCAAGAACGTCAAGCGCGGCCGCATCAGCGAGTATGTCGACGAGTTCAAGGGCGCGACCTACCACACGGGCCGCCCGTGGGGCATCGCGGCCGATCTCGCCCTCCCCTGCGCGACCCAGAACGAGCTCAACGAGGAGGAAGCCAAGACCCTCGTCAAGAACGGCGTCAAGGCCGTCTCCGAAGGCGCGAACATGCCGACCACGCTGGAGGGGGTCCACGTTTTCCACGAGGCCAAGGTCATGTATGCCCCCGGCAAGGCCGCCAATGCCGGCGGCGTCGCGGTCTCGGGCCTCGAGATGAGCCAGAACTCCGAGCGCATCAGCTGGAACCACGGCCGCCTCGGCGAGATGCTGACCGATCTGATGGAAGGCATCCATTCCAAGTGCGTCGAGTTCGGCGACGAGGGCGATGGCCACATCAACTACGTCAAGGGCGCCAACATCGCCGGCTTCAAGAAGGTCGCCGACGCCATGCTCGCCTTCGGCGTCGTCTGACCGGCACGCACGCAGCGGCCAGCGCGCCGGCTCACCCGTTCACCCGCCGGGGAGCGTCCTTCAGCGAGGGACGCTCCCCGTTCGTTTGGTCGCTGCGTTCATCGCACATGGCGAACGCTTGAACCGCCTGTTACACTGTCCAGGCACCAAAATCCGCTCGATCGATCAGCAGCCTCATGATCGACTGCCTCGATCACCCGGCCGCTCGCGAGCGCGCCGTCACTCACCCGGTCAAAGAACGCGCACAGCTTAGCAAGCCGCGCGACTGTAGGAAAATCCGCAAGGGCAACCCTGTTCGCGCGCCAGCCGCCCTCCCGATCGGGCCGGGGTCTACCCGCCGGGAAGAAATCCCTCGATCATCATATCGGGCACTGCTTGCTCGATCATGAGGGCCGCCCCGGGCGCCTGCCCGGATGCGGGGGCCGTGAGCGGCACGATCAGATCGTCGACCACCACCTCTCCGATAGTGGCATCGAAACGCAAAGTGCGCTCGTCGCCATCGTCAAACCGCAGGGTCAGCCCTGCGATCCCGACCGGGATCGTGGCGTCAAGGATCCCGTTGGTGATGAGCACGCTCGAGCCCACCCGCTCGATCGTGTATTCCGGGGCTGCGCCCGCGAATTGGACGATATCTCCCCCGACATTGAACGAGGCATCGAACGCGACCGAGAGGGGCCCAAGCGGCGACCCGGCAAGCCGCACGGTTTCCGAACCTGCGGCCGTGCCGACCACCGTGACGTTCCCTTCGCTCAGGCCAACCACCGATCCATCCTGCAGGATCAGCAAAGCCGGCGGCGATGGGGGAGGCGGCGGCGGCGGCGGCGGCGGCGGGCTTTCACTGAGCGACACGACGGTATCGAGAAACTCGATGAACTCCACGTCGAACAGCGTGTCGGTGCCATCAGCGCTCGTCACCGTGACCGAGCCATTGGCGTTGCCGATGATCTGGGCCTGTGTGCTGTTGTCGAAAATGACGAAAGTGTCCACGCCGCCATTGCCGAAGACGAGATCGTCACCGGCGAACCCAGCCACGACATCGTCGAAGCCTGAAAGTTCGAATGTATCGTCTCCGGAGAATGCCTCGACGATCAGATCGGCATCGTCGCTGATGCTCGGCGTAGAAAACGCGTTGAACAGGTCGACCGCGTCGATCGACAGGTCGGCGACGAAATACAAAAGTTCCTGGTTGAGAAACTCGGCCAGAGCATTGACCGTGCCGCTTGTGAATGTGCCCGTGGTATTGCGCTCGAAATTCTGTCCGAACAGCGCGAGTATGAACACATCATCCCCGCTTGCGGCGGCGACCTCGTATGTGTCCTGATACAAGACCCCGTCGATTTCGACGTTATCGTCCTGGAAGAGTGCGTCTTCCACGAAGTTTTCGAGATAGAAGCTGAAATTGAAATCGAAGAGGTTAAACCGTTCCAATGCAATCAAACTGGCCATGTCGAAATCCCGTCTTGCGCGCGCAGCATGGGCTAGATCGCCCGACATAACGAGTCAACGCAGCCTCGGCACGAGCGCCTCATCGCGCCGCCATCCTTTCATGACAGCGCCCGATCGCGCGTGACAAATGCCGCCGGCGCATCTAGCGAACCGCTTGTGAACTCACCGCAAAAGCAAGAAACCTTCCTTGAAGGCGCCGCCACATCCCCTTATGCGCCGGTGGATCCGCGCCGCCTCATGCGCGATCTGCAGGCCTTTCGCGATCCGCGCCCCGGCCGCAGCGGCCTTGAACTGGCGATCACGCTCGCCCCCTTCCTCGCCCTCTTCGCGCTGATCGCGGCGGCAGTGGAGGCGGGCTATCTCGCAGCGCTCGCGGCGACGCCGCTCGCAGGGCTCTTCCTGCTGCGCCTGTTCATCATCCAGCACGATTGCGGCCACGGGGCCTTCCTGCGCGCACGGGCGAGCAATGATTGGCTGGGGCGGGCGCTGGGCGCGTTCACGCTCACTCCCTATGATTGCTGGCGCCGTTCGCACGCGCTGCATCATGCCGCAACCGGCAATCTCGATGCGCGCGGCTTCGGGGATGTCGACACGCTGACGGTGCGCGAATATCACGCGCGCTCATGGCTCGGGCGACTGGGCTATCGCCTCTATCGCCACCCCTTGGTCCTGCTGGGTCTGGGCCCGGCCTATCTCTTCCTGCTGCGCCACCGGCTACCGATCGGGCTGATGCGGGAAGGCTCGATCTACTGGATCAGCGCCCTTGCGACCAATGCAGCGACACTGCTGCTGCTGGCGGCGTCGGCCTATGCCTTCGGGTGGGCGGCGACGGCACTCGTATTCTTTCCCGCGCTGCTGACGGCGGCTTCGCTGGGCGTCTGGCTGTTCTACATCCAGCACCAGTTCGCCGAGGCGCACTGGGATCGCGAGGGCGACTGGTCATTCCACGATGCAGCGCTCCATGGCAGCTCGCATCTCGAGCTGCCGGCGCTCCTGCGCTGGTTCACCGGCAATATCGGCATCCACCATGTCCATCACCTCGCAAGCCGCATCCCGTTCTATCGCCTGCCCGAAGTGCTCGAACACCATCCGGCCTTGCGCGATCTGAACCGGTTCGAGGCTTCGCATACCTGGAGCGCGCTGCGCCTCGCGCTGTGGGACGAGGGCGAGCGGCGGCTGGTCAGCTTCCGCGAGGCGGCACTGATCGCGCGCCGGACAGGCGAGGCGGCGGGTTCGTGAACTTCGCCGTGTGAGCGTTTTGGGCGCTTGCCCCCTTACTGGATACCCAACGCTTGCGCCTGGCGCTCTAGTTCGGCGCGTTCCTCAGGGTTGGCGGCGATCGCGGCGGCGAGCGTTGCCTTGGCCCTGGCGCCGTCGCCGAGCATCGAATGGCTGCGCATCACCATCACCCAGCGATCGAGATTGCCGGGGTCATCCTGGAGCTTGGCTTCGGCGCTTGCGACCATGGCGCGGATCTGCGCCTGCTGGTCCTCAGGCGACATCTGCGAGGCGGCGGCGATCTGCTCCTGCGTCGGCCCGCGCAGGCCATCCGCCCCGCCCGCGCCCGCGCCCCCCGCGCCAGCACCCGCCCCCGCCAGCGCACCCGTCCCGGCAACCGGCGGCAGGCGGCCTTCCATCGCCCTGGCGAGGCGCTCCTCGACCGGGATATCGTGGATCTTGCCCACCTGCTCGATCGTGCGCACGAGATCGGTCTCCCACGGCGCACCGACAGGCGATTCGCTGAGCAGCTCGAGCCAGCCCGCGATCGCGCCCTCGTGATCGCCGGCGAGATCCTTCTTCACGTTCAGGAAATAGCGCGCGCGCGGATCGGTCGGATCGAGCGACACGGCCTTTTCGAACGCCTCGATCGCGCGCGGGGGCAGCGGATCGGCGTTTGCGCTCGCGGCATCGCTGGCGAAGACCAGCGCCTCGCCCAGCGCCGACCACAGCACCGCCTCGCTCGGATCGATCGCCACTGCGCGCTCGTAAGCCCCTGCGGCATCGGCGAATTCGCCGCGCTCGAAATAGGCGAAGGCGAGGTTCGCCCATGGCCGCGCATCGTCGGTGGAGGCTTCGGCGAGCTCGCGCAGTTCCTCGATCGTCGGGCCGCCTGGCGCGGCGCTCGCCTCGGGCTCTTCGCCCCGGCTGCCCGACCAGATGTTGTAGCCGATTGAGCCCGCTGCAAGAATGGCGGCGAGCGCGAGCAGGACCCATGCAGCTTTTGCACCTGTGCCCGCGGCGGGTTTACCCGAAGTGTCTGTTGTCATGGAAAATCGTTAGCATTCACGGGAAAATCCGGCAATTGTCTCTGGCATCTGCGGGCCGCTTGATTATGATCGTGCTCGGGAGTGTCTATCCGAAGGGGGGGATAGATTGTCGTCGGAACTGTACAAGGTCGCCATTGTCGGATCGGGCCCAGCGGGCCTGAGCGCGGCGGCGCGTGCGGCGGCGCTCGGGCTCAGCCATGTGCTGCTCGAGAAGACCGATCACCTCTCGGACACGATCTTCAAATATCAGAAGGGCAAGCACGTCATGGCGACGCCCTCCAATCTCGTGCTGCGTTCCGACGTCGATTTCGAGGCGGGCAAGCGCGAGACGATTCTGGGCATCTGGGACGAGCAGATCGCGGGCCACAAGGTGAACGTGAAGTATCACGCCGAGGCCAAGGCGATCCGCGGCACCGGCGATCCGATCGAGGGCAGTGTCCAGCAGATCGTGATGCGCGCGCGCGACGGAACCAAGAGCATCAAGGAAATCCAGCGCCACGCCCCGCCCTATGCGATCGAGCTGACCAATGGCGAGACGATCATGGCGGAAAACGTCATCCTCGCGATCGGGACGCAAGGCAATCCCAACCTGATGCGCTGCCCGGGCGCAGACCTGCCGCACGTGCAGTATCAGCTCGACGATCCGACCGAATATTATGACGAGCACATCGTCATCGTGGGGACGGGCGATGCCGGGATCGAGAACGCGCGCGGGCTGGCCGAAGACCCGGCGCAGCGCAACACCGTCTCGATTCTCAACCGCAAGACCGATTTTCCCACCGCCAAGGACGCGAACGTCAAGGCCCTGCTGGCGGACCACGAGGCCGGCAAGCTCACCATCCGCACGGAGACCGAGACAAAGGCGATCGAGCCCGGCTGGATCACGCTCACCACGCGCGACGGCGAGGAGCGCATAAGGTGTGATCGGATCATCGCGCGCATCGGCTCGGCCCCGCCGCGCATGTTCGTCGAGGAATGCGGGATCGAGTTCACCGGCGAGGATCGCGGCGCCTTCCCGCGCCTGTCGCCGGTGTTCGAATCGACCGCTCCCGGCATCTTCGTGATCGGCGCACTGGCGGGTTATCCGCTGATCAAGCACTGCATGAACCAGGGCCATGATGTCATCGAGTTCATCAACGGCAACACCGAGCTGAAGCCTGCCGACGAGCCGATCATCGCGGCCAAGTTCGCGCAATTGCCGGGCAATCGCAGCACCGAGGAATGGCTCGAATTCCTGCGCGAGGGTGTCTCGATCCTCAATGGCATGAACCCCTTGCAGATGCGCGAATTCATGCTCGATTCCGAAGCGAAGTATTTCCGCCCGGGCGAGGTCATCTTCGAGCGCAACGCGCCCGGATCCTCGCTGTTCGGGATCGCCAGCGGCTCGGTCGCGGTCGAGGTCAACCCGGCCGATCCCTCGATCACCATCCCCATCGAGCAGGGCTCGATCTTCGGCGAGGTCGGGCTCATCTCGGGCCGCCGGCGCGGGGCGACGATCCGCGCGGCGGAAGACACCATCGTGGTGGAGATCTCCCGTCTTGCCGCTTTGAAGTTGCAATCGCAGGTGCCCTCCGCCCGCAAGGCGATCACGCGCATCTCGATCGAGCGGCAATTGCTCCAGATGTTCGGCTCGGGCCTCACCCGCGAGGATGTCGCCCCGCTGGTCGAGGCGGCCGAGGTGCAGGAAAAGCGCGCGGGCGAAGTCGTCGTCGCCGAAGGGGCGGATGACAAGGACGTCTACATCGTGCGGCGCGGTTCGATGATCGTCGAGAAGGATATCGGCGGGCGCCCTGTCTTCCTCTCCTATCTTCCGGCGGGCTCCTATTTCGGCGAAATGGCGGTGATCGACGGCTCGGCGCGCACCGCCACTGTCAAGGCCGCGATCAAATCCGAAGTGATCCGCCTGCCGGGCGAGGGGTTCCTCGAGCTGCTGGGGCGCAACCCTGCCCTGCGCGAGCGGGCGCTCACCGACATGGCCGGGCGGCGCGCCACCAACGAATTCATCGAGAGCCGCAAGGACAGCTTCGGCAGCGCGGTCGACATGTATTCCGAGACCGCGCAATTCCTCGTTGACAACGGCATCGGCGAGGCGACCGACGTGCTGCTGATCGACGAGAAGCTGTGCATCGGCTGCGACAATTGCGAGAAGGCCTGCGCGGATAGCCACGATGGCCTCTCGCGGCTCGACCGCGAGGCGGGCCGCACCTATGCGCATCTCCACGTGCCGACCTCGTGCCGCCACTGCGAACACCCGCACTGCATGGCCGATTGCCCGCCCAACGCGATCAAGCGCGGGCCCGATGGCGAGGTTTTCATCGACGAGACCTGCATCGGCTGCGGCAATTGCCAGCGCAATTGCCCCTATGGCGTGATCCGGATGGATCCCAAGCCGCCCAAGAAGCCCTCGCTGCTGCAATGGCTGCTGTTCGGCAAGGGGCCGGGTCCGGGCGAGGCCTCCTATGAGTGGCGCAAGAAGGCCGCCGAGAAGGAAGGCGCCGCCAAGGCCAAGCTCGCGATCAAGTGCGACATGTGTTCGGGGATCGACGGCGGGCCGGCCTGCGTGCGCGCCTGCCCGACGGGCGCGGCGATCCGCGTCAGCCCGGACAAGTTCCTGACCTACACCAAGCTCATAGAGGACGTCGAGTGATGGCGAGCCTCGAGCAGAAGCGGGCGCAGCAGGCGCGTTTCCGCACTGCGGAGCGGCGGCGCGACAGCGATCACGTGAGCTTCCTCAAGCACAAGGGCTTCCGCTATCTGTGGGCCGCGCTGATCCTGTGCGGGATCGCGATCGCGGGCTATGCCCTCATCGACCAGGAGCCGCGCCCCAATGGCGGCAGCTGGTACGGCTACACGCTCGGCACGATCGGCCTCCTCCTCATCGTCTGGCTCTCGCTGCTCGGCATCCGCAAGCGCAAGATCACCACCGGCGCCTGGAGCCTCAAGGCCTGGACATCCGCGCATGTCTATCTCGGGCTTTCGCTCATCGTCATCGGGACGCTGCACACCGGCTTCCAGTTCGGCTGGAATGTCCACACGCTCGCCTATGCACTGATGATGCTCGTCATCATCACCGGGATCTACGGCGTCGCGGTCTATGCGACGCTCCCCTCGAAGCTCAGCGCGGGGCGCGGCGAGATGACGCGCCAGCAGATGATGGAGGCGCTGACCGCGATCGACCGCCAGCTCGAGGCGGCGGCGCAGCCGCTCGGGCGGGCGCGCTCCGATCTGGTGATCGCCGCGCTTGAGCAGGACGTGTTTCACGGCGGCGCGTGGGGGCGTCTGAGCGGCTCCTATCCCGCCTGCGCCACGAATTACGCGCTGAAGCGGCTCGACCGCGTCGACGGCGGCGAGGCCAGCGCCGACGAGGTCGCGCGCGTCCATGCCCTGCTCACCCGCCGCGCCCAGCAGCTCGCCCAGATCCGCCGCGTGCTGCGCATTCGCGCGCTGATCGAGGTGTGGCTGTTCATCCACATCCCCGCCACGATCGCCCTGCTTGCCGCCTTGCTCGCGCATGTCGTGAGCGTGTTCTATTACTGGTGAGGGGCCAAGCTCGATGTCGTTCCTGATCCGCACCATCGATTTCACCGCCGCTGGCCGCGAAATCGTGCGCGATCGCACGCTGGAGCAATCCGCGCTCACGGTCGGCCGGGCGGCGGAAAACGACATTCACCTGCCAGATCTCGCCGTCGAGCAGCGCCATATCAGCATCGCCGACGAGGATGATGGCTCGCTCCGGGTCGAAGCGCTGGGCACGCTCGGCTTCGGGATCGACGGGCGCACCGCCACCAGCGCAACCATAGATGCGGGAGCGGGCGCGGAAATCCGGCTCGGCTCCTCGATCCTCGCGATTGCGCGCGAGGGCGCGAGCGGGCCGATTGCGATCACGATCCGGCAGGCGGAGGAAAAGGGCAGCCGCACCGATGCCGTGCGCGGCTTTGCACTGGGCACCGCGCTTCCCTCCAAGCGCGCGATGTCCTGGACCTTTGCGCTGCTTATCCTTGCGCTGCTGCTGGCGATCCCGATCATCACCCACCTCACCCGCGCTCCCGAGAAGCTCGATCAGGACGCCGTGCGCCAGGGGATGCTCGTCGATCAGGTCGCATTCGATTCGACCTGGAGCTCGGGCGAGCTCAGCCTTGCTCACCATGACCTTGCGGACAATTGCGAGGCCTGCCACGCGACGCCGTTCGTCTCGGTGCAGGACAAGACCTGCCTCACCTGCCACGAGGAATTGGGCGAACACGCCAAGCCCGCGCGGCTCAAGGCCGGCATGGCGCCGCTCCCGGCGAGCGAGGCGTGGCAATGGGCCGTCGCCGAGACGCTGGGCAAGGAAGGGCCGGGCTCGTGCACCTCTTGCCACATCGAGCATGAAGGCCCGGTGCGCCAGCAGGCCGCGACCGAGCAGTTCTGCGCCGATTGCCACGAGGCGCTCGACACCCGGCTGACCAAGGTCGCCTTCTCCAACGCCGACGATTTCGGCAAGGAGCACCCGCAATTCCGCCCGACCTTCTACACCCGCTTCGGCAAGGACATCGCCCCGCAGCGCGCCTCGCTCGGCCAGAAGCCGGTCGAGAAGAGCGGGCTCAAGTTCCCGCACGATGTTCACATGGACCAGAACGGCGGCGTTGCCCGCATGGCGATCAGCCTGCCCGATTATGACGGCCCGCTCGAATGCGCGAGCTGCCACACGCCCACCGAAGACAAGGTCGGCTTCAAGGAGGTCGACATGGAAGACTCGTGCGAGAGCTGCCACAGCCTCGTGTTCGACGAGGTCGGCGGCGAGTTTCGCTCCCTGAAGCACGGCAAGGTGGCGCAGATGCGCGAGGATCTCCTGCGCATGAGCCGCGCCCCGCGCCGGCCCGTCGCCACGCAGCGCCTGCCCGGGCGCGAGCGGCCCGGCCAGTTCGCGCGCGGCGGCACTTATGCGGTCGATTTCGGCCGCCCGGCCTCCTCGCTCATCAGCATCAACCGCGCGCTGCTGCCCGGCGGCGTGTGCGGCGATTGCCACATCCCGACCCGCACCGCCGGCCAGCCCGACGTGATCCCGGTCAACCTGCCCGATCGCTACCTGATGCACGGTTTCTTCAGCCATGAGGCGCACAAGGAGGAAAAGTGCACCGATTGCCATGAGGCGACACAGTCGAAGGCGGCAACTGACCTGCTGCTGCCCGATCTCAAGTCTTGCCGCGATTGTCACAAGGGAGCGACCGCCGTGAAAACCGAGAAGATCGTGCCCTCGGGCTGCGCGATGTGCCACGGCTATCACACGCCGACCAATCCCTGGCCGGCCGATCACCCGATCCTGGAGAGCAGGCCCCCGGGCCAGCCGGACAAGCCCATGGAGGATGCCATCGCCTCGCTCTCGGCCTGGATGAAGGACTGAGCATCTTGGGCAAGCTGGCAAACAGCGTTCTCGTCGCTCAGATCACCGACACCCATGTGGGGTTCGATGCCGAGGCGGGGGACGAGGAATTCAACTATCTGCGCTTCGTCGGTGCGGTCGATCACCTGCTCGGCCAGCCCGTCCAGCCCGATCTCCTCGTCATCAGCGGCGATATTGCGGACAAGGGTGCGCCCGCCAGCTACGAGCGGATCAAGCGCCTGATCGCGCGGATCCCCTTCCCGGTTCACCTGATGGCAGGCAATCACGACGATCGCGAGGAGATGCTCGCGGCTTTCCCCGATTGCCCCATCAGTGAGGGCTTCGTGCAATATGCGATTGAGGTAAATGGCCTTCGTATCCTGTGCCTCGACACGCTCGAACACGGTCGCCACGGCGGCGCCTTTTGCGAGACGCGCGCCGCGTGGCTCGCGCGCGAACTGGAAGAGCACCGCGATGTGCCGACCATGCTGATGATGCACCATCCGCCGATCATCGCCGGGATCGAGTGGATGGATCCGCGCCCGCATGAGCCGTGGCTGCACCGCTTCGAGGAGGCGATCGCGGGGCACGACCAGATCGTGATGATCGCCTGCGGCCATCTGCACCGCTCGGTGTGCTCAACGTTCGGCGGCAGGCCGCTCAGCATCACGCCCGCCGTCGCCCCCGCCGTCACGCTCGATATGCGGCCGATGGACTTTCACCACGCCGACGAGCGCGGGATCGTCGATGCCGAACCGCCGAGCTATGCGCTGCATTATTGGCACCACGGCATGATGGTGACGCATTTTCAGCCGGCGGGCGACTGGCTGCGGCTGGCGCGCTACAGCGAGAACCTCGTGCCGATGATGGAGCGGCTCGACGCCGAGAAGCGTTGAGCCTTGCCCGCAGGGGCGAGCGCCCCCCGGAACCCAATTCCTCACACTGACCGGATCGCTTGGCGGCCGCTGAGCGGCAGGGCGAGCCCCGCCACTCGCTGGCCTATTGGGCCCCTGCCGGCTGCTCGAAGCCGGGCTCCTCGCGGCGCGCGCTGCGCGGAGTGGCCCTGTCGCCAGCCGCAGGCAGGCGGCCGACCCAGCGGTTCATGTCGACCTTGTCCGTCACCTTCCACGGCACCCCCGAGCGGGTCATGAACAGCCGTTCCATCTCGGTGCGGGTGAAGGGCCGCGAGCCCAGCCGACCAAAGATCGCCATCTGCCCGCCCGTCTCGTCGACCGCGCGGTCACGGTCGAGCCCCTTGGAGAGCGCGATCGCGGGTGTGGGCGTCGAGGCGAAGGCGATGAGTTCGGGCACCGGCGCAGGGGAGAAACCGTAGAAGTTCTTCTGGCTATCCGGGCTGGTCAGTTGGAGCACCTTCAAGCCGTTCACCCCGTCGGCGACATAAGCGAACAGCGAGGCGTTGGTCGAGCCGACGATCACGTCCTCGGCATCGTTGAGCATTCCGCCCAGCGTCACCCTCTGATCGATGCGGGGGGCAAGCGGGTTCTCGACGTCGAGGATCACCAGACCATCCCGCTTCGCGGCGACATAGGCATAGGTGCGCGCGATGTAGAGCCGGCGCGCATCGGCCAGCGCCACGCTGCCCTGAGGCCGCGCGACCGGATTCCTGAGGTCGGTCACATCGAACAGCTTCACCCCGTCCGCATCCGTCACCCAGAGATAGCGGAACTGCACCGCGCTCGCCCGTGCATCGGCCAGCTCGCGCACCGCGGCCACCTTGGGATTGGCCGGATCGGCAAGATCGACCACCACCAGCCCGCGATCGGCGGTGATATAGGCCACCTCGCCCGCCAGCGTGATGTGCCGCGCGCCGGTCAGCACGCCGCCCGGGTTCCATGCATCCGAGCCATCGGCATAGGTGAAGCGCTCGAAATAATTGTTCCGGAATTCGCCGTCGGCGAGCGTGTTGACGTTGACGAGGATCAGCCCTTCGGCCGCATCGGTGACGACGGCGTAATTGTAGATCGGCAGGAAGGCCTGCTCCTGGTTCATTGCGCGCATTTCCGGCGTCGAGCGCGTGGGCGCGATCGGCTGGTTGGTCGCGAGCGCCATGCAGGTCGCGTTCTGCGTCTTCACATGCGTATCGTGGCCGAGCGGCGAGAAGGGCGCTGTGATGATGCGCTCCGAGATCCCCTTGTTGGCGATCGAGGCGACATCATAGGCGCGGAAACCCCCCTTGCCTTCGGCAACGAACAGATATTCGCCGCGCAGCTGCAAGCAGCCGACCCGGTCGCTCGTGCCCTCGTGGACGTTGACGAATTCCTCGAACGCCTTGGTCTCGCCCGAGAGATCGGCGTCAAACGCCTTGCCGCGCACCCAGTTCTTGAGCTCGCGCCCGTTGTCCTCGACATGCATCCGCCAGTAATCGGGATAGGCATAGCGGTGGAGATAGGAGCCGAGCACCGCTTGCGGCTCTTCATATTCGGTCACGCGCACCGCGGTGAGCCCGCCTTCGAGCCCGGTCCAGGCGTGCATGCCCACGAAGTTCACGTAATTGGTGCCGAGCAGCAGGAGCTGCGCCATGATCGCGTTGTTGTCTTCGGCCTCGGAGAGGTGGCAATCCGAGCAGGTCTTGGTCTCGGTCTTGCGCACGGTGTGCGGGAAGTGCGGCGCGAAGGCCTGGCTCGAGAAACCGATCGCGCTGATCGGCGGCTGCTGCACGTAGATGCGCTCGCGGTTGATGTTGGTCGAGGAGAGCACCAGCGCCGAAGACGAGCGTACCGGCGCTGTCTGGTTGCCCTTGGTCGTCTGGTGCTTGCCGAGCTGGAACATCTGATCGCGCGCGACCTGCGGGTTGTAGGTCGCGAAGTTGCGCGTCTCCTCGCCGTCATAGCGGTGCGATTTGGTCTTCCAGTTGGCCTCGATCGGCAGGTGACACCCGCCGCACGAAGTGGTCCAGGAAAGGTGGCAGGTGAAGCACGCCATCTCGCCGTCGCGGTGCGCGCGGTCCTCCAGCTCGATCCCGTCGCCGAACTCGAAATTGCCGGTCTCCGCGCCATACTTGCTCATCAGCTTGGAGCGCGCGGCCTTGGCGTTGAAGGTGGGCGCGGCAGGATCGACCGAATCCTTGACGAGGCTCATCTCCCACTGGAGCTTGGGATCGACGATCGAGCGCTGAATCAGCTTGCGCCGCCCATCCTCGCCCTCGATCCATTCAAACCGGCGCTGGCCATCGGGATTGCGCAGAAGCGAAAGATCGTGGCCCTTGGGCGGGGCAGCGGGGCCGCTGGTGCGCAAGGTGGGATAGGCATCGGCGGTGCCGTGGCAATCCTTGCACCCGATCTCGATCGCGTTGGCCACTTCGCCATAGATGAGGCCGTTGCCGTGCGTGTCCTGCTCGAAGTGGCAATCGACGCATTGCATGCCAACCTCGGCGTGGATGCTCATCATGTGGACCGCCTTGCCCGGATTGGTGCCGGGCTCGACGAACTTGCCCTCGCCCTTGCGCCGCCACTTCTCGGGATCATCGTTCGCGATGATGTTGCCGTCCGCATCGAGCAGGTTGCCGTTGCGGTCGCGCTTGAAGATCGCGCGGAAGTTCCAGCCGTGGCCGTGATAGTCGGCGAATTGCGTGTCGGAGAGCTCGGGATTGAGGTCATAAACATTGCGCAGGAAATCGAGATCGGCCCACTTGCCCCGCGGCGCGGCGCCCTCTGGATTGCGATCGATCACCGCGCGCACTTCCTCGGCGGTGGGATATTTCTGCTGCTCGGGCCACATATGCGGCGCGTCGCTCTCATAGTCCCACATCGTGTAGCCGAGATAGCTGTTCAGGAAGATGTTGGGCTGGTGCATGTGGCAGTTCATACACTGCGCGGTCGGGATCGAGCGGGTGAAGACGTGCTGGAGCGGGTGGCCCTTCTCCTTCTTCTTGCCCGCCGAGGTGAGCAGCGAATCGTCCTTGCCCTTCATGCCCGGCGCGGCATCGAGCGCGGGCTCGGCGGCGTAGGCGACGCTCGCCTTGTCCTTCGCGTCGCCGTGATCTTCAGCGTGATCGCCGGGCTGCTTGACCGGAGCATGGCCTGAGCCGCCATGGCCGTCATCATAGGCCTTCTCGTATTTCTCCGCGATCGTGGGGTCGACCGTGATCGACTGCCCGTCGCGGCCATATTTGGCATAGATCAGCGAGTGGCGCGGCTCGCGATCATTGGCATAGACCACGTGGCACGAAGCGCAGCCCGAATGGCGATAATCGCCCGGCTGATCGTTGGTGCCCATGAACCAGGTGAAGGGATCGTTGAGGCGGGTCTTGTGGATGTTGAGCGCGGGGATCGCCACGCGAAGGCCCGTGCCGGGGCCGCGGTTCGACTGCTTGAGATCGGGCCGCCCCGGCTCCTCGAGCAGCTGGGTGCGCCCGGTGGAGCTCGGCAGGCCGATCTCGGGAAATTGCGAGTTGATCGTGCGCCCCCCGCGCTCGAACACGCGGAAGATATCGCCCGGCGGGATCACGTGCCAGGTCGGCAGCGGATACATCGTCGCGAGCACGCCGCGATCGACCTGAGCCTCAGTCAAACCGTCGGGCCCCATCGGCGAATCGAGCTTCGCGGGCTTGCCGTTGCGGGTGTAGGCCTCGCCCAGCAGGTAGTTCTTGAACGGCAGGATCCCGTTATTGTAGCTCGCCCCGCCCCACAGCATCGCGCCCGTCGCCATGATCGAGCGCTCGGCCGCCTCGATCGCCTGGATGTGGCACGCCCCGCACGCCTCGCGCGCGACGCGGTAATCGGACGGGTTCACGAACTTGACGTATTCGGGCGATTCCTTGTTGAGGAGGGCATAGGAGCGCTTGGGATTGGCGGAGCTGGGCCAATACCAGCTCTTCGGCAGCGTCGGCAGCACGTGCGCGGCATCGCGCGCGGCGACATAATCGGGGTGATCGTGCGGCAGTTCGCTGTTGCCCGAGACGCTTGCATCGCCGCCGTGGCAATCGGTGCAGCCCAGGCGCACCGCGGGCGTCACGTGCATGGTGGGCGCATCGGTCTTGACGTGGCAGGTGTTGCAGCCCTCGCTCTTGGCGTCCATTTCCGCCACGGATTGCCGCGCTGGCGCAGGCGGGGCGATGACCTTCGAGTAGTCGCGCTTGACCGGTTTTTCCTTCGCCGCCTCTACGCTGGTGGGTTGCATCAGCGCGGCGCCCAGAAGGAGCGCGGCGATTGCCAGCAGGAGGCGCGAGAGGCGGTTGGAATGCAGCATCAATAGGTCAACGTCACGTTTGCGAGCACGGAATAGTACTCGTTCTGATTGCCCAGATTGTCGAACAGGTCCTGAAATCCGTCGCCCGCTACGAGCGCGGCGGCGGAAAGGCGGAAGACGATGTTCTGATTGGCCTTGGGCCGGTAAATGGCGCTTGCCGAGAGATCGAAGCCGATATCCTTGGGGATGGTGCCCTCGATCCTGAGGTTCTCGAGCGTGGCGGTGTTCTCGAACCACAAATGGTTGGCGTTGCCGGTCAGGCGGAACTCGGGCGTCAGGTCGAAATCGGCGCCAAGGCCCACCAGCATCGTGCCCGGATTATTGAAGTTCGACTGGCCCTGCTCCTTGGAGGAGCGCAGCGAATTGAGGATGCCGTTGCGGCCGTTGACCGAGACGACACGCCCGCCGCCGGCAAAGGGGATGGTCTGGCGGATCCAGTAGGAGGTGTCCGCGCCCGCGAAGATCGGATTCTCGAAGATCGCGTCGAACCCGCCTTCGGTGTCGTCATAGGGATCATCGTCGCCGCTCGCGTAAAGACCCGAGAGGCGCAGGCGCACCCAGTCGCGATCGTAGCTCAGCTCGGCGGCGGCGAACTGCGCGTTGATATCGGCCGGACGGTCGGTGAAGAAGCTGTTCCGGTCCTCACCCAGCGCCCAGTAGAAACTGCCCGTCAGGTTCACCCGGCCAATGCGGCCATCCATGTTGTAGCCGAGATAGACCACGTCGTATTCGCGGCCCCTCAGCGTCCCCAGCAGGGCCGGTCGTACCGGAAAGCCG
>JAZBNR010000025.1:0-2532 GCA_036350735.1 Erythrobacter sp.
GAACCCAGCGGCCGTTTCGGATCCTGCAACCCGGCGCGGGCACGGCGCACCGCCCTGGAAACAGCGGTGATTGCCTGTTCCTGCCCGATCACGCGCTTGCCGAGGATGTTCTCCATCTCCATCAGCTTTTCGCGCTCGCCTTCGAGCATCTTGTCGATCGGAATACCGGTCCAGCGGCTGACGATGCCAGCGATATCCTCCTCGGTCACTTCCTCGCGCAGCAGCGCGTTCTCGCTCATCGCCTCGGCTTCCTCGAGCCGCTTTTCCAGCGCCGGGATCGTGCCGTAGGAAAGCTCGCCCGCCCGCGCGAGATCACCTGATCGCTGCGCCTGTTCGAGTTCGAGCCGCGCGCCGTCGAGCTCTTCCTTGATGCGGCCCTCGGCCTCGATCTTGTCGCGTTCGTTCTGCCAGCGGGTGGTGAGTTCGGAGGATTGCTGTTCGAGTTCGGAGAGTTCCTTGCGCAGGGTTTCGAGCCGCTCGCGCGAGGCGGAATCGTCCTCTTTCTCCAGTGCCGACTCCTCGATCTTGAGCTGGATGATCCGGCGGTCGAGCGCCTCGATCTCCTCGGGCTTGCTCTCCACTTCCATGCGGATGCGGCTCGCGGCCTCATCCATCAGGTCGATCGCCTTGTCCGGCAGGAAGCGGTTCTGGATGTAGCGATCGGACAGCTTCGCCGCCGCGACGATCGCGCTGTCGGTGATCCGCACGCCGTGGTGCAGCTCGTACTTGTCCTTGATGCCGCGCAGGATGCTGATCGTGTCCTCCACGCTCGGTTCGGCGATATAGACCATCTGGAAGCGCCGCTGGAGCGCGGGATCCTTCTCGACATATTTCTGGTATTCGTCGAGCGTGGTCGCGCCGATGCAGTGCAGCTCGCCGCGCGAGAGGGCCGGCTTCAGCAGGTTGGAGGCATCCATCGAGCCTTCGCTCGCCCCGGCCCCGATCAGCGTGTGCATTTCGTCGATGAACAGGATGATGTTGCCGTCGGCGTTCTTCACTTCGTCGAGCACCGATTTGAGGCGTTCCTCGAACTCGCCGCGATATTTGGCGCCCGCAATCAGCGCGCCCATATCGAGCGCCATCAGCGTGCGGCCCTTGAGGCTATCGGGCACGTCGCCGTTGGCGATGCGCAGGGCGAGCCCTTCCGCGATGGCGGTTTTGCCGGTGCCCGGCTCGCCGATCAGCGCGGGGTTGTTCTTGGTCCGCCGCGCGAGGATCTGCACGGTGCGGCGGATTTCCTCGTCGCGCCCGATCACCGGATCGAGCTTGCCGTCGCGCGCCGCCTGCGTCAGGTCACGCGCAAATTTCTCCATCGCCTCATAGGTGTTTTCGGCGCTGGCGCTGTCCGCACGGCGGCCGCCGCGCAGGTCTTCGATCGCCGCATTGAGCGATTGCGGGGTCACGCTCGCGGCCTTCATCGCCGCGCCGGCAATTCCGGGCGCGAGCGCGAGTGCGGTCAGCAACCGTTCGACCGTCACGTAGCTGTCCCCGGCCTTGTCGGCGAGTTGCTCGGCGCTGTCGAGCACGCGCACCGCATCGTTGTCGAGGCCCGGCTGCGATTGCGCACCGCCGCCGGTCACCTGCGGAACCTTGGCAAGCGCAGCATCGACCGCGCTCGCGGCAAGCGCTGCCTCGCCCCCGGCGCGCTGGATCAGCCCGGCGGCCATGCCCTCGCCATCCTCGAGCAGCGCCTTGAGGATATGCACGGGGCTGATCCGCTGGTGATTCATGCGGATCGCGATAGTGAGCGCGGATTGTAGAAAACCCTTCGCGCGGTCGGTGAACTTGTCGAGATTCACGGCGTTCTCCCTGAATGTCCTTGGAAACGAGATAGGGTCACACTCGCTTTTTCAGAAGGGGGCGCGGTCAATTTCCCGCGCGCGCGACCCGGTAACGTGTGCAATGCCTCGCGCCCCTTCCCTGCATCAACCCGTCGTGGGCGACCGCCCCGCCTGTTCGGTTGCGCAATCCTGAAAGCGCACGCGCCGTGCCCCCGGGGCACGGAGTCTTGTCTTTTGGGAGGGCTTGGCCTAGGCGCAAGGGCGCGCATGGCCGATCCCCCGCATATCCTCTTGTTTCTCAAGAGTTTCGCCACAGGCGGGGTCGAACGGACCGCGCTGCGCATGGTGCATGAATGGCGCGCCATGGGCTTGCCGGTCACCCTTTGGCTGGCCCAGGACAGCGGCACGATGCGCGGCGAATTTCGCGGCGGGCTGATGCCGGTCGTCGCGCACAAGGATGGCATGCTCGCCCGGATCAGCCACCTTTCGCGGACCATTCGGGACGTGCGGCCCGATGTCATCTATTGCGCGGGCAACACCTACGCGATCTATGCGGCGGCGGTTAGGGTGCGGCTGGGCCGCCAGTGCCCGCCGATCGCGATCAAGATCAGCAACGATCTCGAACGCCATGACATGAATGCAGGTGTGCGCTGGGGCTATCACCGCTGGATGGGCTTGCAGGGCCGGCTGTTCGACCATTTCGTCGCCATGTCGGATGCGCTGCGGCCCGAGATCGAGCGTTATGCCGGAA
>JAZBNR010000026.1:0-4807 GCA_036350735.1 Erythrobacter sp.
AGCGCCTCCCAGTCCGCCTCTTCGCGCACGTCGAGATGGAGGTAATCGCAGCCGATCGCTGCGGCGGCGGCGCGTCCTTCCTCGTCGTCGATATCGGTCAGCAGGACCTTGCCGTCCGCCTCGTGAAAGGCGGCGCAGATCGCCCGGCCGATGCCGCGCGCTCCGCCGGTGACGACGCAGATCGCGCCGTTCAGTCTGCTCATGGCTGTTCCCCCTCGGCTTTCGGAGGGGGCGCGATAGCCCGGTCTAGGCGGCGTTGTCGATACCGAGGTCGGACAGCTTGCGGTAGAGCGTCGAGCGCCCGATGCCGAGCCGCCGCGCGACCTCGGTCATCCGGCCGCGATAATGGCCGATGGCGAGGCGGATCACGTCGGCCTCGATCTCCTCGAGCGGGCGCAGGTTGCCGTCCTCGGTGTAGAGCATGACGCCCACCCCTTCGTGCTGGACGGTGCGGTCGGTGCCGACCGGCTCGCCGATCATCTCGGAGAGTTGCGGGAAGCTGTCGGCGGTCAGCGTGTCGCCCTCGCAATAGACTGCGGCGCGGAACAGCACCGATTGCAGCTGGCGGACATTGCCCGGCCAGTCATAGGCGCACAGCAGGGCAAGCGCGCTGTCCGAGATCGAGAGGTGGTTGAGCCCCGGCTGGTCGCCGATCCGGGCGAGGAAATGGCGGGTGAGGGCGGGGATGTCGCCGGTCCGCTCGCGCAGCGGCGGAAGCTGGATGCGGGTCGCGCCGAGCCGCTGGGCAAGCGCCTCCTCGAACACGCCGCCCGCGATCAGCTGTGGCAATTCCATGTTGCTTGCCGAGAGGAGGCGGATATCCACGCGGAAGCCGTGCGCCGCGCCGAGCGGGCGCACAATCCCGCTTTCGAGCATCTCGAGCAGGCGCTTCTGCACCGCGAGGCTCAGACGGTCGATCTCGTCGAGCACCAGCGTCCCGCCGTCGCAATGCTGGAGCGCCCCAATCTGGCGGTCAAAGGCGCCGGGGAAGGCGTTGGGCTCGTGCCCGAACAGGACCGATTCGATCGAATTGGGCGGGATGCTGGCGATATTGATGATCCGCAGCGGCTCCTTGGCGCGGGGCGAGGCGGCGTGCATCGCGCGCATCAGCATTTCCTTGCCGGTGCCGCTTTCGCCCTGGATCAGCGCGTTGCCGTGCCCGCGCGCCGCCTTGGCCGCCTGCGCGAGCGCGGTGCGGAAGGGGGGAGCGGTGCCGATCATGGCATCGAAATCGAGACTCGCCGACATCTTCTCGGTCAGCGGGGCGAGCTCGTCGCGCGGCGCTTCGCGGGTCGTGACCGCGCGCAGCGCCTCCATCAGCCGGTCGGGGGAGACAGGCTTGACGAGGTAGTCGCTCGCGCCCGCGCGCATCGCCTCGACCGCGAGCAGCGGCGAGGCGCTGGTGGTCAGCATCAGGATCGGGAGGGCCGGGCGGCGCTCCTTGAGTTCGGCGATCAGCGAACAGGCATCGTCGCCCGGCACCCACTGGTCGAGCAGGATCGCGGACAATTGCATACCTTCACGCGTGCCGAGTGTGGCGATGGCGGTCTCGGCGTCGGAAGCGACGATGGTGCGCCAGCCTTCGCGCGCGGCAATCGCGGCGATCAGGCGGCTTTGCGCGGGTTCGTCGTCGATCAGCATGACGATCCGCGCATCGGCGCGCGAATCGTCCTGCGCCTCGCAGGACGGGTGGTGCGGATCGCTGCCTGCGCAGGGCACGGCGGCGCGCTCGACATCGGTGCGATCGGTCAAACCCCCAGGGTGCGCATCCCTTTCCGCCATGTGTTTCGGCCCTGATCCTCTGATCCCCGGCCATCGTCCCGGGGTGAGACGTTCGCAGGGCAATAGATTACGCGGGTAAAGACTGGATTAAGCCTGTTGACCGTGCCTTGTTGCGCGCCGCGCGGAACCGGGAGCGCCATTGGTGGGTTGAGCATCCGGGCCCGCTTCGATACGGGAGCACAAGGGTATATCGAGAATGGCGGCGTCGCGCCCTGGAACCGGCTGGTTCGGAGGGTTCGGCACGGGCCGCACAGGGGCAAGAGATCTGAAAGGGAAAATGAGCATGGCAGTGCACGATATCGACAAGGCGCGCTCGACCTATGAAAGTTTCATGGGCGCGCTGAAGTGGGTCGTTCCGTTGATCGCGGTGGTCACGCTTGTCGTCGTTTCGCTGATCGCGCCTTGAGATCGCGCATCAGATGAAAATCGCTGTTCTGAAAGAGCGCGCTCCGGGCGAGACGCGGGTCGCGGCTTCGCCCGAAACCGTCAAGAAGTTCATCGGCCTCGGCAACGAGGTCGCAGTCGAAAGCGGCGCGGGCGAACACGCTGCGATCACCGATGCGGCCTTTGCCGAAGCTGGCGCGGCGGTCGGCGACCTCGCGGCGACGATCAGGGACGCCGAGATCGTGCTCGGCATCCAGGCCCCTGACGTGGCGCTGCTGAAGGGCGCTAAGCCGGGCGCATGGGTCGCCGCCCTGTTCGACCCGTTCCAGAAGCGCGATCTCGTCGATGCCTATGCCAAGGCGGGCCTCGAGGCGCTGTCGATGGAATTCATGCCGCGCATCACCCGCGCGCAGTCGATGGACGTGCTCTCCAGCCAGTCCAACCTTGCAGGCTACAAGGCGGTGCTGACCGCGGCGGACACCTATGGCCGCGCCTTCCCGATGATGATGACGGCGGCGGGCACGGTGCAGGCCGCGCGCGTCTTCATCATGGGCGTCGGCGTTGCGGGCCTTCAGGCGATCGCGACCGCCAAGCGCCTCGGCGCGCAGGTCTCCGCGACCGACGTGCGCTCGGCGACCAAGGAACAGATCGAGAGCCTCGGTGCGAAGGCGATCTTCGTCGAGGAGGTGAAGGGCATCGAGGGCGAGGGCTCGGGCGGCTATGCGACCGAGATGAGCGACGAATACAAGGCCGCGCAGGCCAAGCTCGTCAGCGAACACATCGCCAAGCAGGACATCGTCATCACCACCGCGCTGATCCCGGGGCGCGCCGCTCCCGTGCTGATCACCGACGCGCAGATTGCGACGATGAAGCCGGGCAGCGTGATCTTCGACCTTGCGGTGGCGCAAGGGGGCAATGTCGAGGGCTCGCAGCCGGATCAGACCGTGGTGAAGCACGGGGTCAAGATCATCGGCTATGCCAACACCCCGGCCCATCTCGCCGCCGACGCCTCCGCGCTGTTCGCGCGCAACCACTTCAACTTTCTCAGCGCGTTCTGGGACAAGGAAGCGGGCAAACCCGAACTCGACGAGGAAATCGGCAATGCGATCCGCCTGACCCGCGGGGGGGAAGTGGTCAATGAGAGGCTGAAGGGGGCCTGATCTAATGGATTTCATCAGCATTCTCAGCATTTTCGTGCTGGCGTGTTTCGTCGGCTATTACGTCGTATGGTCGGTCACCCCGGCGCTGCACACGCCGCTGATGGCGGTGACCAACGCGATTTCGAGCGTCATCATCGTCGGCGCGCTGATCGCGGCGGCGGAAGCCGAGAACCCGGTCGCCAAATATCTCGGCCTTGCCGGCGTCGTGATGGCGTCGATCAACATCTTCGGCGGCTTTGCCGTGACTGAGCGGATGCTCGCAATGTACAAGAAGAAGGAGAAGTAAGAGATGAGCTTCTCCCTTCTTGCGAGCGCCGTCGATGGCGTCGCGGGCACCCCTGCATGGGCGATGCTCGCCTATCTGGCGGCGGGCGTGTTCTTCATCCTCGCGCTGCGCGGGCTCTCGCATCCCTCTACCAGCCGCGCGGGCAATCGCTACGGCATGATCGGGATGGCAATCGCGCTCGTCACCACGCTGGTGACGCACGATCTTGCCAATATCGTCGAGATCGCCATCGCGATCTTCCTCGGCGCCATCGTCGGCGTCACCATCGCGCGGCGCATCGCCATGACCGCAATGCCCGAACTGGTCGCGGGCTTCCACAGCCTCGTGGGGATGGCGGCGGTGGTCGTCGGCCTTGCCGCCTGGCTCAATCCGGGCTCGTTCGGGATTCTCAACCTCGACGGGCAGATCCTCACGGTCAGCCGGGTGGAACTGGGCCTCGGCATCGCCATCGGGGCGATCACCTTCTCCGGCTCGGTCATCGCCTTCCTCAAGCTGTCGGGCCGCATGAGCGGTTCGCCGATCCTGCTGCCGGGGCGGCATATTATCAACCTGGGCACGCTCGTCGCGATCCTCGGGCTGATTGCAGCCTATGCCTTTTCGGGTGCGGGCGGGCCGGGCGAGGGGATGCTGATCGTCTGGATCACGATTCTCGCCTTCGCGATCGGCTTCCTGCTCATCATTCCCATCGGCGGGGCGGACATGCCGGTCGTCGTCTCGATGCTCAACTCCTATTCAGGCTGGGCGGCGGCGGCGATGGGCTTCACGCTCGGCAACAGCGCGATGATCATCACCGGCGCGCTGGTCGGCTCCTCGGGCGCGATCCTCTCCTACATCATGTGCCGCGCGATGAACCGCAGCTTCATCAGCGTGATCGCGGGCGGCTTCGGCGCGGATGGCGGCTCGGGCGGCGGCGGAGAAGCGCGCGAGCAGCGCCCCTACAAGCAGGGCAGCGCCGACGATGCGGCCTTCATGCTCGAACAGGCGGAAAAGGTCATCATCATCCCCGGCTACGGCATGGCGGTGGCACAGGCGCAGCACGCGCTGAGGGAAATGGCCGAACTGCTCGAGGAAAAGGGCGTCGAGGTCAAATATGCGATCCACCCGGTCGCAGGGCGCATGCCGGGCCACATGAACGTGTTGCTGGCCGAGGCCGACGTGGCCTACGAGAAGCTGCGCGACATGGACGAGATAAACG
>JAZBNR010000027.1:0-6754 GCA_036350735.1 Erythrobacter sp.
CATGATCTTCATCCAGATCTTCTACTGGTCGACCAACCAGAACATCACCCAGCGCGCCATGGCCGCGCCCACCGTGCGCGAGGCGCAGAAGGGGGTGCTCGCCGCCGCCGCGATCCGCATCCTGATCGTCCCGCCGATCGTCGTCATTCCGGGCATCGTCGCCTACAAGCTGTTCGGCGATGTCGGCGATGCGGCCTATGGGCAATTGATCGCCACAGTCCTGCCACCATGGCTTTCGGGGGCCTTCGCAGCGATGGTGGCGGCCGCGGTCATCACGACCTTCAGCGCGGTCCTGAACAGTTCGGTCGCGCTCTACTCGGTCGACTTCCACGAGCAATTCGTGAGCCCGGTCAAGGATCACTGGAAGCTCGCCGCCGCCGTCTCGGTGCTGCTGACCGTCACCTCGATCATGCTGGTCACGGTCTATATCGACGCGGCGAGCGCCGACCCGACCGAGTTCAGCATCATCAACCTTTTGCAACAGCTGAACGGCCTCCTCTCGATGCCGATCCTCAGCGCATTCGTCGCCGGGCTGCTTTTCAGGAATGTCGAGGCATCGGCGGCGATCGGAGGGGTGATCTGGGGCGTGCTGCTGTACGGGATATTCACCTTCCACCTCCAGCCCGAGGGGCTGATCGCGATGCATTACATCGACTTCATGATGGTTACGCTGGTGACGAGCGTGCTCGCGGCGCTGGCGGTGAACCGGGCAATGGGCAACCGGGCTGAGTTCAACGCTTTCTGGCGCAGCGCCGAGGCGGTTTGATGCCGGTCGATTTCACCCTGCCCCATCGGCGCTACAACCCGCTTACCGGAGCCTGGGTGCAGGTGTCGCCGCAGCGCATGGGGCGCCCGTGGCAGGGCGAGCAAGCCGAGCCCGATCCGGTTCCGCCGGCCTACGATCCTGATTGCTACCTGTGCCCCGGCAACGCCCGTGTAGGGGGCGAGGTGAACCCGGATTATCCGGGCGTTCATGTCTTCGACAACGACTTCCCTGCGCTAGAGGACGGGGCCGCGCCGGAGCGCACGTTCGACCATCTGCTTCGTGCGGAGACAACCAGCGGAACCTGCCGCGTAATCTGCTTTTCACCCGATCATTCGAGATCGATGCCGGAACTGTCGCTTAGCCAGATCCGCGAGGTGATCGATGTCTGGGCGCGGCAGAGCGAGGAACTGGGCAAGCGTTTCGCTAGCGTGCAGGTGTTCGAGAACAAGGGCGCCATGATGGGATGCTCCAACCCGCATCCCCACGGACAGATCTGGGCGAGCGCGCACCAGCCCCATGAATTGCGCACCGAAGTGCTGCAACAGGCCGCGTACATGAACGAGGAAGGCCGATCGCTGCTGCTCGAGATTGCCGATCGCGAGGCGCGCGAAGGCGAGCGGGTGGTGGAGATCAACGATCACTGGATCGCCATCGTCCCGTTCTGGGCGGCCTGGCCGTTCGAGACGCTGCTGCTGCCGCGTTTCGAGGTGCAGCGATTGCCCGAGCTTCGTGATGGCCAGCGCGAGAGCCTCGCCCGAACCCTCAAGGCGTTGACCACGCGCTACGACAACCTGTTCCGCACCAGCTTTCCCTATTCGATGGGCTGGCACCAGGCGCCGTTCGAGGACAGAACACTGAAATGGTTCCAGCTCCACGCCCATTTCTACCCGCCGCTCCTGCGGTCGGCCTCGGTGCGCAAATTCATGGTCGGCTACGAGATGCTGGCCGAGGCTCAGCGTGACCTCACTCCCGAACGCGCGGCGGACATGTTGCGCGCGGTGAGCGGCAGCGAGCATTACCGGGGCGAACGATGAACCATCGCGAGCAATTGCTGGAGCGCGTGCGCGCCGGCTATCGGGTGGCCTATGACGCGGATCCGCAAGCGGTCTATGCCGCACCCGGACGGGTCAACCTGATCGGCGAGCACACCGACTATAATGACGGGCTGGTGCTTCCCTGCGCGATTGATCGTGAGACGATGATCGCGGTGGGACCGGGGCAGGGGGATGCTCTCGAGGCGGTGGCCCTCGATCTGGACGGGGCGCGCGACGCTTTCGCTCTGGGCACAGGGATCACGCCAAGGGGGGAGGAATGGTGCGACCATGTGCGCGGTGTCGCGCATTTCCTGGCGGATAGCGGCAGCGCACTTGCGCCCGCACGGCTGGCGATCGCGGGCAATGTGCCAATGGGGGCAGGGCTTTCCTCCTCCGCTTCGCTTGGCGTCGCGGCGGGACTGGCGCTTTCGAGCCATGCCGGATCACCCGCAGCGCCCGAAGCGCTCGCGCGGATCGCGCAACTGGCAGAGAACCGTTTCGTCGGGACGCAATGCGGCATCATGGATCAGATGGCCTCGGCCTGCGCCCGCGAAGGCCATGCGATGCTGCTTGACTGCCGCGACCTCACCTTTCGCCATGTCGCCATGCCGGCCTCGCTTGCGCTCGTCATCATCGATAGCGGGGTGCGCCACAGCCTCGGCGACAGTCCCTACAACGAACGCCGGGCGCAATGCGAGGCGGCGGCGCGCCATTATGGCGCGCAAAGCCTGCGCGATGTCTCGCCGGGGCAGCTCGAGACGGAACGCGGCGGTCTGGGCGAGGTCGAATATGTCCGCGCGCGCCACGTCGTCAGCGAAATCGAACGAGTGGAACGGTTCGCGCGGGCGCTGGAAGAGGGGGATGCGGCGGCGATTTCCGCGCTGATGGCCGAGAGCTTCGTCTCCTACCGCGACGATTTCGAGGCTTCGGTGCCCGAGGTCGATCGCTTGGCCCGGAAGATCGGCGCGGCGCTCGGCGCGCGCGGCGGTGTACGGCTGACCGGCGGCGGGTTCGGCGGATCGCTGGTCGCGCTTGCCCCGCCCGAATTGGTGCCCGCGATTGCGGTGGCTTCGGCTCCCTGCGAGGTCGGCGTGTTCCTCCCAAGCCGCGGCGCGCATCGCGTGCTGTAGCACCGGGCGGCAGAGTCGCATTTACACATATAAAAATATCTTTATATCTGTTCGCCATCATGGCGATCGACGCGATATTCAAGGCTCTGGCCGACCCGACGCGGCTGCGCATCGCGCGGCTGCTTTCGGCCATGGAACTCGCGGTTGGAGAACTTGCGCAAGTGCTCGGCCAGAGCCAGCCGCGCGTCTCGCGCCATGTCGGCATCCTGTGCGATGCGGGCCTAGCCGAACGTCGCCGCGAAGGCAGCTGGGTGTTCCTGCGCGCTGCGGGCGGCGCGGGCGGCGACCCGGTGCTTGCTGCGCTCGACCGCCTGCTGGCCATCGCGGAGGCCGAGAACCGGGAATTTGCACAGCTTTGCTCCGACGACCGACGCAAGCTTGCCGCCATCCGCCAGGCACGCGAGGACAGCGCGGGAGAATATTTCGCGCGCCATGCCGGCGAATGGGACGAACTGCGCGCCCTTCACACGCCCGACCGGCAGGTCGAGGAGGCGCTGATCGAGGCGCTAAGCGCATCGCCGCTGGGCGCCGTGCTCGATATCGGCACGGGCACGGGCCGCATGGCGGAACTTTTCGCCGACCATGCCGAGAAGATCACAGCGCTCGATCGCAACCTGGAGATGCTCCGCGTCGCGCGCGCGAAGCTGCAGCACTTGCCGACAGCGCAGGTGGACCTGGTGCAGGGCGATTTTGCCGACCTGCCGTTCCCGGCCGCGAGTTTCGACACGCTGCTGCTCCATCAGGTCCTCCATTTCGCACAGGACCCGGCGTTCCCCCTGGCGGAAGCGGCCCGCGTCGCGCGGCCCGGAGCGCGTATCGCCATCGTCGATTTCGCCGCGCATGACCGCGAGGAGTTGCGCGACCGCCACCAACATGCGCGCCTCGGCTTCTCCGACAGGCAGATGCGCGATCTCCTGCGCGGCTCAGGGTTCGCCCCTAGCGATCCGATTGCACTTGATGGCGGCGAACTCGTCGTCAAGATCTGGATCGGCAAGCGCCGCTCCGGCCTTTCCAGTGAACCCGTCCAAGGCTCCGTCCCCTCCCGCAAGGAAGCCCGTCTATGACCCTCACTCTCGACCAGCTCCAGGAAGCGCGCACCGCGCTCGGAAGTCCGCTGTTCTCGGATCTGCCGGGTGACATCGATGTCAGTTTCGAGTTCTTCCCGCCCAAGACCGACAAGATGGCGCAGACCCTGTGGGACAGCGTCGCTACGCTCTCGCCGCTCGGCCCGCGCTTCGTTTCGGTCACCTATGGCGCGGGCGGATCGACCCGTGAGCGCACCCATGAACAGGTCGTACGGATCCAGAACGAGACCAGCATTCCGGCCGCCGCGCATCTCACCTGCGTCAACGCGACGAAGGAAGAGGTGAACGAGGTCGCACGCCATTACTGGGCCGAGGGCATTCGCCACATCGTCGCCCTGCGCGGCGATCCGCCCGACGGGTCCGGCAAGTACATTCCCCACCCGGGCGGCTACGCCAATGCTGCCGAGTTGATCGCCGGACTGAAGAAAGTCGCCGACTTCGAAATCTCGGTCGGGGCCTATCCCGAAGTCCACCCCGACAGCCCTGACGCGCAGTCCGATATCGCCAATCTCAAGGCCAAGTTCGAGGCGGGCGCCGACCGCGCGATCACGCAGTTCTTCTTCGATCCCGAATGCTTCTTCCGTTTCCGCGACGAGGTCGCCGCCGCCGGGATCGACGCCGAGATCGTGCCCGGGATCATGCCGGTGATGAGCTTTGCCGCGGTCCAGCGGATGAGCGCGATGTGCGGCACCGCGATCCCTTCCTGGATGGAAGGGCTGTTCGAGGGGCTCGACGAGCGGCCGGCTGCGCGCCAACTGGTGTCGGCGACCATCGCCGCCGAACTGTGCCGCAAGCTCTATGCCGGCGGCGTGCGCCAGTTCCACTTCTACACCCTCAACCGGGCAGAACTGAGCTATGCGATCTGCCACATGCTCGGAAAACGGCCCCCCAAAGCGCCGGTGTCGCAGAAGGAAGCCGCCGAATGACACTCCAGCCATCTTCCGCCCGCGCCCGGCTCGAAGCCGCCGCCGCGAGCCGCATCCTGATTTTCGACGGCGCCTTCGGAACGCAGATCCAGGAGCGCAAGCTCACCGAGGAGGACTATGCGGGCGATATCGGCCTCAAGGCCGACCAGAAGGGCAACAACGATATCCTCGCCCTCACGCGGCCGGACGTGATCGCAGACATCACTCGCTCCTATCTCGACGCGGGTTCGGACGTGGTCTCGACCAACACCTTCTCCGCGAACCGCATCAGCCAGGCGGATTACGCCGCCGAGGAGCAGGTCGCGGCGATCAACATCGCCAGCGGCCGGATCGCGCGCCGGCTTTGCGATGAGTACGAGGCCAAGGACGGCAAGCCCCGCTTCGTCGCCGGAGCCATCGGTCCGACCAACAAGACCCTGTCGCTCTCGCCCGATGTCGAGGACCCCGGCTTTCGCGAGATCGACTTCGACGAACTCGTCGCGGTGTACAAGGAACAGGCGGCGGCGCTGGTCGAGGGCGGGGCGGATTTCATCCTGATCGAGACGGTGTTCGACACGCTCAACGCCAAGGCCGGGATCATGGCGGTGAAGCAGCTCGAGGCCGAACTGGGCCGGGAGGTCCCGGTGATGATCTCGATGACGCTGACCGACCTCTCGGGCCGCAACCTCTCGGGCCATACGGTGGAAGCGTTTTGGTATGCGGTGCGTCACGCCAAGCCTGTCACCATCGGGCTCAATTGCAGCTTCGGCGCGGACCAGCTGCGCCCGCACGTCAAGGCGCTGAGCGCGCTCGCCGATACGCTGATCATGGCCTATCCCAATGCAGGGCTCCCCAACGAACTCGGCGAGTATGACGAGATGCCGGACACCACTGCGGGCCTCGTGCGGCAATGGGCCGAGAACGGTCAGGCGAACATCCTCGGCGGATGCTGCGGCTCTTCGCCCGCCCACATCGCCGCGATCGCGCGTGCGGTCGAAGGCCTGTCCCCGCGCGCAGTACCAACACCCGAAACCGCGATGCGATTGGCGGGTCTCGAGCCGTTCAAGCTCGCGAGCTAAACCCCAAAACGCTCGTGCCGAGCCTGTCGAAGCACCGTCCTTCTCATTCCCAAGAATGTGCGGCTCTTCGACAAGCTCAGGGCGAGCGGCAGCAGAGAACCGAAACCGTGACCCAATCAGCTTCCACCTTCATCAATATCGGCGAGCGCACCAACGTCACCGGCTCCGCCCGGTTCAAGAAGCTCATCATGGCGGACGATTACTCTACCGCCGTCGAGGTCGCGCGCGAGCAGGTAGAGAACGGCGCGCAGGTGATCGACGTCAACATGGACGAAGGCCTGCTCGACGCGAAGCACGCGATGACGACCTTCCTCAAGCTGATCGCCGCCGAGCCCGACATCGCGCGCGTGCCCGTCATGATCGACTCGTCCAAGTGGGAGGTAATCGAGGCAGGGCTCAAATGCGTGTCGGGCAAGCCGATCGTCAATTCGATCAGCATGAAGGAAGGCGAGGAGGAGTTCCTCAGGCACGCGCGCGCATGCATGGCTTATGGCGCGGCCGTGGTGGTGATGGCGTTCGACGAGGTCGGCCAGGCCGACACGAAGGCGCGCAAGGTTGAGATCTGCAAGCGCGCCTATGACCTGCTGGTCGGCATCGGCTTCCCGCCCGAGGACATCATCTTCGATCCCAACATCTTCGCGGTCGCCACGGGAATCGAAGAGCATGACCGCTACGGCCTCGACTTCATCGAAGCGGTGAAGGAGATCAAGCGGCAATGCCCCCATGCCAAGACCAGCGGCGGGCTCTCCAACCTA
>JAZBNR010000028.1:0-4699 GCA_036350735.1 Erythrobacter sp.
AGCGCCATCCCGATCGCGAGGCGCTGCCGGGGTCGGAGATCGTCGCCCTCGCCGATTATCGCCTGCGCTATGCCACCTACCGCGCCGACAAGGATCTCCAGCGCCTCCATCAGGTGCTGCCGATGATCGCGGTGTGGGACGACCATGAAAGCGCGAATGACAGCTGGAAGGACGGCGCGCAGAACCACCAGCCGGACGCCGAAGGCAGCTGGGCGGCGAGGAAGGCGACCGCCAAGCGGGTCTATCGCGAATGGATGCCGGTTTCCGACGATCCCTATGCCGCCTACGATATCGGCGACCTGGCAACGATCTTCCGCCTCGACACCCGGCTCGAGGGTCGCGACGAGCAGCTCGATTTCGGCAAAGTCCTCGAAGGCGCGAGCGATCCCGAAAAGGCCATCGCCGCGCTGGAGAAGTTCCGCGACGGCGCCTGGGCCGATCCCGCGCGCCAGTTGCTGGGCGAGGCGCAGGAGCGTTGGCTCGCCGAAGGCCTCGCCGCTTCGACCGCGCGCGGTGCGAAGTGGCAGGTGCTCGCGCAGCAGGTGCTGATCGGCAACCTCAAGAGCCCGGCGGCGCTGGTCGCCCAGATCGAGGGCAGCCTTCCCGATTTCGTGCGCCAGCGGCTGACCGCGGCGGCGCTGGCGAGCCGGGTCGGCCTGCCGCTCAACATGGACGCCTGGGACGGCTATCCCGCCGCGCGCGAGCGGGTGTTCAAGGCCGCGCTCGATGCCGGGGCCAACCTCGTCGTCCTCGCGGGCGACACGCACAATGCCTGGGCCTTCGACCTCGACCACGAGGGCGCAAGGGTCGGGGTCGAGCTGGGCACCGCCTCGGTGTCCTCGCCCGGTTTCGAGAACTACCTCTCCTTCGTCCAGCCGGGCGATCTTGCCGGGGCGCTGGTGGCCGAGAATCCGCAGCTCAAATGGGCGGATACCTCGCAGCGCGGCTACATGACGGTCGAACTGACCCCGGCACGCGCGACCACCGAATACCGCTTCGTCAGCGGCATCCGCCAGCGCTCGACGCAGCTCGCGGGGACCCGGACGGTCAGCACAGAAGCCGGGTCCAACGCGCTCACGCTCTGATCCCTGCTACTGTGCCAGGAACTCGCGCAGCGCTTCATTGGTCGCGGCGGGCTGGTCGAGCATGATGAAGTGCCGCGCACCTTCGACGGGCACGAAGGTGATGTCGGGCGTGCCGCGATACTGCACCGGGTAGATGCCCTGCGCCGCCTCGGCCGTGATCGCTGGCGGATCGACCGGGTAGAGCATCGTCACGGGCACCTGCAATCCGGTCAGGCGCGGGCGCAGGTCGGTGGTCATGAGGTCATACATCAGGTGCCCTCCGACCGCGAGATCGGCGCTCGCGGTGTAGAGATCGACCTTGCACTGCGCCTCCGGCGTCTTCGCCATGCCGCGCGCCTGGGGCGAGGGCGAGGCGCAGTCCGGCGCGGGCATCTTGACCTCGGCCTGCGCCACCATCATGTCGCGCATCGAGGCGGCCTGCGCCTTGGCCGCTTCAGCGTCCTGCATCCCCATCAACACCGAGAAGAAGGGCAGCGAATCGACGATCATCACCTCCTCGACGAGGTCGGGCCGTTCGAGCGCGAGATTGAGCGCGGTGAACCCGCCCATCGAATGGCCCACGACATGCGCTTCGCCAATCCCGCGCTCCTCGATGTAGCGCGCCAGTCCTTCGACGAGGAAGGGCAGCACCGGTCCCTCGGCGTTACTGCCCGGATCGGTGTCGCCGAACCCGTTGACCTGCACGAGATGGACGCGCGAACCCGCCGCGAGCAGCGTCTCGATCTGGCCGTCCCACACGCTGCGCGGCGACAGGAGGCCGGGGATGAGGATCACGTCGCGCGTCCCGTCGCCGACGATCTCGACGCTGAAGCGTTCGGTGGCGACCTGCTCGGCGGCTAACGGCGCTTCCTGCGCGGAGGCGACAGGGGCGCACAGGGTGAGGGCAGCGAAGGCCGCGGCGGCAAGGGGGGTGGGTTTCATGGCAAATCAGTCCTTTTCCCGGAAAAATATCTCTTCGATGGCGAGGCCGAAGGTCTCGGCGATGATGAAGGCGAGCGGGAGCGAGGGGTCGTAGCGGCCCTTCTCGATGGCGTTGACGCTCTGGCGCGAGACGCCGAGCCTTTCGGCAAGGTCCTGCTGGCTCCAGTCGCGCTCGGCGCGCAGGACCTTTAGGCGGTTCTTCATGGGCAGCCGCCATCATCGCCGAAGGTCAGGCGATTCACTATCTGGCCGACCGCGAGGCCCAGGCACCAGATCGGGAAGATGAAGAATACCGGCAGGCGGGGCACGGTGGCGAACAGCTCGACCAGGCCCCAGCCGCCCGCGATGGCGAGCGTGATCGCGGTCGCCCACATCGCCTTGCGCACTTCGAGCATTCGCAGATACTCGTCCTCCATCGTGATCAGCAGGCGGCCCATGTTCCAGATCCAGCCGAGCACGACGAGCGCTGGCAGCAGGGCAAAGGCGATGACGGTCGGGGTGGGATCGGCATCGTCGGGGATGAACCAGGCGGCAAGCGCCACCAGCGCCAGATAGGCGACCGAAAGCGCGATATGGATGCGGAAGTAGCGTTGGATCGCCGGGCTGCGCGCCATCAGCGGCACTCCCGGGCGCAACCCGGCTGCCGCCCATTGATCGATGCCCATGCGGCCGCGACGAGGCCGATGATCAGCGCGGAACTCTCGCCGTCGCCAAAGCCCGCGCTCTTGGCAAGGATCGCCGCCGCAATGATCGCGCTGGCCCAGATGAAACTCTTGATCGTGGTGTTCATGAGACAAGCTCCCTTTCACTTATGGAAAGGTAACTTGTCATTGGGGCCAGGTTTTGTCAAGCACCCTTTCCATCCGTTTCGTTCAAACCATCCCCCCTGCGCGTATTTCATCAACTTGCGCGTGACTTTGGGCGGCCGCGCGCATATCTCGGCTGCATGGCCAATCTGCCGATCACGACTACCACCACGACAACCTCGGGCTTCCGGGGGCGGTTGCGGCTGGGTTAGGCTCGGCGGCTCGCCACCCGGTTTCGGGTGGCGCGGTGTCTCCCCGAAATCGGTATCAACCCCCAACACCGCTCTTCCGGTGCGCGCCCGCTTGTGGCAGGGCGCGGCCAAACAACGGAACTGAGTGATGACGGAACTTTTGAAGATCAGCCTGCCCGATGGCTCCGTGCGCGAGATGGAACCGGGCAGCACTCCCGCCGATGTCGCGGCGGCGATCGGGCCGGGTTTGGCGAAGGCCGCGCTGGCGGCGAAGGTCGACGGCGAGGTGCGCGATATCGGCCGCCCGTTCGATGGCGATGCCGAGCTCGCACTGATCACCGCCCGCGACGAGGCAGAGGCGCTCGAACTGGTGCGCCACGATTACGCCCACGTCCTTGCCGAGGCGGTGCAGGCGCTGTGGCCGGGCACGCAGATCACCTTCGGCCCCGCGACCGATGACGGCTTCTATTACGACGTGATGGCGCCCGCGAGCCGCGAACCTTTCGGCCTCGAGGACCTGCCCGCGATCGAGGAGAAGATGCGCGAGATCATCCGCGCCGACAAGCCGCTCAGGCGCGAGGTCTGGACCCGCCAGCAGCTGATCGACAAGTGGGAGAGCGAGGGCGAGTCGTTCAAGGCCGAATGGGCCAAGGAACTGCCCGAGAACGAGGAACTGACGGTCTACTGGTCGGGCGACGACTGGCTCGACATGTGCCGCGGACCGCACCTCGCCTCGACCGGCAAGCTAGATCCCGACGCCTTCAAGCTGATGCGCACCGCCGGCGCATACTGGCGCGGCGACCAGAAGAACGCGCAATTGACGCGGATCTACGGCACGGGCTGGCTCAACAAGAAGCAGTTGCAGGCGCACCTCACGCGGCTGGAAGAGGCGGCCAAGCGCGACCACCGCAAGCTCGGCCGCGAGATGGACCTGTTCCACCTGCAGGAAGAAGCCCATGGCAGCGTCTTCTGGCACCCCAAGGGCTATCGCATCTGGCGCGAGCTCGAAGCCTATATGCGCCGCAAGATGGACGGCGCGGGCTATCGCGAGATCAAGACCCCGCAGGTGATGGATGCGCGCCAGTGGGAGCAGTCGGGCCACTGGGGCAAGTATCGCGAGAACATGTTCGTCATCCCCGACGAGGTGCCGAACACCGAGGAAGGCGCGGAGCTGATCTCCAAGGACGCCGACTGGATGGCCTTGAAGCCGATGAACTGCCCCGCGCATGTGCTCGTCTTCAAGCAGGGCATCACCTCCTATCGCGACCTTCCGATCCGGCTCGGCGAGATGGGCTGCTGCCACCGCAACGAGCCGCACGGCGCGCTCCACGGCCTCATGCGCGTGCGCCAGTTCACGCAGGACGATGCGCATATCTTCTGCACCGAGGAGCAGGTGGTCTCCGAGGTGCAGGCGTTCCTGAGCCTTGCCGACAGCGTCTATCGCGACTTCGGCTTCAGCTACGATATCAAGCTGGCGCTCCGGCCCGAGCAACGCTTCGGATCGGATGCGGACTGGGACAAGGCCGAGCAGGAACTGCGCGATGCGCTGAGCGCGAACGGCCTCGAATGGGAGGAATTGCCGGGCGAGGGGGCGTTCTACGCACCCAAGCTCGAATGGCACCTGACCGATGCGATCGGCCGCACCTGGCAGGTGGGCACGATCCAGGGCGACCGCGTCCTGCCCGACCGGCTCGAC
>JAZBNR010000029.1:0-135680 GCA_036350735.1 Erythrobacter sp.
ATGCCGTCGCCGGGCTGACCTCGACCGTGGCCACCGTCGGCGGAGGGGGCGGCGGGGGCGGCGGCGGGGCGGCCTCCTTCGCACCGAAATTGTAGACCAGCGAGGCGAGCACCGAGTGCGCCTGGTAATCGACCTCGAGCGGATCGCCGTTGAAACCCTCGAATTCGAATTCGTCGATCACGAAGTAACGATACTTCACGCCAAGATCTATCCGCTCGCCCAATGGGAAGCGGAAGCCAGCGATCGCCTGATAGGCAAAATCGGTCGCGTTGTCGTCTGCCAGCGAGCCGACGCCGGGGACATTGACGTCGAAGCTGACCCGCGCGATGCCGGCACCGCCGCCGAAGAAGACGTTAAAGCCATCGTCTTTGCCCAGATCGATCATGGCGTTGACCATGCCGCTCAGGATCGAGAGATCGCTGTCCGGCTCGACCACGGTGCCCACCGGCACGCCCGCGCCGTTATTGGGGCTGACGATTGTCAGCGTGTCATAGCCGTTCTGCTTGTAGCCCGCCTCGGCCTCGAGCCGGAAGGCGCCGAAATCGTAGCCGAGCACACCGTCCACGTCGAAACCGGTATTGGTGTCGGCAAAGGCGCCGTTTTCCTGCGGATCGACATCGGCGCGGTCGATATCGACCTGATCCTCAAGGCTGACGCCGCCATTGACGCCGACATAAAGACCCTCGCGCGCCGCAGCGGGCGTCGCGCAGATCGCGCTTACCCCTGCGAGTAGAATTGCTGCTCTTTTCATGATCTAGCCCTCGTTAGTGAAGTAGCCTTGCGTCCTCATAGGCAGTGCGCATGGCGAAGCGATGACAAGTCGGTGACAAGTTCGCCCGCGATGCATCGGAAGCTCGCTCGCACAAAGGCATTGCGAACAGCTGATGCCCCTCGTCGAAGGTTTGATTTTCGCTTGCCTTTCAGCGCGACACCCGATCAAGTTGATCGGCATAACCCAAACCGAGCGCGAGGAGAGGACACACGATGCTTGGAGCGATGCAGGATTGGACCATGCGGGTCACGAGCGTGATCGATCACGCCGCGCGCGAGGCCGGAACCCGCGAGATAGTCACGCGCTGGGCCGATGGCAGCGAGACGCGCACCGACTGGGCGGGCATTCGGCGCGATGCGCTCAAGCTGTCGCAGGCGCTGATCGCGCTGGGGCTGAAAAAGGGAGACAAGGTCGCCAGCCTCGCGATGAACCATTCGCGCCATCTCGTGAGCTGGTATGGCGTGGCGGGCATGGGCGGCGTGCTCCACACGGTCAATCCGCGCCTGTTCGACGATCAGCTCGAATACATCGTCAATCATGCCGAGGACCGGGTGCTGCTCTACGATGCCGCCTTCCAGCCCATCGTCGACAAGATGAAAAGCCGCTGGCCCACGGTCGAGCACTACATCTGCTATGATTCCGGCGAACACACCCGCGCCTTCGAAGACTGGATCGGCGAACAAAACGGCGATTTCCAGTGGGTTCCCGGCGATGAGCGCGATCCGTGCATGATCTGCTACACCTCCGGGACAACGGGCAATCCCAAGGGCGTGCAATACGAACACCGCTCGACCGTCATGCACGCGATGGCGGGCTTGCAGCCTGCCGCCTTCAACTTCAGCGCCTCCTCGGTGATGCTTCCGGTCGTGCCGATGTTCCACGCGGCGAGCTGGGGCCTGCCCTATGCGGGGGCGATGGCGGGGGTGAAGTTCGTGTTCTCGGCGGTCAACGATCCCGCCGTCCTTCATGAGCTGATGCTGCGCGAGAAAGTGACCGACAGCGCAGGCGTCCCCACCGTGTGGCTCGCGCACTTCCAGTATTGCGATGCCAACGGCCTAGACCTTCCACCTTTGAAAGCTGCAACCATCGGCGGCTCGGCCGCGCCCAAATTCATGATCGAGCGGCTGATGAAGAACGGCACCCGCGTCCAGCATGCCTGGGGCATGACCGAGACCAGCCCGATTGGCACGGTGGGCGGGCCGACCTGGGATTGGGAGCATCTCAGCTTCGAGGAGAAGGTCGCCAAGACCGCGATGCAAGGCCGCCCGATCTTTGGGGTCGAGCTGCGCACGGTCGATCTCGACGATATGGCAACCCCGCTGCCGCGCGATGGCAAGACCAGCGGCGCGCTGCAGATCCGCGGGCCGTGGGTGGTGAAGCGCTACTTCAAGGCGGAGAAGGACGCGGTGACGGCGGATGGCTGGTTTGACACCGGCGATGTCGGCATCCTTCACCCCGACGGCACGCTGCAACTCACCGACCGCACCAAGGACGTGATCAAGTCGGGCGGCGAATGGATCAGCTCGGTCGAGCTCGAGAACGCCGCCTGTGGCCATCCGGCGGTCGCTGAGGCCGCGTGCATCGGAATGCCGCACCCCAAGTGGGACGAACGCCCGGTGCTGTTCGTCGTTACCAAGCAGGGCGCCGAGCTCACCAGCGGTGAAGTGATCGAACACCTGAAGCCGCAGGTCGCCAAGTGGTGGCTGCCCGATGCGGTCGAATTCATCGACGAGATCCCGCACACCGCGACCGGGAAGATCTCGAAGAGGGATCTGCGCGACCGTTTTCACAACTACAAGCTCGAAGCCTGAGCCATGTCCAACCCGGTCCACATCGACCCTTCGCCCGCGAACTGGGAAGCGTTCAAGAACCTGCCGCGCGACACGCCGATCCACATGCTCAACTTGCTGCTTTATCGCGACCTTGCGGAGTATCCCGAAGGTCACGAACACGCGCACAAGGGTTGGTCGGGCCGGCGCGCATACGAGGAATACGGCAAGACCAGCGGGCCGATCTTCCGGCGCGTGGGCGGCAGCATCGTATGGCGCGGCGCGTTCCAGGCGATGGTGACAGGCCCCGAGGTGCGCGAGTGGCATGACGGGTTTGTGGCGCAGTACCCGAACGCCGGCGCCTTCTTCGAGATGGTGAAGGATCCCGATTACCAGAAGGCGGTGGTCAACCGGACCGCGGCGCTGGTGGACAGCCGGCTGATCCGGTTCGCTCCCGGCGAGGCGGGGAAAGAGTTCGGGTAGAAGCGCTTAAGGCGCTCCGGCGTAGAGCGCTTCCTGATAAGCGCGCGCGCTTTCGCTGAAGAGGCCGATCCAGATCGCGAGATTGGCGCTGGTGATTCCGCCGTCGAGGATGACGTAGGTCTTCACCACATGCTCGCCGAGCTGGTTGACCACGACCGAGGCGACCAGGCTTTCAAGCCCGAACTGTTGGCGAACCTCCTGCGAACGAGCTTCGGGCATTCCTTCGGGCACAGGAATGTATGCCGTCAGCATCAGGCCCTTGCAGGCATCTTGCGCGGTGCAGGCGATGCGCCGCGATATGCCGACAAGCCCGTTCGGAAAGGCGATCCGCAGGATCGTCGATTCCTCGTCAAGCGGAGTGGCGGTGGCGGAAAGCTGCGTCAGGACCGCGCGCAGGGTCGAATCGTCGAGCTGGTCGATGATGCGGGTCTCGTCGAACCCGGCGGCCTGGCTGTCTGTCGTCTCCTGCGCTGCCGCTCCGGCGCTCCACAGGTTGAACGCGAATGCCGCCGCAAGAAGGATAGGTCGTGCGATCATGACGAGCCTTGTTGCAGCATTTCGAGCGCTTGGCGAGCGCTGCCAAGCGCGCAACCGCACGTTGCCTGCGATTGCGCCGGTCGCTTTAGAACAGCCGCAACTGTCCGCCCACCTCGGGCGGGCGGAAGTTCGAGCAATCGAGCTCGAAGCGGTGCTTGCCGATCCCTGCGCGCTTGCAGGCAATGCGGAAGCGGGACCGCAGCAGATCGGCCCACACGCCGCGCGGCTGCATCCGGCTGAAAAAGGCAGGATCGTTGTCGCGCGGGCCGTTCGCGTTGGCGCGCATCGATCGCACGATGCTCATCACCTTGCCCGCGCGCTCGGGGTAGTGAACCTGCAGCCATTCGCGAAACAGCGGCGCCACCTCATGCGGCAGACGCAACGGAATCCATCCGACGCTGGCGACCCCGATGGCCGCAATGCGCTCGATGATCGCCTCCATGAACTCATCGGTGATTGCGGGGATGATCGGCGAGATCGAGCAATGGGTCGGGACGCCGAGCTGCACCAGCTTCTCTAATGCCGCGAGCCGCTTGGCCGGCGCGGCGCAGCGCGGCTCGAGCTTGCCCGAGAGCACCGGGTCGAGCGTCGTCACCGAGATCGCGACCGCGACGAGACGCTCGCGCGCCATTTCCTCGATGAGGTCGAAATCGCGCAGCACACGGTCCGACTTTGTGGTGATCGTTACGGGATGGCGTGCCTCGAGGCACACCTCGAGCACCTGCCGCGTGATCCGGTAATCGCGCTCGATCGGCTGATAGGGATCGGTGTTGGTGCCGAGTGCGATCGGGCGCGGGGTGTAGCCGCACTTGTTCAGCGTCTCGCGCAGCAGCTCGGCGGCATTGGGCTTGGCGAACAGCCGCGTCTCGAAGTCGAGACCGGGCGAGAGATCGTGAAACGCATGGGTCGGGCGGGCAAAGCAGTAGATGCAGCCATGCTCGCAGCCGCGATAGGCGTTGATCGAGCGATCGAACGCAATGTCAGGCGAGGAGTTGAAGGTGAGGATCGTGCGTGGCCGCTCCTCGGTGACATGGGTGCGCAGCTTGATCGGCGGCCCCTCCGCAAGGCTGCGCACATGATCGCGCCAGTCGCCGTCCACCTCGCGCACCGCAACGCCGAAGCGGGTCGAAAGGTCACTCGAGGCGGCGCCGCGTCCGGCCTGATGATCGGGCAGAAGGGTTCTCCGGTGATTCTCCATTGTGAGAACATAAAAGGAACATTGCTCCGGGTCGAGGCCTTAGCCGAGCGCAATCTGCAAGGCCGCGCCACCGAACCAAAGGACCAGAAGCATGACCGATTCCCAGCCGATGCCGGCCGGCCCCTGACGCTCGCGCCGGAGCAGCCCGATCAGCAGGATCGCGGTCATCGCGATGACGAGGCCCATCCAGAACATCGAGCGTTCGGTTATGACCTTGTAGATGCTGCCCTCGCGATAGGCGATATCGGAGAAGGCAATGAACAGGGCATCGAACATGTTGCCTCCGATGATGCCTCCGATCGCTAGCTGCAGCGCCCCGCGTCGCACCGCAGCAAGGGTCGTCACCAGCTCGGGCAGGGAGGTGACCACGGCCGTGCCAAGCGCCCCTACCAGGCCCTCGCTGAGATCGAACCGCCGCGAGATCTCGATGCCCGCTTCCCCGACGACCCAGCCGGCCAGGCCCACCACCGCCACGAGCAACGCGAACAAGCCGCCGATCAGATAGAGGGAGCGATCATCCTCGCTCGGATCGTCGTCCTCCTCCCTCGTGGCGTCGGTCTTGCGCACGAACCACATCGGTTTTTCATGAACGCGGTGCGCGTTCTTGAGCCCAACGATGTAGACCCCGATCAGGACCGGCGTGAGCGGATCGATCCCGAAAACCGTAAAGGGCGGCATTGCCCAGGCGACGATCGGCAAGGCGACCAGCAGGATCAGGACCGAGGCCTGCGCGATGTTGACGAGGCTCGCGCCGGCATGTTCGAGATTGACCTTGCGATAGGTGATGTCCGCAAGCGCGAGGAACATCGTCTGGGCCGCGATCCCACCCATCGCATTGGAAACGCTGAGATCGGGTGCGCCGCTCGCCGCGGTGCTGGTCGAGGTGACGATCCCGGCGATGCTTGTGCCCACGCCCAGCAGGGCCGAACCGATCAGCGCCTCGCCCAGCCCCGTGCGGTCGGCGATCGTGTCGGCATATCCGGCCATCTTCGTGCCGAACGCCAGGATGACGATCGCGCAGCCCGCAAAGATGAGCAGCACGCTCGAGGTGTCATATTGGGCCAGATCGAAAATGGTCGCTCACATCCCTTCTTGCAAAGAAGGACGAAAGAACGGCCGAGATTGTTCCCTCAGCGCTCCGTGAGGCGCGGCATCAGGTCGACAAAGTTGCAGGGTGAATTGCGGCTGTCGAGCTGTTCGGCGAGGATGCCGTCCCAGCCGTCTTTCACAGCCCCAGTCGAGCCGGGAAGGGCGAAAAGGTAGGTGCCGCGCGCCACCACCGCCAGCGCGCGCGATTGCACGGTGCTGGTGCCGATCGTCCGGTAGCTGAGCCAGCGGAAGAGCTCGCCAAAGCCGGGAATTTCGCGCGCGCCTTCGATTTGCCGCAGCGCCTCGGGGGTAACGTCGCGGCCGGTCAGGCCAGTTCCGCCGGTGCTGATGACGGTGTCAATCGCCGGATCATTCACGCAGTCCTCGAAGAAGCCGGTCAGGATCGCGGCATCGTCTTTCAGGATCACGCGCTTCACAAGTCGATGACCGGCCGCCCCGATGCGTTCAGCGAGGATGTCGCCGGATTTGTCGGTTTCGGGCGTGCGGGTGTCGGAAACGGTCAACACGGCGATGGCGATCGGCTTGAAGGTTTTTGCGGGATCGATCGCCATGCGTCGGCTCTCTCAATTGCCTTGTTGGAGGCGGGCGGTGCGCGTGGCCGACATGTGCGGAAAATCAGGCCAGCGCCCCTGCGCCAGCGCCCGGCGCGAAGGCGAGAGGACGCCGGCCGCGCGTTCGTACATCCAGTAGTTGCGCATCACGATTGCGACGTAGCCGCGCGTTTCCCAATAGGGGATCGATTCCATCCAGAGCAGCGGATCGCCGAAATCGCGGATCTCGCTGTTCCAGCGGCCCACGGGAGTGAGCCCGGCATTGTAGGCGGCCATGATCTTGGGAAGCTTGCCTTGCGTCGCATAGCTGTCGCGCAGCATCTCGAGATGCTGCTGGCCGTAGGTCAGATTGACTTCGGGATCGTTGAGATCGGCATAGCTTGCGCCCAGATTGAGGGTGCGATCGTGATCGCGCGCGGTGCCGGGCATGATCTGCATGAGACCGCGAGCATTAGCAGGGCTTACGGCGGAAGCGCGAAAGTTCGATTCCTGAAGAGCATGCGCGAAGGCGAGGGCGGGATCGACCCGCCAGCCGGTCTTGGGACGCCAGCTCGCGACAGGATAGCGCAGCGCGGTATCGGAACGCATGCCGTATGGCGCGTGGTGGGCCATGAAGAGCTGCGTCGCGGGCAGTCCGAGTTCGCGGGCAAGCCGCGAAAGGGGGCCGTAGCTGGAGGGTTCGCCAATCCGCGCCTCGTGCCGCAACACCTCGTCGGCAAGGCCAGGGCGGCCGATCTCGGTCAGGGCGACAGCCGTGCGGACATTCGCGCGATGCTGCAAGGCGTGCCAGTCATCGCGGCTGAACGAGTTCGGCTGCGAGGGCGATGCGAGATTCATGCCCAGCTGGTCGGCTGCTAGCATGCCATAAAGCGTCTCGTCATGGCGCGCAGCTGCGGCGAGATGCTGGCTCGCCTTGCCCGGTTCGCGGCAGCGCACCAGCGCGCGGTGCGCCCAGTAATGTGCGGCGGTCGTCAGTTCGACATTGGTCAAGCCTTGCGCCGCACGGGCAAAGGCTTCGCTCGAGAGAGCGCAATAGCCAAGGCGCCACGCCGCAAGACCCGCCACCCAGTCCCCTTCCGCGACCCATGCCCCGACACCTTCGCGCACTGTCTCGGCAAGCGCCAGCGCGTTCTCGTCGTCATTTTCTATGTAGAAGCTCCAGGCGACCCGCTGCCGCCACTCCGCCCGGGTCTCGAGACTGAGCTGGCTGTCCACTTCGCGCAATGCGGCAAGCGCATCGTGGGGGCTGTCATTGCTGATCGCCTCGAGGATACGAGCGCTCGTGGCGGATGGCATGGTGCCATCGTTGACAGTAGCCGGGCGCACCCGCTTGGAGGCTGCGGCCTGGCGACTGAAACCCCGCTCGGAAGGAAAGCGCGGCAGTTCGGCGAGGCCCCGCTGCTGCCCGAGTCGGCCTAGCTGCTCAGCATGAGGCAGCTCCAAGCCCAGCGAAAACCACTTGGCGATCGCCTCGGCGCTGACCTTCGGACTGTTTGCATGGGTATAATATTCAGCCGCGGCGATCTGGTGCAGGACGCCTCCTTCGCTCCTGGCGAGCAATTCCTCGACCTTTGACCATTCCTGCTGATCGATCGCGGCGAACAGTTCCTGGAACATCTCTCGATCGCGATCGCTCAGCACGGGCGCGATCGCCTCGCTGCGCAGCGCCGCGGCAGAAGCTTGGCGTTCGTAATGCGCTGCCATGCTGCCCGAAATCTGCGAGGACTGGGCAGAGGCCGGCACAGCGACCATCACGGTGCCAGCCAGAGCGAGGATTGAGCGCCCGAGACCTGTCATGAATTCTGCGCCGACCATTCGATCCATCTCCGCCAAAACCGTGCCTTGAGCTTGGGCATCGCGAGCAGGCTCGCGAGAGCCTCGTGCTGCAACACCGGCGGAATTAGAGGAGTATGCTTATTTTCCCGTAAAGACATTTGATGGTTGTCATTCTCTAACCCCAGCAGCGGCGCTAGCCCAGCGCCGAATGCAAGGATTCTTGCCGGTTTCACGAGAGCGATATGGTGCAAAACGACTTGGCCGAGCCCGCTTTTTGCGAGCGCTTGCGGGTCGGCCATCGGTGTGTGCACCGGTAGAGCCGAGGCTACATAAGCCGCCCCGGGCGAAATGCCCAAGGCGCGAAGAATCTGCGCCAGAAGCGCGCCCTGTGGGCCGCTGAGCAGCTTTTCGGTGTCGTCGGGTTCGGGATCGAGCACCAGCACCATGAGCGCGGCCCCGGCCTTGCCGCGAGGGCCGATGCGGCTGGGGAGGGGGGCGGGGTGCAGGGCGGGATCGGTGAGCCAGAATTCCTGAAAATCGGCCAAAGTCTGCGGGGGTGTCTTTCCGAGAAGATCGCAGGGGACTGGCACCTCCGCCGGGGCGTCAGGCCTTTGCGCGTCCGCAGTCCCGGCCTTGAGCCGGGCCGCCGCCTGCGATGGGGCCAGGGCCGGAGCCGGGGCCGGGGCCGGGGCCGGGGCCGGGGGCTCCTCCAGCCATGCGTTCGGCTCGTCGGCGAAGCACAGATCAACGCCAGCCGCCTCCCACCATTGCGCGGAAGCGTCCAGTAGCTGGGCAAGGCTGGGGTGGTCGGCGGTCATGCGGAGCGAGAGAAGCCTTGACTGTGCCGGGCGCGCTTATCAAGTGGTTAGTCAAGGGCGCGCGCCAGAGTGAGCGCCACGCGAGACGTCAGGAGCGGCGTCGACAGAAATAGGGCAGGAAAATTGGACACCACAATCGAACGTGAATCGATGCCGTGCGACGTCGTGATCGTCGGCGGCGGGCCGGCAGGGCTCGCGGCGGCGATCCGGCTGAAGCAGATCAACGAGGAACTCGAGGTTATCGTGCTCGAGAAAGGCTCCGAGATCGGTGCACACATCCTCTCGGGCGCGGTGGTCGATCCAAAGGCCCTCGACGAATTGCTGCCCGAATGGCGTGAGGAGGGCTGCCCGATGGCCGAGACCCCGGTGACCGACAACTGGCACTGGGTGCTCTCCAAGACCGGCAAGAGCTCGCTCCCGCACGCGATTATGCCTCCGTTGATGAGCAATGACGGCTGCTACACCGGCTCGCTCGGCAATATGACCCGCTGGCTAGGCGAGCAGGCCGAGGCGCTCGGCGTGATGGTGTTCCCCGGCTTCCCGGCGAGCGAGGTGCTGTTCGACGAGGCTGGCGCGGTGCGCGGTATCGTCACGCAGGACATGGGCGTTGCCGGGGATGGTTCGCACAAGTCCGACTTCCAGCCCGGCATGGAAATCGAGGCGAAATACACGCTTTTTGCCGAGGGCGCGCGCGGTTCGCTCACCAAGCAGATGAAGGCGAAATTCGATCTCGAGGCGAACTGCCAGCCGCAGATCTATGGTCTCGGCATCAAGGAATTGTGGGACATCGGCCCGGACAAGCACGTGCCGGGCCGCGTGATCCACACGCAAGGGTGGCCGCTGACCGAGAGCGAGAGCTGGGGCGGCGGGTTCATCTATCACCAGGCGAACGGCCAGGTCGCGATCGGTTTCGTGACCGCGCTCGACTACAAGAACCCGTGGGTCTCGCCCTATCAGGAATTTCAGCGCTGGAAGCATCATCCCGCGATCCGCGAAATGCTCGAAGGCGGCACGCGCGTCGCCTATGGCGCGCGCGCGATCAACGAGGGCGGGTGGCAATCGGTGCCCAAGCTCGCCTTCCCGGGAGGCGCGCTGATCGGCTGCGCGGCGGGCTTCGTCAACGTGCCGCGCATCAAGGGCAGCCACACCGCGATGAAGAGCGGGATGCTAGCGGCCGAAAGCATCGCGGCGGCTGTCGCGGCAGGCCACGAGAAGACCGAGCTTGCCGATTACGACGCGGCGGTGCGCTCGAGCTGGATCGCCAAGGAATTGAAGCTGGTCCAGAACGCCCAGCCCGCGGTCGCCAAATATGGCGGCGACATCGGCACCGCGATTGCGGGCATCGACATGTGGATGCGCACGCTCAAGATCGGGCTGCCAATCAGCATGAAGCACCACAAGGACCACGCGCAGACGGGCCGCGCCGATCTCTACCCGAAGATTGCCTATCCCAAGCCCGATGGCGTCATCAGCTTCGACAAGCTCACCAACGTCGCCTACAGCTTCACCAACCATGCCGAGGACCAGCCTGTCCACCTGCAGGTGCAAGACCGCGAACTGCAGCGCGAAAGCGAGCTTGAGGTCTATGGCGGTCCTTCGGCGCGCTATTGCCCGGCGGGGGTCTACGAATGGGTCGAGGAAGCGGGGCACGAACCCAAATTCGTGATCAACTCGCAGAACTGCGTCCACTGCAAGACCTGCGACATCAAGGACCCCAACCAGAACATCAAATGGGTGACGCCCGAAGGCGGCGGCGGACCGAATTATCCGAACATGTGATAGTTCGTATCCTTCCCGGCATGGGCAGGACTTGAGATGCGCGAAACCGCTTATGCCAAGATCAACCTAGCGCTGCATGTCCGCAGGCGGCGGGAGGACGGGTATCACGAACTCGAAACGCTGTTCGCCTTCGTCGACGCAGGCGATATCCTCAGCGCACAAGTGGCGGGCGCGGATCGGGTCACGACGGTGGGAGAATTCGCCGGCGGGCTCGACAATCCTTTCGACAATTTGGTCGCCAAGGCGCTCGCGGCACTGCCCCGCTCGCAGAGCCTTGCGATCACGCTTGAGAAGAACCTGCCCGTCGCGGCAGGCCTCGGCGGCGGTTCGGCCGATGCGGGGGCGGTGTTCCGGATCGTCAAGGCGATCCACGGCCTGCCCGACGATTGGCAGGCACGCGCCGCGAAGCTCGGCGCCGACGTGCCCGCCTGCGTTCTCAGCCGCACGCATGTCGGGCGCGGAACTGGCACCGAGCGCCACGACGTGGTGGATGACATCGCTGGAACCCCTGTCCTGCTGGTCAATCCGCGCCTGCCGCTTTCGACTGGCCCCGTCTTCAAAGCCTGGGACCAGATCGATCGCGGCGCGCTTCCCGAAGGTCCGGCCAGCCGGATCGCTCGCGAAGGACGCAACGATCTCGAAGCCCCGGCGACCGCGCTGTGTCCCGTGATCGCCGAGGTGCTGGAAGCCCTGCGGGAGACATCGCCCTGGCTCGCGCGCATGTCGGGCTCGGGAGCGACATGCTTTGCGCTTTATGAAACCCGTGATGCGCGGGCGGCGGCCGAGGCGCGGATCGCGAAGGTGCATCCGGAATGGTGGCGCCTGGCCGGTGCCTTGCGCTAGAGTGCCCTCATGGATGAGCCTCACCCTTACGTCCAGATCGGCAAGTTCGATCCCGCTGCCGCCTCCGAACCGCGGATCGTGTGCGTCGCCGATCATGCCTCGAACCACGTGCCGCCTGACATCGCGCTCGGCATCGCCCCCGAGCTTTTTGGCGAGCATATCGCCCTCGACATCGGCGTTGAGGGGATCGCCCAGCGGCTTGCGCGCTCGCATGGCATCCCCGCGCACATCGCCACAGTCAGCCGGCTCGTGATCGACCTCCACCGCGAGGAGGATCACCCCGCGCTGGTGCCGACCGAGAGCGACGGGCATCTTGTCCCCGGCAATATCGGCGCCGATATCGAACGGCGCATCGAACGCTTTCACCGGCCCTATCACGCGGCGCTGGCGCAATGGCTCGACCGGCTTGCACCCGAGCTCATCCTCTCGGTCCACAGCTTCACCCCGCGCCTGCGCTCACGCAGCGAGGAGCGGCCGTGGGAGGTGGCGCTGCTCCATAACGAGGACGACCGCGCGGCCCGCCATGCCATCCGGCTGTTCCGTGAGAAAGGTCTGGAGACCGGCGAGAACGAGCCTTATTCGGGCCGCCAGCTGAACGCGACGATGAACCGCCACGCCGAGGCGCATGGCCGCCCCTATTGCGCAATCGAGATCCGGCAGGACCTTATCGCCACGCGCGCGGATCAGACCCGCTGGGCGGCTCTGCTGGCGGATGTCGGAGCGAGGGTTGCTTTGGCGCTGCGCTGAAGGCAGGAGACGGGCGAGCACAATCGAAAGGGAAACAATGGCATCACGGTTCGACAAGGCGAAACTTCCCAGTCGCCATGTCTCGGTCGGTCCGGAACGCGCGCCGCACCGTTCCTACTACTATGCGATGGGCATGACCGAGGAGGAGATCGGACAACCCTTCGTCGGTGTGGTCAGCGCAGGCAATGATTCGGCGCCGTGCAACACCACGCTCAACCCGCAGGCGGACATCTGTCGGCAAGGCGTGATCGAAGCGGGCGGCACGCCGCGCCGGTTCAACACCATCACCGTCACCGACGGGATCGCAATGGGCCACCAGGGCATGAAAAGCTCGCTGGTCAGCCGTGAGGTGATCGCGGATTCGATCGAGCTTTCGGTCAGAGGCCATTGTTATGACGCGCTTGTCGGCTTTGCGGGGTGCGACAAGAGCCTGCCGGGAATGATGATGGCGATGCTGCGGCTCAACGTGCCCTCGATCTTCGTTTATGGCGGCTCGATCCTGCCGGGCACCTACAAGGGCAAGGATGTGACCGTGGTCGACGTGTTCGAGGCCGTCGGCCAGCATGCGGCGGGCAATTGCCCGCTCAAGGAGCTGATCGCGCTCGAAAAGGTCGCCTGTCCCGGACACGGCGCGTGCGGCGGCCAGTTCACCGCCAATACGATGGCCTGCGTCGGCGAGGCGATCGGATTGAGCTTGCCGAACAGCAACATGGCCCCCGCTCCTTACAAATCGCGTGAGGAGATCGCGATTGCCGCAGGCAAGCAGGTCATGAACCTGATTGAACGCAATCTGCGCCCGCGCGACATCTGCACGAGGGCTGCCTTCGAAAACGCCGCGCGCGTCGTCGCAGCGACCGGCGGCTCGACCAACGCCGCGCTGCATCTGCCCGCCATGGCCAGCGAAGCCGGGATCGATTTCGATCTGTTTGATGTCGCCGAGATATTCAAATCAACGCCTTACATCGCCGATCTCAAACCCGGTGGCAAATATGTCGCCAAGGACATGCACGAGGCGGGCGGCATCTATATGGGCATGAAGACGCTGCTCGAGGGCGGCTTTCTCGATCCGAACCCGATCACCGTCACCGGCAAGACGCTGGGCGAGAACATCGAGGAGATCACCTGGAACCCCCATCAGAAGGTGTTCTACGAGGTCTCGAACCCGATCACGCCGACCGGCGGGGTCGTCGGGCTTAAGGGTTCGCTCGCGCCCGATGGGGCGATCGTCAAGGTCGCCGGAATGCAGCGGCTTCAGTTCGAAGGCCCGGCCCGCGTGTTCGAATGCGAGGAGGATGCCTTCGCCGCGGTCGAGGCCCGTGATATTGCCGAGGGCAGCGTCATCATCATCCGCTATGAGGGCCCCAGGGGCGGCCCCGGCATGCGCGAGATGCTCTCGACCACCGCCGCGCTCTACGGCCAGGGGATGGGCGAGAAGGTCGCGCTCATCACCGATGGCCGCTTTTCCGGCGCGACCCGCGGCTTTTGCATCGGCCATGTCGGCCCCGAGGCCGCAGAGGGCGGCCCGATCGCCCTGGTCGAGGACGGCGATCTCATCCGGATCGATGCCGAAGCGGGGACGATCGATCTCGAGGTGGAGCCCAACGTGCTCGCCCGGCGGCGTGATGCGTGGCGGCCGCGTGCGCACGATTACCAGTCTGGCACTTTGTGGCGCTACGCCCAAACTGTAGGCCCAGCGCGGACCGGTGCCGTCACTCATCCGGGTGCGAAGGCGGAAACTCATGTCTTTGCCGACATCTAGCCGCGTGACCATGCGCGGCGGCGCGCTTCTTCTCGCCCTTGCAGGGCTTGGCGGGTGCGCAGGGGAAAGCGGTCTCCCCGAGGGCGAGGCAGTCTCCTGCGCGCTGGCGGGCGCGGCGGACTTTTCGCAATCATGCGTGCTCGAGCGGCTGGACCAGACCGGGGCCAGCTTCGCCATCCATCACCCGGATGGCGCTTTCCGCCGCTTCACCTTCGATGCCGCCCAAGATGCAATTGCTCTCGCTGACGGTGCGGAAAGCCTCGTGATGAGCGAAGGTTCCGATCCGGGCGAGGCGCTGCTCGCGGTCGGCGCGGACCGTTACCGGGTGAAGCGCGCATGGCTTGGCCGGGCCGCCGAGTGAACGATGCGCAGGTTCTGACAGCGGCGCAGATGCGAAGCGCCGAAGAGGCGTTGTTCGCGCAAGGCTTGACCCCGTTCGCGCTGATGGAGCGGGCGGCGACGAAGGCAGCGGGATGGGTCCAGCGGATCGCGGCCGGTCGGCCGGTCACTGTGCTGTGCGGACCAGGTAACAATGGCGGTGATGGTTATGTCATTGCGCGCGAATGCCGGCGCGCGGGGCTGGACGTCACCGTCGTTGCTCCGCTCGAGCCGGGGACCGACCAGGCTCGCGAGGCGCGCGCAAGCTGGCTCGCGCTTGAGGGGGCTGGCGTGTTCTCGTCGGGCAAAGCGGCGGCGGGCGGTGCGCTGGTCGATTGCCTGTTCGGATCGGGGCTGGCCCGGCCGCTGGTTGCCGAACATGCTCTGCTCCTGCGCGATCTGGCGCGCCGTCATGCTCCGCTCATCGCGCTCGATGTGCCCTCGGGCATAGCGAGCGACAGCGGCGAGATCCTCGCCGATCGCCTGCCCCCTAGCGACGTGACGCTCGCGCTGGGTGCGTGGAAATTCGCTCACTGCCTCGCGGCGGCGCGGTCCTGCATGGGAACCTTACGGCTCGTGCCCATCGGCATCGGCGTGCAGGAGGGGGCTGTGCAGCGGATCGAGCGCCCGCAAATTGCTCCTCCCGCAGCCACGGCGCACAAATATTCGCGCGGCCTGTGCGCCGTGATCGCGGGCGCGATGCCGGGTGCCGCCCTGTTGTCCGCCAGCGCAGCCATGCGCGGCGGAGCGGGCTATGTGAAGGTGCTGAGCCAGACCGCGCTCGCGCAAGCGCCGGCGAGTCTGGTGGTCGAAACCGATCCACTCGGCGATGCGCTTTCGGACAAGCGCATTGCAGCCGTGCTGGTCGGGCCGGGCCTCGGTCGAGACGATGGCGCGCGCGCGAGGCTCGCTTGCGCGCTGCGCGGGAAGGTGCCGCTGGTGCTCGATGCCGATGCGCTGGTCCTGCTCGGGAGCGATCAATTGGATCGTGAACGATCTTTCCGCGTGATCGCCACCCCGCACGATGGGGAACTGGCGAAACTGTGCACTTCTTTCGCGGTCGTCGCGGAGGGCAGAATGGACCGGGCGCGGGCGTTGGCGAAGGCCAGCGGGATGATTGTGGTGGCCAAAGGGCCGGACACCTTCGTCGCCTGTCCCGAAGGTCGCCTTGCGATCGGCCCGCCAACCACAAGCTGGCTCTCTGTCGCGGGGACGGGCGACGTTCTCGCGGGCATCATCGCGAGCCGTCTTGCGACCGGGGCTGATCCGTTCACGGCGGCGTGCGAGGCGGTGTGGCTGCATGGCGAGGCGGCGCGGCGTGCCGGCCCTGCCTTTACGTCCGAGGAACTGGCTTGCTGCGTTTCGGCGGCGCTCACGCAGGCGGTCGCGGCGCCGCAATGACCGAGCGCGAAACAATCGTCAGGATAGCCGCCAAGGGCGACGGCGTCACCGCGACCGGGCGGCACGTCGCCGGGGCCGTTCCGGGAGACACGATTGAGGCGAATGGTCAGATCATTTGCGGGCCGCACCACGCCGATCCGCCATGCCGGCATTTCGGAACGTGCGGCGGATGTGTGCTCCAGCATGCCGACGAGCGCGCGCTCGCGCAATTCGTGAAGGGACGGGTGCTCGGGGCGGCGCAGGGCCAGGGGCTCGAGCCGCGCGAGGTGCTCGATACCCACCTCTGTGCGGCGGGCACACGGCGCCGCGCGACGCTTCATGCCGTGCGCACGGCGAAGGGGGCGATGCTTGGCTATCGCGAGGCGGGTTCTCATCGCATCGTCGACATGCGCGAGTGCCATGTGCTCGTTCCGGAACTGGTCGCGCTGGTGCCGGCTCTCAGAGCCTTTCTCGGCGCCCGGGGCGGCAAGGGGGCGATCGATGTGCAGCTTACGCTAAGCGACCAGGGCTGCGATGTCGCGCTCTCGAACCTTCGGCTCGAGGGCCTGCGCGAAACCGAGGCAACGCTCGATTTCGCGCGCGAGAACGGCCTTGCCCGCCTGAGCATCGACCAGGGCTTCGGACCCGAGACGGTGTGGGAGCCCGAGCCGGTCACTGTCACCCTCTCGAACTGCCCCGTGCCCCTGCCGGTCGGCGCCTTCCTCCAGGCGACCATCGATGCCGAAACGCGCATGACCGCCGATGCGCAGCGGTGGGCAGGCGAGGCGAAGACCGTGCTCGATCTGTTCGCCGGGCTCGGCACCTTCGCCTTCGCGCTTGCGGGCCGCGCCAAGGTGCTCGCCGCGGAGGCCGATCGTGCGGCGCATCTTGCGTGCGCTACGGCAGCGCGCACGGCGGGCGCGAGCGTTTTCGCGCAGCACCGCGACCTCTTCCGCAACCCCTACCAGCCGGCCGAGCTCGACCGGTTCGATGCGGTCCTTCTCGATCCGCCCCGCGCCGGGGCGCGCACGCAGGTCGCCGAGCTTGCCAAAAGCACAGTCTCGCGGGTCATCTACATCAGCTGCAACCCTTCGAGCTGGGCGCGCGATGCAGCGCTGCTGCGGGATGCAGGCTTTGCCCTGGCGCAGCTGCGACCCGTAGGTCAATTTCGCTGGTCGACCCATGTGGAGCTCACCAGCGTGTTTGAACGCTGAGCAGCGCTACCGCCTGAGCGCCTTGAGGATGCGCGCCGCAAGCCAGGCGCGCTCATGCGGTTCGGCAAAGGAATGGCCCGCGCCCTCGCACCACGCCACGCGGGGATCGTCCGCGCTCCAGCTCGCGGCAAAGGCCTGGGCGGTGCGATCGCGCTCTGCCAGGAGGATCGCGCAGGGGCCTGCGAACCGGTCAAGGCCTGCGGCGATCTCCTGCGCGAGGCCGGTCGGTGCGGTGCTTGCCTTCCGGGAGGCGCTGGCAAGCCCGCGCGCGAGTTTCGTGAGGTTCACCCCGCCGCTCAGCAGGCGCAGCACTTCGCGCGGATTCCTGAGCTTTTCGGCGTAGCGGGCGCGAATCGCAGCGGGCGGGGGCGGAGCTTCGGCTTCCTCGATCGTCCACGGATTGGCGAGGACGAGGCCTTCAAAGCCCTCGCCGCCGCTGAGAATCAGCGCCGAGGCCGCATCGCAATTGCCGAATGCGACCACCCGCTCGAGCTGCGGTGCCATGGCGCGGAAGGCCTCGAGCGCTGCGGCGATGTCGCGCTCGCTAGCGCGAAAGCCGCGGTCTTCGCCTTCGCTGTCGCCGACCCCTCGTCGATCGAACCGGAAGACGGGGAACCCAGCCTCGGCGATATGTGCTGCCAGCAGCGACTGGCCACGAAACGCGCCTGAGCGTATCTCCGAGCCGCCGCTTACGATCAGCAGTCCGGTGGTGCCGGGTGCGGTGTCGAGCGAGCCCGCAAGCGTCAGGCTGCCGCATGCGAAAGTGAGCGGTAGTCGGCTCATCCGGGAAAGCTCTGTGCTGCGCGAAGATCAGCGATGATGCGCGCAGCCAGTGCGGCGGCCTGCGCGGGATCGTGAGCGGGTTCGCTGCGCAGCCAGAGCCCGGCACCGCCGATCTCGGATTGCTCGATCACGGCGTGCCCTGGCTGCGCTCGAGCATCGCCTGATGCGGCCATGGCGCTGAACAGTTCGGCGCCGATCGGCCAGCCGCCGAGGATCAGCCCTTCGCGTTGGCCTTGCTCCATAAGCGTCTCGCGCGCCTCGGTTCGTCCGGCCTCGCGCGCCGCCAGCAGGCGGGCACGAACCATCCGCTGCAACAGCGCGGAGCCCTGAAGCCCGGCATAGATCCAGCCGGGCAGCGCAGCTGGTGCGATCAGCAAAGCGCTGCGCAGCGCCAGGACGTGCGTTGCCCCCACATGCCGTGCCGCCGCCTCGGCGACCTCGCGCCAGTGTTCCAGCGTCTGCGCCTCGAGCGGGGCGAGGCTTTCGTTGCAGCCGGGCAGATCAGGCAGGAAACTGTCGATCCCAGCTTCGTCGAGGCGGCGCATGACGCCGAGCGTGAAGCGGCGCAGTTTGTTCGCTTCGTCAAACCAGGCGGGCAGGATCAGCACGCGCATCATGCGATCCTTCGAGAAGCCCACCAGCAGTTCCTCGCTCGAGCCGCCGGTGTTGGCGGGGGCAGGCCAGGTGCTAATCACGGGCACAGTTCGCTCATCGGCTCGTGGGCGAGAGCGTGTCAGGGCCGGGCGATCTTTGCCTCGATGAAGCCGAGCAAGCCACCATAGGTCTCAAGCATCTCCCCATCGACATCATCGTCCTCGATCACAATACCGAGCCGGTCCTCGATCTCGGTCAAAAGCCCTGCGACCGCCATCGAATCGAGCTCGGGCAGGTGGCCGAACAGGCCAGTCTGCGGGCCGAACGCCGCACTCTGCTCGCGAGGAATGCCAAGCACATCGCTGAGAATGGCCTTGAGTTCGCGGTCAAGCCGCTCGGCGTTCAACTGATCCATGCACTCATCCGGGTTGGTGGCCATGTGTCCGATCGCTTGTCCTGCCTGCTCCCGGGCTCGAATGGCGCGAGAGGCCGATGGAGCCAGAGCGCCAGCGGCAAGGGTTCGTGATGCTAGGCGCGCGCCCTTAGCCCTCCTGCGGACGGCGTGCAAGGCTTGGCACCTTGGCCATGCGCGACCGCGAGAGAGCAAGCCGCCCAAGATCGAGCCAGCCCCGCGGGGAGCGCATGTCCACGCAGTCGATCTGATAGCGCGGCCGCGTCGCGTCCATCCAATCGCGCTTGTAGGGCTCGTCGCCGGTGCCAAAATCAATGAGTTCGGCACAATCCCGGTCGATCGCCTGCTCGAACAGGGCGGCCGAAAGGCAGGTGCCGGCTGAAAGTTGCCTGTGGCTCTCAAGGTGCGCGAGCTTGTGGATGTAGGCGGTGCCATTCTCGAACGTCCAGAATTGCGCGGCGATCGGCTCGCCCTCGTGATAGGCCATGCCCAGTCTCAGGCGACCTGCTTCGCCTTCGCGCTGTGCAAAAGCCCGTAGCATGGCGGGTTCGCCCTCGCGCGGCTTCCAGCTGTGCTCGTAGATCTGCTCATACTGCGCCCAAAGCGCTTGCTCGAACCGATCGGAGAGGCGGATGTCGAGCCGCTTCGCCTTGCGCGCAAGCGTGGTGCGCAAGGGCCCGGGGCGCGTCGTCCAGTATTCAGCAAAACTGCGCCCCCCGACCTGGAGAATATGATTGGTGTCGCAGCAGGTGACCTCGACCCGCCAACCCGCCGAGCTGAAGGCGTCCGCCAGAAGGCTGGCCGAGCCGTCCTCTTCAGGCACCGGGGCAAGCAGCACGCGGTGGGTGCGCTTCCTGAGATCAGCGGCGATGGCTTTGATGAAGCGCGGTGGTGCGCAGGCCCCTTTCCCAATGGGGCGCCAGGTGAAGCTGTACCAGTTGGTGAATGCCTCGAGCCGTCCGCTTTTCTCCTGCAGCACCAGCGCTGCCTTCACATCGCCTCCATCGGCGACGGCGACCAGCGGCCATGTCCCGGTCTCCTCGATCAGCGCGAACCATTCCAGCCGGTCGAACGGAGCGCGCGCGGCGCAAGGATCAAACAATCCTTGCACATCCTTAACGCTCACCTGATACCGCACCTCGATCAATCAACTCGCTCCAAACCAACTGCGCCAGCACCGCTCGCCGCTTACGTAAAGGCCCATGCCCCAAACGCCCGATCCCACAGTGCGCCCGCTTGATCACCTCGTCGAACTGGCGGGCGAGCGGGGGGAGGGCGAGCGCCCGGCGCTGGTGCTGCGCGGCGCCAGCCTTAACCATGAGGAGTTAAGACAGCGTGTGGCGCTGCTCGCAGGGTGGCTGCGGTGCGAGGTCGGCGAGCCGGGCGCACGCGTGGCGAGCTGGGCCGCTAAGGGCGAGGCGACGTGCCTCCTGCCGCTGGCGGCGGCGCGGGCGGGGCTGGTGCATGTGCCCATCAACCCGCTGCTCAAGCGCGCGCAGGCCGCACACATCCTCGCCGATAGCGGCGCAAGCCTCCTGATCGCCACCAAGTCGCGCCTCGCCGCGCTCGCGCCAGGAGATCTGCCGGGCGACTGCCGGACCTTCGAGGAGGGCGATGCGCTGAAAAGGGCGTGCGAGGCAGTCCGCGAATTGCGCCCGTCGAATGCGGCTTGCGATGAACTCGCCGCGATCCTCTATACCAGCGGTTCGACCGGGCGGCCCAAGGGGGTGATGCTGAGCCACGCGAATATGTGGCTCGGCGCTGTCAGCGTTGCGGATTACCTGAATCTCGCTCCAGACGACTTGACGCTCGCGGTGCTCCCTTTCGCCTTCGATTATGGGCAGAACCAGCTTTTCTCGACATGGTATGCCGGCGGTGCGGTGGTCCCGCTCGATTATCTGTTTGCGCGCGATGTGGTGAAGGCCTGCGAGCGACATGGCGTCACGACGCTCGCCGCTGTGCCGCCGCTGTGGGTCCAGCTCACCGAGGTCGATTGGCCGGAGCCGGCGACCCGCCATATGCGCCGCCTCACCAACAGCGGCGGGGCGCTCACCCGCGAGCTGGTGAAGCGTCTGCGTGCGCTCGCGCCCCATGCCGCACTCTACCCGATGTACGGCCTGACCGAAGCCTTCCGCTCGACTTATCTCGATCCCGCGCTGGTCGATCAGCACCCGACCTCGATGGGCAGGGCGATCCCTTTTGCCGAGATCCTCATCATCGACGATGCGGGGGAGATTGCGGGCGAGGGCGAGGAAGGCGAGCTTGTCCATTGCGGGCCGCTGGTGGCACAAGGCTACTGGCGCGATCAGCAGCGCACGGCCGAGCGCTTCCGGCCGGCTCCCGCCGCCTCGACATATGGCGGGATCGCGGTGTGGTCGGGCGACCGGGTCCGGCGCGATGCCAAGGGTTTGCTCCACTTCGTCGGGCGACGCGATGCGATGATCAAGAGCTCGGGCAACCGGATCAGCCCGCAGGAGATCGAAGAAGTCGCGCTCGGGCTCGAAGTGGTTGCTGAAGCCGTCGCGCTGGGCCTGCCCGATGAACGGCTGGGCGAGGCGATCCACCTCGTTGTGCGCGGCGAGAAGAGCGAGCGCGCGCAGGCGGAGCTGGCCAAGCTCATGGCGAGCGAATTGCCCGGCTTCATGCAGCCGCACGCGGTGCACTGGCTGGAGACGATGCCGCTCAATCCCAATGGCAAGATCGACCGCGCAGCGCTCTTACACGCGCTGCGCGATCGGGAGAGCGTTGCACCATGAAGCCCAAGCCGCTCGGCCCGATCCCGCAGGGCTTCGAGACGATCGCCGGCGAACTCGCGATCGGCGGGCACCGGGCGAGCCACTGGGTGAGCGAAGCGGGCCGCACCCCGCTGTTCGTCTATTCGCGCGCGCTGATCGAGCGGCGGATCGCCGATCTGCGAGCTGCGCTGCCGCCAAGGATCGGACTGAACTATGCGATCAAGGCCAATCCCATGCCGGCGATACTTTCGCTGATGCAGCCGCTGGTCGACGGGTTCGACATCGCCTCGGCCGGCGAGCTTGGCCTCGTGGAAGCTGCAGGGATCGATCCTGCGCGGGTGAGCTTTGCCGGGCCGGGCAAACGCGACGACGAGCTCGAGGCGGCGATCGCGGCCGGGGTGACGCTCAATTGCGAATCGGCAGGCGAAGCGGGTCGTGCACTCGCGATCGGCCAGCGGCTCGGCATAGCGCCAAGGATCGCGATCCGGGTCAATCCCGATTTCGAGATCAGGGGCTCAGGGATGAAGATGGGGGGCGGGGCCAAGCCCTTCGGAGTGGACGCTGAGCGCGTGCCCGAGCTTGCTCGCCACATCATCCGCGAGGGCGCGCTCTGGAGGGGCCTGCACATCTTCACCGGGAGCCAGGCCCTGAGCGCTGCGGCCGTCAGCGAATCTCAGGCAAACACGTTGGCGCTTGCAGCTGAGCTTTCGGAAAGGATCGGCGTGGGCCCGCCCAAACTCAATCTCGGCGGGGGCTTGGGCATACCGTATTTTCCGGGCGATGAACCGCTCGATCTTGCGGCAGTCGGCACCGCCTTGCACAGGCTCGTTGAAAGCCTGCCCGAGATCCTCGCATCCAGCGCACTGTGCCTCGAACTCGGGCGCTATCTCGTCGGCGAGGCGGGCGTTTATCTTACCCGCATCGTTGATCGAAAGGTCAGCCACGGCACAACTTACCTCGTCACCGACGGCGGGCTCCATCACCAGCTCGCGGCATCGGGCAATTTCGGCACGGTTGTGCGCCGCAATTACCCGGTCGCGATCGCCACCCGGTTCGATGCCGCGCCCGAGGAGGTCGTCAACGTGGTCGGATGCCTGTGCACCCCGCTCGATCGGCTCGCGGATGCAGCGCACCTGCCGCGCGCCGAAATGGGCGATATCGTGGCGGTGTTCTGCGCCGGAGCCTATGGCGCGAGCGCGAGTCCTGCCGCGTTTCTGGGCCATGGCCCCGCGCCCGAGCTGCTGGTCTAAGGCAGGCGGTAAACCCTCGTTAGATCAAGCGCAAAGCCCTGTCCCACAATGGGATATGGGCCATCAGGACGCGTGATGACTAACATTATGTTCACCATTTTCAGCGAGGAAACCCCCATATGCCGCCTGACCGGGTGATGAGGTCGCTCCTCCATCACGGCCCCGGATGGGCGTGAACTGGCCAAGGACTTGTCTCGATGCATCACTCGCTGTCCCTTCAACCTATTGCAGCAGCAGCGCTTTTGGCCGTCGGGCTTGCCGCCTGTACGAGTGGTCCGAGCGTGCAGCTGCCGCCGGTCGCCTACACCGGAGAGCCGGCCCCGCCCAAAGACGACTACATCCTCGGGCCTTCGGATAACATCACCATCCACGTCTGGCGCAATCCCGAGCTCAGCGCCGAAGATATCCAGGTCCGGCCTGATGGTCGCATCACCATCCCGCTGGTCAGGGACATGGTCGCGGTCGGCAAGACCCCGACCCAGCTCGAGGAAGATATCCGCAAGGTGCTCGTCGAATATATCGAACAACCGATCGTCTCGGTGATCGTCAACGATCCCGTCGGCGATCTCACCCAGCAGATCCGCATCACCGGTGCGGGCGCGCAGCCCGCAGCGCTGCCCTATCGCACCAACATGACGTTGCTCGACGCAATGATCGCGGTGGGCGGTCTCGGCGAATTTGCCGCCGGCAACGATGCAACGCTCACCCGCTTTGATCCGGAATCGAAAACGAACAAACTCTATCGGCTGCGTCTCAAGGACCTCCTGAACAAGGGCGATGCCAGCGCCAATGTCGCGCTGCGCCCCGGGGATACGATCTCCATCCCGCAAAGCCGGTTTTGAGCCCTAGGCGGACGGGACACTGATGGACGAGATTTTCGATGAAATGCGCACGGCGCTCCATTCGGTCTGGAACCGCCGATGGCTGGCGCTCGGCGTCGCCTGGGGGGTGTGCCTGGCGGGCTGGGCCTTTGTGGCGATGATTCCCAATTCCTACGAGGCGCGCGCACGCATTTACGTCGATGTCGAGGATGTCCTCTCCGAACAGCTCGGGATCAAGGGTGACGGGCGCGAGGAGATCGACCGGGTTCGCCAGACGCTGGCGAGCGCTGTCAATCTCGAGAAGGTCGTGAAGAGCACCAAGCTGGGCGAGGGGATCACCGATCGTCCGCAAATGAACGCCGCGGTCGCCGAGCTCACCGAACAGGTGCGCGTGCGCAGCGAGCAGAACAGCCTGTTCTCGATCTCCGCTACGATCGGCGAGAGCGATCTGACCGATGCCGAGAATGCGGTGCTGGCGCGCAATGTCGTGCAAAAGCTGCTCGACATCTTCCGTGAGGAGCACATCGCGGGCAGCCGCGTGGGCGTGAACAGAGCGATCGCCAAGCTCGACGAGCAGCTTGCCGACCGCAAGCAGGAGCTCGAGGAGGCCGAGGCGCGGCGACTTTCATTCGAGGCGCAATATCCCGATCTCATCGGTGGATCGAGCACGCTTTCGACCAAGATCCAGGATCTGCGCACCGAATTGCGCGATATCGAGGCCGACCTCGCCGGTGCGGAAAGCTCGCTCGCGGCGCTCACTGGCCAGATTCAGGGCACACCGCGCACGCTTCCGGGAACCGCCGGTGGTGCCAAGGCGGCGCTCGCGGAAGCGCAGCAGCAGCTGGCGGCGCTAAGGGCGCGTGGGCTCAAGGATCAGCATCCCGATGTCGAGGCGGCGCTCAAGCAGGTGGTGCTGCTGCGCCAGCAGGCCGAGCGCGCAAGCCCCGACGAGGAGGTCGGCACGCCGAACCAGGCCTATGCCTCGCTCGTCGCGATCAGGTCCGATCGGCTTGCCAATATCGAGGCGCTGCAATCGCGGCGCGCGGCGATCCAGTCGCAGATCGCTTCGCTTCAGGCGAGCCAGGCCTCCGAGCCCGCAGTCGCAGCCGAGGCGAACCGCATCAGCCGCGATTATGACGTGCTGCGCGAAAATTACGAAAAGCTGCTCCAGGACCGGGAGGATATCCGCACCAGAGGCGAGGTCGACGACGAGACCAGCCAGTTCAAGTTCGACCTGATCGATCCCCCTGTGGTGCCGCAGAAACCCGCCGCTCCCAATCGGCCGCTATTGCTTGTCGGCGTGCTCTTCGCCGGCCTCGCGGCGGGGGCGGGCGCCGCCTACGCAATGGGCCAGCTGCGCTCGACCTACATGACGGCACAAAAGCTCGAACGCAGTCTCGATTTGCCGGTGATCGGCGCGATTTCGCTGACCGTTTCCGACGCTGCGCGGGCGCTGGCCCGGCGGCGCCTCAGGCAGTTCGCGGGCGCGAGCGCAGGGCTGGTGGGCGTGCTGGTGATCCTGCTGGCGATCGAGATGGTCTCGATCGGCGCGGTGGCGTGAGGGGGCAGGAATGACCAAGCACAGCACAATCGATCCTGCCAGCGGCGAGCCCATCAAGCCCGGCGGCACTGGGCGGCCCTCGCTGCTTGAGCGCGCGGACGCGGCATACGGGCTCGATCGGCTCGGCCCGGCGCGCGTGCCCGCAGGCTTGCCGAAGGCTGCGCGCCGCCCCTCGCCGCCGGCCCGCGGCACGCTCGAACCGTCGATTTTCGCCGGCCAGGCCGCCGAGGGCGAACTGGACCCTCATGGCGGCGCCGGCCCAGCGCTCAATCCCGAGAACCGCCCCAATCCGCGTCCGGAGCCCCGCCCCGAATCCCGGGTGGAGCTCTCCGGGCCGTTCTGCCAGATCGACCGCGATGGCTTGCGTGCAGCCGGGCTGATAGTGCCCGAAGACCCGGTTTCGGGCCTGCTCGAGGAATTCCGCATCGTGAAGCGCGAGCTGCTTGCCGATGCCCGCTCCCGCGGTGCGTCTGCGGCGCGACGGATCCTTGTGTGTTCGCCGCACACCGGCGAGGGCAAGACCTTTTGCGCAGCCAATCTCGCCATCGCGCTCGCGGCCGAGCGAGATACCGAGGTGCTCCTGATCGATGTCGATGTTCTCAAGCCTGCGCTCACCGAGCGGCTCGGCCTCGGGTTCGGAAAAGGGCTGATGGACGCGCTCGCCGATCCGTCGATCGCACCAGAGACGCTCGCCTGTCGGACCGATATCGAGGGCCTGTTCGTGATGCCCGCAGGATCCGGCAGCGCGCGCGATTCCGAATATCTTGCAAGCGCGAGGACCGGCGCCGTGCTCGATCGGCTGACGCAGGGCGCACCCGACCGCTACCTCGTGTTCGATACGCCGCCCGCGCTCGCCGCCTCGGCTGCGGCCGAGTTGGCCGGTCATTGCGGGCAGGCGCTGCTGATCGTGCGCGCCGAGGAGACCAGCCGGGCCGCAATCGAGGATGCCCGGCAGCTGCTCTCTGCCTGTCCCGATCTCAAGCTGCTGCTCAATGCGACGAAGTTCAGCCCGTCCGGGCGCCGCTTCGGCAGTTATGGCGAGCAGGAGGAATGACGATGTGCCTCACCCTTTTCCTGCCTCGTGCCGCGCTGTGGGCCGGGCTAGCCGCGGCCGCGGCCGCCGCCGCCGCTCCTGCGCTCGCGCAGCGGGCCGGCGCTCAGCCGGCGATCGAAGATCCGGGCGCAACGACCTTCGTCCAGCCCTATATCGAAGTCAGCCAGGTGCTGACCGCCGAGCTGACGCCGGGCGACGACGTGCTCACCTTCACCCAGATCGCGGCGGGCGTCGACACCAACATCCAGGGGCGCAACAGCGGCCTCTCGGTCTCGCTGCGCTACGAACGCAATATCGGCTATGGCGACCAGGTCGACAGCGATGCGATCAGCGGGATCGCGCGTGGGTCGCTCGCGATCGTGCCGCAGGCGCTCACCTTCGAGGCCGGCGCGCTCGCCTCGCGCGCAAGGATCGACAATGGCGGGGGCGTCACCAGCAACCCGCTGGTCGCCGAGGATCTCACCAGCCAGATCTACAGTATCTATGCCGGCCCCAGCCTTGCCACCCGCGCCGGCGATGTTGACCTCACCGCGAATGCGCAGATTGGCTACAACCGGCTCGAGACGGGCAACGCCTTCGTCAATGCCGAGGGCAATGCGGTCGATGCGTTCGACGAGAGCGTGATTTATGCAGGGCAGGTTCGAGCCGCGACCCGTGCGGGCGATCCCTTGCCGGTGGGGATCGGGGTTGGTGCGGGCGCCTTCCAGGAGGATGTCTCCAACCTCGACCAGCGCGTGCGCGACCTGTTCTTCCGCGCCGATGTGACCGTGCCGCTGAGCGACAGCCTCGCTGTCATCGGCGGCATCGGATATGAGGATGTCGAGGTCTCCAGCCGCGATGCGCTGCGCGATGCGGACGGGGTGCCGATCGTCGGCGAGAATGGCCGCTTCATCACCGATGAGAGCGAGCCGCGCCGCCTGGCCTTCGATGTCGACGGCCTAATCTGGGATGTCGGCGTGCAATGGCGCCCGTCTTCGCGCACCTCGCTCACCGCCACCGTTGGCAAGCGCTACGATTCGACCACCTATTATGGAAATTTCACCTACGCACCCGACCGCCGCAGCGCGCTCAGCGTCAATGTCTATGACGGCATCACCAGCTTTGGCGGTGCGCTCAACAATTCGCTCGCGGGCATCTCGAGCGACTTTACCGCTGCCCGCAACCCGTTGACCGGCGATTTCACCGGCCTCATCACCGGGACCGATGGCGCGCTCGGCCTCGGCCTGCTCGGCTCGATCCGCTCGACCGCGTTCCGCGGCCGCGGGGGCCAGATCGCCTATCAGCGCGAGATCGGCCGGATGACCGCCGCGATCGCCGCCGGGTATGACCGGCGCGAATTCATCGGCGCCGAGGGCACGGTGTTCGAGGAAATCGACGGGATCGCCGATGAAAGCTACTACATCACCGGTTCGGTCAATTCGCCGATCGGCCAGAGCGGCACCTTCGGCGCCAATGCTTATGTGAACTGGTTCGAAAGCGGGGCCGATAACGGAGATCTGACGGGCTACGGCGCATCGGCCGCCTACAGCCGCCTGCTGACCAGCAAGCTTTCTGCCCGAGCCGCGCTCAGCCTCGATTATTTCGACAGCGAATTCACCGACGTGGACTTCGCCGCCGCCAGCGCGCTGGTCGGCCTGCGCTATGATTTCTGACCCATGGAGCCCCGATGATGTATGAAGAATTCTACGGCTTTAGCGGGCGACCCTTCCAGCTGACGCCGGATCCCCGATTCTATTTCGAGAGCGCGAGCCACAAGAAGGCGCTTAGCTATCTGGGCTATGGTCTCAACCAGGGCGAGGGCTTCATCGTCATCACCGGCGAAGTCGGCGCGGGCAAGTCGACACTTGTGGCGCACCTCACCGAGCGGGTCGATCCCGAAACGCTCACCGTTGCGCAGGTCGTCACCAGCGCGCTTGATGGGGAAGAGCTGATCCATGTCGTGGCGCAAGCCTTCGGGCTTGCGGTCGAGGGGCACGACAAGGCGAGCGCACTGGGCGCAATCGAGCGGTTCCTGCAGGACGAGGCACGCGAAGGGCGGCGCTGTCTGCTCATCGTCGATGAGTGCCAGAACCTCGATTTCACCGCGCTCGAGGAGTTGCGGATGCTCTCGAACTTCCAGCTTGGCTCGCACCCGCTCCTCCAGAGCCTGTTGCTTGGTCAGCCCGAATTTCGCCGAACGCTCGCGCATCACCCCCATCTCGATCAGCTGCGCCAGCGAATCATCGCCTCGCACCACCTCGAAGCGCTCAACGCCGACGAGGTCGAGCACTATGTCCATCATCGGCTCGAACAGGTCGGCTGGAACGGCACTCCCTCGCTCGCGCCCGACCTGCTGCCCGCGCTTTATGCCGCGACCGCCGGCATCCCGCGCCGCGTCAACCAGGTGATGAACCGCTTGCTGCTGCTCGGCGCGATCGAGGAGAGCGACACGATCGATGTCGCCATGCTCGAGGCCGTGTGCGAGGAAATGGCCGCCGATCAGGCGCGCGGAAGTGAGGAAAGCGGTGTCTCCCGCGCCGGTGAGCCAGCCGCTTCGCCCTCTTATCCCGCCACGATCGCCGATCACGAGGCCGATTACGCCCTCCGCGCCGCGGGCGAAGACGCCCCGCTGGATGGCGATGGGCGCATGGCCGAGCTTGAGGCGGCGATCAGCTGCCTCAAGGCGGGCGAACTGACCGAACAGCAACTCACCGAGGCGATCGAGCGACTTGAGGATCGGCTCGCGGAACAGGAGCGCTCGTTCCGCCATGTGCTGGCGATGCTCATAGAGTGGCTCGAGGATGATGCATCGCGCGAGGCGGCCTGACTATGGACGAGGTCCGCAGGTTCGATCTCGCGGCGCAGGATGACCCCAGGCGCCTCATGACCAACGGCCTCTCGGTCGATGTCGAGGACTGGTTCCAGGTCGGCGCGTTCGAGCAGGTGATCGAGCGCGACGCATGGTCTGGCCTTGCCTCGAGAGTGGAAGGCAATGTCGCTCGTATTCTCGATCTGTTTGAAGAGGCCGGGGTCAAGGCGACCTTCTTCACGCTTGGCTGGATCGCGAAGCGGCACCCGGCGATGATCCGCCGGATTGCCGAGGCAGGTCACGAGATCGCCAGTCACGGCTACGATCACGCGCGCGTCTTCACGCTTGATCGTGCGACCTTCGGTGAAGACATCCGCACCGCCCGCGCGATCCTCGAGGATGCTTCGGGGGAGCGCGTCATCGGCTATCGCGCGCCGAGCTTCTCGATCGACCATCGAACGCCCTGGGCATACCAGGAGCTCGCCGCACAAGGCTATCTGTATTCTTCCAGCGTGGCTCCCGTAGCACACGATCATTATGGCTGGCGCGAGGCCCCGCGTTTCGCCTTCCGCCCGCTGCCCTGGGACGATCTCATCGAACTGCCGGTGACCACGGCAATCCTGGGCGGACGCAGGGTCGCGGCGGGTGGCGGCGGCTTCTTTCGAGTGCTGCCCTATGGCTTTTCGCGCTGGGCGATCCGTCAGGTCAACCGACGCGAAAAGCGCCCGGCAATTTTCTATTTTCACCCTTGGGAAATCGATCCCGATCAGCCGCGCGTTGCCCATGCGCCGATGCGTTCGCGCCTGCGGCATTATACCGGCCTCACCGCGATGGCCGACAAACTCGGCGATCTGGTGCGCGAATTCAGCTGGGGACGGATCGACGAGATCGCCCGGCGCGAGGCGTTGCGGGCGAGTGAGCTGCCGATGCCGAAGGGTCAACATGTGCCCGCTCCTGATCCCGACCCCGCAGCAGATGCGACCGCGCCGGGATGAACGCCCCGCTCGCCTTGACCCACCAGGTTCGCGCCGCCGATCTTGCCTCGACACGTGAGATCGCGCGGATTGCGGAGTTTCTGGCAGAGGCTGATGCAAGCCTGTTCCACACGCCGCATTGGTTGCGCGCGGTTGAGCGCGGCACCGGCCAGCGGGCGCATGGCCTCGTCACCGAGCAATTGGGAGCGATCACAGGCTGGCTGCCGCTGACCGAAGTGCGCTCAGTCCTGTTCGGCCGGGCGCTCGTCTCAAGCGGTTTCGCGGTTGGCGGCGGGGTCTGCGCGTGCTCGGGCGAGGCGGCAAGAGCGCTCATCGCTGCGGCGGAGACGCTGGCTTGTGCGCAAGGCTGCGCGAGCCTCGAGCTGCGCGGCGGCTTGATCCCGGCGGGCGAGGGCTGGCGCTCGTGGGACGACAAGCATTGCGGCTTCGAGGCACCGCTCGCGGGCGATGACGCGGCGCAGCTTCTTGCCATCCCCCGCAAGGCGCGCGCCGAGGTGCGCAAGGGCCTCGCCAACGATCTTCAAGTGCGTATCGGCCGCTCGCGCGAGGATCTCGCCGCGCATTATGCGGTCTACAGCGAGAGCGTGCGCAATCTGGGAACGCCCGTTTTCCCGGCGAGCCTGTTTCGCGCGATGCTAGAGGCCTTTCCAGAGGCGAGCGACATCCTCACGGTCTTCAAGGCGGACGCGCCGATCGCGAGCGTCCTTTCGTTCTACCATGCAGGCGCGGTGCTCCCCTATTGGGGCGGCGGCACCCATGAAGCGCGCGCCGAGCGGGCGAACGAGCTCATGTATTACGAGCTCATGCTCCACGCCCGGCGGCGGGGGATGGAGAAATTCGATTTCGGGCGCTCGAAGACCGGGAGCGGGCCCTATCACTTCAAGAAGAACTGGGGCTTTTTGCCTGTCCCGCTGGTTTATGGCCAGTGGAGCCCTCCCGGCACAGCGGGGCGCGATGTCGATCCCACGAGCGCGGCCTATTCGCGCAAGATCGAGCTGTGGAAGAAGCTGCCGCTGCCAATCGCCAACGCGCTCGGTCCGTGGATCGCGCGGGGGCTTGCCTGAGCCATGAGCGAAGTCCTGTTCCTCGCCCACCGAGTGCCGTTCCCGCCCGATCGTGGCGACAAGATCCGTGCGCATCACCTGCTGCGCTTCCTTGCAGGCCGGGCGCGGGTTCATGTCGGCTGCTTCACCGAGAACGAGGCTGATCGCGCCGCCCTGCGCGAGCTTGCTGCGGTCGCGGCGAGCCACCACGCTCCGCGCCGCGCGAAGCCGCTGGCCCTCGCCGGGGCCGAGGCGGTGCTGGCGGGCAAGCCGGTGAGCCTCACCGCGTTTCATCATGCAGGGCTCGCGCAATGGGTCCGCCAGACCCTCGCCGAGCGACCGATCGCGGCGATCGTCGTCTTTTCGGGCCAGATGGGGCAATATGTCCCCTCCGATTTCGCCGGTCGCGTCATTGTCGACCTGTGCGATGTCGATAGCGCCAAGTTTGAGGCTTACGCCGCCGCCGGCGAGCGGGTCTGGCTCAACCGGCGCGAGGCGCGGCTGCTGGCGGCCGAAGAGGCCCGGCTCACCGCGCGGGCAGATGCTACGTTACTCATCAGCCGGGCCGAGGCGGAGCTGTTCGAGGCTCGCCTGGCAGGTTCGGCGAACGCGCGGATCGAGGTCGTCGGCAATGGGATCGACGCGCATTGCTTCGATCCCGCGCTGGTCGCGCCGCACGAGGCGCTCGCCGCTCAGCCGGGGCCGCATTTCGTCTTCACGGGGCAGATGGATTATCGCCCCAACGAGCAGGCCGCACTGTTCGCGATCGACCGCTTTCTCCCCGCCGTGCGCGCGGCCTTTCCCGCAGCGCAGCTCCATATCGTCGGTCGCAGTGCTCGCGCTGGGCTTATCGCCCGCGGGTCCGCTCCCGGCGTGAAGGTGTGGGGCGAAGTGCCCGACGTGAGGCCCTTCCTCGCAGGCTCACACTGCGTCGTCGCGCCGTTGATGATCGCGCGCGGGGTGCAGAACAAGGTGCTCGAGGCGATGGCGATGGCGTGCCCTGTTCTCCTCACAACCGAAGCCGCGACCGGGATCGATGCTCGGGACGGTGCTCACTGGCTGGTCGCCCCGGCAGAGCCCGACGCCATGCTCGAGCGGGTGCGCCCTATCCTGGAGAATGCGGCAGCGGCGCGGTCGCTTGGCGAGGAAGCGCGCCGGTTCGTCCTTGCGCACCACGCGTGGGAGGCCTGCCTTGCTCCGCTTGCTCGGCTGCTCGACTTCCCCACTTCGAGCGAGGCCCGCAATGCCGCCTGAGACCACCTCGTCCGTTGCCGCATCGCCAGAGCCCCGCCTCGCCAGAGTGCTCCCCGCCCAATGGCGCAGACCGCTTGCCATGCTCACGCTCGGGCTCACCGCGCTCGTGCTCGTGTGCTGGCGCGAATGGGGCGAGATGCTGCACCAGTGGTGGAACATTGATACCTACAACCACATTCTCCTCTTGCCGCCGATCATCGCGTGGCTCGTCTGGCTCAAGGCCGAGGCGCTTGCGCGGATGAGCCCGCGCGCCTTCGGGCCCGGCCTCGGGCTCGTTGCCGCGGGCCTCGCGCTGTGGCTCACCGGGCGGATCACCGATATCAACCTCGTCGCTCATGCGGGCGCGGTGGGGGCGGTGCAGGGGGCGGTGGTCGCGATGCTCGGCCTCAGGGTTTGCGCCTTACTCGCGCTGCCGATCGCGCTCGGTGCCTTCCTCGTGCCGTTCGGCGACGAGATCATCCCGTTCCTTCAGGCGATCACCGCCGACATGGCGATCGCACTGACGCTGTGGAGCGGGATCCCGGCGACGATCGAGGGCATCTACATCGACACGCCCGCAGGCCTGTTCATCGTTGCCGAGGAATGCTCGGGCGTTAAGTTCCTCATCGCCATGGTGACGCTCGCCGCGATCGTGTGCTTCACCCGCTTTCGCAGCTGGAACCGGCGTGCGCTGTTCATGGCCGCCTCGATCATCGTGCCTGTCCTCGCCAATGGCGTGCGCGCCTGGGGGACGATCTACATCGCGCAATTCGCCGGCGTCGAGTTCGCGGCGGGGTTCGATCATATCTTCTACGGCTGGATCTTCTTCGCGATCGTGGTGATCGTGGTGCTGGCGGGTGCCTGGCGCTTCTTCGAGAGCGAGCCTGAGGAATACGGGCCTAGCGCCGAATGGGTCGGCAGGAGCGCTCTCATCAGCCGTCATGAGGGCACTGGGACCAGCCTGCGAGCGGTCCTCGCCGGTATAGCGGCGCTCAGTCTCCTCGCTGCGCTCGCGGCGACGCTGTAACGGGGCCGCCCATCCATGTGCGGCATCGCCGGGATCTTTCGCGCCGCGAGCGAGCAGCCGATCGAGGCCGCGCGGGTTGAAGCGATGCGCGATGCGATGGCGCATCGCGGGCCAGATGGAGCGGGCGTCTGGACGAAGGCGGGCGAGGGCCACAGCGTCGCGCTCGGCCACCGACGGCTCTCGATCATCGACCTCGCCGGCTCGCCTCAGCCCATGCACACGCCTGACGGCCGCGCGACGATCGTCTTCAATGGCGAGATCTACAATTTCCGCGAGCTGCGCGCCGAACTCGCCGCCGGGGGCGCGCGCTTTGTTACCGATGGCGACACCGAGGTCATCCTCGCCGCCTGGCAGCGCTGGGGGATCGATTGCCTCGCGCGGCTCGACGGCATGTTCGCCTTCGCGCTCTACGATCACGAGCGGCGCATGCTGTTCCTCGCGCGTGACCGCTTCGGGGTGAAGCCGTTGTTTCTCGCCGAGCTCGCCGATGGCAGCCTCGCTTTCGCCTCCGAGCTCAAGGGGCTGCTCGCGCTCGAGGGCATCCCGCGGCGGCTCAACCCCGCCGCGCTCGATGCCTATCTCGCCTGGGGCTATGTGCCCGACAGCCACGCGATTCTCGCGGGCGTGAGCAAGCTGGCCGCGGGGCACTTCATGCTCGCCGAGGCGGGCCGCCCGTTGCCGCAGCCGCGCCGGTGGTGGGACATCAGCTTCGCCGAGCGGAGCGCGGCAAGCGACACGCAGCTCGAGGAGGAACTCGCCGAGCGCCTCGCCCGCGCGGTGCGCTCGCGCATGGTGGCCGATGTGCCGCTCGGCGCGTTCCTCTCGGGCGGTGTCGACAGCTCGAGCGTCGTCGCGCTGATGAGCGAGGCAAGCGCGGCGCCCGTCACCACCTGTTCGATCGGATTCGACGAGGCCGCGCTCGACGAGACCGGCTATGCCCGGCGCGTGGCCGAGCGATACCGCACCGATCACCACGAGCGCATCGTCGCCGCAGACGACTTTGCCGCAGTCGACCGCCTTGCCGCCATGTTCGACGAGCCTTTCGCCGATGCCTCGGCGCTGCCGACCTACCGGGTGTGCGAGCTGGCGCGCCAGCACGTGACTGTGGCGCTTTCGGGCGACGGGGCGGACGAGGCTTTCGCGGGCTATCGCCGGCAAGTCTTCCATCATCACGAGGAGCGAGTGCGCGGCCGCATCCCCGCGGCCTTGCGCGGGCCAGTATTGGGCACGCTCGGGCGGCTGTGGCCCAAGGCCGACTGGGCGCCGCGCCCGCTGCGGGCCAGGACAACGCTGCTCGCGCTCGCCGCCACTGGCGAGGAGGGCTATGCCCGCGCGCTCGCCGTCACCCCGCACGAGATCCGCACGCGGTTCTACGCCGAGAGCTTTGCTCGCGCGCTCGGCGGCGCAAGGGCGGAGGACGAGGTGATCGCTCTGATGCGCGGCGCGCCCGCGCAGACCGGGCTCGACGCTGCGCAATATGCCGATCTCACCTTCTGGCTGCCGGGCGACATCCTCACCAAGGTCGATCGCACCAGCATGGCTGTCAGCCTCGAGGCGCGCGAGCCGCTGCTCGATCACCGCCTGGTCGAGTTCGCCGCGCGCCTGCCCGATCGCCTGCGCGTGCAAGGGAGCACCGGCAAGGCGATCCTCAAGCGGACGATGGAAGGCCACCTCCCGCACGACATCCTCTACCGGCCCAAGCAGGGCTTCGTCACGCCCATCGCCGCGTGGCTGCGCGGCCCGCTTGCCGAAGAGGCGCGCGCGATCGCCTCGCGCTCGGTCATCGCTGATGCGGGGTGGTTCGATCGGCGCGCGCTGGCCCGTCTTGCGAACGATCATGTCGCGGGGCGAGCGGATCATTCGCGATTGCTGTGGCAGTTGATCATGCTGGAGCGCTCGCTTGCGCACCTGCGCATCGAGGCCTGACCAGGCGTCGCTGCGAAATGACAGGCCGACTCGGCTGAGCGCGTTTGGGATTCGTTTCGTCGGATAACCCCTGGACCGCCATTGCCAAGCATTGCGGCGCGAGCCACCCTCTCATTGATCCGAGGGTCGCGTCGGATACCACGCTGCAGGGCGGGGCGCGCATCGGACGGGTTGAACAGGGGAGTTCGGCGAGATGAAGCCAAGCGCTACGAATGCCCTCCTGCCAGCCGATGCCGGCGATCTCCGCCACGAGAGCGCGCTGCACGCCGCGATCCCCGAAGCGCTTTACGAACTCGCCGAGCTCGACGTGCTCTATGAGGAGCGCCACGCAAGCTTGTGGACCTTCATGCGCCCCGCCGGCCGGCCGAGCTTCACCCCCGCCATGCTCCACGATTTCGAGCGCTGGCAGAAGCTCATCGGAGAGGGGTTCGGCGGGAGCCTCGAGGAGGGGAGGGTGCCGCTGCGCTATCTCGTGCTCGGCAGCCGCGCGCCCCAGGTGTTCTGCTATGGCGGCGATCTCGAGCTGTTTCAGCAGCTCATCCGCACGCGCGATCGCGATGCGCTGATCCGCTACGGCCACCGCTGCTGCGCGATCCTCCACCGCAACATCGAAACGCTCGGCCTCGACATGCTAACCATCGGCCTCGTCCAGGGCGCAGCGCTCGGCGGCGGGTTCGAGGCGCTGCTCTCGTTCGATGTCATCATCGCCGAGCGGCAGGCGGTGTTCGGCCTGCCCGAGATCATGTTCGGGCTCTTTCCCGGCATGGGCGCGCACGCGCTGCTCGCCCGCAAGCTCGGCAGCGCGATGGCGGACCGGCTGATCCTCTCCAACAAGACGTACACCGCCGAGGAGCTGCACGAACTCGGCCTCGTCGATGCGCTGGCGGAGCCCGGCGACGGGGTCAATGCGGTGCGCGAATTCATCAAGCGGTCCGAGCGGCGCCATGCGGGGCTCGTCGGCGCACGGCGGGCGACCAAGGCTGTGTGGGCGCTCGAACTTGCCGAGCTCAACCGGATCACAGAGCTGTGGGCGGATGCGGCGCTGCAGCTGGGCGAGCAGGATCTCAAGGTGATGAGCCGCCTCGTCGCGGCGCAGGGCCGGGTGGTCGAGCGTTCGGCGGCAGCCGCCTGAAGCCTCAAGACGCCGCCGCCTCGCCCAGCGAGCCGTGGCCCAGCGCCATGTAGGCATCGCTCTGCATCTCGTTCAGGCGGCTAATCGTGCGCTCGAACTCGAACGCGCCGTCGCCCGCCTCGTAGAGCGCATCGGGCACGGTTTGCGCGGTGGCGAACAGCTTGACGCGGTGCTCGTAGAGCGCGTCGATCAGCGTCACGAAGCGCGCCGCCTCGTTGCGCTTTTCAGGGCCCATGCGCGGGATGCCGACGATGATGACAGTGTGGAAGGCGCGCGCGATTGCGAGGTAGTCCGCTGCGCCGCGCGCCTCTGCGCACAGCCGCTTGAAGCTGAAGACGCCCACACCCTTGAGGCTCTTGGGCACGTGCAGCGTGCGGTTCTCCCCCACGGCGAGCTCGCCGGAGGGCACGTGCTCGGCGTCCTCTGGGTCGAAGTCGGTCAGCCGGAAGAACGCCTCGCGCACCTCGTCGGTCGCGGCTTGCCCGAGCGGTGTGTGCCATGTGGCGAGCCCGCCGATCCGGTCGAGCCGGTAGTCGGTCGGGCCGTTGAGGCTGAGCACGTCGAGCTCGGCCTCGATCAGGTCGATGAAGGGGAGGAAGTGCTCGCGGTTGAGCCCGTCCTTGTAAAGGTCGCGCGGCGGCCGGTTCGAGGTGGTGATCACCGTCACCTTGCGCTCGCAGATGAGCTGGGTGAACAGCCGGCTCATGATCATCGCATCGGCCGAATTGGTCACCACCATCTCATCGAAGGCGAGGCAGCGCACCTCTTGCGAGAGCCGCTCGGCGACGACCGGGATCGGATCGCCCGGATGATCCTTGCGCGCGGCGCGCATCGCGGCATGGACCTCCTGCATAAAGGCGTGGAAGTGGACCCGGCGCTTCTCGGGGATGGCGAGGCCCTCGTGAAACAGGTCCATCAGCATCGACTTGCCGCGCCCCACGCCGCCCCACATGTAGACCCCGCGCGCGCGGCCCGGACCCTTGCCGAAGAACTGCGCGATCAGCCCGCCGGGGCGGTGCTCCTCGAGCTCCTTCTTGAGCCGGTCGAGCCGCTCGGCGGCCTGGCGCTGGTCGCGGTCGGGGCGCAGCTGGCCATTGGCGATGAGCTGCTCGTAGCGGGCAAGCAGGCTTTTCATTCGCTTGCCCCCGCGAAGGCATGGTCCCGGCTGCGCGCCGAGAGCTTGCGCACGATCCCCGAATAGCTCGCGACGATCCGCTCGCCGCGTTCCCCATCGCCTTGCACGCATTGCCCGCGCACGAACAGCATCCGTCCCGTCTCCGCGACGATCTCGGTGACCGCGTCGAGCGGGCGCGAGGGATCGCCCGCGCCCACGAACTGGGTCGAGAGCTCCACCGTCACCGATGGGCCTGCCGCGCCCTGGCCGACCACATGCATCGTCGCGAACAGCGCGATGTCGATGAGGCCGAGCGTGGCGGCGCCGTGGATGTTGTCGCCCAGATTGGTGTGACGCCGCTCGGGGAACATGCGCAGGCGGCAGCGCGGGCCGAGCGGGCTCTCCTCACGCCGGACGTGGAGATCGCCGAGCACGGCGGTGTTGTAGCGCGTGCGGTCAACGAGGTTCCAGCTATACCAGCCTTCCTCTCCCCCGGTCTCGGCAGGGTCGAGCGCGCGGTATTCGAACGGGGGCGGCTGGGCCGGGTCAGAGGAGGGATTCGGCGGGTTGATCATGGACGAGGGCGATAGGGCGAACACGGCGCAAGGCAAGCCCTACGCCCGGCCCTTGCGCCTTGACCCCTCATGCCACAGCCGCGCCGCAGTAGGAAAGCCCCGCCGTGCGCGGCCTGCGCGCTTACATCGCGCGTTCGGCCATCATCTTCTTGGTCTCGGCGATGGCCTTGGCGGGGCTGAGGCCCTTGGGGCACACATTCGAGCAGTTCATGATGGTGTGGCAGCGATAGAGCCGGAACGGGTCCTCCAGCGCATCGAGCCGTTCGCCGGTCATCTCGTCGCGGCTGTCCGCGAGCCAGCGATAGGCCTGAAGCAGGATGGCAGGGCCAAGGAACTTGTCCGAGTTCCACCAGTAGCTCGGGCACGAGGCCGAACAGCAGGCGCACAAGATGCACTCGTAGAGGCCGTCCAGCTGCTCGCGCTGCTCGGGGCTCTGCAGCCGCTCCTTGCCCGAAGGCTCGGGCGTGACGGTCTGCAGCCACGGCCGGATCGAGGCGTATTGCGCGTAGAAGTGGGTGAAGTCGGGCACGAGATCCTTGATCACCTCCATATGCGGCAGCGGGGTGATGCGGATCTCGCCCTTCAGATCCTCGATCGCGGTGGTGCAGGCGAGGCCGTTCTTGCCGTTCATGTTCATCGAGCACGATCCGCAGATCCCCTCGCGGCACGAGCGGCGGAAGGTCAGCGTCGGGTCGATCTCGTTCTTGATCTTGAACAAGGCATCAAGCACCATTGGGCCACACTCGTCGAGGTCGATCTCGAAGCGGTCGTAGCGCGGGTTTTTGCCCGAGTCCGGATCGTAGCGATAGACCTTGAAGCTCTTGACGCGCTTGGCGCCTTGCGCCTTGTGCACCTGGCCGGTCTTGCTGATCTTCGAGTTCTTCGGAAGCGTGAATGTCGCCATGATATCGGTCCCAGTGATCCCTGTTTGTCCTGTTATCTAGCGCATCACCCGCACGAGGCAAGCGCGGCGGTGTTGCGAGCTTTGGCACGCGCGTTGCCCGCGCAGCAAGCCCGCTCTGCATGGCTCGGTTCGTCGCTGGTGCAGAACGGTTGAACCGCCTGTTACACTGTCCAGGCGCAAAAAACTCGCCCTTTGCCCAGCACGCCCGATCGCGCCGCGCGAGGGCTGTCGATGCAGCGGGAAAAGGCGGGAACTTCAACATGGTTGATCCGCTCTAACGCTCATGCAGCAAGTAGGAAAATGGCCTGAGGCCGCGCCCCGCAGCGCGGCGGTGTTCGGCAGCACGGGCGGGATCGGGCGCGCTTTATGCCATGCGCTGGCGCAAGCGAGCTGCGAGGTGATCCACGCGGGCTCGCGCGCCGGCCTCGAGCCGGTCGGCCCGGCTTTTCGCCCCTTCGCCTTCGACCTTGCCGACGAGGACAGCATCGCGGCGGCCGCAGCGGCGATGAAGAGCGATCCGCCCGAGTGGGTGATCGTCGCGAGCGGCGTGTTGACGCTGCCCGACGGGACCGGCCCCGAGCGCACGCTCAAGCGGCTCTCGGGAGAGGCGATGGCTGAGGTTTTCGCGCTCAACACGATCGGCCCGGCGCTCGTCGCCAAGCACATGCTCCCGCTCATGAAGCGCGAGCGCCCCTTCGTCTTCGCCGCGCTCTCGGCGCGGGTCGGCTCGATCTCGGACAACGGCCTTGGCGGCTGGCACTCCTATCGCGCTTCGAAGGCGGCGCTCAACATGCTGCTGAAGAACTTCGCGCTCGAGATGGGCCGCACACACAAGCAGGGCGTGGTGCTCGGCCTGCATCCGGGCACGGTCGACAGCGCGCTCTCCGCGCCGTTCCAGTCGAACCTGCCCGAAGGCCAGCTCACCCCTCCGCAAGAGGCGGCGGCCAACCTGCTCGGCGTGATGGCGCGGGCCGAGCCTGACGACAGCGGCAAGGTGTTCGACTTTGCGGGCGAGCAAGTGCCGGCCTAGCGATCCGCAGACCGTTTGCCTTGGCCTCGCCCTGCGCGCCCGCCAGGTCGCGCGCCGGTCAGCTCGGTCGCCGGCTGTTGCGGCTTCTGAGGGGTTTGCGCACCAGATCGAGCAAGGTGGTCACGATGCTCGCCTCTTCCTTGCAGGGCTCGGTGTAACGCTCTTCGATGCCGCGGTTCGCCTGCTGGTCGCGCACGTTCGAATCCTTGCGCACGATGATCGGCCTGCGATCCTTCGCGGATGCGACGACGGGTGTGAGAACCACCGTCGCGCTGGCAGCAACCAGCATGAAACCTGCAATTCTAGTGCGCAAAGACGTGTTACGAGGACGCAGTTGGCTCATGATATTTCCCTCCCTGTAGGAGGATTGCAGCTAATCGGGATCGCGGCTGGGGGCAACCTTAAAGTTCGTTTATCACGCTCCGCTCCGGCCGCATCGCCGCGATACCTGCGCGCAGCCACGCGCTTTACAGCGTAATCTCGCCCGCAATCAGCCCGAGCGAAATCACCGCGCCCGCGATCGGCACGAGCAGCGGCACGCTGTAGGCGGGCCGATCGCCTTCCTGGCGCAGCTTCAGCCGGATGAGCGCTAGGTTCGCCCCCGCGAACACCATGAGGATGATGAAACTCGTCCAGCTCGCGAGCCGCTCGGTCGGAAAGAACAGCGCGAGCGCGGTGACGATGATGCCGGCGAGCACGGTCGCGAGTATCGGAGTGCCCGTCGAACGATTGACCTTGGCGAGCCAGCCGGGCGCGGCCCTGCGCCGGCTTCCCAGATCGTGCACCACGCGCGGCACCATCACGATCTGCGCCATCGCGCCGTTGACGATCATGGCGAGGCTGACCGCGCCGAGAAGATGGCCGCTTCCCCCCTTGGCGCGCACGAGATCGACCAGCGGTGCGGAGCTTCGGGCAAGCTCGTTTGCCGAGAAAACGCTCACCGCGGTCGCCGAGACGACGAGGTAGAGCGCGAGCGAGGCGAGGAGGGTGAACCAGATCGCGCGCGGCATGGCGGTTTCCTGATCCTCGGCCTCCTCCGAGAGCGTCACGAGATCCTCAAAGCCGATATAGGCGTAGAAGGCGAGGAAACCGGCCGGGATGATCGCAGAGGCGAGCGAGTTGCCGGGATCCTGCCAGGCCGCGGCGAACTGCGCGGGATAATTGCCGAGATCGTTTGCCCCATAGGCCACCACGAGCGCAAGGCCGAGCACCCCGGCGATGGTGGTGAGCGCCATGAACCAGGAGGATTGCTGGATGCCAGCGACCGCGAAGCCGGTCAACACTGCGGTCAGGATCGGGACCGCCCACCATTTCGAGATGTCGACGAAGACTTCGGAATAGCCCACGAAACCGGTGACGATGGTTGCCGCCGAGACGATCCCGGTGGCGACGATGCCCCATCCGGCAAGCCCGGTGAGCAGGCGCGATCCGAAGCCCGCCGCGACGAAGGAGGCGCTGCCCCCGCTCTCGGGCACGCGGGTGCACAGCTCGGCATAGGAGAGCGCGGTGAAGCCGGCGGCGAGGGCGGCAAGCAGGAATGCGACCGGGGTAAGCGCCCCCGCGATCCCGATGATCTCGCCGATCACCACATAAATGCCGGCGCCCACGACCGTGCCGAGGCCATAAAGCATCAGCACCCATGGATTGATGGCGCGGTTGAGTTGGGAGGAATTGGACGAACCAGCAGGTGGGGCTTGGTTACAGGTCATGCCCTCTCAATACGTGAGGGGCGCGAAAGTTCACGCTTATGGCGAACGGACACTGCGGAGCGGACCGGTGTACCCGCCCCGCTCCGCAGCATCATTCACTCGCCAAAGGTGCGCTGCCACCAGCCGCGCTTGCGGGGCGCGCCGTCAGCCTCGCTGGACTCCTTGCCATCGGCAGGGGCGGCCTGCTTTTCCTCGGGCGCGGCTTCCTCGGCCATCGCCTCGGCGCTTTCGGGAGCATCCTCGGGCCCTGCGACCACGAGCGCATCCTCCTTGACCTGCTCGGCCAGTTCGGTGGCTTCGTCCGGCGGGGTGAGCGCTTCCTCGCTGGCGGCGGGAGGGGCTTCCTCCTCGACCTTCTTCTTGCGGGGCGCGCGCTTGCGCTTGGGCTTTTCCTCGGCCGCCTCGGGCGCGGTTTCGGCTGCGGCAGGGGCTTGATCCGAAGGCACATCCGCTGCCTTCTTGCGGCTGCGCGGGGCGCGCTTGGGCTTGGGCTTGGGATCGTCCTGCGGCTTTTCCTGCACCTCGCCGGGCGGAACTTCGGCGGGCTCCTCCATCGGCTCCTCGACCGGGGTCTCGGGCGGGCTTTCCTGCGGTTCGTGCGCAGGGGTCTCCTCGGGCCGTTCCTCCGGCTTCTCTACCGGCTCCTCGCCCGGGATTTCCTCGGGGCCATCCTCCGATGTCTCGGCAGCCTCGCGCTCGACGCCGTTCTCGTTCTCGTCCTCGCCCGAGCGCCGCTTGCGGCCTCGGCCACCCCGGCGGCGACGGCGCTTGGGCCGGTCCTCGCCCGCCTCTTCGCCCCGTTCGTCACTTTGGTCGTCGCCGCGTTCCTCATTGTCGTTCTCGCCGACATTTTCGGAATCCTCGTCGCTCTCGTCTTCGGAGGTCGACGAGGCTTCGTCGCCGTCCTCGAAGCGCTTCTTGCTGCGACCGCGCCCCCCGCGGCGGCGGCGGCGACGCTTCTTGCGGCCGTTGTCGTCGTCGCCATCGCGATCGTAACTGCCCTGCTCGTCGCCCTGATCGTCGCCTTGATCGTCTTCGTCCTCGGTGTCGTCCTCGGCCGTGTCATCCTCGAATTCGTCCTCGTCGTCGTCGACAATCGGATCGAACCGGGGAGCCTGGGCAGGGCGGGGACCGTGGCTCGAGACGCTCATCTTGGCGCCCTCGTTCTCGCCCTCGGGCACGACCTCGACATGGACGCCGTAGCGCTGCTCGAGTTCGACGAGATCGTCGCGCTTTTCGTTGAGGAGATAGATCGCCGCCTCGGTGCTCGCGGCGAGCTTGATGACCGTGCCCTTGCCCTTGGCCGCCTCGTCCTCGATCAGGCGCAGCGCCGAAAGGCCAGCGGAAGAAGCGGTGCGCACAAGGCCGGTGCCGTCGCAATGCGGGCAGGCCCGCGTGGTCGCTTCGAGCACGCCGGTGCGCAGGCGCTGGCGGCTCATTTCCATGAGGCCGAACGAGCTGATCCGCCCGACCTGGATGCGCGCGCGGTCGGTCTTGAGGGCCTCCTTCATCGCCTTCTCGACCTTGCGGGTGTTGGAATTGTATTCCATGTCGATGAAGTCGATGACGACCAAGCCCGCCATGTCGCGCAGGCGCAGCTGGCGCGCGATTTCCTTGGCCGCCTCGAGATTGGTGTGGAGCGCGGTCTGCTCGATCCCGTGCTCCTTGGTGGAGCGGCCGGAGTTGATGTCGATCGAGACGAGCGCCTCGGTCGGGTTGATGATGAGATAGCCACCCGATTTGAGCTGCACCATCGGATCATACATCGCGCGCAGCTGGTCTTCAGCGCCATAGCGCTGGAACAGCGGGACGGGGTCCGAATAGGCCTTCACCCGCCGCGCATGGCTGGGCATCAGCATCTTCATGAAGGCCTTGGCGCTCTTGTAGCCTTCCTCGCCCTCGACCACGACCTCCTCGATCTCGCGATTGTAGATGTCGCGGATGGCGCGCTTGATGAGGTCGCTGTCGGAATGGATGAGGCTGGGCGCGGTCGAGCGGAGCGTCGTCTGGCGGATCTCGTCCCACAGCCGCGCGAGATAATCGAAATCGCGCTTGATCTCGGTCTTGGTGCGCGAAAGGCCGGCGGTGCGCACGATCAGCCCCATCGATTTGGGCAGCGAGAGATCGGAGACAACCTGCTTCAACCGCTTGCGATCGCTTGACGAGCTGATCTTGCGGCTGATCCCGCCGCCATGCGACGAATTGGGCATCAGCACGGTGTAGCGACCGGCAAGGCTCAGATAGGTGGTGAGCGCCGCGCCCTTGTTGCCGCGCTCCTCCTTGACGACCTGGACGAGCAGCACCTGGCGGCGCTGGATGACGTCCTGGATCTTGTAACGGCGGCGCAGCGCGAGCCGCTTGGCGCGGACTTCATCGACTTCCTTTGCTCGCGAACGGCCAGGCTTGCCGCCCTTGTCCCTGCGACCCCCGCCCTGGCGCCGACGCGACCGTCCGCGACCACGTGCCGAGCGCGAATTGTTGCCCTCGCCGCTTTCATCGCCGCTTTCATCGCCGCCGTCGTCTTCATCGCCGTCGGCGCGTTCGCCATCGTCGTCATCCTGGTCGTCGTCATCCTCGTCGTCGTCATCGTCGTCGGATGCGCCGTCCTCGATCGTCGAGACACGCTCGCGCCGGGAGGTGTCGATCTCCTCGAGCCCGTCTTCGGCGAGATCCTCGGCGAGGCTCTCGGCGCTTTCGTCGTCGGCGTCGTATTCGTCGCCCGGAGAAACGCCAGCGTCCTCCTCTTCGTCGCGCAGGCGCGCTTCCTCGGCGGCCGCGGCGGCCTCCTCGGCGAGCAGCGCCTCGCGATCCGATTGCGGTATCTGGTAGTAATCGGGGTGAATCTCGCTGAAGGCGAGAAATCCGTGGCGGTTGCCGCCGAAATCGACGAACGCCGCCTGCAGCGAGGGTTCGACCCTGGTGACCTTTGCTAGATAGATATTGCCTTTGATCTGCTTGTGTTCAGCCGATTCAAAGTCGAATTCCTCAATCCGGTTGCCCTTGAGAACCGCCACCCGGGTTTCTTCCGAGTGGCGCGCATCGATAAGCATGCGCGTTGCCATTTATGTGTCTCCGAGCGCCTGTCGCACCGGCTCTGTGCGAGCGGTGCGGGCGCGATAGTAGGTGTAGGGCAAGGCCGGGCTGTCCGGGCTTGCCGATAACGGTGATGGTGGGGTTCGCGCTGCGACCCTGTGGGGGATAAGGCGCGAGGATCGTGTCTGCTGTGGCGCTCACGCACGGCGCTGTTGCCGTCTTGGACCCTGCTCTCGCCTGGCCGGCCGCGCGTTCGAAGCGCTGCGGGCCATGTATGGGCGAGGAAAAGCGTCGCGTCACTGCATCAACCTGTTCAATAAGCCGGGTGCGGCGCATGCCGCCAGCTTGTGGATGGCATAAGGCGCTATTCACGAACACATCCTTAAGGCAGGGCCCTGCGGCTGGTTTTACGTGACAACACCAGTGCCAGTATTGACCAACTAGCATCGTGGGTTGTCATGGGCAACTCTATTGCGCATGGGGCAGGGCAGGTTCAAACATCCACCGATCATGAGCTTTCGCGCGCTCCTGCTGCTTGTTCTTGCCGTGCCGGCGCTCCTCCTCGGGGCCGCGCAGGCGCTGGGCGCACGCATTCCGGTGCCCGTGCTCGGGCGGGACTATGTCGTGCGGCTCGATCTGGCGCAGGCGCCCGCGCCCCTGGTGCTTCCATCGGTGGCGGGATCGGCTGACCCCGCGCTGCCACTGGTGGTGATCGATCCCGGCCACGGCGGACGCGATCCGGGCGCGAGCGGCGGGGGCGTGCGCGAGAAGGATCTGGTGCTGGCGATGGGGCTGGGGCTCAGAAAATTGCTGCTCGAGGCGGGCGGAATCCGGGTTGCGATGACGCGCGAGGACGATCGGCTCATCAGCCTTGTCGAGCGGATGGAGATCGCGCGCCGGCTGGAGGCCGACCTGTTCATCTCGATCCACGCCGATTCCGCCGGGCAATCGAGCGACGTCTCGGGCGCCAGCGTCTACACGCTTTCAAACGAGGCCTCGAGCGAGGCCGCTGCGCGCTTCGCCGCGCGCGAGAACAGCGCCGATCGCCTCAACGGCGTGGTGGTCGAGGACACGAGCGACATCGTCAACCAGGTGCTGGTCGAGCTTAGCCAGGGGCGCACGCAGGATCAGTCGAGCGAGTTCGCCGAGCTTATCGTGCGCGAGGGGGAGGGGCGGATCGCCTTCCACCCTTCCGCCCGGCGCAGCGCGGCGCTCGCGGTGCTGCGCGCGCCCGATGTGCCTGCCGTGCTGTTCGAGAGCGGTTTTGTCACCAGCCGCGAGGACCGCGCCAAGCTCACCACCGAGGAAGGCCGCGCGGCCTATGCCGACGTGCTGGCGCGCGCGATCCGCGTCTATCTCGCAAGGCGCAGCGATGTCGAGGCGCTCGACACTGCCCGGATCGGCTCGACGAGCGGGCGCGGGGCGAGCCTTGCGGGCGCGCGGTGAGCGTCTTGCGCCAGAGCGGAACATAAAAGCACTGGCCCCCCGGCGGGCGGTGCTGTAATTGCCGCCCATCGATCATGACAGACACCGCCGAGCTCCCCCTCCTCGCCTATATCCGCTACCGCATCGCACGCGATCTTTCGCTGTTCGGGGGCTGGCTGCGCGATAAGTGGCAGCACAGCCTGCTCTACAAGCTGCTGGTCGCGGGTGCGGCGCTGTTCCTTGCGCTGTGGATCGCGGTGTTCGTGTGGCTGGCGAGCGATTTGCCCGATGCCGGCAGCCTGCTCGAATATGAGACCCCGCTGCCCACCGTGGTGCGCGGGAGCGAGGGCGAGATCGTTCACTCCTATGCGCGCGAACGGCGCGTGCAGCTGCAATACGCCGATTTTCCCGAGCGGCTCAAGCAGGCGTATATCTCGGCCGAGGACAAGACCTTCTACAGCCATGGCGGCGTCGATCTGACCGGCACGGCCAATGCGGTGTTCGATTATGCGACCAAGTTCGGCTCGGGCGAGCGCGCGGTCGGCGGGTCGACCATCACCCAGCAGCTCGCCAAGATCCTGCTGCTGGGCGATGAATATTCGGTCACGCGCAAATTGAAGGAGATGATCCTTGCGAGCCGCATCGAGGGCGTGCTCAGCAAACGCGAGATCCTCGAGCTTTATCTCAACGAGATCCCGCTCGGGCGGCGCTCCTACGGGGTGCAGGCGGCCGCGCGAGCCTATTTCGACAAGGATGTGGGCGATCTCGAGCTGCACGAGATGGCTTTTCTCGCGATCCTGCCCAAGGCGCCCGAGCGTTATGGCCGCGCCGGGCAGGAGCAGGCCGCGCTCGAGCGGCGCGCCTTCGTGCTCGCGCAGATGGAGGACAATGGCTTCATCACCGCGGACGAGCGTGCGGCCGCGGCGGCGCGGCCTCTGGGTCTTGTGCGCCAGCGCAGCCAGACGAGCGCGGATGCGGGCTATTTCATCGAGGAGGTGCGCCGCCAGCTGATCGAGCGGTTTGGCGAGACGGCGGAGGATGGGGCGAACAGCGTATATGCGGGCGGCCTGTGGGTGCGCACCTCGCTCGACCCCGAGATGCAGGCCGCAGCGCGCGAGGCGCTGCGTGCGGGCCTGCTGCGCTATCACGGCTCGCGCGGCTGGGCCGGCCCGATCGCGACGATCGATCTGGAGGAGGGCAATTGGCAGGGCCAGCTCGCCAGCTCCTATATCAGCATCGACTATAAGGACTGGCGTGTCGCCGCCGTGCTCTCCAACGATGGAGACAGTGCGCGCATCGGGTTTGCTGATGGCGAGGAAGCGCAATTGCTGGGCCCGCCCGATGCGATGGAGCCGGGCGCGGTCGTCACGGTCAAGCCTTCGGGCAATGCCTGGCGGCTCGCGGTGGTGCCGGGGGCCTCGGGCGGGATCATCGTGCAGGATGCGCAATACGGCCGGATCCTCGCAATGCAGGGCGGATTCGATGATCGCCTGTCCGATTTCAACCGCGCGACGCAGGCGCTGCGCCAGCCAGGCTCGACAATCAAGCCGTTCATCTACGCCACCGGGCTCGACCAGGGGATGACCCCCTCGACCAAGGTCGATAATTCGCGTTTCTGCTATTATCAGGGTGCGCGGCTGGGGGAGAAATGCATTCGCGGCGGGCGCGCGGGCGAGTTTCCCATGCGCTATGGCCTTGAGCAATCGCAAAACATCATGACCGTGCAGATCGGTATGCAGGCGGGCATGGACAACGTCGTCAAGACGATCAAGACGCTCGGTATCAGCGAGGATCCCGAGCCCTATGCGGCGACCGCGCTCGGATCGGAGGAGAGCACGGTGATCGACATGGTCGCCGCTTATGCAGCGCTCGCCAATCACGGGCGCTACAACACGCCGACGGTGATCGATTATGTCCAGGATCGCCATGGCAAGGTGATCTGGCGCGCCGACGAGCGTGATTGCAACTCGTGCAACATGGCCAAGTGGGACGGCAAGCCGATGCCCCGGCTCGGCCTCAAGGGCCGCCAGGCGATGGATGCGCGCACCGCCTTCCAGACGATGCACATGCTTGAAGGCGTGGTCCAGCGCGGCACCGCGACGATCCTGCGCGATCTCGAATTGCCGCTGTTCGGCAAGACCGGAACCACCACCGGCCCCAAGGACGTGTGGTTCGTCGGCGGCACGCAGCGCATGATCGCAGGCGCCTATATCGGGTTCGATACCCCGCGCAATCTGGGCGGCTACGCCTATGGCGGCACGATCGTCGCGCCGATCATCAAGGAACTCATCACCGAAACGCGCGATCGCTGGTCGGATACCCCGGCGGTCGCGCCCGAAGGCGTGCGCATGGTGCGGATCGACCGGCGCACCGGCAAGCGCGTGTTCGACGGTTGGCCCACGAGCGATCCGCAATCGGCGATCATCTGGGAAGCCTTCAAGCCTGATACCGAGCCTGAACGCTCGACCAGGCAGGATCTCATCGCTGCCCGCCGCAACGAAATACTCGCGCTGATCGCGCGTGGCCGCGCCGGCGCGCGCCAGAACGGCACCGAACGCCGCGGCGATGCCCCGGCCAATTTTGTCGAGGAGCAGGGCGGGATCTACTGATGCGCCTGTTGCGCCGGGCTCGATATATCGCTGCGGGAAACCGCTTCATCCTTCGGGAGTTTACAACGCCATGACCCACACCATCCGCCCGCTCTTCGCGTTTCTCGCCGCCGCGCTTGCCTTGCTCGGCCTTGCCGCTGCCCCCGCCGCCGCGCAGCTCGCCGAGGGCGCCCGCGCGCCCGATTTCACCACCAGGGCGGCGATGGCGGGCAAGGAATTCGGCTTCAGCCTCGCCAATGCCCGCAAGCAAGGCCCGGTCATCGTCTATTTCTACCCCAAGGCCTTCACCTCGGGTTGCACGCTCGAGGCCAACGCCTTCGCCGAGGCCATGCCGCGCTTCAAGGCGCTCGGCGCGAGCGTGATCGGCATGTCGAACGACACGATCGAGACGCTCAAGGAATTCAGCCGCAAGGAATGCCGCGATGCCTTCCCCGTCGGCGTCGCCTCGCCGTCCCTGATGGCGCAATATGCGGTCGGCGGGCCGGACCAGCCCTTTGCCAGCCGCACCTCCTACGTGATCGCTCCCGACGGCAGGATCGCGACCGTCTATTCGAGCGGCGACTATCGTGAGCACGTCTCGCGCACCCTCGCGGCGGTCAAGCGGATCGCGCGCTGACGCAAGGCCCCAAGCCGGGCCCGCAGCCGGGCGCAGCCGCCCACCGCCCGGCTTTACAATCGGGCGCGCCGCGCTAGGGGGAGCGCCTTCCCCATTCAACGGGCCGAACTGAAGGAAATGCCATGCGGGCCGAGGCCCAAGCCTATGTCGACCGGATTGAAGCCGCGCTGGCGCTGGTGCGCCAGTCGCTCGACTGGGAGCGCGCGCTGCGCCGGCTCGACGAGTTGAACGCGCGGGTGCAGGATCCCACGCTATGGGACAATCCCAAGCAAGCCCAGGCCATCAGCCGCGAGCAGAAGACGCTCGAGACGGCGGTCAACACAGTCAACGAGATCGGCGCCGAGATGGCGGACGCGATCGAATTCATCGAGATGGGCGAGGCCGAGGGCGAGGAGAGCATCGTTGCAGAAGGCCTAGGGAGCCTCGAGCGCCTTGCCGCGCGCGCGGATGCCGACAAGGTCCAGGCGCTGCTCTCGGGCGAGGCCGATGCCAACGACACCTATCTCGAGATCCATGCCGGCGCGGGCGGGACCGAGAGCCAGGACTGGGCCGAGATGCTCTTTCGCATGTATGCCCGCTGGGCCGAGCGGCGCGGCTTCAAGGTGGAAACGGTGGAATACCAGGCGGGCGATCAGGCCGGGATCAAGTCGGCGACGTTGCTCATCAAAGGCGAGAACGCCTATGGCTACGCCAAGACCGAGAGCGGGGTTCACCGGCTCGTGCGGATCAGCCCCTATGACAGCGCGGCCAAGCGTCACACCTCGTTTTCGAGCGTGTGGGTCTATCCGGTGATCGACGACGACATCGACATCGAGATCAACCCCGCTGACCTCAAGATCGACACCTATCGCGCGTCCGGCGCGGGCGGGCAGCACGTCAACACCACTGACAGCGCGGTGCGCATCACCCACCAGCCGACCGGCATCGTGGTCGCCAGCCAGAACGATCGCAGCCAGCACAAGAACCGCGCGACCGCGATGAACATGCTCAAGGCGCGCCTGTTCGAGCGCGAGATGGCAATGCGCGAGGCGGCGGCCTCGGGCGAATACCAAGAGAAAAGCGAGATCGGCTGGGGGCACCAGATCCGCTCCTACGTGCTCCAGCCCTATCAGATGGTGAAAGACCTGCGCACCGCGGTCACTTCGACCTCGCCCGACAAGGTGCTTGACGGGGAGATCGACGTGTTCATCTCCGCCGCGCTCGCGCAGCGCGTGACCGGCGAAAAGGTCGAGGTGGAGGATGTCGAGTGAGGGAGCGGCGGGCACGCCTGCGATCATGACATTGCGGCTTTGTCTCACGCTGGCGCTGCTCGCGGCGGCATTGAGCGCGTGCGACATGATCGAGCGCGCGCCCTCCCGGCCCGAAAGCGCGCTCGAATTTCCCGCCGCCGACCGGCCCGTGCCCGAGAGCGGTTCGGGCCGCTATTCCAACGAGGTGGTGCGTGACAGCCGCGGCGAGGCCACCAAGGTGATGGATCTCGCCAATATCCGCCCCGGCATGACGGTCGCCGATCTTGGTGCGGGCGAGGGCTATTACACCGTGCGCCTCGCCGAGCGCGTGGGCGAGGACGGGCGGGTGCTCGCGCAGGACATCGACCGGAGCGTGCTCGAGCGGCTCGGCGAGCGGGTCGAGCGCGAGGGTCTGTCCAACATCTCGATCAAGCTTGGCAAACAGGACGATCCCCAGCTTCCGATCGACAGCTTCGACCGGATCTTTCTCGTCCATGTCTATCACCAGGTGAGCGAGCCTTACGCCTTTCTCTATCGCATGTGGCCAGCGCTTGCCGAGGGGGGCGAGGTGATCGTGGTCGAGGCCGATCGTCCGACTCATGCGCAAGGGATTCCGCCCCCGCTGCTGTTTTGCGAATTCGAGGCGGTGGGCTATCACCTCGTCGAGTATATCGAAAAGCCCGACATCATGGGCTATTTTGCCCGGTTCGACCGGGGGGGCGAGCGGCCCGAACCGTCCGAGATCGAAAGGTGCGGCAACGGCTGAAAAGGCGAGGGCGGCAGCAGATGGGCCGCGCGGGTGACAGCGCGAGAGGCGCGCATTGCCATGATCACCACCTGATCCTACTTAACCATCACAAGAAGCGGCGCGGGCGAAGGTTTCGCGCAAGGGGAGCATGAGTTTGTTCAAGGGTTTGAGCCCGATCCGCTACGGATCGCGCGAAGTTTGGCCGCTGATCGAGGGCGGCAAGGGCGTATCGGCAACCAATCACGCAAGTTCCGGCGCGTGGGCGGCGGCGGGCGGCATCGGGACGGTGAGCGCGGTCAACGCCGACAGCTATGACGAGGATGGCAATGTCATCCCGCAGGTCTATCACGGCCGCACCCGCGAGGAGCGCCACCGCGAGCTGATCGCCTATGCGATCGAGGGCGCTGTCGCCCAGGTTGAGCGCGCACACGAGATCGCGGGCGGCAAAGGCGCGCTCAACATCAACGTGCTGTGGGAGATGGGGGCGGCGCAGGAAGTGCTCGAAGGCGTGCTCGCGCGCACCAAGGGGCTCGTAACCGGCGTCACCTGCGGGGCGGGCATGCCCTACAAGCTCGCCGAGATCGCGGCGCGCCACGGGGTCTATTACCTGCCGATCGTGAGCTCAGGCCGCGCCTTTCGCGCGCTGTGGAAGCGCTCCTACAAGAACGTGCCCGAGCTGATGGCGGCGGTGGTCTATGAGGATCCGTGGCTCGCGGGCGGGCATAATGGTCTTTCCAACGCCGAAGACCCGAAGCATCCGGAGGATCCTTACCCCCGCGTCAAGGTGCTGCGCGAGATGATGCGCGCCGAGGGCGTCGCCGACGAGGTGCCGATCGTGATGGCGGGCGGCGTTTGGTATCTTCGCGAATGGGCCGACTGGATCGACAATCCCGAGCTTGGCGCGATCGCCTTTCAGTTCGGCACGCGGCCGCTGCTGACCAAGGAAAGCCCGATCCCGCAGGTGTGGAAGGATCGCCTGCGCGAGGTCGAGCCGGGCGAAGTGCTGCTCCACAAGTTTTCGCCCACCGGCTTTTATTCGAGCGCGGTCAAGACCGAGTTCCTGTATGATCTCATGCACCGCTCCGAGCGGCAGATCCCCGTGTTCAAGCGCGGCGAGGAGGAGGGCACGGTTCAGCTCGGCTGCGAGGGCAAGGCACGCAGCATGTGGGTGCGCCCCGAGGACAAGGCGAGGGCCGAGCAATGGGCGCGCGCAGGGCACACCGAGCCCTTGAAGACGCCCGATGGCACCGCGGTTTTCGTCACTCCGCAAGCGCGCGACACGATCCGGCAGGACCAGCAGGATTGCATGGGCTGCCTCTCGCACTGCCAGTTTTCCAGCTGGAAGGACCATGACGATTTCACCACCGGCCGCCTCGCCGATCCGCGCAGCTTCTGCATCCAGAAGACCCTGCAGGAGATCGCGCATGGCGATGATCCGGAGAAGAACCTCGCCTTTGCGGGGCACTCGGCCTACCGCTTCAAGACCGATCCGTTCTTCTCGAACGGCTACACGCCGAGCGTGGGCGAGCTGGTCGAGCGGATCCTGACGGGGGATTGAGCGGTGGAGGTGCGGCTGTGCGACCTCACCGAGCCCGATGTGGTCGCGCTGCTCGATTATCACGACCGCGCCATGCGCGAAAACTCGCCGCCGGGGACGAACCACTCGCTCAATCTCTCTGGGCTGAGGCAGCCCGATATCGAGGTGCTTGCGCTGTATGGCGAGGACGAACGCCTGCTCGCGGTGGGCGCGCTGAGGCGGCATGCGGATTTTGCCGAGCTCAAATCGATGCGCACGCACCCGGAGGCGCTTGGACAGGGCGCAGGGCGCGCCATCCTTGCGGCGTTGATCGAGCGGGCGCGCGCGCACGGCTTTGCCACCGTCAAGCTCGAAACCGGCTCCGGCCCCTATTTCGCTCCGGCGCTCGGGCTTTATGAAAGCTTCGGGTTCAGGCCCTGTTCTGCCTTCGCACAATATCAGCCGGGCGAGTTCAATCAATTGTTCGCGCTGGATATCGCCGCTGATGGAAATGCCGCCGCTTGACGAGATGAGGCCACCGCGGGTCGCTGCGCTGCTGCGCGAGCTGCCCAATCTCGCGCTCATCTGGTCGAGCCCGGTGCGCCCGGTCCGGCTCGATCGCGCGGCTTGCGAGGGTCGCGCCAACTCGCCCGTGCTCGTGCTGCCCGGCATCCTTTCGGCCGATCCCGCGACCTCGCACATGCGCCGCACCTTGCGCGCCTCGGGCTACTATGCCTACGCCTCGCGGCTCGGCGTCGTCACCGGGGTGACGCCGGCTTTGTTCGAGCGCGCGCGGGCGCGGCTCGAGGAGGTCCATGCGCGGCATCAGGCCCCCGTTACGCTCATCGGGATCAGCCTTGGCGGCCTTTATGCCCGCGTGCTGGCGCAGCGTCATCCGGAGATGGTAGGGCTCGTCATCACACTCGGCACGCCCTTTTCGGGCGATCGGCGGGCGAACAACGCCTGGCGGATCTACGAGGCGCTTAACGATCACACGGTAGATAACCCGCCGCTGCCCGACAATCCGAGCGCCAAGCCGCCCGCGCGCACGATCGCGATCTGGTCGAGGAATGACGGGATCATCGCGCCCGCCTGTTCGCGCGGCAACGAGGGCGAGCGCGATCTCGCGATCGAGGTGCCCGAACGGCATTTCGAGTTCTCGGCCAGCCGCCGCTCGATCGCGCGCGTGCTTCAGGTGCTGGCCGAGCACGCCCCGCCGCACGCCTGAGCGCGCCGCTCAGTCGGGATCGTAGGCGCGTTCGCCATGCGCGGCGAGATCGAGCCCGGCCTCCTCGTCCGCTTCGCTCACCCGCATCGGCACCACAGCGGAAACCATCAGCGCCAGCACCGCGCTGGCGAACGCGCTCCACACCACCACCGCGCCCACGCCCACCAATTGCGCGACGAGCTGGCTCGCCATCGTCGCCTCGCCGAAATAGCCGGTCCCGCCGAGCTTGTCCGAGAGGAACACGGCGAGGAGCACGGTGCCGAGGATCCCGGCGACGGCGTGAACCGCGAACACATCGAGCGCATCGTCGATCCGCCAGCGGCCCTTGATTTGCTGGATCGTGCCGTAGGAGACGAGCGCCGCGAGCGTGCCGAGCAGCATCGCCGCGCCCGGCGAGACGAACACCGCCGCTGGCGTGATCGCGGCAAGCCCGGCGATCGCCCCGGTCGCCCAGCCGATGCCGGTCGCACGGCCGAGTGTGAGGCGCTCGATCAGCATCCAGGTGAGCGCGGCGGCGCTCGCGGCGAGGTGAGTGGCGAGGATCGCGCTCGCGGCGTTGTCGTTGGCGCCCAGCGCCGAGCCGCCATTGAAGCCGAACCAGCCGGTCCACATGAGCGCGGCGCCCGCCATGGTGAGTGCGGGTGCATGGCCGCGCAGCACCTTGTGGGGAAAGCCCGAGCGCGGCCCCAGCAGCAGCGCGACCACCAGTGCGGAAACCCCGGCGCTGGTGTGGACGACGAGGCCGCCGGCAAAGTCGATCGTGCCAAACAGGCTCGCCAGCCACCCTCCGCCCCAGATCCAGTGCGCCACCGGCGCATAGACGACGAGGCCCCACAGCCCCGCAAAGCCGAGCACGAAGCCGAACCGCGCGCGCTCTGCCCAGGCGCCCACCATGAGCGCGGGCGCGATCATCGCGAAGGTCATCTGGAAGAGAGCGAAGGCGGTTTCGGGAATGCGCGTGCCGGGGCGCACGGGGCCAAGATCGGCCAGCATCAGCGCGTTGCCCCCGCCCAGCCAGCTTGGAGCATCGGGCCGGACGGCACCGAAAGCAAGCGTGTAGCCGACCGCGATCCAAGCGAGCGAGGCGACGGCGGCGATGGCGGCGCACTGGAGCACAAGCGAGACGAGGTTCTTCGCGCGCACCAGCCCGCCGTAAAACAGCGCGATCCCGGGCAGCGTCATCAGCACGACGAACGCGCTCGCGGCGAGGATCCAGGCGGTGTCGCCTGTGTCGACGACGACCTCCATGAGCATCGGCGCCTGCACCGGCCGCCCGGACGGTTGAGCGCAAAGCGCTGCGAGTGGGGTCGCGGCCAACGCAGCGCTCGCCAGGAGAGCCCGGATCTTCCGATTGTGCATGATGCCCCCGCTCGCCCGTCTTGCGCCGCTAGGCCTTGCCGACGAGCGCGGTCAGCACCTGGTCGGGCGGGCGGTGGCCGTCGGCCCAGAAGCGGATGTTGGCGATCACCTTCTCGCCTGAGGCTTCGCGTCCCTCGCGCGTCGCGCTGCCGATATGCGGCAGGGTCATGACGTTGGGATGGTCGATAAGCCGCCGGTCGACATGGGGCTCGTCCGGGTAGACATCGAGCCCGGCGCCCACGAGATGGCCGCTGGCGAGCGCCTCGATGAGCGCGTCCGTCTCGATCAGCTCACCGCGCGCGGTGTTGATGATGCTCGAACCCGGCTTCATCAGCCCGATCCGGCGCGCATCCATCAGCGCGCGGGTGTCCTCGGTGAGCGGGCAGTGCAGCGTCAGGATGTCGGCCTTGGCGACCAGCGCATCGAGATCGCCCTCGAAGCGCGCGCCGAGCATTCCCTCGAGCGCTTCGGGCAGGCGCTTGCGGTTGTGATAGATCACCTCGAGCCCGAAGGCGCGCGCGCGGTGCGCGACGGCCTGGCCGATCCGGCCCATGCCGATGATGCCGAGCACCTTGCCCCCGATCTTGCGGCCGAGCAGGCCCGAAGGCGCCCAGCCGGTCCATTCGCCGCGCCGCACGAGTTGCGTGCCCTCGCGGATGCGGCGGGGGACGCCCAGGATCATCGCCATCGCGATGTCGGCGGTGTCGTCGGTGAAGACGCCGGGCGTGTTGGTGACGATGATCCGCCGCTCGGCGGCTGCGGCGAGGTCGATATGCTCGGTGCCCGCACCGAAATTGGCGATGAGGCCGAGCCGCTCCCCGGCGCGCTCGAACATGGCGGCGGTGATCCGGTCCGTCACCGTGGGGACGAGCACGTCGCAATCGGCCATCGCGGCGACGAGGGCTGCCTCGTCCATCGGCGTGTCATCGGGGTTGAGCACCGTGTCGAACAGCTCGCTCATGCGCTCCTCGACGGCGGGCATGAGATGGCGGGTGACGATCACGCGGGGCTTGCTCGGGAGCTTGCGCCGAGTTTGTTCGGAGGCGGATTGCGGTGCAGGGTCGGGAGAAGCCATCGCATGTGCGCTAATCTCACTGGCGCGGGGCGGTCAAGCGCGAAGCTGTGAGATAAGCGGACAGCGCGGCTTGTGGCGGAGGGGCGGGCCGCGCTATTCGCTGAAGCGATGATGCGGATCATTTCCATGAGCGCGCTGTGCGCATCTTTATGGCTTGCGGCACTGGGATTGCCCGCTGCATCGCTCCAAGCGCAATCGCCTCAGCCGCCCTACTGGGCGACAATCCGCTACGACAAGGTCTACATGCGCGTCGGCCCCGGCGTCACCTATCCGATCGACTGGGTCTATGCGCGCGAGGGGTTGCCGGTGCGGGTGATCCGCAAGCGGGAGGGCTGGCGGCTGGTGGTCGATCCGGACGGCGCGCAGGGCTGGATCGCGGCGAGCCAGCTTCGGCGCGAGCGCGGCGTCATCGTGACGGGCGAGGAGCTGGCCGTGATGCGCGAGGGGCCGCAGGCAGGCTCGCCGGTGCGTTTCCGCGCCGAACCCGGCGTGGTCGGGCGGCTGGTGGGGTGCAGTTCCGACTGGTGCGAGATCGACGTTGCGGGGCGCACCGGCTGGGTTCCGGCCGAACGGCTGTGGGGCGACGAGGAGCCCTCCCAGCCCTGACTAGATGATCGGCGCGCCCGGCTCGTCGACCGGGATCACCAGATAATGTTCCGGTCCGCCGACGCGGCGCGAGAGGAAGGTGCCGTCCTCCCCGGGCTTCCCATTGCGCCAGCAGCGCTCCTCGAGGCCTTCGCCATCGCCCTCGAGATCGAAGCAGATGACATTGCCCGTGCTCTTCCAGGTGCCCTGGCCGACAACTGCGCCGTCAGGCCCGAGATTGGTGAAGCCGCCATCGGGCGAAATGTCGACCCGGGCAAGCGCGCCGGGGCCGCTGCCCACGTCGTAAAGGCCCGGACCCATCGGCTGCTGCTCGGATGGCTCGGGAGAGGGGATCGAGGCGCCCGGTGCGACCGGGTGCGGGGCGGAGGCGAGCGGGCCTGCATCATCCCCGGCGATGGGATCGGGCGAGCCGGCTTCGGGTGTCGCCTGTCCACACGCGGCGATCAGCAGAGGCAGCGCGGCAGCAAGATATTTCATGGCTCGTCCAATCCGGTCGCAAGGGAGAGGTGCGACGGGCGAACGCCGCGCGCACCGATCTCCCAACGCGCCGGGGGTCAGACGAGTTCCAGCGCCACTGCGGTCGCCTCGCCGCCGCCGATGCACAAGCTCGCGACGCCGCGTGTCTTGCCGTGCCGCTTGAGCGCGTTGAGCAGCGTCACGATGATGCGCGTGCCGGAAGCGCCGATCGGGTGGCCGAGTGCGGTGCCCCCGCCATTGACGTTGATCTTCTCATGCGGAATGCCGATGTCGCGCATCGCGAACATGGCGACGCAGGCGAACGCCTCGTTGACTTCCCACAGGTCCACATCCTGCGCGCTCCAGCCGGCGCGCTCGAGCACCTTCTCGATCGCGCCGATCGGGGCTACGGTGAACTGCGCGGGCTCCTGCGCGTGCGCGGCCATGGCGACAATCCGGGCGACCGGCTGCTGGCCGTTCTCCCTGGCGACGCTCTCGCGCGAGAGCACCACGGCGGCAGCGCCATCGGAGATCGAGCTCGAGGTCGCCGCAGTGATCGTGCCGTCCTTGGCGAAGGCGGGCTTCAGGGCCGGGATCTTGTCGGGCTTGCCCTTGCCGGGCTGCTCGTCATGCTCGACGGTCTGCTCGCCCGCGCGCGTGGTGAAGGTCACGGGCACGACCTCGTCGGCGAAGGCGCCGCTCGCGATCGCCTCGTTGGCGCGGCGCAGGCTCTCGATCGAATAGGCGTCCATCTCCTCGCGGGTGAGCTGGTACTGGTTGGCGGTCTCCTGCGCGAAGGTGCCCATGGCGCGGCCTTCCTCGTAGGCATCCTCGAGCCCGTCGAGGAACATGTGATCATAGGCGGTGTCATGCCCCAGCCGCGCGCCCGAGCGGTGCTTCTTGAGGAGGTAGGGCGCGCCCGACATGCTCTCCATCCCGCCCGCGACGACGTAATCGACCGTGCCGCTGGCGAGCGCCTCCGCGCCCATGATGACGGTCTGCATTCCCGAGCCGCACACCTTGTTGACCGTGGTCGCCTGGACCGACTTGGGCAGGCCCGCCTTGATCGAAGCCTGGCGCGCGGGGGCCTGGCCGAGCCCTGCGGGAAGGACGCAGCCCATATAGGTCCGGTCGAACTTGTCGACCGGCACGCCCGAACGCTCGACCGCGGCCTTGACCGCGGTGGCGCCGAGATCGGTCGCGGAGACATCGGCGAGCGCGCCTTGCATCCCGCCCATCGGCGTGCGCGCGTAAGAGAGGATGACGATCGGGTCCTGAGCGGAGAAGTGCGACATGGCTGTGATCCCTTTCAAGCGGCCTTGGTTGTGTATCCGGGGGCGATGTAGGACCGCCCCGCGTCCTTGGCAATCGGGCGCGGGGCGGATGAACACCCGACTTTAGGCTAAGGCGGGAAGCCCTGCGCGGGGCGCTTGCAAGCGCGGCGGGATTGCGCGACACGGTTGCAAAGCGAAACACAATTCCTGGTGGAGAGACAATCATGGCCGATGACCGGCGCGAAGAACTCGAACAGCTCCTCAAGCTCCAGCGTGACGCCTTCACCGCCTCGCGCCCCGAGACGATGGCGCTGCGCAAGGACCGCATCCGCCGCGCAATGACGCTGCTGAGCGACAACGGCGAGGCCCTGTGCAAGGCGATGAGCGCGGATTTCGGTAATCGCTCGATCGAGCAGAGCATGATGACCGACATTGCGGGGACGGTGGGCGCGGGCAAGCACGCGCTCAAGAACATGGACAAGTGGGCGAGGACCGAGAAGCGCCCGGTGCAGTTCCCGCTCGGGCTGCTCGGCGCCAAGGCCGAGGTGCGCTATCAGCCAAAGGGAGTGATCGGCATTCTTTCGCCCTGGAATTTCCCCGTCAATCTCGCCTTCGCGCCGCTGATGCAGGTGCTCGCGGCGGGCAACCGGGCGATGATCAAGCCGTCCGAATTCACCGAGCGCACCAGCGAGCTGATGGCGCAGCTCGTGAGCGAATTCTTCACGCAGGACGAGGTGGCGGTCGTTAACGGCGGGCCGGAAGTGGCTGCGGCCTTTTCGAGCCTGCCATTCGATCACCTCGTCTTCACCGGATCGACCGCGACCGGGCGCCGGGTGATGCAGGCAGCGGCGAACAATCTCGTGCCCGTCACGCTCGAACTCGGCGGCAAGTCGCCCGTCATCATGGGCCGCAGCGCCGATTTCGCCAAGGCGGGCGAGCGCATTGCGCTGGGCAAGATGATGAATGCAGGTCAGATCTGCCTCGCGCCCGATTACCTGATGGTGCCCGAGGACCAGCAGGAGGCCGCTATTGCCGGGGTCGCGAGCGGGGTCTCGGCGATGTATCCCACACTGCTGGAGAACGACGATTACGCCTCGATCGTCTCGGACCAGCATTTCGAGCGGCTCCAGGGTCTCGTCGAGGATGCGCGCGGCAAGGGCGCAGAGGTGATCGAGGTCAATCCGGGCGCCGAGAACTTCGCCAATGCCAATCAGCGCAAGATGCCCCTGAACATCCTCACCAATGTCAACGACGGGATGAAGGTGATGCAGGAGGAGATCTTTGGCCCGGTCCTCCCGGTGATGACTTACAAGGCGGTCGACCAGGCGATCGACTACGTCAACGAGCACGATCGCCCGCTCGGGCTTTATTATTTCGGCGAGGACAAGGCCGAGCAGGAGCGCGTCCTTGCGCGCACCATTTCGGGCGGCGTCACCACCAACGACGTGATCTTCCACGTCTCGATGGAGGATCTGCCGTTCGGCGGGGTCGGCCCCTCGGGGATCGGCAGCTATCACGCGATCGAGGGCTTCCGCGAGTTCAGCCACGCGCGCAGCGTCTATCACCAGCCCAAGATCGACGTCGCCAAGCTAGCCGGGTTCAAGCCGCCTTACGGCGCGGCCACCCGCAAGGCGGCGGCAAACATGATGAAGTAGGCCGGATAAGACAGGCTGCCCACTCTGCGGCGTGGGCAATGACTGTTCGATTTCGTGCAACTCACATGCGCAGTTTTGCCCGAGTCGCGCCCTTGCGCGAGCCCTTCGACGCGCCTAGGTGGGCACTGGGATAATACAGCTTGGACATCGCCGTGATCGACCTCAGCCAGTATCTGCCGATACTGCTCTTCATCTTCATAGCCTTGGGCTTGTCGGTTCTCTTCGTGTTTCTGCCGATGGGCGTCTCGCGGCTGACCGGCACGCACAATCCCGATGCGGAGAAGCTCTCCGAATATGAGTGCGGCTTCCCAGCCTTCGAGGATGCGCGCAGCCAGTTTGACGTGCGCTTCTATCTCGTCGCGATCAGCTTCATCATCTTCGATCTCGAGGCCGCATTCCTGTTTCCCTGGGCGGTGAGCCTGGGCGAGACGGGCTGGGTCGGCTGGATCGGCATGATGACCTTCCTCGCCATCCTCGCGATCGGCCTCACTTATGAATGGAAGAAGGGAGCTCTGGACTGGGAATGAGCAGCTCCGACCCCACCATCATCACCCCGCCCAAGGCGCCGATCGACGCCGCGCAGGCCGCGCACATGATGCCGACGGCCAGAGGCGGCGAAGTGAAGCAGCCCGATGCGGACTATTTCAACGCGCTCCAGACAGAGGTCAACGACAAGGGCTTCCTCCTCACCTCGACCGAGGACGTGTTTCAGTGGGCGCGCACGGGTTCCTTGTGGTGGATGACCTTCGGCCTTGCCTGCTGCGCGGTGGAGATGATCCACGTCAACATGCCGCGCTACGATATGGAGCGCTTTGGCGCTGCGCCTCGCGCTTCCCCGCGCCAGAGCGATCTGATGATCGTCGCCGGCACGCTGTGCAACAAGATGGCCCCGGCGCTGCGCAAGGTCTATGATCAGATGTCGGATCCCAAATACGTCATCTCGATGGGAAGCTGTGCCAATGGCGGCGGCTATTACCACTACAGCTACAGCGTCGTGCGCGGGTGCGACCGGATCGTGCCGGTCGATATCTACGTGCCCGGCTGCCCGCCGACCGCCGAGGCACTGCTCTATGGCGTGATGCAATTGCAGCGCAAGATCCGCCGCGTCGGCTCGATCGAGCGTTAGGGACGCGATCCGCAATGGCCGTTCATTCCGCCCCCCGCTTCGCCTCCAACGAAGGCGTGCTCGATCAGCTCATGTCGAGCCTCTCGGTGTGGCTCATCGCCGGACGCGAGGAGCATGGCGAGATCATCCTCACCGCCAAGCGCGACGCAATCGAGACGGTGCTGCGCACGCTGCGCGACGATCATGGCTACCAGCAGCTGATGGAGATTGCCGGCGCCGACTATCCCGAGCGCGCGGAGCGCTTCGAGATCGTCTACATGCTCCTCTCGCTGACGAGGAACCACCGGATCATGGTCAAGTGCTCGACCGACGAGACGACCCCGGTGCGCACGGCAACCACGCTGTGGCCCAATGCCGGCTGGCTCGAGCGCGAAGTTTTCGACATGTTCGGCGTGACCTTCGCGGGGCACCAGGATCTGCGCCGTATCCTCACCGATTACGGTTTCGAGGGGCATCCCTTCCGCAAGGACTTCCCGATGACGGGCTATGTCGAGCTGCGCTATTCGGAAGACGACAAGCGCGTGGTGTACGAACCTGTCGAACTTGCACAGGACATGCGCCAATTCGATTTCCTCAGCCCGTGGGAGGGCTCGGACTATGTCCTGCCGGGTGATGAGAAGGCCGGGGAGAAGGCTTCTGGCCCGCCTACGGTCGATAAGCCCAAAGTGACAGAAAAGCCCGGCGATAGCGGCGCGGATCCCGAAACCTGCGAAGTCGCGGCTGAAGGCACCGACGCTGTTCCGCCCGACATGATCGAGGTCGATATCTCGGATGAGGAGGTTGACGCCGGCATCATCGATGGGGCCGAAAACGAAGAGGGCGAAGGCAAGCCCGGGAAGCCAGCATGAAACTCGAAGAATCGCCCACCACCGATGGCGACGTCATCACCAATTACACGATCAATTTCGGCCCCCAGCACCCGGCCGCGCACGGCGTCTTGCGCATGGTGATGGAGCTTGATGGCGAAGTGATCGAGCGGGTCGATCCGCATGTCGGCCTGCTTCACCGTGGCACCGAGAAGCTGATCGAGCAGAAGACCTATCTTCAGGCGCTGCCCTATTTCGACCGGCTCGATTATTGCTCGCCGCTGTGCCAGGAGCACAGCTATGTGCTCGCGATCGAGAAGCTGCTCGATCTGGAGGTGCCGCTGCGTGCGCAATATCTGCGCGTGCTGTTCGCCGAGCTCACCCGCATCTGCAACCACATGCTCAACATGGGCGCGCACGTGCTCGATGTCGGCGCGTTCACACCCAATCTGTGGATCATGGACCTGCGCGAGGATTGTCTCAATTTCTTCGAGCGGGCGAGCGGCGCGCGAATGCACAGCGCGTGGTTCCGCCCCGGCGGCGTGCATCAAGATGTGCCCGAGAAGCTGCTTGTCGACATCGGCGACTGGCTCGATAACCGCTTTTTCCAGCTGTTCGACGATGCGATGAGCCTCGTCATCGACAATCGCATCTTCAAACAGCGCAATGTCGATATCGCAGTGGTTTCCCGCGAAGATGCGATCGCGTGGGGCTTTTCCGGCCCGATGATCCGCGCTGCGGGCCTGCCGTGGGACTTGCGCAAGTCGCAGCCCTACGATGTCTATGACCGGATGGAGTTCGACATTCCGGTCGGCACCAATTCGGATTGCTATGACCGCTTCATGGTGCGCGTCGCCGAAGTGCGCGAGAGCGCCAAGATCATCCGCCAGTGTCTGCGCGACATGCCGACCGGGCCGATCGCGAGCGATGATCGCAAGGTCGTGCCGCCCAAGCGCGGCGAGATGAAGCAGACGATGGAAGCGCTGATCCACCATTTCAAGCTCTACACCGAGGGCTTCCATGTGCCCAAGGGCGAGGTCTATGTCGCGACCGAGAGCCCCAAGGGCGAGTTCGGCGTCTATCTGGTGAGCGATGGGACCAACAAGCCTTATCGCTGCAAGATCCGCCCGACCGCGTTCAGCCACCTTCAGGCGATGGACATGATGTGCAAGGGCCACATGCTGCCCGATGCGACTGCGATCCTTGGCGCAATCGACGTGGTGTTCGGGGAGTGCGACCGGTGAACGTGACGGGATCGATCTATCTGGGCATGGGTCTGTGCGCCCTGCTGCTGGCAATGCACCTCTCGGGCGTGCTCGATCTGGGCTATTTCGCCTATGGGCTCGGGCTGATCCTGTTCGGCCTCATGATCTCGCTGACGGTGTCGCTCTCCGGCCAGAAGGACAGGGCCGATGGCTGATCGCACCCCCGCACCCGATACGCCTGAACTGCGTGCGCGCTGGGGCGCGTTCGAGTTCACGCCCGAAAACCGCGCGAAAGCCGATTGGCACATCGCCAAATATCCCGAAGGCCGGCAGAAATCGGCGGTCATGCCGCTGCTCGATCTGGCGCAGCGGCAGGTCGGCGCCGAGACCGATACCCAGGGCTGGCTGCCGATTCCGGTGATCGAGTATGTCGCGAAGTATCTCGACATGCCGGTGATCCGCGTGCTCGAGGTCGCGACCTTCTATTTCATGTACAACTTGAAGCCCGTGGGCAAATTCCATGTGCAGGTGTGCGGCACGACGCCGTGCATGTTGCGCGGCTCGGACGACATCATCGCTGCGTGCAAGGCGCGCGGGATGGTCAAGGGCGGGGTCTCGGCCGATGGGATGTGGACGCTCACCGAAGTCGAATGCATGGGCAATTGCGCGACCGCGCCGATGGTCCAGATCAACGACGGCAATTACGAGGACCTCACGCCCGAACGGCTCGATGCGGTGCTCGATGCGCTGGCGCGTGGGGAGACCCCCAAGGCGGGCACGCAGGAGCCCGGCCGTCACACCTCAGAGCCTTCGGGCGGGCCGACCACGCTCAAGGAGATGGTCGAGGCCAATCACGATTATCGGGATGAGTGGTGATCGCGCATGGAGATTGTATCCCTCGCTCTCGCCCTGGTGCTGGCCTTCATCGCCTACAAGGTGCTGATGGGGCTGGTGCGCGTGGGCGTGATCATCCTCATCCTCGCGGTGCTCGCGGGGCTGTGGCAGCAGGGGGTGATCTGATGAACGGCATGACGCTTGCGCTCGCCGGCTCGGGCCTGATCGGCTTTGCTCTGGGTGCCTATTTCAGCGCGACCGGCGAGCTTGAGACGGGCGTCGTCCTGATGGGGCTGGGCCTCGTGTTCCAGGTGATTTCGCTCGCGCGCCTGCGGCGTGCCAGATTGCAAGGAAAACAATGATGCTCGCGGACAAGGACCGCATCTTCACCAATGTCTATGGCTTTCAGGACTGGCGCCTGAAGGCCGCCGAGATGCGCGGCGACTGGGACAATACCAAGGCGCTGCTCGCACGCGGGTCCGATGCGATCATCGAGGAGATCAAGGCCTCGGGCCTGCGCGGACGGGGCGGGGCGGGCTTCCCGACCGGGCTCAAGTGGTCGTTCATGCCCAAGGCCTCCAAGGACGGGCGGCCGAGCTTCCTCGTCATCAACGCCGACGAGAGCGAGCCGGGCAGTTGCAAGGACCGCGAGATCATCCGCCACGATCCACACAAGCTCGTCGAAGGCGCTCTCATCGCCGGTTTCGCGATGCGCGCGCGCGCGGCCTACATCTACATTCGTGGCGAATATATCCGTGAGGCCGAGGTGCTGCAGGGCGCGATCGACGAGGCCTACGAGGCGGGGCTGATCGGCAAGAACGCGAGCGGCTCGGGCTATGATTTCGACGTCTTCATGCATCGCGGCGCGGGCGCGTATATCTGCGGCGAAGAGACCGCGATGATCGAGAGCCTGGAAGGCAAGAAGGGCCAGCCGCGGCTGAAGCCCCCGTTCCCGGCGGGCGCGGGGCTTTATGGCTGCCCGACCACAGTCAACAATGTCGAGAGCATCGCGGTGGTCCCGACGATCCTGCGGCGCGGCGCAAGCTGGTTCAACAGCTTCGGGCGCGAGAACAATGCGGGCACCAAGCTGTTCCAGATTTCGGGCCACGTCGAGCGCCCTTGCGTGGTCGAGGAGGCGATGAGCATCCCGTTCGAGGAGCTGATCGAGAAGCATTGCGGCGGCATCAGAGGCGGGTGGGACAATCTGCTTGCGGTGATCCCCGGCGGATCGTCGGTGCCGCTGGTCCCGGCCGAGCAGATCCGCGAGGCACCGATGGATTTCGACGGGCTGAAGGCGCTCGGGAGCGGCCTTGGCACGGCGGCGGTGATCGTCATGGACAAATCGACCGACATCGTGCGCGCGATCAGCCGGATCAGCTATTTCTACAAGCACGAGAGCTGCGGCCAATGCACCCCCTGCCGCGAGGGCACGGGCTGGATGTGGCGCGTGATGGAGCGGCTGCGCACCGGCGATGCGGCGATCGAGGAGATCGACATGCTCCACGAGGTGACCAAGCAGGTCGAGGGCCACACGATCTGCGCGCTGGGCGATGCGGCGGCGTGGCCGATCCAGGGCCTCATCCGCCACTTCCGCCCCGAGCTCGAGCGGCGCATCAACGAACATGGGCGCGAATTTGCAGAGGCGGCTGAGTGATGTTCCTGCGCAAAGCTCTCATATGCGCGGTAACCGCGCTTGTCCTGACTTCGCCCCTTGCAGCGGCCCCATCGGATCAGGCGATGATCGATGCCCACATGGCGCGCTGGAACCCGGAAAGCGTGATGTTGCTCGGTCATCTGGCAGATTGCGTCGCTGAGAAGCATCCGCAAACCGCCGATGCATTCGTCAGGAACACCTCGGACTCGACCGCCTTGAGCAAAGATCAGGCCCGGCTTGTCGATACGGCCTGCATCAAGAAATACTGGCTCCGTTCGAGCAGGACGACGGTCGACCCCGAGCTCTACCGACCGCTGCTCGGTGAGGCGCTGGTGACGCGGGCTCTTTCTGCCGCGGCGATGCCCAGTTTTGATAGGTTAACACAGGGCCCGGACAATCCCCGCCTTCCCGATGTGCCCATCGGCGAAGTGCATCCGTATTATCGCTCGATGTTCACGGTGGATCGATATCTGGGAGAGCTGGCGGACCACAGCGAGTGCGTAGCCCGGGCCCAGCCGCAGGCGGTGCTCGCACTTGGGACAACTAAACGCGGCTCCGCAGAAGAAGCGTCCGCCATCGCGCGCCTAGATGCGGCGGCTCCCGGCTGTGCGGACCGCCGTCCTGCCGTAACCTTCCCATCATTCCTGCGTCGGGCGGATTTGCTCCTGCAACTCTACCTCCTGTCCCGACTGGCAGGCTCCCCCGTATTGCAGAGAGTAAGCTGAGATGCCTAAAGTCAAAGTAGACGGCGTCGAAATCGAAGTCCCCGCAGGCGCGACCGTGCTGCAGGCGTGCGAGCTCGCCGGCAAGGAAATCCCGCGCTTCTGCTATCACGAGCGCCTTTCCATTGCGGGCAATTGCCGCATGTGCCTCGTCGAGGTGAAGCCCGGGCCGCCCAAGCCGCAGGCCTCCTGCGCGCTGCCCGCCGCCGACAATCAGGAAATCCGCACCGATACGCCGATGGTCAAGAAGGCGCGCGAGGGGGTGATGGAGTTCCTGCTCGTCAACCATCCGCTCGATTGCCCGATCTGCGACCAGGGCGGCGAGTGCGATCTGCAGGATCAGGCGATGGCCTATGGCCGCGGGCGCGCGCGCACGCGCGAACAGCGCCGCGCCGTCACCGAGAAATATATGGGCCCGCTGATCAAGACGATCATGACCCGCTGCATTCACTGCACCCGCTGTGTGCGTTTCTCCGAAGAGATCGCAGGGGTGGACGAGATCGGCGCGCTTTATCGCGGCGAGGACATGCAGATCACGACTTATCTCGAACAGGCCGCCGCGCATGAATTGTCGGCCAATGTGATCGACCTTTGCCCGGTGGGCGCGCTCACCTCGCGGCCCTATGCCTTCGAGGCGCGTCCGTGGGAGTTGAAGCGCACCCTTTCGATCGACGTGTCGGACGCGGTCGGCGCGAACATTTCGCTGCACTCGAAGGGCCGCGAAGTGATGCGCGCGCTGCCGCGGATCAATGACGAGGTCAACGAGGAGTGGCTCTCGGACAAGGGCCGCTACCAGATCGACGGGCTGACCAGGCGCCGGCTCGACAAGGTGTTCGTGCGCCGCGAGGGCAAGCTCGCCCCCGCGACGTGGAACGAGGCCTTCGCCGCGATCGCCGAGCGACTGGGTGACAACAAGGCTTCGATCGCGGCGGTGGCGGGCGACATGGTCGATTGCGAGACGATGTTCGCGGCCAAGACGCTGCTGCGCGCCTGTGGCTCGACCCTGATCGAGGGGCGTCAGACGGGCATGACCTATGACGTCTCCAACCTCGCGGCGGTCAATTTCAATTCGACTTTCAGCGGGATCGAAACCGCCGATGCGATCCTGATCGTGGGCAGCCACATCCGCTGGGAAGCCGCCTTGGTGAACCCGCGCATCCGCAAGGCTGTCAAGCAGGGCGCCAAGGTGTTCGTGGTCGGGCCGGAGTGGGAGACGACCTATCCGGCGGAATTCCTCGGGCAAGACCTCAAGGTGCTTAATCGCGTTCCGAAAGCTCTGGGTGATGCGATGAAGGCTGCAAAGCGCCCAGCGGTAATCCTTGGCGGCGCGGCTTTGGCCAAGGGCGCGCTCGCTCCTGCGCTTAAGCTGGTCGACAAGTTCAAGCTGGTCCGCACGCTCGAGGACGGCAGCGCCTGGAACGGCTTCAACGTGCTGCACATGAGCGCGGCGCGGATGGGTTCGTTGATGCTCGGCTACGCACAGAAGAACGGAATGGCCGACATTGCATCGGCGCGGCCCAAGGTGCTCATCAGCCTCGGTGCGGACGAGATGGACTTTGCGCCCTTTGCGAACAGCCTCAAGGTCTATATCGGCCATCACGGCGATAAGGGCGCGCACCATGCCGACGTGATTCTGCCTGCTGCAAGCTATGCCGAGAAGGATGGCACCTACGTCAACACCGAAGGCCGCGTGCAGTTCGCCGAGAAGGCCGTGTTCGCGCCGGGTGATGCGCGCGAGGATTGGACGATCCTGCGCGCGCTCGCCGATGTGCTGGGCGTCACTGTCGGGTTCGACAGCTTTGCGCAGTTGCAGGCCGAGATGATGCAGGCGGTCCCGGCGCTGAGCGAGGAAGGGCTGGCGGATTACGGCGCGCTGCCAAAAGCCGATGCGGCCGCGAAGGCCGAAGGCACGATCAGCGCCTATCCGGTCAAGGATTTCTACCTCACCAACCCCATCGCGCGGGCGAGCGCCGTGATGCAGCGCTGCTCTGCCGAGTTGCTTCACGCCGATGAAGTGAAGGAAGCTGCGGAATGAGCGACGCATTCACCCGGTTCGTGGCGCGCTACACGCCGCACTTCCTGATCGCGTTCTTCGTTCTCGCCATCGGGGCGACGCTCGTCACCAATGGGCCGATCATCGACAACCTCTTCTACGGCAGCTGGCTGCTGATCGCCGCCGCGCTGCTGACCCGCCTCGACATCTTCATGGAGGCTCGCAAGTGACCGATTTCTTTCAGGGTTTCGGCCTGCCTTACGAATGGGCGTGGACCATCGCGACGGTGCTCGGCATCGTCATCATCTCGCTGCTGGTGATGTTCTCGGTCGCGATGGTGATCTATGTCGACCGCAAGGTGCTGGGCGCGATCATGCTGCGGCGCGGGCCGAACGTCGTGGGGCCGTTCGGGCTGCTCCAATCCTTCGCGGACGGCCTCAAGGTCTTCCTCCAGGAGACCATCATCCCTTCAGCGGCGAACAAGGGCATCTTCCTGCTCGCGCCGATCATCACTTTCACCGTGGCGCTCGCCGCCTGGGCGGTGGTGCCGTTCGATGCGGGCGTGGTGATGGCCGACATCAATGTGGGCCTCCTTTACATCCTCGCGATCAGCAGCTTGGGCGTTTACGGCGTGGTGATGAGCGGGTGGGCGTCGAACTCGAAATACCCGTTCTTCTCGGCCATGCGCGCGGCGGCGCAGATGATCTCCTACGAGGTATCGATCGGGTTCATCCTCGTTTGCGTGGTGCTGTTTACCGGCAGCTTCAACATGAGCGCGATCGTGATGAACCAGCAGGGCTTCGGGCTCGGGCTCATCAACGCGCATGTGGTGCACCCGCTGCTCTTCCCGATGTTCGTCGTGTTCTTCATCTCGGCGCTGGCCGAGACGGCGCGTGCGCCGTTCGATCTGACCGAGGCAGAGAGCGAGCTTGTGGCAGGCTACCAGACCGAATATTCGAGCATGGCCTTCGCGCTGTTCTGGCTCGGCGAATATGCCAACATCTTGTTGATGTGCTCGCTGTGCACGCTGCTGTTCTTCGGCGGGTGGCTGCCCCCGCTCGAGCTGGAATTCCTCTATTTCGTGCCGGGGATCGTGTGGTTCCTTCTGAAGACCTTCATGTTCTTCTTCATGTTCAGCTGGATCTGGGCGACGGTGCCGCGCTATCGCTATGATCAGCTGATGCGGCTCGGGTGGAAGATCTTCCTGCCTATGAGCCTGATCTTCGTTGCCGTGATCAGCGGCTACCTGATGGCGACGGGGCATTTTGAGCGCGAGACGCTCCTGACCGAGCAGCCTCCGGCTCCCGTGGCCCCCGACATCGCCAACACCATCCCTGCACAGCCGATCGCTGTGAAAGGCCAATCATGACCTCCGCAACCCAGCTTCTCAAATCCTTCACGCTCTACGAGTTCATCAAGGCGCATGCGCTCACCTTGAAGTATTTCTTCAAGCCCAAGGTGACGATCAACTACCCGTTCGAGAAGTCGCCGCTCTCCCCGCGCTTCCGCGGCGAGCACGCGCTTCGGCGCTATCCCAATGGCGAGGAGCGCTGCATCGCGTGCAAGCTGTGCGAGGCGGTGTGCCCGGCGCAGGCGATCACGATCGAGAGCGAGCCGCGCGAGGACGGATCGCGGCGCACCACGCGCTATGACATCGACATGACCAAGTGCATCTATTGCGGCTTCTGCCAGGAGGCCTGTCCGGTCGATGCCATCGTCGAGGGGCCGAATTTCGAATATTCGACCGAGACGCGCGAGGAGCTGCTCTACGACAAGGCCAAGCTGCTCGCCAATGGTGACAAATGGGAACGCGCCATCGCGGCCAATCTTGAAGCGGACGCGCCCTATCGCTAGGGGCGGTGCGCAAAGCACAACAGGATCACGCGAATCCGCACTTTTGCGTGGGTTCAGTCATTAACTGAGGGATCACATCGCCGCTTTTTCGGACCCCGGCGCCGCGCCGGGGCGAGGGCAGTGGCTCATACGTCATGATACAGGCACTCGCCTTCTATCTCTTCGCCAGCGTCGTCATCGCAAGCGCGGTCATGGTCATCATGAGCCGCAATCCGGTGCACAGCGTGCTGTGGCTGATCCTTGCCTTCTTCAACGCGGCCGGGCTGATGGTGCTTGTGGGCGCGGAGTTCATCGCGATACTGCTGGTGATCGTCTATGTCGGCGCGGTCGCGGTGCTGTTCCTGTTCGTGGTGATGATGCTCGATATCGACTTCGCCGCGATGCGCGCAGGCTTCATCCGCAATTTCCCGCTCGGCATCGCGATCGCAGCGATCCTGCTTGCAGAGCTGTTCCTTGCGCTGGGCGCTTATGGTGCGGGCGGGATCGAACTTGGCCAGGCTGACGGCACGGCCACCGCGCCGCTCGGCGTCACCAATATCGAGGCGATCGGGGCGCTGCTTTATGGGCGCTACATCATCCTGTTCGAGATCGCCGGGATCATCCTTCTCGTCGCCATGATCGGCGCGATCGTGCTCACGCACCGTGAGCCCAAGCCGGGCGCACGCGGGCGGCAGAACGTCTCGAAGCAGATCGCGCGCCGGCCCGAAGAGGCGACCGTGCTCAAGCAGCCGACGATCGGCGAAGGGGTGGAATTGTAATGTCGCCGATCGGGATCGAACATTATCTGGTGGTGGGCGCGATCCTGTTCGTGCTCGGCGTGCTGGGGATATTCCTCAACCGCAAGAACATCATCGTCATCCTGATGGCGATCGAACTGATCCTGCTCGCGGTCAATATCAACCTCGTTGCCTTCAGCGCCTTCATGCAGGATCTCGTCGGCCAGATCTTCGCCATGCTGGTGCTAACCGTGGCGGCGGGCGAGGCGGCGATCGGCCTTGCGATCCTCGTCATCTACTATCGTGGCCACGGCTCGATCGCGGTCGACGATGTCAACCGGATGAAGGGCTGAGCGAGCCGCGATGGAACCGATCCTGATCATCGTCTTTGCGCCGCTCGTCGCCGCGATCATCGCCGGCTTCGGCGCGCCTGCCATCGGCAAGGTCGCGGCCAAGGCGATCACCACGGCAGCGCTGTTCGTTTCGGCGGCGCTTAGCTGGCCAATCTTCCTCGGCTTCCTCGCGGGCACCGCCAGCGCCGAGGTTGTCCCCGTGCTGCAATGGGTGCGCTCGGGAGACATGGCGTTCGACTGGGCCTTGCGCGTCGATGCGCTGACGGCGGTGATGCTGGTCGTCATCAACTCCGTCTCGGCGCTCGTGCACCTCTATTCCTGGGGCTACATGGAGGAAGACCCGGCCCAGCCGCGCTTCTTCGCCTATCTCTCGCTGTTCACCTTCGCGATGCTGATGCTGGTGACGGCCGACAATCTCGTCCAGATGTTCTTCGGCTGGGAAGGGGTGGGGCTTGCCTCCTATCTCCTGATCGGCTTCTGGTATCACAAGCCCAGCGCAGGCGCGGCGGCGATCAAGGCTTTCGTGGTCAACCGTGTGGGCGATCTGGGCTTCATGCTCGGGATCTTCGGCACCTTCCTCGTTTTTGCGACCACCTCGATCCCGGAAATCCTCGCCGCCGCCCCGGCGATGAGCGGCTCGACCATCGGCTTTCTGGGTTTCCGCGTCTACACGATGGATGTGCTGTGCCTCCTCCTGTTCGTGGGCGCGATGGGCAAGTCGGCGCAATTGGGCCTCCACACCTGGCTGCCCGACGCGATGGAGGGGCCAACGCCCGTCTCTGCGCTGATCCATGCCGCCACGATGGTGACGGCGGGCGTGTTCATGGTGTGCCGCCTTTCGCCCATGTTCGAGACCGCGCCGACCGCTCTGAGTGTCATCACCATCATCGGTGCGGCAACCTGCTTCTTCGCTGCCACGATCGGCACGACGCAGTGGGACATCAAGCGGGTGATCGCCTATTCGACCTGCTCGCAGCTTGGCTACATGTTCTTTGCCGCGGGCGTTGGCGCCTATGGCGTTGCGATGTTCCACCTGTTCACCCACGCCTTCTTCAAGGCGCTTTTGTTCCTTGGCGCGGGCTCGGTGATCCATGCGATGCATCACGAACAGGACATGCGTTATTATGGCGGCCTCAGGAAGGCGATCCCGATCACCTTCTGGGCGATGATGGCGGGCACGCTCGCGATCACCGGGGTGGGCGTCATCGGCGTGTTCGGCTTTGCGGGTTTCTATTCCAAGGACGCGATCCTCGAGGCCGCCTTTGCGCGCGGCACCGGAGCGGCGCAGTTCGCCTTCTGGGCGGGCGCGATCGCGGCGCTGCTGACCAGCTTTTATTCCTGGCGTCTGATGTTCCTGACCTTCTGGGGCAAGCCCCGCTGGGCGCTCTCCGAGCATATCCAGCACGCCGTCCATCACGGCCATGACGATCCCGACCACGCCAACCCGGCGGTGCAGGAGGATGCTGGGCACGATGCGCACCATTCGGTGCCTTCCACCCAAGAGGATGACGGCACCGCGGGCTATCACCCGCACGAGAGCCCGTGGTCGATGCTGGTGCCGCTCGTGGTGCTGACGCTGGGCGCGGTCTTTGCCGGCTATCTCTACAAATATCCCTTCATCGATGGCGCGGCCGATGCCGTCACCGGCGCCTTCTGGGGCGGATCGATCTTCTTCAACGAGGACTTGATCCACGCGCTCCACGATGTGCCGCTGTGGGTGAAGCTCACCGCGACCGTGGCCATGCTCGCCGGGCTGGGCGGGGCGATCTACGCCTACATCCTCGCCCCCGGGGTGCCCGATGCCTTCGTGCGCCGCTTCGGAGCGCTGCACCAGTTCGTCTTTCGCAAATGGTATTTTGACGAGCTGTACGATGCGATCTTCGTGCGTCCCGCCTTCTGGTTCGGCCGTCAGTTCTGGAAACTCGGCGATATCGGCACGATCGATCGCTTTGGCCCGAACGGTATCGCCTGGGTCGTTGAGCGCGGGAGCCTCGCCGCCAAGACGATCCAGTCGGGCTATCTCTACACCTACGCGCTGATCATGCTGCTCGGCCTGATCGCGGCGACCACCTATGCGCTGTTGTAAGGGGCGTTTGAGCGATGGATAGCCCCGGCGGTTTCCCGATCCTCTCGATCATGCTGCTCGTCCCCCTCGTGGGCGCGTTCGTTTGCCTGTTCGTTCAGGCCAGTGCAGCGCGCTGGACGGCGCTCGCGACGACGCTGGTGACGCTCGGGCTGGGCATCGCGCTGTGGGGGCACTGGAATTTCGGCGGCGAGCAATGGCAATACACCGAGCGCGCCGAGCTCTTCGCTGGCTTCTCCTACGCGCTCGGGATCGACGGCATCGCGCTCATGCTGATCATGCTCAGCGTGTTCCTGATGCCGATCTGCATCCTTGCCAGCTGGGGCTCGATCGAGAAGCGCGTGAGCGAATACATGGCCGCGTTCCTGTTCATGGAACTGCTGATGATCGGCGTCTTTGCCGCGCAGGATATCTTCCTGTTCTACATCTTCTTCGAGGCGAGCCTCATCCCGATGTATCTCATCATCGGCGTGTGGGGCGGCGACAACCGGATCTACGCCTCCTACAAGTTCTTCCTCTACACGCTGCTCGGCTCGGTCGTGATGCTGATCGCGATGTTCTGGATGGTCGCCACTGCGGGCACCTCGGACATCCCGACCCTGATGCAATACGACTTCCCGGCAGGCGCGCAGACCTGGCTGTGGCTCGCCTTCTTCGCGAGCTTCGCGGTGAAGGTCCCGATGTGGCCGTTCCACACCTGGCTGCCCGATGCGCACGTGCAGGCGCCCACCGCCGGCTCGGTGATCCTTGCAGGCGTGCTGCTGAAACTGGGCGGCTATGGCTTCCTGCGCTTCAGCCTGCCGATGTTCCCGCAGGCGAGCGCGGACTTCGCATGGTTCGTGTTCGCGCTCTCGATGATTGCGGTGGTCTACACCTCGCTGGTCGCGCTGGTGCAGCACGACATGAAGAAGCTGATCGCCTATTCGTCCGTGGCGCACATGGCGATCGTGACCGTGGGCCTGTTCGCCTTCAATGTGCAGGGGATCGAGGGCGCGGTAATCATCATGCTCTCCCACGGCCTTGTCTCGGGCGCGCTGTTTCTGTGCGTCGGCGTAATCTACGACCGGCTCCACACCCGCGAGATCGACCGTTATGGCGCTCTTTCCAACAACATGCCCTATTACGCGGTGTTCTTCCTCCTCTTCACCATGGCCTCGATCGGCCTGCCGGGCACCAGCGGCTTCGTCGGCGAGTTCCTCTCGCTGGCGGGGATCTACCAGGTCTCGAGCCTCGTCGCGCTGGTGTGCACCACCGGCATTATCCTTGGCGCTGCCTACATGCTCTATCTCTACCGCCGGGTCGCCTTTGGCCCCGAGACAAACCCCGATGCGCAAGGCATGGCCGACATTTCCCCGCGTGAATGGGCGATGATGGCGCCGATCGCGGCGGTGGTGCTGTGGATGGGGGTCTATCCCGAGAGCTTCCTCGCGCCGATGCGCGATGACATTGCCGCGCTCGATGCGCGCCTCGCCTCCGCGCGGCCCTCGGGCGATAGCCGCCTCGTGATGGGCACGCCGCGCAGCGAAGCCGCCAACGCCGTGTCCCACGCGCATGGTGACGAGCACTCGGCGGAAGGATCGCACTGATGGATTTTGCCCGCTCCTTCCTGCTTACCGCGCCCGAACTCATCCTCACCGCCGCCGGGCTGATCCTGCTGTTGTGGACCGCCTGGGGCGGCGACAAGCAGGCCCGCCCGATCGCAATCGCGGCGGCCAGCGCCTTCTTCGCAGCTGGCGTTCACCTCGTCCCAGGCCTCCACTCGGGCGCGGAAGGGATCGATACGCTCGCCTTCGGCGGGCTCCTCAAGGTCGACAGCTTCGCCCTGTTCGCCAAGGCGCTGATCTATCTTTCCGCCATCGCGGCCCTGATGATCGCGCCCGCTTTCTTCAATTCCGCTGCGGCCGGGGCCGAGCGCGGGATGCGCGCCGAATATAGCGTGCTGGTGCTGTTCGCCGCGCTGGGCATGAGCATCATGGTCTCGGCCAACGATTTCATGACGCTCTATCTCGGGCTCGAATTGAACAGCCTTGCGGCCTATGTCCTCGCCTCGATCTTGCGCGCGGACAACCGCTCCGCCGAAGCGGGCCTCAAATATTTCGTGCTCGGCGCGCTTGCCTCGGGGATCCTGCTTTACGGCATGAGCCTGCTCTACGGCTTCACCGGCGCGACCAGTTTCGACGGGGTGCGTGCCGCGCTCGAGGGAGAGCTGGCGACGGGCGCGCTGTTCGGGCTGATCTTCGTGATGGCGGGGCTCGCCTTCAAAATCTCGGCGGTGCCGTTCCACATGTGGACGCCGGATGTCTATGAGGGCGCGCCGACGCCTGTCACCACCTTCTTTGCCACTGCCCCCAAGGTCGCCGCTGTCGCGCTCACCGCGCGGGTGGTGTTCGACGTGTTCGGCGGGCAGGTCGAGGCGTGGCGCCAGATCGTGATGTTCACCGCATTGGCCTCGATCGTGTTCGGCGCGCTGGGCGCGATCGGCCAGCAAAACCTCAAGCGCCTGCTCGCCTATTCCTCGATCAACAATATCGGCTTCATCCTGATGGGCCTTGCGGTCGCCACCGCGGCGGGGGCGAGCTCGATGCTGATCTACCTCTTCATCTATGTCGCGATGAGCCTTGGCAGCTTCACCGCGCTCTTGATGCTGCGCGGCGAGGACGGCGAGCTGTTCGAGACCTTTGGCGATATCGCCGGGCTCTCGGTCACGCGGCCCGCTATCGCCTGGGCGCTCTTGTTCCAGATGTTCAGCCTCGCGGGCATCCCGCCGCTGCTCGGCTTCTACAGCAAGTTCGTGGTCTTCCAGGCGACAGTCGAGGCCGGGCTCGTCGCCTTCGCCGCAATCGGCATCGCGGCGAGCGTGATCGGCGCGTTCTATTACATCAAGTTCGTCAAGGTGATGTTCTTCGACGAGCCCGCCGGGGTCGTCACCGGCAAGAGCGGCGCGGCGCACTGGGCTTTGCTGGGCCTCACCGCCGCGATCGTCTCGCCGCTGGGCTATCTCCTCACACCATCGCTGAGCGATCTTGCAGGCAAGGCGGCGGGTTCGCTGTTCTTCCCGGTTTGATCCGTTTCGTCGAGGAAACCGGGTCGACCAATGCGGACCTCGCCGCGCTGCTGCGTGGCGGAGGGGATTGGGCCGAGGGGGATTGGCTGGTCGCCCACCGCCAGACCGCCGGGCGCGGCCGGCAGGGGCGCGAATGGTTCGACGGCGCGGGCAATTTCATGGGTTCGACCATCGTCATCTTGCACGAGGGCGATCCCCCGCCCGCCAGCCTCAGCTTCGTCGCCGCGATGGGCGTGTTCGAGGCCGCCCGCCATTTCATCGGCAGGGCCGACCGGCTCGCGCTCAAATGGCCCAATGACGTGCTGCTCGGGGGTGGCAAGCTCTCGGGCATCCTGCTGGAGCGGGTCGGGGCCCGCGTGGTGGTGGGCATCGGTGTCAATCTCGCGCGCGCGCCGCAGATCGCCGATCGCGCGACCGCTTCGCTTGCCGACGGGATCGCGCCGCCAGAGGTGGAAGACTTTGCGGCCGAACTCGCCGCCGCCTTCGAGCGCAATCTCGCAAACTGGCGGGGGGCAGGGCTGAGCTGCGTGCTGGAGCGGTTCCTCGCCGCCTCGCTCCACGCGTCGGGCTCGCCGGTCACGGTCCACGATACCGATGGATCGATCCTCGCCGGCACCTTCGCCGGGCTTGAGGAAACCGACGGTGCCCTGCGGCTGCGCTTGGCGGATGGCTCGGAACGTGTCATTCGCGCGGGCGATATCACTTAGGGAGACGAGGGCCATGCTGCTTGCTGCCGATGTCGGAAACACCAATGTCGTTTTCGCGCTGTTCGACAACAGCGGCGAGGGCGTGCCTGCACTGAAGGCGCGCTGGCGCATCGCGACCGATCCGCGCCGCACGGGCGATGAATATGCGGTGTGGCTGCTCCAGCTGCTCGCGATCGAGAACGTCGCGCGCGAGGACATCAGCCAGATCATCTTTGCCTCGGTGGTCCCGCGTGCCGATCACAACCTCACAGTGCTCTCCCAGAAGTATTTCGGCCTGACCCCGCTTTTCGCGGGGCAGGGGGCCGCCGCGTGGCGGTTCGAAATCGACGTCGATCAGCCCTCGTCCCTCGGCGCTGACCGTGCCCTAAACATCCTCGCCGCGCACGAGACATATGGCGGCGACCTGATCGTGGTCGATTTCGGCACCGCGACCAAGTTCGAGGCGATCGACTTCAACGGCGCCTATAAGGGCGGCTCGATCGCGCCGGGGATCAACCTCTCGCTTGATGCATTGGTGGGCAAGACCGCGAAGCTGCCGCGCATCGCGATCCGCGCGCCCGAGACCAAGAGCGTGATCGGGCGCAACACCGAGGATCAGATGCTGATCGGCGTGTTCTGGGGCTATGTCGCGATGGTGGAGGGGATAATCGCCCGGATGAAGGCCGAAATCGGCCGCCCAGCCAAGGTGGTCGCCACCGGGGGCCTTGCAATCCTGTTCGACGAGGCAACCGACGTGTTCGATCATGTCGATGCCGATCTTACCATCCAGGGGCTCGCGCTCCTCGCCCATCAGGCGCGCGGCTGATAGCCCGCCGTGCCCTAAGCCCAAGAGAGCTTCAATTGAGAAAAGACTTCACCCCCGAAAACGAACTGCTCTTCCTCGCGCTCGGCGGCTCGGGGGAGATCGGGATGAACGTCAATCTCTATGGTTGCCAGGGCAAGTGGGTCATGGTCGATCTCGGCATGACCTTTTCGGGGGGCGAATATCCGGGTGTCGATCTTGTGTTTGCCGATCTCGAGTTCATCGAGGATCGCGCGAAGGACTTGCTCGGTATCGTGCTCACCCACGCGCACGAGGACCATATCGGCGCAGTGCCCTATTTTGCGGGCGATCTGGGCGTGCCGCTCTATGCAACGCCTTTCACCGCCGATCTGGTGGCGCGGAAGCTCGAGGAGGCGGGGCTGCTGGGCGAGGTCGAGCTCAACATCATTCCCGAGGATCACGGCGCGATTGAGCTCGGGCCGTTCACCTTCACCTATCTCCCGCTCGCGCACTCGATCGCGGAGGGCAACGCGCTGCTGATCGAGACGCCCTATGGCCGGGTGTTCCACACCGGCGACTGGAAGCTCGATGAAGAACCGATCATCGGCGAGCCGACCACGATGGAAGAGCTGCGCGCGATCGGCGATGAGGGCGTCCTCGTGCTGGTGTGCGACAGCACCAATGTGTTCAACCCCAACCCCTCGGGCTCGGAAGGCGCGGTTCACCGGGCCATGATGGAAGAAATCGCGAGCCACGCCGGCAAGCGCGTCGTCGTCACCACCTTTGCCAGCAATGTCGCGCGGCTCCAGACGCTGGGCGAGATCGCGCGGGAGACGGGGCGCCAGGTATGCGTCGCGGGCCGTTCGCTCGAGCGGATCATCGAAGTGGCGCAGGACAACGGTTATCTCGCCGATTTTCCCGAGCCGATCGATTTCGACACCGCCATGCAGCTGCCGCGAGGGCAAGTGCTGGTTCTTGCGACCGGCGGGCAGGGCGAGCCGCGCGCTGCCCTCTCGCGCATCGCCGAAGACAATCACCCGATAGAGCTTTCGAGCGGCGATGTCGTGCTGTTCTCCTCGCGGGTGATCCCGGGCAATGAGATCGCGATCGGCAAGATCCAGAACCAGCTCGCCGCCAAGGGCATCGAGATGGTGACCGACCGGCAGAGCCTGATCCACGTCTCGGGCCATCCCGGACGGCCCGAGCTGGAGGCGCTTTACAGCTGGCTGCGGCCCGAGATCCTCGTTCCCGTCCACGGCGAGATGCGCCACATGCAAGAGCAGGCGCGGCTCGGCAAGGCCTGCCAGATCCCGCATGCGGTGGTGCAGGGCAATGGCGATATCGTGAAGCTGGCGCCGGGCAAGCCCGGAGTGCTTGCGCCGGTGCGCCACGGGCGGCTCGTGCTAGATGGCGATATCATCGCTCCCGCCGATGGCGAGGCGATCACGATGCGCCGACGGATCGCGGGCGAGGGCGTGCTCTTGGTGGTGCTGGCGCGCGGCGAGGCGCCGCTGATCGAGGCTGTGGGGCTGCCGCTCGACGAGGATTACGCAGAATTCGTTGCGGAAACGCAGGACGACATCCTGAAGGCGATCGGCAAGCTCAAGGGCAAGGATGCGCGCGATCCCGCAGCGGTGCACGAGGCGGCGCGGCTTGCCGCGCGGCGCGCGGCGCGGCGCTGGTCGGGCAAGAGCCCGCAGGTTCGTGTGCTCATGCCGGGGCTTCAAGGCGCCGGGTGACGCTATGGAATGGACCTCCATCCTTGCGATCTACTTCCTTTTCTGGGTGATGGCTGCCTTCGTCCTCCTCCCCTTCGGCGTGCGCACCTCCGACGAGATCGGCGCGGCCAAGGTCCCGGGCCAGGCCGATAGCGCGCCCGCCAACTTCCGCCCGGCACGGCTGATCGTCCGGGCGACCGCGCTCGCGACGGTGCTGACCACGCTCTACGTGCTCAATTACGACTATGGCTGGATCACGAGCGAGGACATCGACATCCTGCCCGAACCTCCCGCCAAGCTCGGCGCTGACCCCTCGAACTAGGCCGGAATTTCAGGTTCTCAAGCGCTCGATCGCCTGAGCGAGCGCGACGTAGAGCTTGCCGATATCCGAGCCCAGCACCGTCACGCTCAGCGCTTTGCCGTCGCGGGTAGAGAGCATGGCGCGCAGCATCGCCTCGAAATCGTGGATGTAGCGGTTGACGTTGGCCTTGAAGGCCTCGTCCGATTGGTAGAGCTCGGTGATGTCGCGCGCCTCGCTCGAGCCCACCAGCCGCACCGCGCGCCGCGTGAAGATCCCGCGATCGCCCTTGAGATAGGCGTCCCATTCCGGATCGGCGACCTCGCGCGAGAGCGCTGCGGTGATATCGATCGAGGCGGAATTGAGGCTGTCGGTGATGAGCGCCATGCGCCGGGTGAAATCGTTGTCGACCTGCTCCTGCGCCTGCTCGCGCGCGCGCGCGATGCGCTGCTCGAGGTTCTTGGTGAGCTCGTTGACCTTGACGAGCTGGTCGCGCAGCTGCGCCGTCACCTCGCGGCCCACCCCCGAGGCGTGCGCGGCCGATTGTTCGAGCATCCCGATCGTCTCGGCGGTGCCAAGCCGCAGCGCGCGCTCGAGCGCGCTCACCGCGTCCTCGCTGAGACGCCCGGCGAGCGCCTGGACGCTTTGCGCCGAGCGGGTCTCGAGCGTTTCGAGCGTGCCCGACGCGGCCGCTTCAAGCGCGGCGATCGCCTCGCGCAGGGCGTCAAGCGTGGTTCCGGCATAGGACTTGCTCTCCTCGTCCAGCCGCGCAAGCCCTCCGCGCAAGCCTGTAAGCCGCGCCATCGCCTCTTCGCTCTGCTCGGCGAGCGCGGCGCGCATTGCCTTGAGCGAAGCGTCCGCCTCGGCGATATCGGAATTGGCCTGGCCGAGCAGCTCGCCCAGCGCGCCGCCCTCGTCCCTCGCGCTGGCGATCAGCGCGGCGGCGGCTTGCGCCTGTGCCTCGAAAGCGGCGAGCCGGGCCATTGCAACCTCGATCGCCTGCGGGAGCTCCTCGCCCGTCTGCCGGGCGCCGCCCTTGACGATTTCGACCAGCCGCTCGCCCGCTTGAGTGAGCTCGGCGAGGTCGGCCTTGGCGCTCGCGATCGCCTCGCGCTCGGCAGCGAATTGCGCCGCGACCTGCGAGACGCCCTCGCCGATCAGCGCGCGGGAGGCTTGCGTGTCCTCGCTGATCGAGCAGACCAGTCCTCCCAGGCGTGTGACCTCCTCGCCCAGGGCGCCGATCTCGCGGGCGAGCCGCGCGGTTTCCTCGCTCTGCGCCTCGCGGCGCTGCGCCAGCATATCATCGAGCTCGCTCAGGCGCTGGTAAAGCAGATCGCTCGCCTGTGCCTCGCGGGTGTCGAACTCGTCCTGCCGGCGGCTGATTTCCTCGGCGAACTTGGCATCGCGCTGGGCGAGCTTCTCGTCGAAGCGGGTCGCCTCGTCTCGCAATTGCCGGATGCGATCGTGCGCGGCATCGCCGGCCAGGCGATCAAGCTCGTCGAGCTTGCCGAGCATCGCGCTGATCTCGCTCTCCCAGCGCTCCTTGGAGCCGCCGATTTCGGCCATGGCCTCGCTTCCGGCCGCGCTCAGTGCTTCGCCCAGCGCGTGCGTCTCGCTCTCGAGCAGCGCCATGCGCTCGCGCAGCGCACCAAGCGCCTCGTCCTCGGCTGCGCCAAGCTGCGAGCGATAGCTTTCGGTGCGGGCCCGCAGCGCCTCGAAGCGGGCACCGAGCGCGCTCTCGATGCCGCCCATCCGTTCATCGAAATCGCTCAAACCGCTGTCGATCCCGCCGAGCAACGCTTTGAGCCGGGTATCTGTCTCCTCGCTCGCACGGGTGAGCCGCTCGAACCCTTCGCCCAGGCCCGCCAATTGTTCGTGCGCGGTGCGCCCGGCGCTGCCGATCTGGTTGGTCGCATCCCGCGCCGCGCTGGCGATCACGGGCAGATCCTCGCGCAAGCTGCGCATATTGGCGAGCGCGGTCTCGCTCACACTGCCGATCGCGACGACCTGCGCGCTGTTGTCCGCGATCAGCTTTTCAAGCTCGGTGGAATGCTGCGAAAGCCGCTCTGTTGCCATGCGGCCGAGCGCATCGAGATCGCGCGATTGCGCTGCGAGAAATTCCCGCGCGAGGCTCAGTTCGCGGTTGACTGTGGCGACCCGCTTCTCGAGCGCGGCACTCTCACGGTTGAGGAGCCCGGCGGTCTTGGCAAAGCGCGCCGCAGCGATGCGCGAGTTGCGCGAAACGACCAGCCAGACCACGCCAATCAGGAGGCAGGGAATCGAGAAGTCAATGATCCAGCCGATCCATTCGCGCGCGGGAACAGCGGGCGCCTGAGCGATTTCGCCGCGCATCGCCCAGATGAAAAAGACCGTCCAGCCGGCAAGCGCGAGGATGAAAAGGGCGGGTAGAACCCATGCGAAGCGCCGCTGTGCGTCCGGGTCCATCTCGGGCCCGAAACCCTCCGGCTCGAGCCAGGCGGCCTCGTCGATTCCCTCCTCGATCGCGCCGTCACCCGCCGGGGGCGCTTCTTCCCGCTCGCCGGAAGCGGCGCCGTCGCCCACGGCCCTGATGGAATTGCGACCCGACATGCCTTCACCATTACCACAGGCCAGCACAGGATAAACCCCGCTTTAACCCCGATGCGATAGGCCGAAGGGCATGGCTTATGAACACGGCGCCCTCGATGCGACCCTTGCGGCGGCAGCCGGCGATAATCACGCGCTGATACACGAGCTGCGCCATGCATTTATCGAGAGCGCCCAGCGCCAGCTCGATCTGCTGCGCCGGTCGCGCTGCGATGGCAACTGGAACATCGCCGCGATGCGCCTCAAGGGACTTGCCGCTAGCTTCCATGTCGAGGATCTGCTGCGCGCCGCAGACCAGGCGATTGCCAGCGCGCCGGGCGAACCGGCAGCGATCCGCGAGATCGAGGCAGTCCTGTCGCGGTTTTCCCCCGCCTGATCGCATATCCCTGTTTTTCCCGGACAAACGACCAGAATTTCCCGGCTCGGCGTGCGGAGTGTCCCGCCGCGGTGCATGAGCGTATTTGCGCTTCTTGCACGCGCGCGATGAGCTAACGCAGCCTTAACCATGGGTCGCTAAAAATTTCCCGCGGCGCGCAGAGCCTTGCGAGTATAGTGGCATTTCACGAGGGGGCCGTTTTGCCCGCTCGTCCCGAGCGCGCCGAGCGCCCGGAGCGATGACCCGATCCGCAAGCAGGCGAGCCGGATTGGCACGAAAGGGCGTGAGGCGGACAGCAGGGATGGGCAGTGTCGAGGCGCTTTTGAAGGACGAGCTGTGCCGCGCGGATCGCGCGCTCGGCAGCGTCGCGCCGATGCTGGGGCACGTGCTGGCAAGCTCTGGCCACGCGCTCATCAACGATGCGATCGTCGCCCGGGTGCGCGGCATGCTGAACCACCTCGCGCTCCAGCTCGCGCAGGCGATGGACCGGGCGCTCGGATCGTCGGGCTTCGACTACGAACCGACCGAAGAGCTCGCGGAGCAGCTCGCGGGCGATCAGGCGATCCTCTCCTTCTGCCACGCCATCGCGATGGAAGGGCATCTGACCGAGCGGCTCGGCCAGCGTTCCTCGGTCGATCCTGTGCTGAGCCCGATGTGGCAGGAGCTGATCGGCGCGCCGGATGGCGGCGTGGCCGAGCTCGCGATGAACGGGTTGGCGGCGCAGGCGCGCTTCGTTGAGGCGCAGCGCCGGATGCAGTTGCCGATCGGAGAATTGCCGCCGGCGATCCTCGAGCGGTCGGTTAAGCTGTGGACCCTCGCATGTCCGGCCGAGCTCGGTCCGGCGATCGGCAGCGCGATCACCGCGATCAAACGGGATTATGATGAGGGCACGAGCCGGGCAGGGCTGCTTGCGCGGCTGATCTCATCGATGCGCGGGCGCGCGAGCGCAGCGCTTGAGCTGGATCATGCGGGCCTTGCCCTGTTCGCCAGTGCGCTCGCTGCTCTGACCGGCCAGCCACGCGAGCGCGCGGTGATGGCGTGCCACGAGGGGCAGGCCGCGCGCCTGGCGGTGAGCCTGCGGGCAGCGGGGCTCGGCAGCGAGGCGATCGAGCGGCAGTTCCTGCTGCTCGAACCCGCGCAGCTTCTTCCCGGCGGGCTCGAGGCGATGTCGAGCGAGAGTGCCGCGCGCCTGCTGCGCCAGTCCCGCCTCGAGGCCGCGGGGTAGGGCACGCGGATGGAACGACAGGCATCGCTCCTTGCCGCGCGCGGGCTCACCGATGAGCGCGACCGGCTGCTCACCGCCGACGATCCGCTGGCCGAGCTCCACGAGGCGTGCGGCGGGATCATTCCGGGCGTTCTCGCCGTCCCCGAATTGCTCGACCTCGTCCGGCAGGCGCGCCGCATGGGCCTTCGCATCGCGCGTGAATTCAGCGCCTATGACGGGGAGGATTTCGTCACGGGGTTCGCTCGCATTCATCCTCTGGGAGAGGAGCAGGGCGGGGGCTGCGAGGTGCTGGTCGAAAACTGGCAGCGCACCGCTGCGCCCGAGCCCGATGCACGGATGCTGGCCGAGCGGCTCGACGAGATCGACCGCACCAGCGCCGAAGTCACCGCGCGGCTCGATCCGCGCCAGCGCATCCAGCTGCTCACCGCGACCGCGCCCGATTGCCGCGGCTTGCGGGAAGCGAACGAGGCGGCGCCGGACAGTGTGTGGACCGAGCTCGTCACCCTTAAGGACCTCGCGCACAAGCAGCCGCTTCACTGGCGCCTGCTCGATGGCGCGCGCTGCACCTTCGCCGGTTCGCCGCGCGAATGGACAGCGCGGTTGCTGCCGCTCGGCCCCGCCAATGGTGCTCCGCGCGGCTTCGAGCTGCTGCTGGTGGCCGATCGCCCGCTGCTTGAAGAGCCGGTCGATCCGCGCGCAGCCGAGCTCGAGGAGGATGCCCATGCGCGCCTGATCGGCGGGGCGCTGACCCCGGCGCTGCGCCAGCCGATCGCAAGGATCATCGCCAATGCCGAGACCATCCGCTCGCGCCTCGCCGGGCCGCTGCGCGATGAATACAGCGAATATGCCGGCAACATCGTTTCGGCAGGGCAGCACCTCACGGGGATGCTCGAGGATCTTGCCGAGCTGGAGGTGGTCGAGGCGCCCGGCTTTGTGACCCAACGCGAGCCGGTTGATCTCGCCGACGCCGCGCGCAAGGCGGGCGGCATCCTCGGCGTGCGCGCGCAGGCCAAGCGGATTGTGATGGACTTGCCGGGCGAAGAGGCAGGAGAGGATCGGGGCCCGATCGCGGCAGCAGAATTTCGCCGGGTGCTGCAGATCCTCATCAACCTCATGGGCAATGCGATCGCCTATTCGCCCGAGCGCAGCACGGTAACGCTGCGCACCGAAACCGACGAGGACACGGGCAGGGTCGCGGTTACGGTGAGCGACGAGGGGCCGGGCATTGATCCAGACCTCAGGAGCCGGATCTTCGACAAGTTTGAGCGCCTGGGCCGCGAGACCGATGATGGATCGGGCCTTGGGCTCTATATCTCGCACCGCCTCGCCCGCATCATGGGCGGCTCGCTCGTGCTGGCGGGAGGAAGCGGGAAGGGTGCGACCTTTCGGCTCGAGCTTCCGCGCTACACCGCACCCGAGCGCGCTACTCTGAAAGAGCGGGCCTAGCCTGACCTAGGCGCCGCCGAGCCGGCCGGCGAACCAGACCACGACCGCGCCGAGCAACGCCATCACCCCGCCGTAAAGCCCCCACTCGCGGTTGGCGAGCATGGCGCTTTGCGGCGGCCACATCAGGATGCCGAGACCCTGCAGCGCGAACATCGCGCCCAGCACGATCAGCGCGATGCCCACAATGCGCAGGGCGAGCCGCATGGCCGCGGCCTAGCGCTGATCGATCGGCACGTAATCGCGCTGGGTCGGCCCGGTGTAGAGCTGGCGCGGGCGACCGATCACCTGCGCGGGATCCGAGATCATCTCGTTGTATTGCGCCACCCAGCCAACCGTGCGCGCGAGCGCGAAGAGCGCGGTGAACATGGTGGTGGGGAAGCCGATCGCCGAGAGGATGATGCCCGAATAGAAATCGACGTTCGGGAACAGCTTCTTCTCCTTGAAGTAATCGTCGTTAAGCGCGATTTCCTCAAGCTGGAGCGCGGTCTCGAACACGGGATCCTTGACCTTGAGCGCATCGAACACCTCGCGCACCGTCTTCTGCATCACGGCCGCGCGCGGGTCGTAATTCTTGTAGACGCGGTGGCCGAAGCCCATCAGACGGAACGGATCGTTCTTGTCCTTGGCGCGCTCGATATAGTGCTTGATGCGATCGGGCGTCCCGATCTCGCGCAGCATGTTGAGCGCCGCCTCGTTGGCGCCGCCATGCGCCGGGCCCCAGAGGCAGGCGATGCCCGCCGCGATGCAGGCGAACGGGTTTGCACCCGAGGAACCGGCGAGCCGCACGGTCGAGGTCGAGGCGTTCTGCTCGTGATCGGCGTGGAGGATGAAGATGCGATCCATCGCCTTTTCCACTGCCGGGATCACTTCGTATTCCTCGGCCGGAACGCCGAAGGTCATCCGCAGGAAATTGCCGGTGTAGGACAGCGAATTGTCGGGATAGAGGAAGGGCTGGCCGATCGAATACTTGTAAGCCATCGCCGCGATCGTCGGCATCTTCGCGATCAGGCGGTGCGAGGAGATCTTGCGGTGCTCGGGGTCCGAGATGTCGGTCGAATCGTGGTAGAACGCCGAGAGCGCGCCGACCACGCCGCACATTATCGCCATCGGGTGCGCATCGCGGCGGAAGCCGCGATAGAAGGTGGCGAGCTGCTCATGCAGCATGGTGTGGCGGGTGATGGTGTAAGTGAAATCGTCAAGCTCGTCCTTGCTCGGCAGCTCGCCGTTGAGGAGGAGGTAGGAGACTTCCATGAAGCTCGAGTTCTCGGCGAGCTGTCCGATCGGGTAACCGCGGTGCAGCAGGACGCCTTCATCGCCGTCGATATAGGTCAGCGCGCTCTCGCAGCTCGCGGTCGACTTGTAGCCGGGATCGAAGGTGAAGGCCCCGGTCTGACCATAGAGCTTGCGGATGTCGATGACGTCGGGGCCGGTGCTGCCGTGGTGGACCGGCAAGTCGAAGGACGAACCGCCAAGCTCCAGTTTCGCGTGGGTGTCTGCCAAAGTCTGTCTCCTGTCCAAGTTTATGCAGACCCGCGCCCGAGGGCAGCTCCTAAGCAGCCTGTGCGTCGAGCCGAGCGAGAGCCTCGTCCCGGCCCAGGAGGACCAGGACGTCAAAAATTCCGGGCGAAGTCGTCGTCCCAGTCAACGCAGCGCGCATCGGCTGCGCCAGCTTGCCGAAGCCCAATCCCAGTTCCTCGGCGAGCGCCTTGGTAGTGGCTTCGAGTGCCTCGATTGTCCAGTCTTTTTCCCCCGCCAGGCGGTCCGTGATCCGCCGCAGGATGGCGGGCGCTTCGCCCTCGAGCAGCCTGGCGGCCTGATCGGTCATTTCCAGCGGGCGAGTGACGTAGAGAAACTGAGCGCCTTCAACGAGTTCGTGGACGTTCTTCGCGCGCGGCTTCAACACTGGCATAGCCGCTTCGAGCGGTGCCCGGTCCGTCCCTTCAGGCAGGCGCGCGTGGACGAGTTCGACCAGCACCGCATCATCGGTCTCGCGGATGTAGTGACCGTTCAAATTCTCCAGCTTCTTGAGGTCGAAGCGCGAGGGGCTCTTGCCCACGCCATCGAGATCGAACAGTTCCACCGCCTCGGCGCGAGAGATGATCTCCTTGTCGCCATAGCCCCAGCCGAGCCGCAGCAAATAGTTGAACAGCGCATCGGGCAGGATGCCGAGCTCGTCGCGATAGGCATCGACCCCGAGCGCGCCGTGACGCTTGGAGAGCTTTGCCCCGTCCGCGCCGTGGATCAGCGGGATGTGGGCGTAGATCGGATCGGGCCAGCCGCCTTCGACCTCGTCCATCGCGCGGTAGATCGGGAGCTGACGGAAAGCGTTGTTGAGGTGATCGTCGCCGCGGATAACGTGGCTGACCTTCATGTCATGATCGTCGACCACGGCTGCGAGCATGTAAGTCGGCGTGCCATCGGCGCGCAGGATGATGTAATCGTCGAGCTCGGCATTGGCGACGCGGACATCTCCCTGCACCCTATCATGGATGATCGTTTCGCCCTCGAGCGGGGTCTTGAGCCGCACGGTGAAGGGCGCGCCTGCGGGCGCCTCGGACGGATCGCGGTCGCGCCAGCGCCCGTCATAGCGCATCGGCTGCCTGTTCGCGCGTTGTTCGGCACGCATCGTCTCGAGCTCCTCGGGGCTCGCGAAGCACTTGTAGGCATAGCCCGCCTCAAGCAGCTTGTGCGCGACCTCGGCGTGGCGTTCGACGCGATCGGACTGGAACAACGGGGGCGCATCGTAATCGAGCCCGAGCCAGTCGAGCCCGTCGAGGATCGCATCGATCGCCTCGGGGGTCGAGCGCTTGCGGTCGGTGTCCTCGATCCGCAGGAGCGTGCGCCCGCCATGGTGGCGTGCGAACAGCCAGTTGAACAGCGCCGTGCGCGCGCCGCCGATATGCAGGAACCCGGTCGGCGAGGGTGCGAAACGGGTGACGATGTCGCTTGCCATGACGGCGCTTATCCTATTCATTTGAGGCCCTCGCCCGGACGGGTGAGCCCGAGGGGAAACTGGCTGATGGCGGACGCGCCGATCATTCCGATGGGGGACGAGCCCGCCGGCGCCTTGCCTGCGGAGGCACCGCTCGCGTCCGAGCCCCGCGCGGCGCTGTGGCAAAGCGGCCGCGCGCTGTCCAGCCCCGGAGTGCAGGCGGGTCGATCGTCCGGATGGCCCGGCGCGCTTGCGCTGCGCGCCGAGCGGTTTCTGGCCGAGGCCGGATTCGACAGGGCGCCATGGCTGGCGGTGGTGTTTGCGAGCGGGATCTTCGCCTGGTTCGCGCTGAAGACGCCATGGCAGTGGGCGGGCGCGATCGGGGTGGCGGTGCTTGTCGCGCTCGCCGCTGCGGGGCTGTGGCACGGGCGCGAGGATCGCGAATATCTGCGCCGCTCGCTCGGCGCAGTGGCGCTGGTGTTCGCGGCAGGGCTCGCGATCATCTGGGCGCGCTCGGAGATCGTCGGGGCCGAGCCGATCGAGCGTCCGGTGGTGGAGCGGATCGAAGGCTATGTGCTCGAGCGCGAGGACCAGCCCGCACAAGATCGCCTGCGGCTCACTCTCGCGGTGCGCGATGCGACGAGTGGGACGGCGCGCAAGATCCGCGTCAACGTGCCGCTCGCCGATGCGCCGCCCGGCCTTGCGGAAGGGGCGGTGGTGCGCCTGCGCGCGCGGCTGATGCCGCCGGCGAGCCCGATGCTGCCGGGTGCCTACGATTTCGCGCGCGCCGCATGGTTCATGGGGCTGAGCGCGACGGGGAGCGCGATGGGGCCGCTCGAGATCACACGGCCCCCGCCCGAGGCGGGCGGGATCGCCGCGCTGCAACGTCGCCTCTCAGCGCATGTGCGCGCGCAGGTAGACGGCTCGCCCGGCACCATTGCGGCCGCTTTCGCAAGCGGCGACCGCGGCTCGATCGATCCTGTCGACGACGATGCAATGCGCGATGCGGGGCTCACTCATCTCCTCTCCATCAGCGGCCTGCATGTGAGCGCGGTGATCGCGGCGGGCTATTTCGCGGCGCTCAAGCTGCTGGCGCTGTTCCCCTCGATCGCGCTGCGCATCCGCGTGCCTGTGGCGGCGGCCGCAGTCGGTGCGCTGATGGGGATCGGGTACACCCTGCTGACCGGGGCCGAGGTGCCGACCGTGCGTTCGTGCGCGGCGGCAATGCTCGTGCTCGTCGCGCTGGCGCTCGGGCGCGAGGCGCTCTCGCTGCGGATGGTGGCTGCCGCCGCCGGCTTCGTGATGGTGCTGTGGCCAGAAAGCGTGATCGGGCCGAGCTTCCAGATGAGCTTCTCGGCCGTCATCGCGATCGTCGCGCTCTCGACCTCGGGTCCGGTCAAGGCCTTCCTCGCCCCGCGCGAGGAGAGCCGCCTTGCCCGGCTCGCCCGCCAGATCGCCATGTTGTTCGTGACAGGGCTGGTGATCGAGCTCGCGCTGATGCCGATCGTGATGTTCCACTTTCACCGCGCCGGCTTCTACGGTGCGCTTGCCAACGTGGTCGCGATCCCGTTGGTCACCTTCGTCGCAATGCCGCTGATCGCGCTGGCGCTGGTGCTCGATCTTGCTGGGCTGGGCGCGCCGGCTTGGTGGCTGGTCGAGGCCGCGCTCCGGTGGCTCCTTGCGCTCGCGCACTTCACCGCCGCGCAGCCGGGCGCGGTCAAGCTGATGCCGCAGATGAGCGGGCTCACGATCGCGCTGTTCGTTGCAGGGCTGCTGTGGCTGGCGCTGTGGACCTCGCGCGCGCGGCTTTATGGCCTGGTGCCCGTCGCTTCGGCAACCGGATTGCTCCTGGTCACGCCGATCCCCGACGTGCTGGTCGACCGCGAAGGCCGCCATGCCGGCATCGTGACCCGCGATGGACGCCTCCTCTCGCTGCGCGATACCCGATCGGACTATGCCCGCGACAACCTCCTCGAACTCTCGAGCGTCGCCAGCGAGCCGATCCCGCTCAGCCAGTGGCCGGGGGCACGCTGTTCGCGCGAGTTCTGTGTTGTCACGCTTGCGCGGGGCGGGCGCGACTGGACGCTGTTGCTCGCCCGCAATCGCGACCGGATCGAGGAGCGCTCGCTGGCGGCTGCATGCGAGCGCTCGGACATCGTGGTCGCGGACCGATACCTGCCGCGCTCATGCCGCCCGCGCTGGCTCAAGGCCGACCGCCGCCTGCTTGATCAGCGTGGCGGCCTCGCGCTGCACCTTGCAGGCGAGCGCATCGTCGATGTCGCCAGCGGCCAAGGCGCGCATGGCTGGTGGCGCGGCAAGGGCGGGCGCGGGCGGGCAGACCGCGCACGCTAGAACCTCAGTGGTAGCGCCGCAGCAGCCCGGCGAGCCGTCCCTGAACCTGCACCTCCTCGGGCGCGTAGACCTGCGCTTCATAGGCAGCATTGGCCGGATCGAGCCGGACCTTGCCACCGTCCTTGCGCAGATATTTGAGCGTTGCCTCTTCGCCGCGCACGAGCGCCACGACGATCTCGCCATCGCGCGCGGTGTCGGTGCGGCGGACCAGCGCGAAGTCGCCATCGAAGATGCCCGCCTCGATCATCGAATCGCCCGAGACTTCGAGCGCGTAATGCTCGCCCGGGCCAAGCAGCGCAGCGGGCACGGGAAGCGAGCTTTGCCCCTCGATCGCCTCGATCGGCGCGCCGGCGGCGATGCGCCCGTGCAACGGGATCTCGATCACGTCGTTGGCGGGTTCACGGATCGCAGGGCGCGGAGCGGCGCTCGCCCCCGGGGCAGCCCCGAATTGCGTGACCGTCACGCTCGCACCCGGCAACACCGCTTCTGCGCGCGGCGGGGGCGTCGCATCCTCGGGCTGGCGGATCACCTCGAGCGCGCGCGCGCGATTGGGCAGGCGGCGAATGAAGCCGCGCTCCTCGAGCGCCGAGATCAGGCGGTGAACGCCCGACTTGCTCTTGAGATCGAGCGCCTCCTTCATTTCCTCGAAACTCGGCGAAATGCCCGTTTCCTCCAGCCGCTGCTGGATGAACCGGATCAATTCGTGCTGCTTGGCGGTCAGCATTGCGATAATCTCCCTTGGTCGCAAACGCGCCGCCCGTCTGCGCGATGCGATCGCGAGCGGCGCTGCCAGATGTGCGTGCTCCAAGAGGCACGGCGCCCCTGACCCGAAGAGCCGACAAGGCGGTGCGTTGCGTGCACTTCCCGCTCACCGAAATGGTGAACGAATGAGGAACAATTAGGCAACTCCGGATGCCAAGTCAAGCGCCATGCTGCGCGCACGCCCCGGAATTCAGCCATTTCGGAGGTTGTACACTGCGATGCGCTCTCCGCGCTTCACCGGCGGGGCTCCGGCGGGGCGCTCGATCAGCGCGTTGGCGAGAGCAAGGGATCTCAGCGCACTCGATTCCTGCGCGCCCGCGAGCCGCACCACCGCTCCGTCGCTCACCGCTCTCAGAAACTCACGCCGGTCTCCTGCTCCAGGCAGGTCCTCGCCCGCCTTGAGCTGCACCGGCCGCTCGAACGGCGCCGCCGCGCCGAGGCACGCGCGCAGCAGAGGGAGCGCGAACAGGAAGCCGGTGACGAAGCTCGAGACCGGATTGCCGGGCAGGCCCAGCACCACCTGGCGCTGCCCGCGCGCGCCCTCGCGGGTTGCCACCATCAGCGGCTTGCCGGGCTTGACCGCTACCTTCCAGAACGCGATCTGCGCGCCCCACTCGATCAGCGCCGCCTGGACGAGGTCGTGCTCGCCGACAGAGGCTCCGCCGCTGGTGACGATGACGTCCGCTTCCTCGCAGGCCGCCAACGCTTCCGCCAGCGCGCCGCGGTCGTCGGCAACGGGGGGCGGCCGATGGAGGCTGCCTGCATAGGGCGCGACCATTCGCTCCAGCATCGCGCCGTTCGTTGCCGGGATCCGGCCGGGCCGCGCATCGGAGGGCTGCGCCGCCAGCTCGTCGCCGCTCTCGAGCAGAGCCAGCGCCGGACCCGCCCGGTGTGCCAGCGCATCGTGGCCCGCCGCGAGCGCCAGCGCGAGCTGCGCCGGGCCGATCGCGGTCCCGGCGGGGAGCAGCACGTCGCGTTTCGCAAAGTCGCCTCCCCGGCGGCGCACGTGCTGCATCGGGGCAGGCGATGGTGCACCGGGCGCGAGCGCAACCCGCTCATCCTCCAGCAGCGCGTTCTCGCGGATCAGCACTCCGGTCGCGCCAGCAGGCAGGTGCGCCCCGGTGGAGAGGCGGGTGCATTCGCCCGGCGCCAGCGAACCCGCGAAGGGCACGCCCGCACGCGCCTCGCCGACCAGCCGCCACGGGCCTTCGCCCGCAATCGCATAGCCATCCATCGCCGAGAGGTCCGCCTCGGGCGAGGTGCGCATCGCCACAAGGTCGTGCGCCAGGTAGCGCGTGGCGCCGGGCTCGACCGGCCCGCTCACCACCCGCATCTCCGGCGCGAGCGCGATCAGGCGCGCCTGCGCTTCGGCGAGCTCGAGCAGCTCAGCCACCGTCCGCTCTCCACGTGCCCGACTTGCCGCCGCGCTTCTCGATCAGCCGCACCTCGCCGATCACCATGCCCTTGTCGACGCTCTTGGCCATGTCATAGACCGTCAAGAGCGCCACCGAGACGGCCACCATCGCCTCCATCTCGACCCCGGTCTTGCCGGTGAGCGAGGCGGTGGCCGTCACGCGCAAGGCCTCCTCCTCGAAGGCGAAGTCGAGGCTCACCGCCTCCAGGCCGAGCGGATGGCACAGCGGGATCAGCTCGCCGGTGCGCTTGGCCGCCATGATCCCGGCGATGCGTGCGGCGGCGAGCACATCGCCCTTGGGCACCTCGCCCTCGCGGATCGCGGCGAGGGCTGCGGGGCTCATCGCGATGCGGCCGCTGGCGATGGCGACTCGATGCGTCGCAATCTTGGCGCCCACATCGACCATGCGCGCCGCGCCGTCGGGGCCGAGATGGGTGAGGTCGCTCACGCGAGCCCTCCTTTCGTCGCTCGTGCGGAACGCTTGAACCGCCTGTTACACAGTCCAGAAGCGAAAAACCGGCCGGGTCGCCAAACGGCGGCGCGCGGGGCGAGAAGCGCGGTTGACGGGGCAGGGTGAGCGAGTGCGATCGTGGCGTTCATGCCCGCATCCATGCCACAGCGCGCGCGCGTAGGACAGCGACCGCGCGCCGGGCGTTTAGCCCTCGAGCAGCGCGCGGGTCGCGGCGGCGATGTCCTGCGCGCGCATCAGGCTCTCGCCGACAAGGAAGGCGCGCACGCCGCTCGCTGCGAGGCGCGTGAGGTCCGCGTGGCCGTTGATCCCGCTCTCGCCGACGAGCAGCGCACCTGCCGGAGCGAGGCGGGCGAGACGCTCGGTGGTTTCGAGCGAGGTCGTGAAGGTCTTGAGGTCGCGGTTGTTGACGCCGATGAGGCGCGAGGAAAGCGTCTTCGCGGCGCGCTCGAGCTCGGTCTCATTGTGGACCTCGACCAGCACGTCCATGCCCTGTTCGAGCGCGGCCGCCTCGATCTCGGCCATCGCACCATCCTCGAGCGCGGCGACGATGACGAGGATCGCGTCGGCGCCAAGGCTGCGCGCCTCGAGGCATTGCCACGGATCGACCATGAAATCCTTGCGCAGCACCGGCAAGCCGCAGGCGGCGCGCGCGGCGACGAGATAATCCTCATGGCCCTGAAAATAGGGCGCGTCGGTGAGGACGGAGAGGCAGGCGGCGCCGCCCTGTTCATAGGCCGCGGCATGCTCGGCGGGGCGGAAATCTGCGCGGATGAGACCCTTGGAGGGGCTCGCACGCTTCACCTCGGCAATGAGCGCGAACCCGGCTGCGGCGCGGGCGCGCAAGGCGGCCTCGAACCCGCGCGGCGGCGATTGCTCGCGCGCGGCGGCTGCGAGCGCGGCGCCGGTGGTCGCGGCCTTGCGGGCGCGCACTTCCTCGCGCTTGGTGGCGCAGATTTCCTCGAGCTTGTTCATGCGGGGGATTGCGCCAGCGCGATCCAGGCCTCGAGCAGCGCCCTCGCGCGGCCAGCCTCGAGCGCCTCGCGCGCGAGCTCGACGCGTTCGGGCCAGCTCTCGCCCTTGCCGGCAACCGCGAGCGCGCCCGCCGCGTTCAGCAGCACCGCGTCGCGATAGGCGCCGCGCTCGCCTTCGAGCAGCGCGCGCAGCGCGGCGGCGTTGTGCGCCGGATCGCCGCCGCGGATCGCTTCGACCGGGGCGTGCGGCAGCCCCGCCTCATCGGCATCGAGCCGCTGCATCACGAAGGCCGAGCCGGTCACGAGCGCGACCTCGTTGCCGCCGGCCAAGCTCAATTCGTCGAGCCCCTCGTCGCCCGAGACGATCATCGAGCGCCCCGTGCCCAGCTTGGCGAGCGCACCGGCATAGATCGGCACGTAAGCGGGCCGCGCGATGCCGATGAGCTGGCTGGTCACGCGCGCGGGGTTGGAGAGCGGGCCCATCAGGTTGAAGATCGTGCGCTTGCCGATGCGCTGCCGGATCGGCTGGATGCGGCCCATTGCTGGGTGGTGGTTCTTGGCGAAGAGGAAGCAGATGCCAAGCTCGGCCAGCGATTTCTCGGCGGTGCGCCCGGCGCCGTCCATGTCGAGGCCGAGCGCTTCCAGCGTGTCGGCCGCGCCCGCCTTGGAGGAGGCCGCGCGGTTGCCGTGCTTGGCGACCGGCACTCCGCAGGCGGCGACCACGAGGCTGACCGCGGTCGAGACGTTCAAGGTGTGGTGCCCGTCGCCGCCAGTGCCGCAGACATCGATCGCGCCCTCGGGCGCGCTGATGGGAATGAGCCGCGCGCGCAGCGCCCGCGCCGCGCCGGCGATCTCGTTCGAGGTTTCGCCCCGCTCGGACAGCGCGATGAGAAAGTCGGCGATTGCCTCCTCGCTCGGCGCGCCGTCGAGCAGGGTGCCGAAAGCGGTTTCGGCCTCGTTCTCGGTCAGGGGCTGTGAGACGTCGGGAAGCAGGGTCATGCGGGAAGGCTTTGTCTGGTGGCGGCGCGATCGGCGGGTTCGATGCCGCACAGCTTGAGGAAATTGGCGAGCAGCGCGTGGCCGTGCTGCGTGGCAATGCTCTCGGGATGGAACTGGACGCCGTGGATCGGGAGGCTTTCGTGGCGAAATCCCATCACGCTCAGGTGATCCTCGCCCGGCGTCTCGGCATGGGCATTGGCGAGGAGGCTGTCGGGCAGATCCAGCACTTCGAGGCTGTGATAGCGCGTGGCCTGATAGGGTGAGGGCAGCCCCGCGAAAACGCCGGTGCCATCATGTGTCACATCGGAGGTCTTGCCGTGCATCAGCCCGCCGCGCACAACCCGTCCGCCGAAATGCTGCCCGATCGCCTGGTGGCCAAGGCACACACCCAGCAGCGGGCGCGCCGCATCGGCGCAGGCGGCGACGAGATCGAGGCTGATCCCCGCCTCATTGGGCGTGCAGGGGCCCGGCGAGATGAGGAAGCCAGCCGCTCCGCTCGCGAGCGCCTCGCGCGCGGTGAGGGCATCGTTGCGTTCGACGCGGACCTTTGCCCCCAGCTCCATCAGGTAATGGACGAGGTTGAAGGTGAAGCTGTCGTAATTGTCGATGACGAGGATCGCGCTGCTCATTCGGCAGCTCCTGCCGCTGGCTGCGCCCTGGTCTTCACCACGATGATCGGCCCTGTGCGGCCCTGGTCGAGCCGGCCGGTGGCGGGATCCCACAGGGCTGAGGACTTGCTGTCGAGAAACAGCGCATTGGCAACGCCCAGCTCCTCGCTGAAGAAGCGCGCGAGCGTGCCATAGCTCAAGGGCGCGTCCGAGATCACGAAATGCGCGCGGCCTGCGCCATCGACCCCCACTGCATTGCGGATCGCACGCGAATTGCCGTCCTCGGCGATCGCCGGGTGGCGCTCGCCCTCGATCAGCAGCATCGGGCCGGATTGCGTGCCGAATTGCGGGCGCTCGGAGACGGTGGAATAGAACCGGTCGGCGGTGAGGATGCGCCACGTGCCGCCATCGCCGAAGAAAACGCCATTGGGCCGCATGAAGAAGCTCACCGAATTGCCTTCGGGCCCATCGCTCCGGTCAAGCTCGGCGAGGCGCGCGCCCGAGGCGACAAGATAGCCGCGAGGCTTGAGATCGTCGCTAAAGGCGCCCCCGTTCATCGCAAAGGCAATCCTGCCGGTATCCTCGATGCCTTGCGCATAGGCGCCGAGCGAACCGTAGGGGACCGAGCCGTCGCCGGGGCCGTAGGTGATCGCGATCGAATGCTGGGCGGGATCGGCGATGCAATGGGTGAGGGGAGTGTCCTCGAAACTGACGCTCCTGCACGCCGAGGCGCGGGTGGGCGCAGGCGCGGGCGCTTCGGGCAGCTCGACGATCTCGGCGGTGATTTCCTTGCCATCGAGCGTGGTGCGCACGACCGGCTCGCCCGCCGGCTGCTCGGTGCAGGCGGCAGCGGCGAGGAGCATGAGGGGAGCAAGAGCGCGCTTCATTGCCCATATTCCGGCTCGCCCGCGAGACGCACCGCCTCGCGCGCCGCGGCGATCAGCGCGCTCGCCTTCGCGCGGCATTCGGCGGCCTCGTAAGCGGGATCGCTGTCCGCGACGATTCCCGCGCCGGCCTGGACATGCATGACGCCATCCTTGACCACCGCGGTGCGCAGCACGATGCAGGAATCGAGGCTCCCGTCGGGGGCGAAATAGCCGACCCCGCCGGCATAGGCGCCGCGCGTTTCGGGCTCCAGTTCGGCGATGATCTCGCAGGCGCGGATCTTGGGCGCGCCCGATACTGTTCCGGCGGGAAAGCCTGCGAGCAGCGCATCGATCGCATCGCGCTCCTCGGCAAGCTCGCCCACCACATTGCTGACGATGTGCATGACGTGGCTGTAGCGCTCGATCGCGAAGCTGTCAGTCACCGTAACGCTGCCACGCGCGGCGACCCGCCCGACATCGTTGCGTCCGAGATCGAGCAGCATGAGATGCTCGGCCCGCTCCTTGGGATCGGCGAGCAGGCTTTGCTCGGCGGCCAGATCCGCCTCGCGGGTGAGCCCGCGCGGACGGGTGCCCGCGATCGGGCGAATCGTGACCTCGCCATGCCTGACCCGCACGAGGATTTCCGGGCTCGAGCCAACGATGGCAAAGCCGGGCAAATCGAGGAAATAGAGGAAGGGCGAGGGGTTGACCCGCCTGAGCGCGCGGTAAAGCGCGAGCGGAGGCAGCGCGAAGGGGCAGGTGAAGCGCTGGGCGAGGACGACCTGGAAGATGTCGCCTGAAAGGATGTAGTCCTTGGCGCGGGCGACCATCGCCTTGTAGTGACTTTCCGCGATTTGCGGCTCGAGCTCGAGCTGTGCGTTGGCCGGCTCCAGCCGCGGCTCGGGCGGGCGGGATGCTGAAAGCGCGGCGAGCGTCGCGTCGATCCGCTCGCCTGCCCGCGCGATCGCGCCGGCGGGATCGGCGCTGTTTGCCGCCTCGGGCCAGATCGGGGCGGCGCAGTGCAACGTGTCGGCGAGCCCGTCGAAGATCAGGATCACCGCGGGGCGCACAAACAGCATGTCAGGCAGCTCGAGCGCGGATTGCGGGGCGCGCGGCAGCGTTTCGACAAGGCCGATCGTCTCGTAGCCGAAATAGCCCACGAGGCAGGCGAGCGCAGGCGGCAGGCCTGGCTCTTCGCCATCGTCCGGGGCGAGATCGATCCGGCAGGTGTCGGCGAGCGCGCGCAGCTGCGCGAGCGGATCGCCGCCGAGCGGCTCGAAACCCTCGCGATCCTCGCGCCAGCGCCGGTTGATCGCCGCCTCGTGCCCGGAAGCGCGGAAGATCAGGTCCGGGTCGAGCCCGATCAGGCTGTAGCGCCCGCGCACCTCGCCGCCCTCGACCGATTCGAGCAGGAAATCGCCGCGCCCCGGCTCGATCAGCCGCCGTGCCGCGCCCACCGGCGTGTCGCTGTCTGCGATCACGCGGCGCCACACGATCCCGGCCTGCCCCGCCGCGAGCGCTCGCGCGGCCGCAGCCGCGTTCGCCGGCAGGTGCGCGCCGGGCGCAGCGTCAAGGGCGGGGGAAGGCGAGGGCGAACTCAAGCGATGGCTCAGCGAAGGCTCGGCAAGGCAATCACGGTTCAGCCGTCGCCGAGCAGCTGCTTGCGCACGGCATCGAGAGCGTCCTGGTTGATCGTCACGCCCACTTCCTCGCGCATGGCACGGGTGATCTGTTGCGCGTATTCGTCGGCGAGCGTGCCCGAGAGCTGCTGCGCGGTCTGCGCCAGCAGCGGGCTGTCATCGGCTATCTCGCCGGTCTCGATCCGGTCGAGATCGACCAGAATCCAGCCCTGGTTGCGCGGCGCTTCGAGCAGCTTGGTGGTGCCTTGCGCCATGCTGAACAGCAGCACCAGCGCGGGCGGCACGTTGCCGCGGGTCTGCTGGAGAAGCTGCTCGCGGCTGAGCGCGACGGTATCGACGGGGGGAAGATCCTCCTCCTCCTCAGCCAGTGCCTCGCTCAGCGCGGTGCCCCCACGCACCTTTCCCAGCACCCGGTCGGCGACAGCGCGCGCGGTGCGGCTGGCGCGCTCGCGGCGCAGATCGGCGCTCACCACCTCGCGGATTTCGGCGAGCGGGGGCGCGGCGGCCGGCGTGATGTCGGCGACCTCGTAAACGATGAATTGCTGGCCGGGCACGAGCTGATCGAGCTGCGGCTCACTTTCCTCGAGCGCGAAGGCAGGCTCGAGGATCGGGCGCACCAGCGGATTGGTCTGCTGGTCGGCTGCGCCAAACACGCGGCCATCGGCAAGGATTTGCGGGCTTGTCTCGAGCTGGAGGTCGAACGCCTCGGCGATGTCGCTGAGCGGCACGCCGGTATCGACCTGCTCCTCGATGCGGGCGCTCAGATCGGCCAGCGCATTGGCGGTCTTTTGCGCCGTGATCTCGGCTGCCAGCTCATCGCGGACCTCTGCAAGCGTGCGCGCAGCCGTCTGGTTGACCGCGTCCACCCGCGCAACCGTGAAGCCGAGCGAACTGCGCGCCGGATCGGCGATTGCCCCGCGCTGCGCCTCAAACACCGCCTGGGCGACCGCGGCGCTCTGTTCTCGCGCGAGCTGCTCGCGGGTGCGGCCGGTGATCTGGGTGGTGCTGAAACCCGCCTCGCGCGCGGCGGCGGCAAGCGTGATCTCGCCCGCGCGCACGCGGCGCACCAGCGCCTCGGCCCCGGCCTGCGTCGGCACGACGAACAGCGTCACGTCGCGCGTTTCGCTCGCCTGGTAGCGCTGCGTGTTTTCCTCATAGCGCGCGGCAATCTCGGCCGGGGTCGCGCTGACTTCGGTGTTGAGGTTCTGCGCGCCGAACACCGCAAAGCGCAGCGAGCGGCGCTCGGGCTGGAGGTATTGCTCGCGGTTCTCCTCGTAATACTCGGCCACCGCTTCGGCGCTCGGCTCGTCCTCGCCGATGAAGGCCTGGCTCGGGATCACCGCGATCTGCCCCTCGCGCCGCTCAAGCAGGAGCGAGGCGTAGCGCCTGGCCACGCCGCGCGGCATCTGCGGCGAGCCGATGGCGGGGACGAGCATCTGCTGGGCCAGCAGGCCATCGGCGAAATCGCGGCGCAGCACCGCCTCGCTGATCCGCTGACGGGCGAGCGCGGCGCGGTAGATCTCCTCGTCGAACTCGCCGGTCGGCCCGCGAAAGGCCGGGATCTGGAGGATCTCGCTGTTGACGAGATTGTCGCCGGCGCGAAGGCCCGCTCCTTCCGCATAAGCGCCGATGGCATAGCGATCGATCAACTGGTCGAGCACCTCGTCGAGCCCGCCTTGCGCGATCAGCTGCTCCATCGTCAGCGTCGGGTCCTCCTGGCGCGCGCGCTCGAGCGCGGCTTGCGCTGTGCTGGCGAGCTCGGCGGTGTCGATCCGGTCATCGCCGACCAGCGCGGCGCGTTCCGAATTGCCGATGCCGCCGAAGGTCACGCCGGTGATGTCGCTCGCGGCGAAGGCCAGCGCGACGAGCGCGAGAAAGCCGAGGAAGATCGGCAGGCCGATCTTGGACTGGAAGAATCTGCGGAAGAAGGAGATCATGGGTCTGGTCTGTTGTCCTGCGATGGAGCGCGCGATGCGGGCGGACACGCTGCGCCCCGCCACTCACGCGCCGCGCTTTATCGGCCCCGCCGCCCTGCCGCAACATCTGCAGCACCCGGCGGCGCAAAACCCACCGCTCTTTTTTGACTGCCCCCCTGTCTTTTTGACTGCAAGGCGTTCCTCGTCTAGCGCACGCGGCCCTGCGGCCCTAAAGAGGCCACAGATTCGCCACATTTGCAGCCACTTTTGCAGGATGCCTCATGCCCGAGCGGCCCTACATCGTTGGAAACTGGAAGATGCACGGCACCAGAGCCATGCTCTCCGAAGCGCGCGCAATCGATCGCGCGGCCCAGCGGCACATGAAGGTCGAGGTGGCGCTCGCGCCGCCTTACACCCTGCTGCACCCGATCCACCGCGAGGCCGAGCAGATCGCGGTCGGCGCGCAGAACTGCCACCACGAGGAATCGGGCGCGCACACTGGCGATATCTCGGCGAGCATGGTCGCGGATGCGGGCGCCAAGTTCGTGATCCTGGGCCATAGTGAGCGGCGTCAAGGCCACAAGGAGACCGACGCGATCATCAGCGCCAAGGTCGCCGCCGCGCTCGCGGCGGGCCTCAGGATCATCCTGTGCTGCGGCGAGAGCGCCGAGACGCGGGCCAAGGGCCGCGCGCTTGCCTTCGTCGCGAAACAATTGAAGGCGACCCTGCCGCAGATCGAGGATGCGGGCGAGCGGCTCACCATCGCCTATGAGCCGATCTGGGCGATCGGCACCGGCAACACCGCCACCCCGGCCGCCATTGGCGAGGTCCACGCGAGCATCCGCGAATTGCTGGTCAAGCAATATGGCGAGGAGCAGGGCCGCGCGGTGCGCATCCTTTATGGCGGCTCGGTCAAGCCCGAGAATGCGGGCGAGATCTTCGCCGTGCCCGAAGTGGGCGGCGCGCTGGTGGGCGGGGCGAGCCTCACCGCCGAGAGCTTCATGAGCATCGCGCTCGCCGCAGCCGAGAGCGATGACACTTGAGCGCGGGCCGCTGCGCCCCTACATGATCGTGAAATTCTGATCCCCCCTTTCGTTACCGGACATTTTCATGGGCCTTTTCCTCTTCCTCACCGTCATCCAGGCGCTTGTTGCCGCGGCGCTCGTCGGCGTGGTCCTGATGCAGCGTTCAGAAGGCGGGGGGCTGGGCATTGGCGGCAGCCCGACGGGCGCGCTCGGCGCGCGCGGAGCGGCCGATTTCCTGACCCGCGCGACCAAGTGGCTCGCGATCGCCTTTGTGACGCTCTCGATCGCGCTCGCTGCGGTCGCGGTCGAGACTTCGGGAACCTCGAGCGTCTCCTCGACGCTCGATCGCACCGTCACGCCCTCGGGCGGCAGCCTCGGCGCGGAGGATCTGCTGGGTGAACCTGCTCCCGGTGCTGGCGCCGGCGCTGGCGCCCCCGCCGCCGATCCGCTGTCTGATCCACTGTCTGATCCGCTGGCCGATCCCGCTCCCGCACCGGCCCAAGCACCGGCCGAGCAGCAGCCCGCCCGCTAAACACGCGATTTGCGTCACATCTGTGGATTGGCTGCTGCGAGCCTTGCCAATTCGCTTGCTCCGAATCCGCTTCAACGCTTAAGGCCCAAGCCCCATGGCGCGGTATATCTTCATCACCGGCGGCGTGGTCTCCTCGCTCGGAAAAGGTCTCATGGCGGCAAGCCTTGCCGCGCTCCTCCAGGCGCGCGGCTACAAGGTGCGCATCCGCAAGTTCGATCCCTATCTCAATGTCGATCCGGGCACGATGAGCCCCTATCAGCACGGCGAAGTCTTCGTCACCGACGATGGCGCCGAGACCGATCTCGATTTGGGGCATTACGAGCGCTTCACCGGCGTCTCGGCCCGCCAATCGGACAACATCACTTCGGGCCGGGTCTATCGCGACATCATCGCCCGCGAGCGCCGCGGCGATTATCTCGGCGCGACGGTGCAGGTGATCCCGCACGTGACCGACGCGATCAAGCAATTCGCGCTGGCAGACCAGGACGATCACGATTTCATCCTGTGCGAGATCGGCGGGACGGTGGGCGATATCGAATCGCTCCCCTTCATGGAGGCGATCCGCCAGCTCAGGAACGAGCTCGAGCCGTGGCAGACGCTCAGCGTCCACGTGACGCTGGTGCCCTATATCGCGGCGGCGGGCGAACTGAAGACCAAGCCGACGCAGCACTCGGTGCGCGAGCTCGCCAGCCTCGGGATCAAGCCCGACGTGCTGCTGTGCCGCGCCGAACATCCGATCCCCGTGGCCGAGCGGCAGAAGATCGCGAACTTCTGCAACGTGCGGCTGGAGGCGGTGATCCCGGCGCTGGATGCGCCCTCGATCTATTCTGTCCCGCTGCAATACCACGCCGAGGGGCTCGATGCCGAAGTGCTGCGCGGCTTCGGCATCACCGACGCGCCCGAGCCCGATCTTTCCGCCTGGCGCGATGTGACCGACCGCTATTTCAACCCCGAGGGCGAGGTGACGATCGGTGTGGTGGGCAAGTATGTGGGGCTGCCCGATGCCTACAAGAGCCTCAACGAGGCGCTCGTGCATGGCGGCCTCGCCAACCGCGCCAAGGTCAACATCAAGTGGCTCGATGCCGAGATCTTCGAGGGCGAGGACGAGGCCGAGATCGTCAGCCGCCTGGAGCCGATGCACGGCATTCTCGTGCCCGGCGGTTTCGGCGAGCGCGGCTCCGAGGGCAAGATCGCGAGCGTGCGCTTCGCGCGTCAGCGGCGGGTGCCGTTCTTCGGGATTTGCCTGGGCATGCAGATGGCCTGCATCGAGGGCGCGCGCGCGGCGGGTTTTGCGCAAGCCTCCTCGAGCGAGTTCGGCCCGACGCCCGAGCCGGTCGTCGGCATCATCACCGAATGGATGAGCGAGGAAGGTCTGCAGCAGCGCGAGGAGGGCGGGGATCTGGGCGGAACGATGCGGCTGGGCGCCTACGAGGCCAAGCTCCTCCAGAACAGCCACACGGCACAGATGTATGGCGGGGCCGATACCATCTGGGAGCGCCACCGCCACCGCTACGAAGTCAACAGCGCCTATATCGATCCGCTCGAGAAGGGCGGGCTGGTGTTCTCGGGGATGTCGCCCGACGGGCTGCTGCCCGAGATCATCGAGCGGCCCGATCATCCGTGGTTCGTCGGCGTGCAGTTCCACCCCGAATTGAAATCGCGCCCGTTCGATCCGCACGCGCTGTTCGCCGGCTTCATCGCAGCGGCGCTGGAGCAATCGCGGCTGGTCTGACGCTGCTGCGATGAGGCAAAACCCCCCAGATCCCGGCTTGCATGGGGTTCTGCCGCTTCTTTGTCGTATTCATACAAGCTTCGTCGCCCCGCGCGGCGCACACTGCCTCGCACTGACCGGACGGCGTCCAGGCCATCCATTCGGGGGGGTTTTCGAGGGGATTGGCCGCGAGGTGGATCGCAAGATCCCGTTGTCCGGCCTCGGGCCGAAGGTAAGCGGCTTTTGCGACCCGGTCGCTTGCTCAAGGTAGAGGCGGTGAAAACCGCAGGGGGGCGGAACGCTTGCGCGATCCGCCCCTTCTTTTTTTGGCCTCGGAAGCTTCGCCGAAGCGATCGGATCAGGCAGCGTCGGCCTGATCGTTGCTCGGGCTCTCGACCGCCTTCAGGGTTGCCCCACCGCCAATCGCGATCTTCTTGGGCTTCATCGCCTCGGGCACTTCGCGCACGAGATCGATCGTCAGCAGCCCGTCGGCGAGATCCGCGCTCTCGACCCGCACGAAATCGGCGAGTTCGAAGCGCCGCTCGAAGCCGCGATTGGCGATGCCGAGATGCAGCATTTCGGCGCCAGCGTCGGCGTCCTCGCGCCTGCGGCCCTGCACGACGAGCAGGTTCTGCTGCGCGGTGATGTCGATATCCTGCGCCCGGAAGCCGGCCACTGCGAGCGTGATGCGATATTCGTCATCTCCGCGGCGCGCAATGTTGAAAGGAGGGTAGTTGTCGCCAGCATTCTGGCGCGCCTGGCTCTCGAGCAGATCGAACAGGCGATCAAAGCCCACGGTGCTGCGGCGGTAGGGGGTGAAATCGAGACGTGACATTCTTGCAAATCCTCTTCTCTGAGCAATTTGGTTCATTGAACGGGCCTGCCTCGTGCAGCGCCCGCCCGGCTATCGTCACAAGGCCTCCCAATGACTGGCGAAACCCGGCGACAGCTTCTATCTGGTGCAAGAGCCGCCCCTTTCAAGACCATTATTCGAGCATCCCATGAGCCAGCCCCGGATCGATATCTACACCAAGTTCGCCTGCCCTTTCTGCACCCGCGCGAAGCATCTGCTCGCCAAGAAGGGCGCCGCTTTCAACGAAATCGACGTGACGATGGGCGGCGAGGAGCGAGAGGAGATGCTCGCCCGTGCGCCCGGTGCACGCACGGTGCCGCAGATCTTCATCGGCGATACCCATGTGGGCGGCTCGGACGATCTTGTCGCGCTCGAGGAAGCGGGCAAGCTCGACGCGCTGCTGGCGGGTTGATGGCGCGCATCGCGATCCTGCAGATGACGTCCGGGATTGACCCGGAGGAGAACCTCGCTTCGATCGAGGCGGCCGCTCGCCAGGCGGCGGCGGGCGGGGCGAGCGTGCTGTTCACTCCCGAGATGTCCGTGTTGCTCGATCGCAAGCGCGAGCGCGCGCGCGGCTGGATCGAAAGCGAGGCGCCGCATGCGGCTGTGCGGCGCCTCGGCACGGCCGCGGGAGCGGCGGGCATCGACATCGCGTTGGGCTCGATGCCGGTCGCCAGCCCCCCGCGCTGGGCCAACCGATCGCATTATTTCAGCGCGCTGGCGCGCGCGCCCGTCACCTACGACAAGATCCACATGTTCGACGTCGAGCTCTCGACCGGCGAGAGCTGGCGCGAGAGCAACGCCTATGAGCCGGGCCGCGAGGTCGTCACGGTCGAGGATACGCCGCTTGGCCGGCTCGGGCTCACCGTGTGCTATGACCTCAGGTTCCCCGCCCTGTTCGAGGCGCTCGGCCGCCGCTGCTGCGACGCGATCGCGGTGCCCGCCGCCTTTACCGTCCCGACCGGCAAGGCGCACTGGCACGTCATGCTGCGCGCCCGCGCAATCGAGGCCTCGGCCTTCGTCATCGCCGCAGCGCAGGTGGGCGCGCATGCTGACGGGCGCGAAACCTATGGTCACAGCCTCGTGGTTGATCCCTGGGGCGAGGTGCTGCTCGACATGCAGGAGGAGCCGGGACTGGGCTTTTGCGATCTGGACCGCGAGCGCATTGCGAAGGTGCGCAACCAGGTCCCCGCTCTTGCCAATCGCCGCGACATTGCCGATCTCTAGAGCTGCCATGATAGTCTACGATCTCCATTGCGCCCACGGCCACCGCTTCGAGGGCTGGTTCTCCTCCTCGAGCGATTTCGAGGATCAGCAGGCGGGCGGCCTGCTCGTGTGCCCCGTGTGCGGCGCGCTCGAGGTGACCAAGGCGCCGATGGCGCCCGCCGTCCCGGTAAAAGGCAATGCGCGGCGTGAACAGGCTTCGCCCGCGCCCGAGGCAGCCGCCGCAGCGCCTGTCGCGAACACACCGATGCCGCCTCAAGTGCGCGAGGCGATGGCAAAGCTCGCCGAGGCGCAGGCCAAGGCGCTCGCCAAGAGCACCTGGGTCGGCGCGGACTTCGCCGAGCAATCGCGCGCGATGCATTATGGCGAGCGCGACGAGGCTCCGATCCACGGGCAGGCGAGCCTTGCCGAGGCGCGCTCGCTGATCGAGGAGGGCGTGCCGGTTGCGCCCCTGCCGTTTCCGGTCGCTCCGCCTGAAAAGGCCAATTGATCATGGCGAACGGATCATGGCGAACCGAACTGCTCGATTGATCGCGCGCGCGCGTGCGGCTAGGGCTTTGCGCCGCGTCCCCGTAGCTCAGCAGGATAGAGCGTCGGATTCCTAATCCGAAGGCCACAGGTTCGAATCCTGTCGGGGACACCACCACTGTGCCGGGGCCTCGGTGCAGGATCCGGAAATCAGGGCGAGGGGGCAAAGCACCAGCATGGCTGGCGATGAGTATATCTTGCGGGCTGCAGCGCCCGATGCGATCGGCGTGCTCGCCGATGTCGCAACGCTGGTGGCGCGTCATCGCCTGAGCGTGACCAAGAGCCAGGATTTCGCCGATATCGAGACGCAGCGCTTCTTCATCTGGCAGACCTTCCAGGCTCCGGACGATTTCGATTGCGCCGGCTTCGAGGCGGCGATGAGCGAGCTTGCCGCGCGCCGGGCGATGGCGTTCGACCTGCGCGAGGCGGCGCTGCGGCCGCGCGCACTGGTGATGGTCTCCAAGGCCGACCACTGCCTGATCGATCTGCTCTACCGCGCCCGCCGCGGCAAACTGGGCGCCGAGATCGCCGCGATCGTCTCGAACCACGAGACCGCGCGCTGGCATGCCGAGCTGCACGAGATCCCGTTTCATCATGTTCCCGTCGCCCCCGAAACCAAGGCCGAAGCAGAGGCGCGGCTGCTTGAGCTCGTCGCGCAATACAGCGCGGATCTCGTCGTGCTTGCGCGCTACATGCAGGTGCTCTCGGATGCGACCGCGCGCGCTCTCGAGGGGCGCTGCATCAACATCCACCATTCCGCGCTGCCCAGCTTCAAGGGAGCGCGCCCTTACGAACAGGCGCATGCGCGCGGGGTCAAGCTGATCGGCGCGACCGCGCATTACGTCACCGCCGATCTCGACGAGGGGCCGATCATCGCCCAGGATTGCGAGCCGGTCGACCACCTCTATTGCGCGCGCGACCTCGCCGAGAAGGGGCGCGATCTGGAGGCGCGGGTGCTCTCGCGCGCGGTCACGGCGCACGCCGAGGGACGGGTTTTCCTGAACGGGATGCGCACGGTTGTGTTTTGAGGCGGTGTGCGCAAGGCGGGCGGTGGAATACGAAGCGCGGCCGGAAAAGGTCTCGCCCGGCGAGTTTGCTGACCTGCTCGAGTGATCGGGGCTCGCCGGGCGCCGGCCGGTCGGCGATCACGCCCGGCCCGCCCGGATAATCGGGCTCGCCAACCTCATCGTTACCGCGCGCACCACCGGGGAGAACCGGCTCATCGCGATCGCCCGCTCGCTGACCGACTGGTCCCATGCGGCCTATCCGTCCGATCTCGCGGTCGATCCCGCCTTTCAGGGGCGCGGCGTCGGCCGACGCCTCATCGCCGAGACGCGCCGGCTTGCAGGGGAGGAAGCGATGCTGCCACTATTTCTACCCCCGACGCGCTCGGCTATTACGACACGATCGGGATGCCGCGCTGCGAGCGCGCGTTTCTCTACCCGCGCATTTGCTAGCGTGCCGCGTGCTGCACCGCCGCACGCTGCTTGGGGCTGGTCTGTCGTTTACGCGATCTTGAGCAATCCCGCATAGGGCATCCAGACCGGATTGCGAGGTTTGCCGGGTTGCGCTTGCGCGTGGCCAGCCTGCCGCGGTTGGCCGGCGGCGCGCGCCGTGATAGGAAAGGGACAGCCCCGATCCCGCACGGTCCCGATCCCGCCCGGCCCCGATCGCCCACGGCCAGAGCGGGCGGGTCGGCCGGATTTGGATGCCAAGGGTTTGGGTTAAAGGCGGGGACGATCGGATGGTGCACGTGCGCAAGGGCTTTGCGGATCCCGAGCTAGAGAAGGCCTTCAGCCGCGCCGAACGGCAGGCGATGATCCCGACGGTGCGCCTTTATGGCGCCCTCGCGAGCGTGCTGATGCTGCTTTATGCGCTGGTCGATCCCTTCTTCTTCACTTACGAGGACGAGGTCCGCTTCACCCTTCTGCTGCTGCCCACACTCGCATTGCTGGGGGTCTATATCGGCCTCACCTTCCTGCCCGATTATCCCGAGCGTCCGTTGATCGATTGGCTGTGCCTGCTGGCGCTTGGTGTGCTGGTGCTGGGCGAGAACGCTGTGCTGTGGGACGAGGCCACGACCTTTGCCGGGGTTCGCCACGCGAGCGTTGCGATCAACACCTCTCTGGTTACGGTATTCGCCGCGATCGTGATGTCCGACAGGGTGCGCTGGTTTGCGCTCTGGCTCGCACTGCACAGCGCGGCCTTTGCCGTCTTCCTTGTGCTTGCGGGGGCAACGCTGACCGAGCAGGTCTTTGCCGGGCTTGGCTACCTTACGGGCGCGGCCATCGCGCTGTTCATCGCCTGGTCGCTGGGCCGGGCGCACCGGATCGAGTTCGCCCTGCGCCGCGCGCTCGAGGCCGAGCGCGCCAAGACCGAGGAGCTGCTCTACAACGTCCTGCCCGAGGCCGCCGCGCGGCGGCTCAAGGCGGGGCAGATCGTCGCCGATGCCTATTCCGATGCTTCGGTGGTGTTCATTGACGTGGTCGGCTTCACCAAGCTTTCCGCCAAAGTGTCGCCCGGCCACCTGATCGAGATGCTCAACGCCTTCTTCAACCTTTCCGATCAATGCGCGGCGGCGCATGGGGTGGAAAAGGTCAAGACGATCGGCGATGCCTATCTTGCGGTCGCCGGCGGCAATGTTCCCGCTGCCAACAGCGCGGATGCGGCGATCGCTTTTTCGGAAGGCGTGATCGCGGGGATGGCGGATCTGCGCGAGGCGACCGGCCTGCCGATCCAGGTGCGCATCGGCATTCACAGCGGACCGGTGGTCGGCGGCGTGATCGGCGCATCGCGCATGGCCTATGATTACTGGGGCGAGACGATGAACATGGCGAGCCGCATCGAGGGACAGGCCGAGCCTGACGGCATCGCGATCTCCGAGACCACTTTCCTGCGCACCGGCCGCAAGTCCGATTTCGGCGAGCCGCAGATGGTCACGCTCAAGGGCGTGGGCGAGGCACCGGTCTATCGGTTGGTGCGGCGCGAGGCGCCCAAGCTGGTCAGCGCCGCCTGATCGCGCCGATGCGAGCCGACGAATTGCCCGCCCACAGGAGGCGCTTTCTCGCACTTGCACGGTGGCAAACGCGTGTCAGCAATTGGTTGCATTCACTGCGTTACGATCGCCGTGTTGTTTGACCCATTCTGGTTGACCGCCGATACGTTGCCTCCGGTTGCCTGTGTCACCTCGGCCGTATTGAAACCACCATCTTGATATATGTCACTGGTATTTCCATTGGCTGTCTGCACCAACACTGCAGTATTGTCGCTACCCCTTTGCACCAGTTCCGAATTGCCGCTTGAGGCAAGCATCTCAATATCCCCCTCGTTGCCTATGCCAGACTGCATGACGGCACTATCATTACCATCGCCGATTTGCCCGACCGAAACACGATGGTCTGTATCTTCCTGAGTAATCTCGCTGATATTATCACTGCCCTCCTGTTGAACCGTTGCACCTCTACGAATATTAGGAGGAGGAAAAATCGCAGCAGGACTAGAACGGGTCGAATTCATCGTCTGATCTATCGTCGACATATTCCCATCGCCGTCCTGCAAGGTTGTCGAGACGACACGTGCGTTACCGAGCGAGATACCAGACTGCACAATCTTCGAAATATTGGATATGCCGCTAATTTGGCCGGCAGCGGACAAGTTATTTTGCCCTTCTTGGGAAATGTCTACAAGGTTATCGGCGTCCGATTGAAGACTGGTGGCCAAGAGTCCCGCACCCAACTGTGTGATCGTAGCCGCATTGTGGCGCCCTTGCTGGACGATGGCAGCGCCATTGCCAGCTTCGAGCTGGACCGGGACACCTTCGCGAAAGAGCACAAGCGGCACAGAAAAATTTCCCTGACCGTTGGTCGTTTGGCGAATAGTTGCTTCATTGCCTTCGCCAAATTGCTGAAAAACACGCGCATATCCTGAAACTTCGAAGGTGCCGGGGTTTGTCGAGAACTGGTTTATCACTGACTTCTGATTCAGACCGATCTGCTGGACATCGACAATGCTGCTTTCGCCAGTCTGCTCGACATATGAAGAGCTCTCATCGGCCGTTTGTTGTACAATGGCTTGCACATCTGTCGCATTCTGCAAGATCTGAGATGTGTTGCCGGAACGAGATGTGTTGCTAAACCGAAATTGGTCAACTTCCGCTTCGTTTCCTGAACCTGATTGTTCGACGGTCGAACAGTTACCGGAAACGCCCAGACAGTCGGCAGGCAATGTTACTTGGCTGAAGGCCGGCGCCGCGCTGGCGAGAGCCGTCATGGAACAAAAAAGCAAAAGTCGATTCACAATGAAATTTCCCCCCTAGGGGACACGTTACACAAACCTTTGAGCCGAGCTTGGCTGGAATTTCGTGTCCATAACTCAGTGAAGCTATCAGAAAATGCAAACTAACACAAACCGCGTTCCGGAAGGGTGTTGACCGCTGAACGTTTACGCATCCGGATGCGTGCAGATCGGCATCAGATGGCCACTCGGAGGCCTCGAAAGCGGAACAAGAAGGATTCGAGGAGTGCTCGGCTTTCGTTCTACCAGCATGGATGAGCCATAAGAGACCCGATACCGTTTTCCGGTTCCTCCGCCACAACTGAGGAATGAGGATCGAGTGCGAATGCGAGTGCTGGGTGCCCTTTGATCCGCACCGCGTCATCGCCGTGCCCCAAGAGCGGGGCTCAGCTAGAGCCTTGAAAGGGTGACCGCGCGGTTCAAGCGCGAACGCGATGCACGCCGCCTTGGCGAGGGGGCGCCGCATTCACGGGCTGGGTGTTGCCGCCAGACGTGATCCCTAAAGCAGACGCAATCATCCGGGCGGGCGCCCCGCTCAAAATTCTTGTTTTCTATAAAGGAAAGGTGGTGGACGCACTAGGGTTCGAACCTAGGACCCGCTGATTAAGAGTCAGCTGCTCTACCAACTGAGCTATGCGTCCATCCCCTTCGCGCCGGTTTGACCAGGCCATCCGGTCCGAAGGCGGAGGCGGTGCGATTCGCGCGAGGCGCTGCATTTAACGTCCCTATCGCGCAGATCAAGTGCCGCCTTGCGCAAAAAGCTTAATCTTCTTCGGACGCGCATTTGCGGCGCGCTTCCTCGAGGCCATCGAGGATCGCCTCGGAGATGTGGATCTCGGAGGCGAAGGCATCGGCAAGATCGGGTTCGACCCGCGCCACGCCCTCATTTTCAAGCCGCCGCAAGACCCGCAGCGCAACCGGCTGCGGCACGCCCAGCAAGGTGTGCAGATCGCGCAGGGTCGTCTTGCGCCCGCAGGCGCGGCGGTGCGAGACCGCATCGATCAGCAGCGCTGTCACCAGTCGATCGCGCGCACTGCGCGTCGAGCCTGCGACCTCGTCTTCCTCACCGCCCCGCGCGCGTCGTGCTCCATGACCCGATGTCACCATCGCGTCCTCCTTCATGTTCGATCCTGCTTCGTAACCGGCAGCACCGGGGAGCGCGTCACCAGCGCGCCTGCCCGCAGCACAAGAGCCGACCTCGCCAGCCCCTGCCGTCAATTCCGAAGCCAATACTCGTGGTTTACGCTAGGGGAAAGTCGCCCAATTGGGGGACGCCGTGATACAGCCTCATTCATGCAGCGGCACTTTGCCCAGATCGACACCCTCGAGACCGTGAGCGACGTGCTCGCCTATGCGCGCGATGTCTTCGTCGATCTCGGGGTCACGCGGATGAGCTACCATGTCACCCCGCTGTTCGAGCAGCCGAACTCGATGACGACCTCGGTCTACACCTACGGCTTCAGCGAGGAGTGGCTGGAGCTCTACGAGCGCGAGGCATGCCGCCTCCACGATCCGATCCCCGCGCGCGTGCTCGGCCACGGGGCGATGCTGACATGGCAGCAGGCGATGGCGATGGGGCCCAATACAGCCGGCAACGAGAGCTATTTCGCCCGGATGCGCGAACATGGCCTCGTCCACGGCTTCGGCGTGCCGCTGTTCGGCCCACGCGGGCGCGATGCCTATGCCTCCTTCGATTTCGATCGGCCGCTTGGCGAGGTGTCGAACGAGGCGATCGGGATCGTGCGCAGCCTCGCGCAGGCCGCGCACCAGCGCATCTGCAAGCTGATCCAGCAGGAGGGCGAGAAGCCCGAACTGTCCGAGCGCGAGCGCGAGGTGCTCACCTGGGCCTCGCGCGGCAAATCGATGGCGGCGATCGCGACGATCCTCGATCTCTCGCCCGAGACGGTGAAGACCTATCTCAAGCGCGTTTACGGCAAGCTTGACGTCTCGGACCGGGTGGGTGCGAGCGTCAAGGCAATCAAGCTTGGTCTCATCAGCGGCTGAACCGCGCGCCGGTTCGGAAGATGTTCAGGAGGCAAGCCCGCTGCGCGGCGCGTTCTGGTTCCAGCGGTTGACCATCATCAGCGCGCCGATGCAGATCATGTTGGTGAGCATCGAGGAGCCGCCATGGCTCATGAACGGGAGCGGGATGCCGACCACCGGCGCAAGGCCCATCACCATCAAGAGGTTGACCGCGATGTAGAAGAAGATCGTCGCCGTCATGCCGGCGGCGAGCAGGCTCGCGAACCGATCGCGGCTCTCGCGCGCGACCTTGAGCCCCCAGCGCAGGATGATGCTGAACACCGCGAGCACGAACAGCCCGCCGACAAGGCCCCATTCCTCCGCCATGGTCGCAAACACGAAATCGGTGTGCGGCTCGGGCAGATATTGCAGGTGGCTTTGCGAGCCATTGTTGAAACCCTTGCCGAAGATCCCGCCCGAGCCGATCGCGATCTTGGACTGGTTGATGTGATAGCTGGCGCCCAGCACGTCGTCGTCGGTGTTGAACATGGTGAGAATGCGCTGGCGCTGATAGTCCTGGAGGCCGAAGAAGAAGACCACCGGAGCGAGCGCCATGCCCGCCACCCCTGCCGAGACGAACCAGCGCATTGGCAGGCCCGCCAGCAGCATCACGACCGCGCCGCCGAAGAGGATCGCAAGGCTGGTGCCGAGGTCGGGCTGAAGCAGCACGAGCCCCACTGGCATGGCGATCAGAGCGCCGGGCACGACCAGCGCGCGCCACGTCGCGATCATGCCCACGGGTAGCGCGGAATAGAACTGCGCGAGCGTCACCACGATCACCGGCTTCATCAGCTCGGAGGGCTGGAGCACCATGAAGCCGAGGTCGAGCCAGCGCTGGCTTCCGCCGCGCAAGGCCCCGATCGCCTCGACCGCGATCAGCATGACCAGCACGATGACGTAGGCGGGATAGGTCATCAGCTTGACGAAATCGCGCGGCAGCACGCTGATCACGGCCGCCAGCACCAAGGTGACGGCAAAGCGCATCAGGTGCGAGCTGGCGAAGGGCTGCATCGAGCCGCCCGCGGCAGAATAGAGCACCGCTGCGCCAAACGCGACGAGCATGAACAGCGGGATCAGCATCCCCCAGGGCTGGCGCGCGATGGGTTCGGGGACGAAGGTGTTCACCGCTCGCCGCTCCGCTCGCGCGCTGCGGCGTTGCCGCTCGCGCCCGGGATAGCGGGGCCGCCGGCCGGGCGCTCGCCCGCCGCGCCCGTCTCGACGCCGACGCTGCTGCCATCGCCGCGCGGCACGATCGCATCATCCGCGATCGCTTGCGAACGGGCGGCGGCGAGCCGCGCCTCGGCCTCGACCTTATCGAAGATGTCCTCATCGCGCTTGGGCGGCAGGGTGACGCTGGTCCCGCGCTCGGCGGCATAGGCGGCATAACGCTGGTTGAGGCGCTCCTGCGCGGTGCCGCCCCAGGCCTGCTCGAGCGCCTTGAGGGCATCGAGCCCCTTTTGCGGATCGAACAGGAAGGTCATCACATCGCGCGCGATCGGATAGGCCGAGCCCGAGCCGCCGCCATGCTCGATCACCACGGCGCCTGCATATTTGGGCTTGTCGACCGGGGCGAAGAACACGAACAGGCCATGGTCGCGATATTTCCACGGGCCGGAGCGCCCATCCGAGACACTCAGCGAGACAACCTGCGCCGTCCCGGTCTTCCCAGCGATCTGAACGCCCTCGATCGGCAGCGCCGCGCGCCGCGCCGTGCCCGCGCCGTTGACGACATTGCTCATCGCCTGGCGCACGTGGTTGATGTGCTCGGGCTTGAAGTTGTAGCTCGCCGGATCGGGCACGTTGCTGCTCAGCACCAGCCGCGGATTGAGCCTTTTGCCGGTCGCCAGCCGCGCGCTCATCACCGCAAGCTGCAAGGGGCTTGCGAGGTAATAACCCTGCCCGATCGAGGCGTTGACCGTATCGAAGCTCTCCCACTCGCGGCCGAACTTGTTGAACTTCCATTCGGGAGTGGGGACGGTGCCGTAGAACTGGCTGGTGACGGGGAGGGGAAACTCCTGCCCCATGCCGAGCGACTTGGCCGTCTCGGCCACCGCATCGAACCCGACGGCCTGCGCAAAATGGTAGAAATAGCTGTCGCACGACTGCGCGATCGCCTTGTCCATGTTGACGGTGCCGTGGTTCGAGTGACACCGGAAGAAGCGGTTGCCGATGCGCCGCCCGCCGCCGCACACGATCGTCTCCTCGGGGTCGATCCCGGCCTTGAGGAACGCCATCGAGTGCATTGGCTTAACGGTGGAGCCGGGCGGGTAGAGGCCTTTCAGAACCTTGTTGCGCAAGGGCACGCGTTCGTCCTCGCGCAGCATCGAATATTCAACGCTGCCGATGCCGTCGGAAAAGCTGTTGGGATCAAAGCTTGGCATCGAGGCCATGCATAAAAGGTCGCCAGTGTCGCAATCCATGACGACGACCGAGCCGCTCTCGAGCCCGATCCGGCGCGCGGCATAGTCCTGCAAGGGGCCGTCGATGGTGAGGCGCACGGGGTCGCCCTGGATGTCCTCGCGCGTTTCGAGATCGCGCACGATGCGCCCGCTCGCGGTCACTTCCACCCGGCGCGCCCCCGGCACGCCGCGCAATTGCTTTTCAAACTGCTTCTCGAGCCCGTCCTTGCCGATCTTGTAGCCCGGCGTGATGAGCAGCGGGTTGCGATCGAGCTCGTATTCCTCGGCCGAGGCCGGGCCGACATAGCCGATGAGGTGCCCGACGCTCGGGCCAGTCGGGTAGAACCGCGAGAAGCCGCGCTGGGGCACGACGCCCTGCATGTCGGGCAGGCGCACGCTCAACGCGGCGAACTGCTCGTAATCGAGCCCGCTCGCAACTTCGATCGGGGCGAAGCCGCGCGAGCGCTCGACTTCGAGCTTCAGATCGTTGATGCGGTTGGGTTCGAGCCCGATCAGCGCGCCGATTTCTTCGATCGTCGCATCGGGATCGGTCAGCCGCTCGGGAATGATGTCGACGCGGAAATCGGCCTGATTGGAGGCGAGGGGGGCGCCGCCTCGATCAAGGATCCAGCCGCGGCGCGGCGGGATCAGCGTGAGGTTGACCCGGTTGCTCTCGGATTCGAGGCGGTATTTCTCGTTCTCCGCGATCGCGAGATAGCCCATCCGCACCGCCAGCAGCACGCCCACGCCGCCCTGCAGCGTCCCGATCAGCACGCTGCGCCGATCGAAGGTGTGCTTGAGCATAGAGGCATTGATCAACGGCGCCCGGCCCAGCCCGCCGCCCTTGCTCTTCGACAGGATCGACTTGAGCCGCTTCACCCGATCCTCCGGGTGCGCGTCAGGCGGAAGCGGTCGAGCGCGGCGATCACCTGGGCGATGACCGGATAGAGCAGGATCGCGAGCGCGATCTGCGGCACGGCGGCGATCGCCAGAGAAGGGGTGAGGGGGGCACCGGATACGGCCATGGCGGCAAGGATATACACCAGCACCGCAAGACCTGCACTGAACCAATCCTGCCAAAAGCCGCGCCAGGGAAAGCGCGCCTCGACCGCATCGTAGGCGATCATCGCGAAGGACCACAGGAAGATCGCGCTGCCGAAGGGCTGGCCGCTGAAAAGATCGTCGAATGCGCCCAGCGGCACGCCGACCCATAGCGGGAACAGGCCGGGGCGCATGATGCGCCAGCCGATCAGCATCAAGAAACCCAGGGGCGGGACCAGCGGCAGCACATCGGCGAGCAGCAGGAATGGCAGCAGCGAGGCGATCATCACGCTCGCATAAGGCACGCCATGGACGCGGAAGGGCGATTGCACCCGGTTGATCCGGTTGCCGTAGCGATCCGAGCGCGAGGAGGGGTTGAGGCGTTCCATCAGCGCGCGATCACTCTTGCGGCCCGGCGGGCGATGCGCTCTCGCCGGCGTTTTCGCTGCCAGGCAGCGGCTGCGTTACCGGGGTGCGCGATGCGTTGACAGCGACCGCCTCGAAGATCGGCTCGACCGAGACAAAATCGGTTGCCGAAGGGTCCGCCATCAGGCGCGCGATCCCGCCATCGGGGGTGAGTTCGGTGATGATGCCGACCGCGACGCCGGGGCGGAAATAGCCGCCCGCCCCGCTGGTGAGCAATACGTCGCCGATCTCGAGCGGATTGAGCCCCAGATTGATCAGCCGGACGCGCAGGAAGCCATCGCCGCGCCCCTCGGCAAAGGCGGCGACATCGTCCTTGGCGCTGCGCACCGGAAGCACGCTCTCGGTGTCGGTCAGGAGCAGCACCCGCGAGGAGGCGCGCGCCACCTCGAGCACGCGCCCGACCACGCCGCGCGCCGAGCGCACCGGCATGCCGACCTTGACCCCGTGGATGCGCCCGACGCCAAGATAGGCGAAGCGCCGGCTGCTCGCCGCGCTCGATCCGATCAGACGGGCGGTGGCGACTGGCTCGATCTCGCCGGTGGCGAGCGCGAGCAGGGCTTTCAGACGCTTGTTCTCGGCATCGAGCGCCTCGGCCTCGGCGAGGCGGATGCGGGCGAGCTCCATCTCTTCGCGCAGCACGGCGTTCTGGCGCCCGGCGTTCCAGTAGGCGGTGATCGTGTCCCACGCCGAATGCGAGCCGGTGCGCACCGAGGCGGTCGTCTCGGCCACCGGCGAGACGGCATCCTGCGCCGCGCCGCGCAAGGGGCTGAACGTATCCGGCCGCCACAGCGAGAGCCCGAGCAAGGCAAGGCCGAGCACGGCCCCGGCACTCGCCAGCAGATAGCCGGTGAAAGCCGAATATTGCGCTTTCCTAGAAAAGCCCGATCGGCGCGATGAAGGCGGCGCCATAGGGTGTTTTCCTCTCTCCTAGCGCGTTGTCTCCGGGCGATCAGGCGGTCATCAGGACGCCGCGATAGATCGGATCCTCCATCGCGCGGCCTGTGCCGATCGCCACGCACAGCAGCGGGTCTTCCGCGATCGAGACGGGCAGGCCGGTCTCTTCGCGCAGGTGCTCGTCAAGCCGCCGGATCAAGGCACCGCCGCCGGTGAGCACTATACCCTGGTCGACGATGTCCGCCGCAAGTTCCGGCGCGGTGTTTTCAAGGGCGATGCGCACGCCCTCGACGATCGCGCCGATCGGTTCGGACAGGGCTTCTGCGACATGCGCCTGGTTGATGGTGATCTCCTTGGGCACGCCATTGACGAGATCGCGGCCCTTGAGGGTGATCGTCTCGCCGATCCCGTCCTCGGGGATCATGGCGATGCCGTAATCCTTCTTGATCCGCTCGGCGGTGGCATCGCCGATCAGGAGATTGTGGTGGCGGCGCACATAGGAGACGATCGCCTCGTCCATCTTGTCGCCCCCGGTGCGCACCGAGGTGGTGTAGGCAAGGCCGCGCAAGCTGAGCACCGCGACCTCGGTCGTGCCCCCGCCGATATCGACCACCATCGAGCCCACGGGCTCTGTCACCGGCATGTCCGCGCCGATCGCGGCGGCCATCGGTTCGAGGATCAGATGGACTTCGGAAGCGCCCGCATTGGAGGCGGCATCGCGGATCGCGCGCTTTTCCACCGAGGTCGAGCCCGAGGGCACGCAGATCACGATTTCGGGATAGCGGAACAGGTTGCGCTTGCCGTGGACCTTGCGGATGAAGTGCTTGATCATTTCCTCTGCAATCTCGATGTCGGCGATGACACCGTCGCGAAGCGGGCGGATCGCCTCAATCGTGTCGGGCGTCTTGCCCATCATCATCTTGGCATCATCGCCCACCGCCTTCACACGCTTGATCCCGTTGATCGTCTCGATCGCGACGACGCTCGGCTCGTTGAGGACGATGCCCTGATCCTGCACGTAAACGAGCGTGTTGGCGGTGCCGAGGTCGATCGCCATGTTCTGCGAGCCGAATTTGAACAGGTTGGAAAAAAAGCTCATTTCTGGGGGTATTCCATTTCAGTAGGGGATGAGCGCGGTGCCGCCTTGGGTGTGCCCAAGCGCGCATGACTGATCCCTCAGCGGCAAACTCGCTGCTCGCCTAGCGAAACCTTGGCAAAAACGCCAAAAATTTTGTTGACTGAATTGTCAATTATGCACCGCTGCCCTCGAATTGAAGGCGGCTCGTCGCTAGGGTGCAAAAATATGTCCCGCATCCGCCGATTGCCCTCCTCGCTTGTCAACCGCATCGCCGCTGGTGAAGTGGTCGAGCGGCCGGCCTCGGCACTGAAGGAACTGGTCGAGAACGCGGTCGATGCAGGCGCGAGCCGGATCGCTGTAACGCTGGTCGACGGGGGCCTCACGCGGATCGAGGTGAGCGATGATGGCTGCGGGATGAGCCGCGATGACATTGCGCTCGCGCTCGAGCGGCACGCAACCTCCAAGCTTCCCGACGCCCTTGTCGGGGAGGAAGGGGCGATCGAACTGGTCTCCACGCTCGGGTTTCGCGGCGAGGCGCTGCCTTCGATCGCGAGCGTCGCGCGGCTTTCGATCGAAAGCCGGATGGCGGGCGCCAAGGAAGGCTGGTGCATCGTCACCGATCATGGCGAGCGGACCCTGGATCGCCCCGCCGCGCTCCCGCCGGGCACGCGGGTGCGGATGGAGGAGCTTTTCGCCAAGGTTCCCGCGCGCCGCAAGTTCCTGCGTACGGCAAGGAGCGAATACGGCGCCTGTCTCGATGCGGTGCGCCGCCTCGCCATGGCGCGGCCCGAGATCGCCTTCACGCTCGAACACGTGACCGACGGCAAGGCCCGCCGGGTGCTCGCAACGCAGGCGGGCGAGGATCTCGCGACCCGCGTCGCGCAGATCGTCGCGCACGAGCTGAAGGACAATTCGGTTGCGATCGAACTCGCCCGCGAGGGGCCGCACGGGCCGATCATCCTGCGCGGCCTCGCCGGTCTGCCGACCTACAACCGGGGCGTGGCCGATCACCAATATCTCTTCGTCAACGGACGCCCGGTGAAAGACAAGCTGCTGACCGGGGCGGTGCGCGGGGCTTATTCGGACATGCTCGCACGCGATCGCCACGCGGTGCTCGCGCTGTTCCTCGACCTGCCGCCGCAGGACGTCGACGTGAACGTCCACCCGGCCAAGACGCAGGTGCGGTTCCGCGACGCCACCGCCGTGCGCGGGTTCATCGTCTCGGGGCTGCGGCAGGCACTCGCGACCGGCGACCGGCGAGCCGCGCAGGGACCGGATCGCGGGGCTATGGCGCGCTGGCAGTCAGAACCCGGGCCCGAGCCTTCGCCCGCGCAGCCCGCCGCGCTGCGCTCGATCTTCGAGGGGCGCGACTGGTCCGCGCCGCAGGCAAGGGTCGCCGAACCGCGCATCGCATGGCCCGCGCAGGAGCACAGCGCTCTGCCGCAGGGCCGCGCCGAGGAGGCCGCGCCGCTCCCCGAGGAAGCCGCACGCTATCCGCTCGGCATCGCGCGCGGGCAGGTCGCCAACACCTATATCGTCGCCGAGAGCGCGGACGGCCTCGTCCTCGTCGACCAGCACGCCGCGCATGAGCGGCTCGTGCTCGAACGCCTCAAGCGCGCCGGGGCCGAGGAGGCGACGCGCCGCTCGCAGGCATTGCTGGTGCCCGATGTCGTCGAGCTTGACGAGACTGATTGCGACCGGCTCGAGGAAGCCGCCGAAGGCCTTGCGCGTTTTGGCCTCGCGATCGAGCGCTTCGGCCCCGCCGCAATGCTGGTGCGCGCCGTGCCCGCCGCGATCGCCAAGGCCGACACGGCCAGGTTGCTGCGCGATCTCGCCGACGACATCGCGCGGCACGGCCGGCAGGAGGAGAGCGGTTCGCTGTTGCTCGCCGAGCGGCTCGACTATGTGCTCGCGACCATGGCGTGTCACGGATCGGTCAGGGCAGGGCGGGTGCTCTCGGTGCCTGAGATGAACGCGCTGCTGCGCGAGATGGAGGCGACGCCGCGTTCAGGCCAGTGCAATCACGGACGTCCGACATGGGTCAAGCTCAACATGGAGGATGTCGAGAAACTGTTCGGGCGGCACTGATGCGATACTTCTTCATTTCCCTCATCGGCCTCCTCGCCGCGTGCGAGGGAGAAGCCCCGGGCGCGCGCGCGCCGATCGACTATGAGGCGATCAACGATGCGGCGCGCGGACCGGCGATCGCGGTGCAGCTCGATGCGCTGGAAGGCGATGCGCTGGCGACCCGCCGGATCGAGGGCGCTTTCTGCAGCGTCTCGCGGCTCAACGATCCCGGCCCTTTCGTTCTCGCCACGCCCGAGGTCGCGCATGCGATCGTCGATGGCGAGCCGCAGACCTTCGCGGCCTGGCCCGGCAAGAGCACGCTCGCCTTCGAGGTCGCCCAGCATTTCGATGGCCGGGCCTTCACGCTGGAGATCGCGCCGACCGATCGTGGGGCTCTTTCGCAGATCGGCGAGAGCGCGGCGATCGATGCCATGGTCGTTCTGCGCGATCACGAACAGCGGCGGGTGTTCGAAGGCTTCGGCACGCTCGAATGCGCGAGCGCGCCGCCGCCTACCTGATGCCGCTCTCGGGCAACCGGCCGACCGCTCAGGCCGCGCGGAATTCCGGCACGCCTGCATCGCGGTCGAGCCGGGGGATGATCCGGTAGCGCGCAAGGATCAGGCTGAAGACGCCGAACAGCAAAAGCCCGATCGCCGTCACCGTGAACAGCGTGCCTTCGCCGGCGAGTTCGGCGAGGGCATCGCCGAGCGTGCGCACCTGCTGCGCTCCCCCTGAGAGGAAGCCCGCCTGGACAAGCGACCAGCCGATGATCGCATAGACCACGCCGCGCGCGCTGAAGCCGAGCCCGCCGAGAATGCGGGTGGAATCGGGCGCGGAAGGGGCGATGCGCTGCATGAACTCGCCGCTGATGCCCTTTTTGAACTGCACCGCGGCCACGATGAAGAAGATAAGGCCCAGAATGCCGAGCACCGCGCCGCCGAACTCGACCCCGAGCACGCCCGCCGCCGCTTCCTGCGCGCCGCCGCCGCTGCCGCCGCCACTCCCGCCACTCCCGCCGGACCCGCTCGCGAAGGTGTAGGCCGACCAGGCCAGCACGGCATGGCCCGCCGCCGAGCCCGCATGGCCGAGGCGCTTGGCCCAGCCCTTGCCATCCGACCCGTTGTTCTCGATGTCGAACAGCAGCGAGGAGAGCCGGAACAGCGCATAGCCCACAAGGCCGATCACCATGATCCACAGGATCGCCGTGCCTGCCGGGAAATCCTCGATCGCGGTGAAGATGCCGTCCGTGCCCTGGCTGATCGCCTGCGCGCTGGTGAGCGCGATGACCCCGAGCATGGTGTAAAGGATGGCACGCGCGAGATATCCCACGCGCACCAGCCAGTTGAACTTCTCGGACTTGTCGACATCAACCACGTTGTTTCTCCCAGTTCGCTAACCAGTTCGCTGAGGGGTCAACGGGCGCCTTGAAGGCAAGGTTCCGGAAAACACATTGGTTGGTGCGGAGCGGCGCCCGGCGGGAGCCGGTGCCAGGGCTGCGGGATCAGGCCTCGGCGAAGACCTCGTCGAGCGCCTTGAACAGCTCGGCCGAGCGATAGGGCTTTTGCAGCACAATGTGCTCGGGCGTGTCGTCCGGGAGCTGGTCCTTGAAGGCGGCGCCCGCGAAGCCCGAGGTGAAGAGCACCCGCATGGCCGGCGCAATCGCGCTCACGCGCCGCGCAAGGTCGACCCCGTTGAACCCGCCGGGCATGACGATGTCGGTCAGCAAAAGGTCGAACGCACCCTCTTTGCCGAGGCGCTCCTCGAGCCGTTCAAGCGCGGTTGCGGCATTCTCGGCGCTGGTGACGCGGTAGCCCACGCGCGTGAGGACATTTTCGAGATGAAGGCGGATCTCGGGCTCGTCATCGACCAGCAGGATCGATCGGCCCGCGCCGCAATGGCGAGGCGCGATCGGTCGTGCGACCGGTTCGGCAATCGCCGCGTCGATCGAGGCGGGCAGATAAAGCTTGATCGTGGTGCCGAGGCCCGGCTCGCTGTAGATCTGGATCGCGCCGCCCGATTGCCGGGCAAAACCATAGACCGAGCTCAGGCCCAGCCCCGTGCCCTTGCCAACATCCTTGGTCGTAAAGAAGGGCTCGCGCGCGTGAGCAAGAACCTCTTGATCCATGCCTTCGCCATCGTCGCAGACGCTGATGCAGACATAGGAGCCGGGCATGAGATCGGTCTGACGGCCCAGCATCTGATCGGAGACGGTGCTGTTCTCGCACGAGATGCGCAAGGTTCCGCCATTGGGCATCGCATCGCGGGCGTTGATCGCCAGATTGAGGATCGATTGCTCGAGCGCGGGGCTGTCGATCTCGAGCGGCCAGAGATCCTCGGCCAGATCGAGCTCGATCGCGATGCTGATGGTCAGCGAGGACTTGAGCAAGGGGAGCAGATCCTCCAGCCATTCACGCAGGTCGATCACCGTCTCGGTCAGCCTCGAGGCGCCCGAGAACTGCAGCAGACGCTTGGTCAGTTCGGAGGCCGATTCCGCCGCTCGGGCGATGAGTCGGACGCCCTCGCGATCCTCCTCGGCGAGGTCGGCCATCTCGAGCAATTCGGTGTTGCCGAGCACGATCATCAGCAGGTTGTTGAAATCGTGCGCGATCCCTCCGGTCATCTTGCTGAGCGATTCGAGCCCGCGCGCCTGCGCCAGCAGCTCGCTGAGCTCCTTTTCGCGCTCGATGTTGCGCATGTTGCCAAGGGCCCGGTAAACGCGGCCGTTCTCGCGGCGCAGCAGTTTGGCGTTGACCTGGATCGCGACGCTCTTTCCGTCGGAACCGGTCACCGTCGTCTCATCGGTCCAGACATCCGCGCCCGAGCGCAGCGCCGCGACGAGCGAGGCAACATAGCGAACCCGGTCATCTTCGGTGATGAAGCGAATCCACTGGTCGGGCGAAACCCCTTCCGCATCGAGCTTGAGACCGAGCTTCTCGGGCCATGCCGAGGTCGACCACCATGTGCCGTCATCGATGCTGAAGTCCCACAGGACATCGCTCACCGTGTCGGCGATAAGGCGAAATCGCTCCTCCTGGCCACGCAGCAATTCAGACGCGGCGACTTCTTCGGAGACGTCACGCGCGATCCCGACGATCCGGCGCTTGTCCTCGACATCGCGGACATCGGCCACGATCTGCATGTGCATCTCGCTGCCGTCCGGCCGGTGGAACAGCACCTGGATCTGATAGCCCTCACCAGTCTCCTTCGCGCGCTGGAACAGCCGATCGAATTCGGGACGGTCCCTCGGATCGACGCGCGAGACGAATTGATCGGAAGGCGCGGGGAACATGTCCCTCGTCAGGCCGGTCATGGCGAGGAGCTCATCGCTCCAGTGCTGGAGATCCTCTTCGACCCAATAATCGAACACCCCGATCTTCGCGATCGAACGCGCCGATGCGAAATCGCGGCTGAGCTCGGCATTCGTGTCGACCGCTTCTTCCAGCCGCATGCGGGTGCGGCGCTCGGCGGTGATATCGCGCGTTGCGCCGACGACCGCGCGGGTGCGCCCGTTCCTTTCGGTCAGCGCCTCGCCGCGCATCACGATCCAGATCTCTTTGCCGCGTTCGGTGCGACAGCGCAGCTCGATCTCGAAGCTGTGTTGATGCTTGATCGCGGCGCGCATGGCCTCGATCATGCGCGGCCGGTGTTCTGCGGCAATGAAGCCGAGGACGTATTCGTTGGTGGGCGGGCCGAGCGCCTCCTTGCGCTCGAACACGCGATATAGCCCGGGGGACCAGTAGACCCGGTCATCCGCAAGGTCATATCCCCATGTCCCGAGGCTTCCGGTGCGCTCGCCGACCGCGGTCAGCACCTCGGTGCGCTCGCGCTCGATCTCGGTCTGCTTGCGCCCGGTGATGTCGCGCTGCACCGAGACATAGCACACGATTTCGCCCGTCTCGTCCATGAGCGGGGAGATCTGCATCTCGATCCAGTGCGGCGTGCCGTCCTTGGTGTAGTTGAGCACCTCCTCGGTCGCCGCGCCGCCGGCGAGGAGCGCAGCCTTCATCCGGCGCAGCACGGTCCGGTCGGTCTCCTCACCTTGGAGGATGCGTGGTGTCTGGCCGATCAACTCGTGGCGTTCGTATCCGGTGAGCCTGCAGATCGCCTCGTTCGCGAACAGGATCTTGCAGCCCTCGGGCGAATGGATATCAGCATCGGTGACGAGCACGCTGTCGGAGGTCTGATCGAGCACGATCGATGAAAGGCGCTTGTCGCCGATCCATTCCTTCAGCATGGCCACCCCGCTCGATCCCGTGGCGCTGCTGTCCCGGTGATCAATCACATTCTTGCGAACCCGCAAGCGGGATTATCATAGATTATCGGGCAGACCTAAGAGTTAATGCCGGCACGCTGGCCGCCAGAAGCTGCGCGGCGATACGTCCCCGATCGACCGCTCGAGGATCAATCGGGGGAGGGCGGCGGCGGCGCGATCGCGGGCGGCAAAGAGGGCTCAGACGTTGAACTTGAAGAGCATGACATCCCCGTCCTTGACGAGATATTCCTTGCCCTCCTGCCTCAGCTTGCCCGCCTCGCGCGCGCCCGCTTCGCCGCCGAGCGTGACATAGTCCTCGTAGGCGATCGTTTCGGCGCGGATGAAGCCGCGCTCGAAATCGGAGTGGATCTCGCCGGCTGCCTGCGGCGCGCGCGCGCCTTCGGGGAAGGTCCAGGCGCGCGCCTCCTTGGGGCCGGCGGTGAAGAAGGTCTTGAGCCCCAGCAGCTTGTAGCCCGCGCGGATGACGCGGGCGAGGCCGCTCTCGGTGAGGCCCAGGCTTTCCAGATATTCGGCGCGGTCCTCGGCCGGCATGGCGACGAGCTCGGCCTCGATCGCGGCGGAGACGACCACCGCCTCGGCCCCTTCCGCCGCAGCCTTTTCGAACACCTTGGCGGACAGCGCGTTGCCTTGCGCCGCGTCCTCCTCAGCGACGTTGCAGACATAGAGCACCGGCTTGGCGGTGAGCAGCTGCGCCTGTGCGAAGGCCTTGGCTTCCTCGTCGTCCTTCGGTTCGGTCAGCCGTGCGGGCTTGCCCTCGCGCAGCAGCTCCAATGCCTGCCCGAGCACCGAGGCGAGCACCTTGGCCTCCTTATCGCCGCTGGTCGCGCGCTTGGCGGCGGCTGGGACGCGCTTTTCGAGGCTCTCGAGATCGGCCAGCATCAGCTCGGTCTCGACCACTTCGGCATCGGCAATCGGGTCGACTGTGTTGGCGACATGCTGGATATCGTCATCCTCGAAGCACCTGAGAACATGCACGATCGCATCGACCTCGCGGATATTGCCGAGGAACTGGTTGCCGAGGCCCTCGCCCTTGCTCGCGCCCTTCACAAGGCCCGCGATATCGACAAAGCCCAATTGGGTCGCGATCACCTTGGCGCTTTTGGCGATCGCGGCGATCTGGTCGAGCCGCTCGTCAGGCACGGCGACCTGGCCGACATTGGGCTCGATCGTGCAGAACGGATAGTTCGCCGCTTGCGCGGCCTGCGTCTCGGTCAGCGCGTTGAACAAGGTGGACTTGCCGACATTGGGCAGGCCCACGATACCGCATTTGAAACCCATGCTTGGTGCATCCTGAAATCATGGTGAGCGCGCGCCGCAACGCGCGGTGATGGCCGCGCGCCTTAGCGCCCGCTCGCGCGAAAGGCCAGAGGGGGCGGCGCCTTCGGGCGGGCGGCCCCTCAGGCGTCGTGGACCGCCTTGATCCAGGGGCCATAGCCAGACCCGCCGAGCCATTCGACCTGCGTTTTCGCTGTTACCTCGTTGATCGCGAGCTGCGGCTTGGGGCCGGGATGGACCGCGCGGCGCAAGGGCCTTGTGCCCGGCGGCATCGCGATGAACTGCGCCATCACGCGCGGCACGTCCATCGGATCGGCGGTGCGGGTGGTGCCGTCCTCCTCGCCCATCCGCGCGACCGCCTGGGGATAGCCCGCGGTGTGCACTTCCTCGGCGCGCGCCTTGAGCGCGGCGGAATAGCGATTGCGATTGACCCAGACTTGCGTGGGATAGCCGCCGGGCTCGATGATCGAGACATCGATGCCGTGCGGCACGAGCTCGTAGGCCATCTGCTCGCCCATCGCCTCAAGCGCGAATTTGGTCGCTGAATAATGCCCCGCATGGGGCACGATCACGCGGCCAAGCTGCGAGGAGATCTGGATGATGTAGCCCTGTCGCTGCGCGCGCATGCCGGGGAGCACCGCGCGCGCCATGCGGTGCGGGCCGAACACGTTGGTCTCGAAGATGAGCCGCGTTGCTTCCATGTCCTGCACCTCGACCGGCGAGGTGATCCCGATCCCGGCATTGTTGACGAGCACGTCGATCGGGCCGCCGTTGATCTCCATCGCCCGCGCGACGCCCGCATCGATCTGCTCCTGCGAGAGAACGTCGATTTCGATCACGTGAAGCTCGAGCCCCTCGGCTTTCGCCAGCGCCTCGAGCTCGGCGCCTTCGGGGCGGGGGAGATTGCGCATGGTCGCGAACACCTTTGCCCCGGCTCTGGCGAAATGCTCGGCGGCGAGCCGGCCGAACCCGCTCGAGGTGCCGGTGATGAGCACGCTCTTGCCGGTGAGGTCGGGCGCCTTGGCGAAGGCATCGGGCGCAGCCATCGAGGCGCCCGCGGCGAGCGCGCCCGTGGCGGCAGCTCCGGCGAGCAGGGTGCGGCGGTTGATCGCGGTCATGATCTCTCTCCCTTGGGTGCCGGAAGAGATAACGCGCTGATGGGCGACGCGCCAGAGGTCAGGGCCGGCGCCTAGGGCTCGACGCTCTCCAATTGCCGGGCGAGCTCGCCGATATCGGCATCGGGGGTGAGGATGCGCCACTGGCCCGGCGTGCGGCTGTCGACCAGCACCACGCCGCCCTTGGGGCAGATGTCGAGGCACGGGACCTCGACGAGGCCGAGCCGCGCCTTGCGACCCTTGCCCAGCTTGCTGCCGGCGCCGAGTTCGCGCTTGAGCGCCTTGGTCAGCGTGGTGCCCTCGGGGCCATAGGCGAGGCCGCGCTTCTTGGCCTTCTTGTTGCACTTGGCGCACACGAGGATGGCGTGCGACCAGTTGGAACGAATTTCGGTCTTCATGCCGAACCAACGCGCCCACCCGCGATGAGTGCCGCCTCACTCAGCCAAGCGCAGCGCCACATCGCTCATGAAGCGCGCATCCTCGCCCGCCGCGAGCCGCCCGGCTTCGGCCGCTATCGCGCCGAGCATGGCGGCGAGCGGGTCAGCTTCGGATTTCGCATAGTTTCCGAGCACGTGGCCCGTCACCCGATCCTTGTGCCCCGGATGGCCGATCCCGATGCGCACCCGGCGGAAGTCGGGGCCGAGATGACGGTCGATCGAGCGCAGTCCGTTGTGCCCCGCCGTGCCTCCGCCCTGCTTCACCTTGACCTTGAACGGCGCCAGATCGAGCTCGTCATGGAACACGGTGAGCGCGTGCGGCTCGAGCTTGTAGAAGCGCATCGCCTCAGCGGCGCTGCGCCCGCTCTCGTTCATGAAGGTCATGGGCTTGATCAGCAGCACCTTGTGCGCGCCGATCCTCCCCTCGCGCACGAGGCCGGAGAACTTCTTGAGCTCTGGCCCGAAACCGTGCGTTTCGGCAAGTGTGTCGAGCACCATGAAGCCGACATTGTGCCGGTGCATGGCATAGCCCGGTCCGGGATTTCCAAGGCCCACCCAAATCTGCATCCGCGCGCGTTAGAAGCCTTGGTGCGGCTTGCCAAGCGCGAGGCGCCGCAAGGACGGGGCCGGACGCCCAAAACGCAAACACCGGGCCGGATTGCTCCGGCCCGGTGCGCGGGTGACTATCGGTTTCCCTTGCGGGAGGAGGCTCAGTCGTCGTCGTTCTGTTCGGTCGCCTCGACTTCGTCAGCGGCCGGCTCGCTGCCGGTGTCGCCTTCGCTCTTCTTGAGCGCCGAGGGGGCAACGAGCGTCGCGATGGTGAAATCGCGGTCCTTGATCGCGCTCGTGCTGCCTTCGGGCAGGGTCACGTCGCTGATGTGAATCGATTCGCCGACATCGCGGCCGGTCACGTCGATCTCGATCTCGCTCGGGATCTTGTCCGCCTCGCAGACCAGTTCGAGTTCGTGCCGCACGACATTGAGCACGCCGCCCTTCTTGAGGCCGGGCGACTTCTCCTCGTTGATGAACACCACCGGAACTTCGACCTCGATCATCGAATCGCGCGAGAGGCGCAGGAAATCCGCGTGGGTCGGACGATCAGTGACCGGATCGAGCGCAACGTCCTTGGGCAGCGTGCGCACGCTTTTGCCGTTCACTTCAATATTGACGATCGAGTTCATGAAGTGGCCGGTCATCAATTGCCGGACCAGTTCCTTTTCCTCGACGTGGATCGGGGTGGGTTCTTCCTTGCCGCCATAGATGACAGCGGGGATCCGACCTTCGCGGCGAAGTGCTCGGGAGGCTCCCTTGCCAGCCCGTTCGCGGCGTTCGGCCGGCAGATTGAGAACGTCGCTCATGGATCGTGCCTTTCGAATGCGTGTTGAGAGTGTCTTGTCCGCGCGCCCCGCCTCCAGGGATGACCAGGGCGCCGAAGCGCGGGCCCTTACGGTGGACGCACAGGTTTGGCAAGGAGAAAGGCGGAGCTTGGAGCGAACGCGCTCAGGGGCTCAGGGGCTCAGGGGCTCAGCCGTCGCACCGCGAAGCCCTGGCGCTCGAGCAGCGCGGCAAGTCCGTCAGCGCCGACGAGATGCGCCGCGCCCACGGCGACGAGCGGGCGAGGCATCTCGCCTAACGCCTCGCGCAGGCGCCCGGCCCAAACGCGATTGCGCTCGACGAGGAGCGCCTCGCGCAATTCGGGATCTTCCATCATGCCCTCGCGGGTCGCCTCCTCGAGCCGGGCCGCATCGCCCGCCAGCCACGCCGCGCGAAGCTCGTCCGACTGGTCGATCCCATCGCCATGATCCGCGATCACGCTTTCGAGCAGTGCGCGCTGATCTTCGGGGGCAAGGCGATCGAATATGCCGAGTTGTCGGGCGCTGCCCTCGAGCTCGATCACCCGCCGCGCGGCAAAGTCCTCGATCAGCGCGCGGTCGACCCCATTGGCCGGATCGCCGCTGCGCATGGCTTGCGCAAGAACCAGCGCGGCGGCCCAGGTCTCGGTCGCGGTAAAAGCCTCGAGCGGGGTGCCTGCCGCGCTCGCAAGATCACGCAGACCGCCGCGCAAGGCAGGGTCGATCCGCTCGGCGAGCGGGGGGAGGGCAGGGCTGGTCGAAAGCGCGAGGAATGCCTCGCGCGCCGCCGGATCGCCCGGCGCGGCGATCTCGACCACGAGATAATCCGCCTGCTCGATGATCCCTTGGATCGCGGGCGTGCGCCACTGCGTGCCGCCGGGCAGAGCATGGATTGTGCCGAAGAGCCATCCCTCAACCGCGCCATCCGGCCCGCTCACCTCATAGACAAGGGGGCTTGGCGCAGGGCCGGGGGCCGGCTCGCCTTCGCAGGCCCCCAGGAGCGCCGCAAGTCCGAGCCAGCCCGCACGCCAGCCACGCCTCACTGGACGCGCGTGACCGTGAGCCCGCGCTTGGCGAGGTAATCCTGCACGCTCTTCTCGCCCGCCAGGTGGCCTGCGCCCACCGCCATGAAGACGGTGCCGGGCTGCTCGGCGAGCCGAGTGTCGATCCATTCGGCCCAGGTGGCGTTGCGATCATAGAGCAGCGCGCTCGCGATTGCGGCGTCGGTCAGCCCGTCATTCATGATGACAGCGAGCGCATCAGCATCGCCCTTGACCCACTCGGCGACCATCGCATCCAGCGTTGCCTTGGCCTCGTCGACCCCTTCGGCTGCTTCCATCATGAAGGCGATCTGCTTGTCCTGCGGGAGCGTGTCGAAGATGCCGATCTGGAATTCGCCGGTCTCGAGCGCGTCGCGCGCGGTATCGGGGCCAAGCTTGGCGAGCAGGATCTTCTCGACCCCGCTGTCGGGCGAATAGCCCTGCTGGAGCAGCGGGAGCATGGTGAGCGTGAGGCCCGCCATCCAGGGCTCGAACTGGTCGAAGGCCTGCGCGGGCATGCCGATCTTGCCCAGTGCGGCCTCGTAGGCGGCGCTCTGCTCCTCGTTCAGGAGCGAGCGCAAGGTGGTGCCCGCCGGAAGCATGGCCGCCTGCATCGCATAGGCTTGTGCTGCCTGCTCGGTTGCCGGGTCCATTCCGATCTCGGTCACGAAGGTATCTGAAGAATTGAGCGCGGCGGCAATGTCCTCGTCATACCATTCGACATCTTCGGGGAGGGCATGGACCGTGCCGAACAGATAGATCGTCGTGTCCTCATCGGCCACCTTCCACAGCGCGGGGCCTTCGGCAAAGGCGGGAGCCGCGCCAAAGAGGGCAAGCCCGGCGAGCGAGGAGGCGAGGAGAGTCTTGAGCTTCATGCAAAGAGATCCTTTCGTGGCGGCAGGTTCATAGGGGCGAATTGCTTGACGGGAAATGACTGTGTGCGGCTCGCTCACCGGCTGCGCAGCCAGGCATAGCCATAGGCCGCGATCAGCCCGCCAAAGGCGATGAGCCAGACGCCGAAGGCGTGCGGCAGCGGCGCAAACCCGCCTGCATAAAGGACTGCCCAGATCGGGAAGCCCGCCGTCGCCGCGAGGCAGCCGCCAGCATAGCCGACGAGATTGATCTCGCGCTTGAAATCATCGAGCTGGGTGAAGCCCCACAGCGGCAGCGCGAGAAGCCCGAGGGCGAGCGCGAGGGCAAGGGCGAGCGCGACCCAGGGCGGCAGCGTGAGTGCCTCCCAATCGCCGTTAAAGAGATTGCCGTCGCCCTCGTCGAACCATCCGGTCGCCAGGCCGACGCCGAAGCCGATCAGCACCGCGACGAGAGTGAACATAACCTGGCGGCGGCGGCGCTGGCGGGTGCGCGCCTCGCCGGGACGATCGGGCGCGGATGCGGTGTCGGTCATGCTGGGTCTCCGTCGTCGAAGATGTCCTCGATCGCCATGTCGAACAGGCGGGCGATGCGAAAGGCGAGGGGGAGCGAAGGGTCGTGCTTGCCGGTCTCGATCGCGTTGACCGCCTGGCGCGAGACGTCGAGCCGCCCGGCGAGCTCGGCCTGGCTCCAGTCGCGCTCGGCGCGCAGCACCTTGAGGCGGTTCTTCATCGCGCGGGTCAAAAGCCCAGCGCAGCGGCGATCTTGGCGAGCACGGTGCCGACTGCGAACCCGCTAAGGCCGAGCATGGCCAAGGCCTGCCAGCGCTTGATGCTGATGGTGTCGGTAAGCGAGGTCATTTCGGGGCTCCTCAAAGCGCGGCGAGAAGGCAGGCGCCGATGGCGATCCAGAGGGCGAGCGTTTGGCCGCGACCGATCGGTTGCTGAGAGCAGGCGAAAAGGCGGTCGAGCATGGCTTTTCCTATCAGGTGCGGCTGACATTATGTAAGGTATGCCTGACTATATGTCGCGATTCGCTGACTGTGTCAAGAGAACCTGACCAAAAGTCGACTCAGGCTGACACCTGCATGCGCTTGCCCGCGTGCCGCGCTCCATGCCGCGCTGCGGCATTGACGCTTTCCGGACCATCGGCCATGGGCGAGCGCCATGAGTGACACACCGCGCCACCCGCAGCGCAACACCCCGACGCCGCTGTCCGCGCCCGCCGCCCCGCGCGATCCGGCGCGCAGCTTTCAGGACATGATCCTGACGCTCCACGATTTCTGGAGCCGCGAGGGCGGCTGCCTCATTCTTCAGCCCTACGACATGCGCATGGGCGCAGGCACCTTCCACACCGCGACCACCCTGCGCGCGCTCGGCCCCGAGCCGTGGAACGCGGCCTTCGTCCAGCCCTGCCGCCGCCCGACCGACGGGCGCTATGGCGAAAACCCCAACCGGCTGCAGCATTATTACCAGTATCAGGTGATCCTCAAGCCCAGCCCGGCGCACATTCAGGAGCTCTACCTCGCCAGCCTCGAGGCGATCGGGATCGACCCGCTGCGGCACGACATCCGCTTCGTCGAGGACGACTGGGAGAGCCCGACGCTCGGTGCCTGGGGGCTCGGCTGGGAAGTCTGGTGCGACGGCATGGAAGTCACCCAGTTCACCTATTTCCAGCAGATGGGCGGGTTCGATTGCAAGCCGGTCGCAGGCGAGCTCACCTACGGGCTCGAGCGCCTCGCGATGTATATCCAGGCCGTCGACAACGTCTATGATCTCGCCTTCAACAGTGCGGGCGTGAGCTATGGCGAGGTGTTTCTCGAGAACGAGCGCCAGATGTCGAAGTGGAATTTCGAGGTCGCGGAAACGGACGCGCTGTTCGATCTGTTCGCCAAGGCCGAGGCCGAGTGCCGCCGGGCCTTGTCCGCAGGCGTTCCGATCGCGGCCTATGAGCAGGCGATCGAGGCGAGCCACATCTTCAACCTGTTGCAGGCGCGCGGCGTCATCAGCGTGCAGGAGCGCGCAAGCTACATGGCGCGCGTGCGCGATCTCGCGCGCGGCTCGTGCGAGGCTTATGCGGCGCAAATGCAGGAGCGCTGGGCGGCGCAATATCCCGGCTGGAGCCTCGTGTGATGGCCGATTTCCTGCTCGAACTGCTCTCCGAGGAGATCCCCGCGCGGATGCAAGCCGGCGCGCGCGCCGAGCTTGAAAAGCTGTTCTGCCGCGAGCTCGAGGCCGCCGGGATCGCGGCGCAGGCGATCACGGTCCATTCCACCCCGCGCCGCCTCGCGCTGATCGCGCGCGGCCTGCCATTGGAAACGAAGGCCGTCAGCGAGGAGGCCAAGGGCCCGCCGGTGGGCGCGCCCGATCAGGCGGTGGAGGGCTTCTGCCGCAAGAATGGCGTCACGCGCGATCAGCTCGAGGAGCGCGACGTAAAGGGCCGCGCGACTTGGTTCGCGGTGATCGAGAAGCCGGGGCAGGCGGTCTTAGACCTGCTCGCCGCTGCGATCCCCGCGATCATCGCCGATTTCGCCTGGCCCAAATCGATGCGCTGGGGCGCTGCCTCGATCGCGACCGATTCCGCGCGCTGGGTCCGCCCGCTGACCGGGATCGTCGCGCTGCTTGATGGCGAGGTCGTGCCGGTGGTGATGGAGGGGCTTGCCAGCGGGCGCGAGACGGTGGGCCACCGCTTCCATTCCTCCGGCCCCCTCACCATCGCCGATGCCGACAGCTATGCCGAGGCCTTGCGCGAGGCCTTCGTGATCGTCGATCATGAGGAGCGCGCGGCGCTCATCCGCGAGGGCGCGCGCAAGGCGGCCGAGGAGGCGGGGCTCAGCCTCGTTGCGGACGAGGGGCTGGTGGTGGAGAATGCGGGGCTGACCGAATGGCCCGTGCCGCTGCTGGGCCGGTTCGACGAGGCATTCCTCGAGGTGCCGCCCGAGGTGATCCAGCTCACCGCGCGGGTCAATCAAAAGTATTTCGTGTGCGAGACGCCCGACGGCAAGCTCGCCAATGCCTTCATCTGCACCGCCAATATCGCCTCCAAGGATCCTGCCGTGGTGGTCGACGGCAACCGCAAGGTGCTCGCCGCGCGGCTGTCGGATGCGCGCTTCTTCTGGGAGCAGGACCAGAGGAAGACCTTGGCCGAACACGCCGAAGGCCTCACGCGCATCACCTTCCATGAGAAGCTCGGCACCGTGGCGGACAAGGTCGAGCGGGTGGCGAAGCTGGCCGAATGGCTGGCGATCCAAGGCATCGTTCCCAATTGCGATCCTGCGCTGGCGCGGCAGGCGGCCAAATTGTGCAAGGCGGACCTTGTCACCGAAATGGTCGGCGAGTTTCCCGAATTGCAGGGGCTGATGGGCGGATACTACGCCGCGAAGGAAGGCCTGCCCGCAAAGGTCGCCGAGGCGATCCGCGATCACTACAAGCCGGTGGGGCAGGGCGACGACGTGCCCACCGCGCCGGTAACGGTGGCGGTGAGCCTGGCGGACAAGCTGGATACGCTCTTCGGGTTTTTCGATATCGGTGAGTTGCCGACCGGTTCGAAGGATCCCTTCGCGCTTCGCAGAGCCGCTATCGCTGTGATCCGCTTGATTGACAGCAATTCCCTTGCGTTTCTGATCAACGCGGCCGCGCGTCACTGGAACGTCGATGACACGGTTGGTCCGGGCATCGCGGTGGAAGACTTCCTGCATGACCGGCTCGGCGTGATGATGCGCGACAGCGGTGTGCGCTATGACATCGTTCAGGCGTCGACCGATCTCGGGACTCAGTCGGATGGAAACATCTGGCGGGTTCGTCGCCGGGCCGAGGCGCTGCAATCCTTCATCGAGACCGACAACGGCGCGAACCTGCTCGCAGGCTACAAGCGCGCCGCCAACATCCTCAAGAAGGAAGGCTACACCGCCGCCCCGGCGCGGGCCGACAACGGCGCAAGCCCGCGCCGCGAGGGCCAAGGCATCGCCGCGACCGGCGAGGAAGATCCGCTCGCCCTCCTTGGCAATCCCGAATTCGACGACGCGATGCGCGCCGCCGCGCAAGACCCGTATGGTCAAGACCTTTCCTACACGCCCGAACCGAGCGAAAAGGCGCTGATCGACGCGCTCGATGCCGCCGAGCCCGAGGCTGCCGCC
>JAZBNR010000030.1:0-170833 GCA_036350735.1 Erythrobacter sp.
AGGAAGTTTTCGGGTTTCTTGTGGCGGATCGTCGCCATGCCGCCCCGCCGCCCGTGCGCGCCGGGGCCGATGCCACTGTAATCCTCGTAGCGCCAATAAGCGAGGTTGTGGCGACTTGCCTCGCCGGATCGCGCGTGGTTGCTGGTCTCGTAGGCGGGAAGGCCCGCGCCTTGGGTAAGCTCCTGAGTGAGCGCGAAAAGATCGGCGGCGGCGTCATCGTCAAGCGGGATGAGCCGTCCGCGCCGCGCATCAGTGGCGAAGCGGGTGCCGGGCTCGATCGTGAGCTGGTAGAGCGAGAGGTGGCCAGTGCCGAAGGCGAGGGCGCGGGCGAGCTGAGCTTCCCATTGGTCCGCGCTCTGGCCGGGCAGGGCGTAGATGAGATCGAAACTTACGCGCGCAAAGTGCGCCTGCGCGGTCTCGAGCGCGGCAAGCGCCTCGTCCGCGCCGTGGAGCCGGCCGAGCCAGCGCAAGGTCTCATCCTCGAGCGATTGCACGCCGAGCGAGACGCGGTTGATCCCCGCGCGCGCGAGATCGGCGAAGTTTGCCGCTTCCACCGAGGAAGGGTTGGCCTCGAGCGTGATTTCGATGCCCGCGTCAAAGCCCCACAGCGCGCGCGCCTCCTCGAGCAGCGCCTCGACCAGTGCGGGCGGCATCAGCGAGGGCGTCCCGCCACCGAAGAAGATCGAGCGCAAGGGCTCGCCGCCACGGATATTGGCAGCCACCTGCGCCTCGGCGCGCATGTCGTCGATGAGCGCCGCGCGCCATGCGGCGACATCGACGCTCTCGCGGACATGCGAGTTGAAATCGCAATAGGGGCATTTCTTCGCGCAGAAGGGCCAGTGGATGTAGAGCGCGCGGGCCATCGCTTCCTTCAGTGTTTCTTAAGCGTGCAAAGTCAAGTCTTGCGCCCATGCCTTGGCGCTCCGTCCTTGCCCTGTTCGCCGCCGCCGCGAGCCTGTTTTCCGCGCCTGCCACGGCGCAGGGAGAACGGCACGAGGAAGGCTGGCTCGCTGCGCACAATGCCGCGCGCGGGCAATTCGGCGCTGTGCCGCTCGAGTGGGACGAGAACCTTGCGGCAGAAGCGCGCGCATGGGCGCAGCGTCTCGCCCGCGAGAACACGCTGCGCCATTCGAGCCAGATTGAACGACGCTCGCGCGGAGAGAACCTGTGGATGGGCACACGCGGTGCCTATTCGCCCGCCGCCATGATCGCCGCCTTCACCGACGAGGCGCGCCACTTCACCCCCGGCGCCTTCCCCAATGTCTCGCGGACCGGCAACTGGGCCGATGTCGGGCATTACACCCAGATCGTCTGGCCCGATACCCGCAAGGTCGGCTGCGCGCTCGCGAGCAACCGGGCGTTTGACGTGCTGGTGTGCCGCTATTGGCCCGCCGGCAATGTTTGGGGCGAGGTTATCGCCGCGCCGAGGCGGGTCGCGCGAAGCTATGCTCCGAACTGATCGGCGACCAGCTTGGCGAAGGCATCGGCGCGGTGGCTTATCGCGTGCTTATGTTCCGGCGCGATCTCGGCGAAGGTCCGGTCATGGCCCTGGGGCACGAAGACCGGATCGTAGCCGAAGCCGAGTGTGCCGCGCGGCGGCCAGGTGAGCGTGCCGGGGCAGCGCCCCTCGTAGATCGCGTGGTCGCCTTCGGGCCCGGAGCCCGGCCATGCTATGGCGAGCGTGCAGTGGAAAGCGGCGCTGCGGTCCGCCTCGGGGCCGATCTGGGCGAGCAGCCCCTCGACCTTGCCCATCGCCATGTACCAGTCGCGCCCAGGCTCACCCTCAAACCATTGGCGCGTCGCCCAGTCGGCAGTGTAGACCCCCGGCCGCCCGCCCAGCGCGGCAACGCTGAGCCCGCTGTCGTCGGCCAGCGCGGGAAGCTGCGAGGCCTCAGCCGCCGCGCGCGCCTTGAGGAGGGCGTTCTGGGCGAAAGTGGTGCCCGTCTCCTCGGGCTCGGGCAGGCCCAGCGCGCCGGCCGAGAGGCACTTGAGGCCATAGGGCTCGAGCAGCGCGGAGATTTCCTTCAATTTTCCCGCATTGTGCGTGGCGATCACCAGCGAACCGCCCGAAAGCCTGCGCGCGGCGGTCATTTCACTGCCGCAAGCTGCGCCGCGAAAATCTCGCCGCAGCCGATTTGCGCGAGGCGCAGCAGGCGCAGCATGCTCTCTTCATCGAAGGTCGCCCCTTCCGCGGTTGCCTGCACCTCGGCGATCTGGCCGCCCTCGATCAGCACGAAATTGGCGTCGGCATCGGCTGAGCTGTCCTCGTCATAATCGAGATCGAGCACCGGCGTGCCCTGGTAGATCCCGCAGGAGATCGCCGCGACCTGGCCCGTGATCGGATCCTCCTTGAGCTCGCCCGCCTTGATGAGGCCGTCGATCGCGAGCCGCAGCGCGACCCACGCGCCCGAGATCGAAGCGGTGCGCGTGCCGCCATCGGCCTGGATGACGTCGCAATCCAGCGTGATCTGCCGCTCGCCGAGCTTCTGGAGATCGACCACGGCGCGCAGGGAGCGGCCGATCAGCCGCTGGATCTCCTGCGTGCGGCCCGATTGCTTGCCGCGCGCCGCCTCGCGGCTCCCTCGCGTGTGCGTCGCGCGCGGGAGCATCGAATATTCGCCCGTCACCCAGCCTTCGCCCTTGCCGCGCATCCACGGCGGCACGCCCTTCTCGATGCTTGCGGTGCACAGCACCTTGGTGTCGCCGAAGCCGATGAGGCACGAGCCCTCGGCGTGCTTGGTGTAGCCGGTCTCGATCGAGATGGGGCGCATTTCGTCGGGGGCGCGGGTGGAGGGGCGCATGAGGCAGGTCTCTCTTCTGATCGGTCTGGCAGGGGTCTTTGCCGCGCGCCACCTGACATCACCCTCTTGCAGCGGCAAGTGCAAATCTTATGAGAAGAGGTCATGGCCACACCACCGATCCTTGAGCTGAGCGACCGCGCGCGCGAGATCTTCCGCCGAGTGGTCGAGGATTTCATCACCCATGGCACGCCCGTGGGATCAAAGACTCTCGCCGCTGATGGCACGCTCAATCTCTCGCCCGCCTCGATCCGCTCGGTGCTGGCGGACCTTGAGAAGCTCGGCCTGCTCGAGGCGCCGCACACCAGCGCCGGGCGCCAGCCGACCGATGCTGGCCTCAGGATTTTCGTCGACGGGATGATGCGCGTCGCCGAGCTGACCCAGGAGGAGCGCGCGCTGATCGAGGAGGGGCTCGCCAACGAGGGTCCGGTCGAACAGGCGCTGGCCAAGGCGAGCGCGCTGCTCTCGGACCTCTCGGGCGCGGCGGGCATGGTTATGGTGCCGACGCGCGAGCAGCGTCTGGCGCAATTCAGCCTCGTCAATCTCGGGCAGGGGCGCGCGCTGGCTGTGCTGGTGGGCGAGGATGGCGGGATCGAGAACCGCGTGATCGAGCTGGGCGCAGGCGTCGGCGCAGCAGCGCTCGAACATGCCGCGAACTACATCAGCGCGCGGCTCGCCGGGCGCACGCTCGGCGATGCGGCGGCCGCGATGCGCGCCGAGATCGCCGCAGGCAGAAGCCAGCTTGACGAGGCAAGCCGCGACCTTGTCGAACAGGGACTTGCCGTGTGGAGCAAGGATGCAGGGGAGCGCCCCGTGCTGATCGTGCGCGGCGCGGCCAACCTCCTCGACGAGAGTGCGATGTCCGATATAGAGCGCGTGCGCTCGCTGCTCGACGATCTTGAGAACAAGCAATCCATCGCGGCTCTTCTCGAGAGTGCGCGCGAGGCGGAGGCGACGCGCATCTTCATCGGAAGCGAGAACCGGCTGTTCGGCCTTTCCGGATCGTCGGTCATCGCCTCGCCCTATCGCGACCGGGAGGGGCGCGTGGTGGGCGTGCTCGGCGTGATCGGGCCGACGCGGTTGAATTACGCGCGCGTGGTCCCCATGGTGGACCTAACCGCGCGCTCGCTCGGGCGACTGATCGCGTAGACCCCCTTATATCCCATTGAAAAAAGTTGGAAAACCACATGAACGAGAATGATGAACCGCAAGCTGACGATGCGGTGGAGAAAGAGTTGAAGGGCGTGCCCAAGGAGTTTCTCGAGGGCGACGAGCCCCCTGAGGGCAAGGATTTCAACGAAGCGTTCGATGAGTTCGATGGGGGTCTGGGCGATGCGATGTCGCTCGCTTCCGAAGTCGCGGCGCTGCGCGAGAAAGTCGCAGCGGCCGAGCAGGAGGTGCTCTATGCCCGCGCCGAAACGCAGAACCTGCGCCGGCGGATGGAAAAGGAGATGCAGGATGCGCGCAACTATGCCGCCACCGGCTTTGCCCGCGACATCCTCTCGGTGTGGGACAATCTTGCCCGCGCGGTGGACGCAATTCCCGAGGATCTTCGCGGCGACGACAAGATGAAGGGCCTCGTCATCGGGATCGAGGCGACGATGCGCGAGCTCGAGAAGGTGTTCAAGAGCCACGGCATCGAGCGCATCGCCTCGGTCGGTCTGCCGCTCGATCCCAACCAGCACCAGGCGATGATGGAAGTGCCCTCGAACGATCACGAGCCCGGCACGGTGATCCAGGAGATGCAGAGCGGGTGGATGATCAAGGATCGGCTGTTGCGTCCTGCCATGGTGAGCGTCGCCCGAAAGCCGGACTGAGCGCGGCGGGCTCCGCAGCGTCCCATCGATGATCATGGAACTGCAATTCCTCGCTTTTTGCGGAACCAGTCCTGCGGCCGCTTCGTAGATGTCCTGTCAACAGGGGGCCACTCAGGAGAACGACCATGAAGACCATGATGACCTCGGCCGCCCTTGCCGCAAGCACGCTTTCGCTTGGCGCCTGTGCCGAAAACTACGCCGCCGAAGGCGGTCTTGCGGGCGCTGCCGCCGGAGCGGGGATCGCGGCGGTGACGGGACAGGATGTCGGCACCTATGCGCTCGCGGGCGCGGCTGCCGGGGGCCTTGCGGGCTATTTCGTCGACAAGGATGATGGTTGCGACGGCTACGATCGCAACGGCTATCTCGATGAGGATTGCTTCGGCACACGCGGCTATCCAGCCGATCCGCGCTATTGAGCGGAACTCGCGCCGATTGCGTCACAGCGTCGCATCGGGAAACCGCACCAGCCACTCATAGGCCGCCGCATCGGCTGCGCCGGCGAGCTTGACGCCCCGGCGCAGCCAGAAGGCGTGCTGCACGATCATCGCCTGTTGCTCGATGCCGTAGCGGGTGAGCGGCCAGCCGGGCTTGAGCGCATAGTCGTAGCGGCACCAGGGGTGGCGGTTGAGCACGAGATACCATTGCCCGCGCGTCTGGGTTTGCCAGACATGAGTGAGCTCGTGGATCAGCAGCCCCTGCCGCAGCACGTTCTCGCGCGAGAAATCGTCGCAATAGGCGTTGCCTTGCGGGTGGAAGTGGAGATGGCCGCGCGGCGCCATCGTCACATTGCGGGGCTGGAAGGGAAACCATTTGCGCCGCCTGATCCGCACTGCCTCGGCATCGAGCGCGCTTCCGAACACGCAGCGCGCGAGCGCGACTTCGCCCGCCGTCAGCATGCGCTCCCCGCCAACGGGGCAGGCCGGCACACTCGATGCGAAAGTGGGCGCGGGCTCGTTCAGCGCGCTTCCCCGGCGGCGCGCACCTCGGCCTTGAAAGTGTGCGTCATCCCGCCCGAGACCGTGAGCGTCACATCGACCAGGTCGCCGGGCTTGAGCGAGGCATCGGGCTGCATCGCCATGACGTGCAGATCGCCCGGCTTGAACTCGACCCTGGTGCCCTTGGTCAGCGGGATCGGCAGGGCCTCCATCATCTGCACCTTGAAATCGTACTCGCCATATTGATGCAGCATGGCCGATTGCGCCTGTGCAATCTCGGCCTTGCGGATCGTGAGGCCCTTCTCGCCCTCATAGGCCAGATCGAAATAGATCGCGGCCGGATTGCCGGCGACGGGGGCGAGAACCATGCGCGCGTTGGAAATCGTCATGCCTGGTATCGTGCCCGCCTCGGCAGCGGCACTCGTTGCCACAGCCCCGGTATCGCCCGCTTCGTCCGAGCAGGCACCGAGCGCCACCGTCAGCGAAAGCGCGGCGCCCGTGCCCGCAGCGCGCCAAAAACCGTGTGACATGATCATCGAATTTCCCTCTCCAATCGAGTGCTGTGCATGGTTGCATGCAGCGCAAAAGTAGGGCCGCGCCTCTCTTGTGCCAAGCGAAACCACTCCTATATCCGCGTCATCTTAGAGCCGCCAAGCCGCTTTGCCCGCCGGCCCGCTCGCCGGGCCATCATCAGGGGAAGCGCAAGGCAGCGGTGTCCAACATGATGAAAGATATGGGGAAGCAATGGGTAAAGTAATCGGTATCGACCTCGGCACCACCAATAGCTGCGTTGCAGTGATGGATGCAGGCAAGCCCAAGGTCATCGAGAATTCGGAAGGCGCGCGCACGACCCCCTCGATCGTCGCCTTCACCAAGGATGGCGAGCGCCTCATCGGCCAGCCGGCCAAGCGCCAGGCCGTCACCAATCCCGACAACACCCTGTTCGCGATCAAGCGCCTGATCGGTCGCCGGTTCGATGATCCCACCACCAAGAAGGACATGGAGATCGTCCCCTACACGATCACCAAGGGCAAGAACGGCGATGCATGGGTCAAGGCCGGGGGCGAGGAATACAGCCCCTCGCAGATCAGCGCCTTCATCCTTCAGAAGATGAAGGAAACCGCCGAGAGCTATCTGGGTGAAACCGTCACGCAGGCCGTCATCACGGTGCCCGCCTATTTCAACGACGCCCAGCGTCAGGCGACCAAGGATGCAGGCCAGATCGCCGGCCTTGAAGTGCTGCGCATCATCAACGAGCCGACCGCGGCCGCTCTCGCTTATGGGATGGACAAGGAAGACGGCAAGACCATCGCGGTCTACGATCTTGGCGGCGGCACCTTCGATGTCTCGATCCTCGAGATCGGCGATGGCGTGTTCGAGGTGAAGTCGACCAATGGCGACACCTTCCTGGGCGGCGAGGACTTCGACAATGCGATCGTCGAGCACCTTGCCGAGCAATTCAAGAAGAAGGAAAACATGGATCTGCGCAGCGACAAGCTCGCGCTCCAGCGTTTGAAGGAAGCCGCCGAGAAGGCCAAGATCGAGCTCTCGAGCTCGGCGACGACCGAGGTCAACCTGCCCTTCATCACCGCGCGCATGGAAGGCGGCTCGTCGACCCCGCTGCACCTCGTCGAGACGATCAGCCGGTCCGATCTTGAAAAGCTCGTCGGTGGCCTGATCGATCGCACGCTCGAGCCGTGCAAGAAGGCGCTTGCCGATGCGGGCGTGAGCAAGGACGAGATCGACGAGGTGATCCTCGTGGGCGGGATGACGCGCATGCCCAAGGTGCGCGAAGTGGTGGAGAAGTTCTTCGAGGCCAAGCCGCACACCGGCGTCAACCCCGATGAAGTTGTCGCCATGGGCGCAGCGATCCAGGCGGGCGTGCTGCAGGGCGATGTCAAGGACGTGCTGCTGCTCGACGTGACCCCGCTCTCGCTCGGCATCGAGACGCTTGGCGGCGTGTTCACCCGCATGATCGATCGCAACACCACGATCCCGACGAAGAAGACCCAGGTCTATTCGACCGCCGAGGACAACCAGAACGCGGTCACGATCAAGGTCTTCCAGGGCGAGCGCGAAATGGCGGCGGACAACAAGCTGCTTGGCAATTTCGATCTCGTCGGCATCCCCCCTGCGCCGCGCGGCGTGCCGCAGATCGAGGTGACTTTCGATATCGATGCGAACGGCATCGTCTCGGTCGCGGCCAAGGACAAGGGCACCGGCAAGGAGCAGACCATCAAGATCCAGGCCTCGGGCGGCCTTTCGGACGCGGACATCGACCAGATGGTCAAGGACGCCGAGAAGTTCGCCGAGGAGGACAAGAAGCGCCGCGCCAATGCCGAGGCGCGCAACCAGGCCGACAGTCTGGTGCACGCGACCGAAAAGCAGCTCGAAGAACACGGCGCCAAGATCGACGCCGACACGAAGTCTGCGGTCGAGGCGGCAATCGCCGAGGTCAAGACCGCGCTCGAGAGCGACGATGCCGACGCGATCAACGCCAAGGCGCAGGAGCTGACGCAGGCCGCAATGAAGATGGGCCAGCAGATCTACGAGAAGGAGCAGGCTTCGGGCGCTGCCGATGCGGGCGAGGCGAGCGCCGATGACAGCGCTGCCGCAAGCGACGAGGACGTGGTCGACGCCGAGTTCTCCGAAGTCGACGAAGACAAGAAGGGCTGAGCGATTAACCCTCAAGACCACCTCGCCCGTCCCGCCCCTCGCGGGACGGGCGGGGCCGGTTGAAAGGCAGGATAATGGCTACCCAGACCGATTACTATTCGACGCTCGAAGTCTCGCGCGATGCCGATGGGGCGACCATCAAATCCGCCTATCGCAAGCTCGCGATGAAGTGGCACCCGGATCGCAATCCGGGCGATCCCGAGGCGGAAGCGAAGTTCAAGGCGTGCAACGAGGCCTATGAGTGCCTCAAGGACCCGCAGAAGCGCGCGGCCTATGATCGCTTCGGCCACGAGGCCTTTACGCAAGGCATGGGCGGCGGCTTTGGCGGCGGGCGCGCAGGACAGGGCGATTTCGCCGATATCGGCGACATCTTCGAGACGATCTTCGGCAGCGCCTTTGGCGGCGGCATGGGCGCCCAGCGCCAGCAGCAGCGGCGCGGCGCCGATCTGCGCTACGACATGCAAGTGAGCCTCGAGGAGGCGTTTCACGGCAAGACCACCCAGATCGAGATCGAGGTCAGCCAGGCGTGCGGGTCCTGCGATGGCTCGGGCGCGCGCCCAGGCACCGCCGAGCGCACCTGCAATCTTTGTCATGGGCGCGGCGCGGTGCGCGCCAAGCAAGGCCTGTTCGTGATCGAGCGGCCATGCCCCAATTGCGGCGGGCGCGGAGTGGTGCTCGAGGATCCGTGCAAGGATTGCAAGGGCGAGGGACGGGTTGACCGGCCGCAGCGGCTTGATGTCGAAATTCCGCCCGGCGTCGACACCGGCACCCGCATCCGCTTGTCCGGCAAGGGCGAGGCGGGGGCGCGCGGCGCGCCGCCTGGCGATCTTTACATCTTCATTCACGTCAAGCCGCACACGCTGTTCCAGCGCGAGGGAACAATGCTCGCTGCCCGCGTGCCGGTGAGCTTCACCACAGCAGCGCTGGGCGGCACTGTCGACATTCCCGATCTCGATGGCTCGACCAACACGCTCGATATCCCGGTCGGAATCCAGTCGGGCAAGCAATTGCGCGTGCGGGGCGCGGGCATGCCTGTCCTGCAAGGACGCGGGCGGGGCGATCTGGTGGTGGAGATCATGGTCGAGACGCCGACCAGGCTCTCGCGCCGGCAGAAGGAACTGCTCGAGGAATTCCGCGAGACCGAAACGGGCGACGAATGCCCGGAGAGCCGCAGCTTCTTCGCCAAGCTGAAGGACGCGTTCGGCTCGTAAGTCCGGACCGGTGCGGGCGCGCGCGCTTCAGCCGAGCCGCGCGATCACTTCGCCGCGCAGCGTCTTGATCAGGCCCTTCGCGCAGCGCCCCGCTTCTTCCTCCTCGTCGAGGATCGCCAGGAAGACCCGGCGCTTGGCACTGCGCAATCGTTCGTCAGCGAGCGGTCGTGAAAGCGTCGAGGCGACGAGGTCGATCATCCGCTCGGCCCCGTGCAGCCGCCCCCACAGATAATCGTTCTCGCGATAGGCGCGGCTGAAGAAGGCACCAAAATTGTAGAACTCGATCCCGCGCAAGGTCGCGCGAGCGCCGCCCTCGCGGATCGAGCTCGCATCCTCGGGCGAAATGCGATCGATCTTGACCGGGTTGTATTCGTTGAACCCCTCGCGCTGGAACAGCGGCAGGGTGGCGACATCGTAGAACGGGAAGCCCACATAAGTCAGCAGCATCCGCCGCCGCAGCTCGCGCGGCATCGCCTCCAATGCGGCGGCGAGCAGGATCTCGGCCTCGCGGTCTGTCTCGGGCAGCAGGCGCTTGCCCGCGAGATAATCGAGCACCGCGCCGGGGCGCTCCATCACCTTGAGCGCGATCGCTGAAAAGGATTCGCTGTCGCGCGCGACTGTGTCGGCGCTTTGATAGATGCCGAGGATCGCGTGGATATGCTCGCGCGCAAGGTCGAGCGCATCGTCGGGGATCGCCGGGTCCACCTCCCATTCGCGCGAACACCGCCGGGCGAGCAATTGCAGGCGGCGGATGCGAAAGCCGATGTCGTGGATTCGGAAGAACCCGATCGATGCCTCGCTCGCGCGGCCATTCTCATCGACCAGCGTCTCGAGCCCGGCACCCGCGAGATGCTCGCGCAGGCGCTCGGCTATGAGGCTGCAATCCGCGAGGCCAATCTGCGGCGCGGCCTCGTGGGTGATCGCGGCGAGCCGATCGAGGATGCTGGCGAACTTGGTCTGGGCATAGGCATTGTAGGCAAAGCCGGCGCGCATGGCGGCGGCATCGTGGGCCTTGGCGCGCCAGTTGGCGAGGCGCTTGGGGGTGGGGCGATCGAGAAAGAAGGTGTAGCCGAACAGCTTTTCCACCGCGCGGTCGATCTCGGGGTGCATGCTCATCACGATCCGGCGCATCCGCCGCGCATCGCGCGAAAGCTGCTCGATGCGTTCGAGATCGTCGCGGATCGGCTGTTCGCGCGGGATCGTCGAGAGCGAACCGAGGATCGCGCCGAAGAAACCGACCGGCTCGCCTGCCTGCTCGGCGGCTGCGGCGGCCCGATCAGGGCGGGGGTCGATATAGACGATGCGGCGGTCAACCTCGCGCTGCGAGGGGCGCGCGGCGATGGCCTGGAGCGCGGCGCCGAAGGGCGCGTTGACCAGCACCGAGCCATCGATCAGCGAGACCTCGCGAACCGTGCCATCGCGCGCGTGGACTGGCATGATCCGCTCGATGAAGGCTTCGCGGCTGTCCCAGGCCAGCCCCTCGCTGTCAGCGAGGTGCTCGATCTCGGAAAGCATCAGCGGCGGGAAGGCGCCGGGAAAGCTCGCGGTCGCGCGCGCGGCGAGGACCAGCTCGAGCGGATCGGCGAGAGGGCTCGCGCGCGTATCGGCGCGGAAAGCGACCGGCAGGCGGTGCTCGGTCTCCTGCACAACATCGGGCGAGTTGAGCCGCAATAGCTCGGTATGGCCGCGAAAATCGGTCGCCGTCACCGAGAGATCTAGCGGGTGTGCGTGCGGCAGCAGCGGATCCCCCGCCTCATCCCCCGCCTCATCCCCCGCCTCGCCGTCCGCCTCGCCGTCCGCCATGGATTGCAGCGCCTCGAGCAGCATCGCGGAAAAGCGCGCTCCCGAAAACGGCGGATTGAACCAGCGCCCGCGCACCAGCCGCGAAACCTTGGCACGCACCTCCTCGCGCGTCTCTGGCGAGACCGTCTCGCTCACCGCATTGCCTGGCCTTTGCAGGAACCACTCCGCGATCGGCTGCGCCCACAGCTTGGCATAGCGCCACATCGGCTCGGCGTCCGGATCGGTCAGCTCGCTCACATCGGCATTCTTGAGCCACAATTCGGTCAGCGGCTCGAGCGACTGGCCGGTGTGCAGCGCCTGCGCGAGGAACACCGCGTTGATCCCGCCCGCACTCGCGCCGGTCAGCACGTCCGGCAGCACGCGCAGGCGCAGGCCCGCCTCGGCCTCTATTTCGATCAGCAGCGCGCGATAGGCCTCGCCCACCCCGGCCAGCCGCTCGCCGGCCTCGGAATGGAAGGCCCGGCTCGCCCGCGCGAGGTGCCAGATCTCCTTGGTGACGCCGTGCATGTAGACCGCGAGACTGACGCCGCCATAGCACACCAGGGCCAGTCTCAGTTCCTTCTGCCGCAGTTTGCTTGTCCTTCCAGTTTCCTCGGTGCTGATCCCTGCGCTGACGCTTCGGGGCACCTGCGGGCGCGCGTCGCGCTGGCGAGCCCTTCGGGCTTTGGTGCCTTTCCTAACGCCTTGCCTGCTAAGGATGCAATTGCGTTCTTTTTCTGTTCCGGTTACAGCCCGAGCCATCATGGCGAAGACAAAGCGGCAATATGTGTGCGCCAATTGCGGGGCGGTGAGCCCGCGCTGGCAGGGACAGTGCGCCGATTGCGGCGAGTGGAATACGCTGACCGAGGATGCGCCTGCTACGGTGTTCTCGCAGAAGCACGATCTCTCGCGCGGCGGGCGCGGCATCCAGTTCGTCGCGCTCAACCAGCCCACGCCTCTGCCGGTGCGCCGCTCGACGGGGCTGGCCGAGTTCGACCGGGCGCTGGGCGGCGGCCTTGTGCCGGGCTCGGCGGTGCTGATGGGGGGCGATCCGGGGATCGGCAAGTCGACCCTGCTGCTTCAGACCGCCGCCACGATCGCGCGCGCCAATGCGAAGGGCGGCGGCGGCGATGTGGTTTATGTCAGCGGCGAGGAGGCGGCGGGGCAGGTGCGCCTGCGCGCCGCGCGCCTCGGCGTCGCGGACGCGCCGATCCGGCTCGCTTCGGAAACCTCGGTGCGCGACATTTTGACGACTCTCGGCCAGGGCGAGCCGCCCGCGCTGCTTATCATCGATTCGATCCAGACCATGCACTCCGACACGATCGAGGGCGCGCCGGGCACCGTCAGCCAGGTGCGCGGCTGCGCCCTGGAGCTCATCCGCTTCGCCAAGGAGAAGGGCACCGCGCTGTTCCTCGTCGGGCATGTCACCAAGGATGGCTCGATTGCAGGGCCGCGCGTGCTCGAGCATATGGTCGATGTCGTGATGAGCTTCGAGGGCGAGCGCAGCCATCAATACCGCATCCTGCGCGCGCTCAAGAACCGCTTCGGCGCGGTCGACGAGATCGGCGTGTTCTCGATGGCGGGCGAGGGGCTCGAGGAGGTCGCCAATCCCTCGCTGCTGTTCCTCTCCGGGCGTGACCGGCCCTTGGCGGGCAGCGCTGTGTTCCCTGCGCTCGAGGGCACGCGTCCGGTGCTGGTCGAGATCCAGGCGCTGATCGTGCGGCTGCAATCGGGCGCGACGCCGCGCCGGGCGGTGGTGGGGTGGGACAGCGGGCGGCTCGCCATGCTGCTCGCGGTGCTCGAATCGCGCTGCGGGCTGAATTTCTCCTCGGCCGAGGTCTATCTCAATATCGCGGGCGGCTATCGCCTCGCGGATCCGGCGGCAGACCTGGCCGTCGCTGCCGCGCTCGTCTCGGCGCTTGCTGACCGGGCGCTGCCGGAAAAGTCGGTGTGGTTCGGCGAGGTCTCGCTTTCCGGGGAAATCCGCCCGGTGGCGCACGGCGATCTGAGGATGCGCGAGGCGGCCAAGCTCGGTTTCGCGCAAGGCTACGGTCCGTCCGGCGCCAAGACCGGATCGGCCAGGCTCGACTATCGCGGGCTCTCGCAGGTTGCAAACCTCGTTGACCAGGTGATGGGCACCGCATAACCCGCGAAGCGATATGACGGCATTCGACATCATCGTGCTGATCCTCGTGCTGGTGGCGGCCGTGGGCGGCTTCATGCGCGGGCTGGTGCAGGAGGTGCTCTCGCTCGCGGCGTGGATCCTCGCGGCTTTCGCGGTGCACTATCTCCACGGGCCGCTGACCGATGCCTTGCGTGATTATTACGATGCTGAGCCTGCGACCCCGCTGCTCGCCTTCGTGCTGCTCCTGCTTATCCCCTATGCCGCGATGAAGGTGATTGCGAGCAATGCCGGGGAGGCCTCGCGCGGCTCGGTGCTGGGCCCGATCGACCGGGTGCTGGGCTTCGGCTTCGGGGCGGTTAAGGGCACGCTGATCGTTGTTTTCATGTTCTCGGTGCTGGTGCTGGGCTTCGACACTGTTTGGGGCGAGCGCGGGCGTCCGACCTGGATCACCACCGCGCGCTCCTACCCCGCGATTGACGCTTTCTCGCGCGAACTCGTCCAGATGCTCGCCGAGCGCCGCGCGCAACTGCGCCGCGACGAAGCGCAAGCGGAAGCGGAAGCCGAAACCGAGGCAGAAGCGCCATGAGCGCGCGCGCTCCCTCGGCGGTCAAGCTCTACACGCCGCAGATCCTCGGGCTCGCAGCCTCGCTCGCGCTCTATCCGCTCGACGATCGGTTCCAGCTCCGGGCCGAGGCGCGCTCGCCAGTGTGCGGGAGCGCGCTGACGATCGGGCTCGATCTCGATGCGCAAGGCAAGGTGAGCCGCGTCGGCGTCCAGCTCACCGCCTGTGCGATCGGGCAGGCCTCGGCGGCGATCCTCGCCTCCGCGATCAGCGGTGCCCCGCGCGCGCGCATCGAGGGCGCGCGCGCCGCGCTCGAGCAATGGCTCCAAGGCGCGGGCGATCTGCCCGATTGGCCGGGCATCCTCGCGCTCGAGCCAGCGCGCGCGCATCCAGGGCGGCACGGGGCGCTGCTGTTGCCGTGGCGCGCGGCGAGCCTGGCGCTGAGTGCGGGTGATGATGCCGGGGAGCGGCTTTCATCCTCGCTTCCCTCGCGCTAACACTCGCGGCTCTCTCAAGCGACGCAGCGCTCAATCAGGGGTTCAGGCAGCATCATGTCACAGGCACCAGCATCCGCAGCCGCAGCCGGCACGCAGCCTGCCCGTCGGGGCGAGGCCGAGGCGCTCGCCGCGCGTGAGCCGAGCGAGCAGGAAATCCGCCTCGTGATCGGTGCCTCCTCAGCGGGCACGGTGTTCGAGTGGTATGATTTCTTCATCTACGGAACGCTCGCCTACATCCTCAAGGATGCGTTCTACAATGTCGATGATCCGACGCTCGGCCTGCTCCTCGTCTGGTCCACCTTCGCGGTCGGCTTCGCTTTCCGCCCGATCGGGGCGATCCTGTTCGGCTTTCTTGGCGACAGGCTCGGGCGCAAATACACCTTCCTCGTCACCGTCACGCTGATGGGCATCGCGACCGCGGGAGTGGGCTTCATCCCGACGGTTGACCAGGTGGGGGTGGCAGCGCCAATCATCGTCATCCTCCTGCGCGTGATCCAGGGGCTTGCGCTGGGCGGCGAATATGGCGGCGCGGCGATCTATGTCGCTGAACACGCGCCGCCCGAAAAGCGCGGCTTCTACACCAGCTTCATCCAGGCGAGCGTGGCAGGCGGCTTCGTGCTCTCGATCATCGTGGTGCTGGCCTGCCGCGCGCTGATCCCGGCCGAGGAGTTCGAGGCTTGGGGCTGGCGTGTGCCGTTCCTTCTTTCGATCGCGCTGCTCGCGATCTCGCTGTGGATGCGGTTGAAGCTATCGGAGAGCCCGGTGTTCCAGGCGATGAAGGCGCAAGGGCAGATCGCGGGCAATCCGTTCATCGAGAGCTTCACCTATCCCGGCAATCCCAAGCGCATCTTCGTCGCGCTGTTCGGCGTCACGGGCGTGCTGACGACGATCTGGTACACCGCGTTTTTCTCAGGCCTCAGCTTCCTGCGCGGTCCGATGAACGTCGATCCGCAGACGGTCGAGATCATCCTGCTCGTCTCGGGGCTGATCGCGATGTCGTTTTACCTGATTGTGGGCAAATGGTCGGACCGGGTGGGGCGCAAGCTGCCGATCATGGTGGGCGCGATCGCGACGCTCGCGCTGCTGTTTCCGCTGTTCTGGGCGATGGGGAGCCTCGCCAATCCCGGCCTCGCCGCTGCCGCCGAGCGCACGCCGATCGCGGTCAGCGGCCCGGCCTGCGTGACCGATCCCTTCGCCGAACTGTTCGACCGCGAGCAGAGCCAATGCGGCAAGATCCTCGAGACATTGACCGCAGCGGGCGTCCCCTACACGCTCACTGACTCCAGCACGCTTTCGCTTAACGCCGGCGGCAAGGCCATCGCGATCGCGCCGGAATGGCTGACGAGCGGCGAGGCGCGCGCGTCCGGCATCCGCGCCGCGCTTGAGGGTTACGGCTTTGATTTCTCCAAGCAAGAGCCCCCGCTCGCCAATGTGATCGGGATCATCGCGATCCTGCTCGCCCTCGGCATGCTCTCGGCGCTCACTTATGGCTCGGTGGCGGCGCTTCTCTCCGAGATGTTCCCGCCCAAGATCCGCTATTCCTCGATGTCGATCCCCTATCATATCGGCGCAGGCTATCTCGGCGGCTTCCTGCCGCTGATCGCGAGCGTGATCGTGGCGAGCACGGGCGATATCTATGCAGGGCTGTGGTATACCTGGATCGTCGTCGCCTTCGGGGTCGTGGTCGCATGGTGGGGCTTGCCCGGCGGGCGCCCGCGCGATTTCGGCGAAGAGCCTGCCTGACTTGTCGCATCTGCCCGAGCCCCCCGAGCCGACCCTGCGCCTCAGCATCGACACCGATGCGCTGGCGGGAAACTGGCGCGTGCTCGATCGGATGTCGGGCAGCGCGAGCGCCGGGGCGGCGGTCAAGGCCGATTGCTACGGGCTCGGCGTCGGGGCCTGCGTGCCCGCTTTGCGCGATGCCGGGGCGGGGCTGTTTTTCGTCGCGCACTGGAGCGAGGTGCCTGCGCTGCTGGCGCATGTAAACCCGGCGCAGATCGCGGTCCTTCATGGGCCGCTGACCCGCGCCGAGGCCGAATACGCGGCAGCGCTCGGCGTCACCCCAGTGATCAATTCGCAAGCCCAGGCGCGGCTGTGGCTCGAGGCGGGCAGGGGGGCGCCCTGCCACCTCATGATCGACACCGGGATCAATCGCCTGGGCGTCTCTCCTGCTGAACTCACCGAGCCGGCGATCGCGGCGCTCGATGTCGACATCCTGCTGTCGCACCTCGCTGCGGCCGACGAGGACAGTTTCGACAACGCGCGCCAGCTCGATCTCTTCCGCCGCTGCATCCCCGCGATCGCGCACAAGCGCGTGAGCCTTGCCAACAGCGCCGGGATCGCGCTCGGCGAAATGTTTGCCTTCGACGTGACCCGCCCGGGCCTTGCGCTTTATGGCGGCGTGCCCCGGCCCGAGCTCGCGCGCGAGATCCGCCCCGTGGCCCGGATCGAGGCCGCGATCCTCCAGGCCAAGACGGTGAGCGCGGGCGAGAAGGTCGGCTATAACGGCGAATACACCGCGCCATCGCCCACGCGCATCGCGACCGTCTCGATCGGCTATGCCGACGGCTTCCTGCGTGCGCGCGGGCCCGGCACCGCGCTCACGCTGGGCGAGGCGCGGCTGCCGGTGATCGGCAAGGTCTCGATGGACATGATCGTGGTCGACTGCGCCGAAGCGCCCGATTGCGGCCCGGGAGACTGGCTCGAAGTGCCTTTTTTGCTGCCCGATGCTGCGCGGCAAAGCTCTCTTTCTCAATACGAATTGCTGACCACGCTCGGCCGGCGCCTTGGCCGCGCACCCCGCTGATATTGCGCTGCACATTGTGCGGATGCTAAGGCTGGTGCTTTAGGAACCGGAACCCCCCTCATGGCCAAGAACGACCAAGCCGCCGACACCCCTTCGGCGCAAGACCCCTCCAAGCAGGACCCCTCCAAGCTCGATACCGTGGTCATCAAGAAATACGCCAACCGGCGGCTCTACAACACCCGCTCCTCGAGCTACATCACGCTCGATGATCTGGCGCGCATGGTGCGCGAGAATGTCGACTTCCAGGTGCTCGATGCCAAATCGGGGGATGACATCACCCATTCGATCCTGACGCAGATCATCATGGACGAAGAGGCCAATGGCGGGCAGATGCTCCCGGTGAGCTTTCTGCGCCAGCTGATCGGCATGTATGGCAATTCGATGCAGGCGATGATGCCGAGCTATCTTGAGGCGACGATGGCGAATTTCCGGCAAAATCAGGCCAATATCCGCGAGGCGTTCGAGAAGGGCATGTCGACCGGGCCGATCAGTGCGATCCATGAGACCAATCTGGCGATGATGCGCGCCGCCGCCGAAACCTTCATGCCCAAGGGCGCGGGGATGCGCACGGAGCCGGCCAAGAAAGACACCTCGAGCGAAGAAATCGCCGCGCTGCGCGAGCAGATGGCCGCAATGCAGAAGAAGCTGGACGAACTCGGCAAATAAAGCCACGGCGAGCCCCCTTCATCGATCGCAGCAGGAAGCCCTTTCAGTGTCCGAAATCCGCCACGCGCTCCAGGCCAGGCGCGCCGATGATTTTGCCAAGTGGTATCAGGAGGTCATCAGCGCCGCCGACATGGCCGAGGAATCGGGCGTGCGCGGCTGCATGGTGATCAAGCCGTGGGGCTATGGCATCTGGGAGCGTATCCAGCGCCTGATGGATGACCGGATCAAGGCAGCCGGCGTTTCAAACACCTATTTCCCGATCTTCATCCCGCTCGCCAATTTCGAGCGCGAGGCCGCGCATGTCGACGGGTTCGCGAAAGAGATGGCAGTTGTCACGCATCACCGGCTGATCGCGGATGGCGAGGGGCGGCTGATCCCCGACCCGCAAGCAAAGCTCGAGGAGCCGCTCGTCGTGCGCCCGACCTCGGAGACGATCATCGGCGATGCGATGGCGCGCTGGGTGCAATCGTGGCGCGATCTGCCGCTGATGCTCAACCAGTGGGCCAATGTGGTGCGCTGGGAGATGCGCACGCGCATGTTCCTCAGGACCAGCGAGTTCCTCTGGCAGGAGGGGCACACCGCGCACGCGACCCGCGAGGAGGCGCTGGCCGAGACCCACCGCGCGCTCGAGATGTATCGCGCTTGCGCCGAGGAGGATTTGGCGCTCCCCGTGATCGCGGGCGAAAAGCCTGAGAACGAGCGTTTTCCGGGGGCTGACGAGACCTGGTCGATCGAGGCGATGATGCAGGATGGCAAGGCGCTCCAGGCGGGCACCTCGCATTATCTCGGCACCAATTTTGCCAAGGCCGCCGGCATCCAGTATCAGGATCGCGAGGGCGGCCAGCAATATTGCCACACCACGAGCTGGGGCGTTTCCACCCGCATGGTGGGCGCGATCATCATGACGCATGGCGATGACGATGGCCTGCGCGTGCCGCCCAGAATCGCGCCGCACCAGATCGTGATCCTGCCGATGCTGCGCGACAAGCCGGAGGACGAGGCGGTGCTCGCTTATTGCGAGGAACTGCGCGCCATGCTTGCCGGTGCAAGCGCGCTGGGCGAGCCGATCCGCGTGCTGCACGACAAGGCACCGGGCAAGGCATCGGCCAAGCGCTGGGACTGGGTGAGGAAGGGCGCTCCGATTATCCTGGAGGTCGGCCCGCGCGATATGGAGGGCGGCAAGGTCGCCATGCTGCGGCGAGATGCGATCTGGGACACAGCGAGCGGCAAGCCCGCGATGGATTTCGTCGCGCGCGAGGATTTCGTGGCACAGGCACCCGACCTGCTCGCCGCGATCCAGCAAAACCTGTTCGCCGAGGCGGCGGCGCGGCGCGATGCCAACATCACGCGCGGCGTTACCGAGTGGAGCGAGGTCGAGGCGCATTTTCGCGAGGGCGGGAAATATCCCGGCTGGCTTGAGGCCCAATGGTCGAAACCCACCGGCGAGGGGCTTGCCAAGGTGGTCGAGCAATTGAAATCGCTCCAGCTCACCATCCGCAACGTGCCGCGCGGCGCTGAGCCCGCCGATGGCACTTGCCTCTTCACCGGCGCGCCCGCGACCGAGCGCATTCTCATTGCGCGGGCCTACTAGGCAAAAGCTCGCTGTGCCGCTCGCGCGGTGCCCTTCGACAAGCTCTGCACGAGCGGGTAAGGGGGGTGCAATGTCGAACACGAAACACACTGACGGCCTGCCCACCCCAGCGCAGGTCCTCGAATTCATCCAGACTTCCCAAACCCCCGCCGGCAAGCGCGAGATCGCCAAGGCCTTTGGCCTCAAGGGGCAGGAGAAAATCGCGCTGAAGCGGCTGCTCAAGGATATGGCCGAGGAAGGCCTGATCGACGGCAGGAAGACCGCCTACACGCGAATGGGCGGCGTGCCGAAGGTGACGGTGCTGCGCGTCGTCGGGATCGAGGATGGCGAGCCCATCGCTGTGCCCGATAACTGGGACCCCGATGCCCCCGGCGAGCCGCCGCGCCTGACGCTGCGCGAGCTCAAGAGCGGCAAGGGTCGCGGCAGTGACAAGCGACCCGGTCCGGCGCTGAAGCGCGGCGACCGCGTGCTCGCGCGCACCGAGGAGACGGAGCGCGGGTGGATCGCGCATCCCATGAAAAAGCTGCCCGCGCGCACCGAGGGGCTGATGGGCGTGGTTGAGGTCGATGCCAGCGGCAAGGCCTGGCTCGCTCCCATCGACAAGCGCATCCGCCATTCGCCCCGGATCAACGACATGGGCGAGGCCGAGGAAGGCCAGCTCGTCCTTGCCGAGCGCACCGGCCGCTCGGACCGGGCGGGCGTGCGCGTCACCGAGGTTTATGGCGATCCGCTCGCGCCCGGCGCCTTCAGCCTGATCGCGATCGCCAAGCACGGCATCCCGCATGTCTTTCCGGAGGAAGCCCTTGAGGAAGCGCCGCGCGCCGCCCGGCTTAAGCTCTCCGAGGAGCGCCGCGAGGATTTGCGCCACCTGCCGATCGTCGCGATCGACCCTGCGGATGCGCGCGATCATGACGATGCGATCTGGGCGGAGCCTGATGGGCAGGGCGGGTTCAATGCGCTGGTCGCGATCGCCGATGTGAGCTTCTATGTCCGCCCCGGATCGGCGCTCGACAAGGAGGCAAGGAAGCGCGGCAATTCGGTCTATTTCCCCGACCGGGTGGTGCCGATGCTGCCCGAGATCCTCTCGGCCGATGTGTGTTCCTTGAAAGAGGGCGAGGACCGCGCGGCGATGGCGTGCCACCTGCGGATCGACGCGGCTGGCAAGGTGACCAGCCACCGCTTCACCCGCGCGCTGGTGCGGATCGCGCACAACATCGCTTATGAGGATGCGCAAAAGGCGGTCGATGCGGGCGATCCGCCTGAATATCTCGGTAATCTGTGGGCCGCGTGGCGCGCGCTCGCGGCAGCGCGCGAGGCGCGCGACCCGCTCGAACTCGAACTGCCCGAACGCCGCGTGGTGCTGGGCGAGGACGGGCGCATCGCACAGATCGCGCTGCGCGAGCGGCTCGATGCGCACCGCGTGGTCGAGGATTTCATGATCGCGGCCAATGTCGCCGCCGCCAAGGCGCTCGAGGCGAAGACCGCGCCGGTGGTCTATCGCAACCACGAGCCCCCTGCGCGCGAGAAGCTGCTCGCCCTGCGCGATTATCTGGCGACGCTCGGCCGCAAGCTCGCGCTCGGGCAGGTGATCACGCCCGGCCTGTTCAACCGGATCCTCGGCGATGTGGCGGACGAGGCGGAGAAGGCACTGCTGATGGAGGCGGTGCTGCGCAGCCAGACGCAGGCCTATTACGGCCCCGCCAACACCGGGCATTTCGGCCTCTCGCTCGGTTCCTATGCGCATTTCACCTCGCCGATCCGGCGCTATTCGGACCTGCTCGTCCACCGCGCGCTGGTCGATGCCTACAAGCTCGAACAGCCCGAGCCGCCCGGCTCGCTACCTGCCAAATCGGGCCTTTCGGACCGCGACCGCGACGATCTCAAGGCGATCAGCGACCAGATCAGCGCGACCGAGCGCCGCGCGATGGAAGCCGAGCGCGACACGATCGACCGCTATGTCGCCGCCTGGCTTTCCGAACGCGTGGGCGAGGTGTTCGCAACGCGCATCACCGGGGTTCAGGGCTTCGGCTTCTTCGCGACCATCCTTGGCCTCGGCGGCGACGGGTTGGTGCCCGTCTCGACGCTGGGCGCGGAATATTTCCGCCACGACGAGGCGGCGCAGGCGCTGATCGGAGTGGACAGCGGCACGCGCTATGGCCTGGGCGATCGCTTGAAGCTCAAGCTCGCCGAGGCGAACGCGCTCACCGGCGCGCTCAAGTTCGAGCCGGTCGACAGCGATGGCAACCCGATCGAGCCGCGCGGCACCCGCGCCGAGGCGCGCCGCGCTCCTGCCGGGGCGAGGCCGGGCGCGAAGGGCAAGCCGATGGTCGGCAAGCGCGGTCGCCCGGGCAATATCCGCCACCAAGGCCGCAAGCGGAAGTAGCGGCCCAGAAACCTCACGGGCTTTTGACCATTGGTTCAGCAAAGGAGAAACCATGCTGAAACCAGGAAATGCCGTGCCCGCCCTTACGCTCGAGCTGACGATCGGCGCGCAATACGATCTCGCCAAGCAGAGCCCGGAGCGCTTCACGCTGGTCGTGTTCTATCGCGGCAGCCATTGCCCGATCTGCCGTAGCCAGCTCAACGACCTTGCGGAAAAGCTCGACGATTTCACCAGGCGCGGCGTGAATGTCGTCGCGGTCTCGATGGACGACAAGAGCCGCGCCATGGTGGTCGATGAGGAGTGGGAGACGGGCGATGTCCCGCTCGCCTATGCCTTGAGCGAGGAGCGCGCGCGCGAATGGGGGCTCTATCTCTCGCAGGGCCGCGAGGCAAGCGACGAGCCCAAGGTCTTCTCCGAGCCTGCCCTGTTCCTCGTGCGCCCCGACGGCACGCTCTATTTCGCCAGCGTCCAGAACGCGCCCTTCGCCCGGCCTCCGCTCAACGAGCTGCTCGATGGCATCGACTACGTCACCAAGAACGATTACCCGACCCGCGGCACGCTCACCTGAGCTTGGCCTGAGAAGGGGCGCCGCTCACACCAGATGATCGGCGTCCTTCTCGTCGTAATCGGCCGGGATCACGTAGAGCGGGCAGGGCAGGCTCCCCGCATGCGCGGAGAAGTGGGTGACGAGCGGACCGGGCGATCCGGCCTTCGCCGCGCCGAGCACAAGCGCTGCCACCTCGCTATGTTCCTCGAGGAAGGCGCTGACGATCTTCTGCCCGTTGCCGATCTTGACCGAGATCGTCGGCATGATCCCGCTTTCGGCGAAGAGATTGCCCGCAACGCCGTGCGCAAGGATCTCGGCGCGATCGCGCGCCTCCTGCTCGATTGTCGCCTGCACCGCGCCAAAGGCGCTGAAATTCTGCTGCGGCACCAGCGCAAGGATGTGCACCGCGCCGCCCACCGAGGCCGCCCGCCGCGCCGCAAAGCGCAGCGCCGCGCCGGCCTCCTCGCTCTCGTCGGTGATCACGAGAAATGTCCGCATTCAGTCTCCTGGCGTTCTCATGCCACTCTCATGACGGCGTGGGCGGCGATGTATCCTGCCAATCCGGCGCGATTGCAAGCGAATGCGAAGGCGAGGGCGGCCCGAGCCGCCGGGGCTTGCCCGCAGCCTGCCACATGGCCTAACCGAGCCCCATACGCCCCATTGCCCCTTTGTGCCGGAGTCGCCCCGCATGCCGATCGAAATCAAGATGCCCGCGCTCTCGCCGACGATGGAGGAGGGCACGCTCGCCAAATGGCTGGTTGGCGTCGGCGACACGGTCAGCGCTGGCGACATCATGGCCGAGATCGAAACCGACAAGGCGACGATGGAGTTCGAGGCGGTCGACGAGGGAGTGATTGCCGAGATAATCGTGTCCGAGGGCAGCGAGAATGTCGCGGTGGGCACGGTGATCGCGCTGCTCGCGGAAGAGGGCGAGGACGCAGATGCGGTGAGCGCTCCCAAGGAGGCGAAGCAGACGCACGCCCCCACCCCGGCGCCAGCACCGGCGCCGGCACCTGCTCCTGCCCCGGCGCCAGCCCCGAGCGCAAGCACACCTGCGGCCAAGGCGAGCCCGCTTGCGCGCCGCATCGCCGAGGCGAACGGCGTCGATCTCGCTCAGGTCGAGGGCACCGGCCCTGCCGGCAAGATCACCCGCAGCGATGTCGACAAGGCGCTCGGCGGTGGCGGCGCGGCGGCCGTTACCGGAGCGGGTGCGCCGCCCCGCCGCGAGGATGGGGAGCGCATCATCGCCTCGCCGCTCGCGCGCCGGATCGCGGCCGAACAGGGCTATAATCTTGCGCAGATCGAGGGCACCGGGCCGAACGGGCGGATCATCGAGGCGGATGTCAAGGCGCACGAGCCCGCCGCCGCCGCGAGAGCCGCTCCAGCGCCCGGCGAGAGCCCGCAGGCCGCGCCCGCATCGCAAGGCTCTGGCGCCAGCGCCCCCGCAGACGCCAAAATCCCCGATTTCGGCATCCCCTTCGAGGAGGAAAAGCTCTCGAATGTGCGCAAGGTCATCGCGCGCCGACTCACCGAAAGCAAGCAGACCGTCCCGCATTATTATCTCACGATCGACATCCGCCTCGATCCGCTGCTCGAGTTGAGGAAGCAGCTCAACACCGCGCTCGAGGCCGATGGGGTCAAGCTCTCGGTCAACGATCTCCTCATCAAGGCGCTCGCGCGCGCGCTGATGCGGGTCCCGCAGTGCAATGTGAGCTATCACGGTGAGGTGATGCGCCGCTATGCCCGCGCCGACATCAGCGTTGCGGTCGCCGCACCATCGGGGCTCATCACGCCCGTCATCACCGAGGCCGACACCAAGGGGCTGGCACAGATCTCCAGGGAGATGAAGGAGCTCGCCGGCAAGGCGCGCGAGGGCAAGCTGAAGCCGCATGAATATCAGGGGGGCACCGCGAGCCTCTCCAATCTCGGCATGTTCGGGATCAAGCAGTTCGACGCCGTCATCAACCCGCCGCAGGGCATGATCCTCGCGGTCGGCGCCGGCCAGCAACAGCCCTATGTGGTGGATGGCGAGGTGAAGCCCGCGACCGTGCTCCACGCCTCGGGCAGCTTCGACCACCGCGCGATCGACGGCGCGGACGGCGCGCAGCTTATGGAAGCGATCAAGCAACTGTGCGAGAACCCGATGGGGCTTCTGGTGTGAAGGACACCCGAAGGTGGAGAGAAGGGTTCATCTCTATCAGGATAATGCAGGGCGCTCGTTCAAGAATGGAGCGCCAGGGACAGTGGCAAATACCTTCTGTCAGTCGAACTCGCGACCAGCTGGTCTGCAGCTCACGATTAACCCGAGCGAAGTCACGTGTAGTGCCTGCATTAGAAAAATCAAAAAGACTGGTTTTGCAATTTTGAAAGAACCCCAGATCCGCGTTACCGCCATGCCCGCCGACTCCAACCCTTATGGCGGGATGTTCGGCGGGGGGTTGATGGCGCAGATGGCGCTGGGCGCAGGCTCGCTCGCGAGCCGCGAGGGGCAGGGCAAGGCTGTGGTTGTTTCGGCGACCGACTTCGCTTTTCCTGGCGCGATGGCGGTGGGGGACGAGCTATCCATCTATTGCGATATCGCCGCGCGCGGGCGCACCTCGCTCACCATTGCCGCCGAGGGGGTGGCGCGCGAGCGCAACGGCGAGGCGACCACCAGAGTCTGCGAGGGCACGTTCAAGTTCGTCCTGCTGGACGAAGCGGGGCGCCCGCGCCCTGTCCTACACGGCCCCGATCTGGCATGAGGGCGCGCATGGACGCAGCGCCTTTCCTCTCCTTTCGGCAGCCCCTCTGGGCGTCCATGCGGGAGGAAAAAAATTCGCTTCTGGACTGTGTAACAGGCGGTTCAAGCGTGCTGCACGCAAGACGAGTTGAGGGACGGGAGGCCCGCTGATGGCAAGTGAGTATGACGTGATCGTGCTGGGCTCGGGGCCGGGCGGCTATGTGGCCGCGATCCGCGCGGCGCAGCTGGGGCTCAAGGTCGCCATCGTCGAGCGCGAGAACCTCGGCGGCATCTGCCTCAACTGGGGCTGCATCCCGACGAAGGCCATGCTGCGCTCGGCCGAGATCAAGCACTACATGGACAACGCGGCCGCCTACGGGCTCAAGGTGGCGGGCACGATCGAGGCGGACTTGGCCGCGATCGTCAAGCGCAGCCGCGGGGTGGCCAAGCAGCTCAATCAGGGCGTCGGGCATCTGATGAAGAAGAACAAGATCACCGTCCACATGGGGGAGGGTCGGCTCACGGGAGCGACCTCGCTCACCGTCAAGGGCGAGCAGGGCGAGGAGCAGCTCAGCGCCCGCCACGTCATCGTCGCGACCGGCGCGCGCGCCCGCGATCTGCCCTTCGCGCCCGCTGACGGCAAGCGCATCTGGACCTACCGCCACGCGATGACCCCGCCCGAGATGCCGGCGAGGCTGCTGGTGATCGGCTCGGGCGCGATCGGGATCGAGTTTGCCAGCTTCTACAACGACATGGGCTCAGAGGTGACGGTCGTCGAGATGCTCGATCGGATCGTGCCGGTGGAGGATGAGGACGTCTCCGCCTTCCTCGCCAAGTCGTTCACCAAGCAGGGCATCAGCATCATGACCGGCGCGGGCGTCGAGGCGCTCGAAGTCGGAAACGCGGGCGTCAAGGCCACGATCAAGGACTCCGGCGGCAAGACACACACGGCCGAGTTCAGCCACGTCATCAGCGCGATCGGCATCGTCCCCAACACCGAGGGGATCGGGCTCGAGGAGCTGGTCGAGATGGAGCGCGGCTTCATCCAGATCGACCCCTACGGTCGTACGAAGACCCAGGGCCTGTGGGCGATCGGCGACTGCACGCCCGGCCCATGGCTGGCCCACAAGGCGAGCCATGAGGGCGTGACGGCCGCCGAGGCGATCGCGCAGGAACTCGGCAACGCCGAGGTCCACCCGCACCCGCTCGATCGCAATGCGATCCCCGGCTGCACCTACTGCCACCCACAGGTGGCAAGCGTGGGGCTGACCGAGGCCAAGGCGCGCGAGGCAGGCTGCGAGGTCAAGATCGGCAACTTCCCCTTCATCGGCAACGGCAAGGCGATCGCGCTGGGCGAAGCGGAGGGCTTCATCAAGACCGTGTTCGACGCTGCAACCGGCGAGCTGCTGGGCGCGCACATGGTGGGCGCCGAAGTCACCGAGCTGATCCAGGGCTACACCGTTGGCAAGGTGCTCGAGACGACCGAGGCCGAGCTGATGCAGACAGTGTTCCCGCACCCCACGCTCTCCGAGATGATGCACGAGAGCGTGCTCGACGCCTATGGGCGGGCGGTGCACTTCTGAGGGTGCGCGAGGGCGATCAGGCGAACAGGAAGTCGGAGGCGCCGAGCATGGCGAGGGTGGTGTTCAGGATCCGGAAGTGCTCCTCGCCCAGGTCGACCACGACGTCGTCGCCGTCCTGCCGCATGCGATCGGCGATCTCGTCGAAGCTGGCGAAGGGGGAGCCCACGAAGGCGATCCGGTCGATCCCGTCCTCGAAATCGGCGATCGTGCCCATGTCGCGGCGGGCCTCGGGGAAGGCGTCGAAGGCGACGAGATCGAAGGCGAAGATGTCGGCACCCGCGCCGCCGCGCATCGTGACGCTGCGCTCGAGCGCGACGATGACGTCGTCGCCCGCTTCGGCATCGACGTTGAGGTTCTGGCCCGAGAGGGTGATGTGGTCATCGCCCGCGCCGGTCCAAAGGAAGGTGTTGGAGATGGTGCCGGTCAGCACGCGGTCGTTGGCCGGGGTGCCTTGCGAGTAACTGGTCGCCTCGTAGGTGTTGGTGGTGAGCGGCAAGGGCACTGTGTCGGTTCCGCGGATGAGGGGCGCGCCATCGGGGCCGCTGGTGATGGGCGGGGGCAAGGCGCCGGTCGGACCCGGGAGGGCGGGGACTTCAAGCGCGAGCAGCGCCGCGACATCGACCCGCGCCGCGCCCGCCTCGAAGGTGGCCGCCGCGACGTCGTAGAGCCCGTTGGCGAACTGGATGAACTCGAAGGAGTAGGCCCGCTCGCCATACTGGCTGACCTCGCTGCGCCCGACCTCGGTGAGCGCGGTGATCCAGAGCGAGCCGTCGCCCACCGGGGCAAGCTCGAGGTCGGTGCCCAGCGCGCCGAGATAGACGAGCGTGTCGGTGCCGGTGCCGCCGAAGAGATAGTGGGTGTAGCCGTTCCCGCTCAGCGCCACGTCGTCGCCCGGACCGGCATTGATCTGGGTCCAGGCGTCGGTGGGGATCTGCGAGCCGATCAGGATGTCGTTGCCCTCGCCGCCGATGAGGGCGAAGAGGTCCGCAAGCCGCGCATCGAGCACATCGTCGCCATCGCCGCCGTTCATGGTGACGAAGGCGCGTGCGCCTGGCGCGACCGGGCCGACGGTGAGGATGTCGTTGCCTGCGCCGCCGTGGAGATTGTCGTAGCGGAAGGTGCCGGGCGTGGCGGATCCGGCGAAGAGGATGTCGTCGCCCTCGTCGCCGAAGAGCCAGTCGTCGCCGTCGCCGCCCGAGAGGGTGTCGTTGCCGGGGCCGCCGATCAGGAGGTCGAGATCGGGCGTGCCGACGAGGAGGTCATCGCCTGCGCCCGCATCGACCGCCACCCACAGCTCGCCCTCGCGCAGGCCGGTGATGCCGGGGAGGAACAGTTCGTCATCGTCCTCGGTCAAACGGTCGGCATTGGCGCGCCACCCGATGTCGGGGGCCGGGACGCCGTCGATCCGGTTGCCGGCGAAGCTCGCATCGCCGAACAACAGGTTGGGCTCGAAATTGCCGTTGATGTCGTTGTCGGTAACGATCGCGGTGGTGTCGGAGAGGTTCTTGAGCAGCTTGGTGGTCGGGAAGCCATAGGGGTTGCTGGTCGAGGTGATGGTGTTGCCCTCGATCCGGATCGCGCCGGCAACGCCGTCCTGGCGGACGGTGTCATACTGGATCACGTAGCCATTGGTGGCCCCTGTCAGCTTGGTGATGGTGTTGCCCTCGACGACGAGGTCGCCGCCGCCGCCGATGTCGATCGGGGGGGCTGCCCTGGAGCCGTCGATGATCGTGCTGTCGAGGATGCGGGTCTCCTCGTAGGTAACGGTCTTGATCGCATGGCCATAGCCGCTGTCCTCGAACAGGCTGCTCTCGATCCGGACGGCATCGCCCTCCCAGTAGATGTGGTGCTCCTGGCCCGCGCCGTTGATGCTGCCATTGTCGATGAAGCTCGAGCCGATAACGGTGAGCGTGCCGCCATTGCCTTTGATCGCGTTGAAGTTGTTGGTGAACGCGCTGTCGATCACGGTGATGTCGCCGCCCTCGGCGCGGATGCCGGCATAGTTCGCGGTGCCCGACTGGAAACCGAAATTGACCCGCGTGTCGGCAAAGCTGATCCGCTCGAAAGTGACATCCGCGCCCGCGCCGGTGACGAAGATGCCCTTGGCGATGTCGAACCCGGCGGCGAATTCGGCGCGCTCGGTCGCGCTGGCGCTGGCGATGGTCACGTCGCGGTTCACGAAGACGCCTGCCTGGCCCCAGAAATAGGCGGGATCGCTGGTGTCGACGAGATAGCGGCCAGGAGCGACGAGGATGGTCGAGACGTCGGGATCAGCGAGCGCAGCCCTGAGCTCGGCGATGCCGGCGACAGTGACCGTCTCGCCGAGCGGCCCCGCAGCGCCTGCGAGCCCCGTGACGGCCACCGGGTCGCCAGGTCCGATCACCTGATTGCCGAGCATCACGCTGCGCGAAGCCGGATCGTACCGCAGCACAAACTGCTCGAACTGCGCGCCCCCGTTCGCGAGGAAGGCCAGATCGGTGCCCGTCGCGCTGACCGGGATCACCGCCGTGATGCCTTCGCCCGTCACCGCCACGCTCGAGCCCGAACGCACGATCTCGAACGCGCTGGCCGGACCGGCGAACCGGATAAGGTCGCCGCCGGTGTTGAAGGAGGCATCGAACAAGACCGAGAGCGTGCCGACGCTCGGTTGCATCAGCGTAACCGTCTCGCGGCTGCCGGGAGAGCCGAGGAGACGGTACTCGCCCTCGACCAGAGCGATCTGGGCGCCGGATGTGAGATTGAGCCAATCCATGAGCGTCCCTCTCGAAAGTCCTTGCGCCGAGCCAGTCTATTCGAAGCGATATGCGCTTGAAAGATCGGTGATCAGCTTGATCCCCCTTGGCACAGCTCGGGGTTTAGAACAGACTGATGTGAGGCAGCTTAGCCTGCGGCGAGTGGCGCTGCGCAGGGCGTTCCTAACGCCGCGTTCACGAATGGCCCGCGCGAACGGCCGGCAACCACGCTAGTCGCCGCCCTCGTCCTCGATGAGCCGGCCGATGGCGGCGATGAGTTCAGTGGTGCGATAAGGCTTCTTGAGGAGGTTGAGCTCGCTGGCGTTGTCGAGGCCGATCTGGTCGAACGCATCTGCCGGAAAGCCCGAAGTGTAGAGCACCTTCATGTCGGGGACGATGTGAGCGGCTGCGTTCGAGAGCTGGACCCCGTTCATCCCGCCCGGCATCAGCACATCGGTGAAGAGCACGTCGAATGGCCCCTCGCGCTCGAGCAGGTCCAGCGCGCTGGCGGCATCAGGGGCGCTAGCGACCTCGAATCCGGCGCGTGCGAGCATCTTGGCTGCATGGCGACGGATATCGGGCTGGTCCTCGACGACGAGCACCCGGCGCCCGGACGCGGGCTGGGCGCTCCTTGCGATCGCGGCCGACGGACGCGCGGGCAGCGGCAGATCGCTCATCGGCAGATAAAGCGTGGCAGTTGTGCCTTGGCCAGGCTCGCTCTCGATCGTCAGAGCACCCTGCGATTGGCGGGCAAAGCCGTAGACCATGCTGAGGCCCAGCCCGGTGCCTTGCCCCACCTGCTTGGTCGTGAAAAAGGGTTCGAGCGCCCTGGAGAGAACCTCCTTCGCCATGCCCTTGCCGGTGTCGATGACCCTGATGCAGGCATAGTCGCCCTCGCGCACCTCGCCGATATCCTGCACCGTAGCGGAAGGAAGGCGACATTGCGCGCAGGTGATACGCACCGTCCCGCCCGACACCATGGCATCGCGCGAATTGACTGCGAGGTTGATGATCGCCTGTTCGAGCGCGGCCTGATCGACCTCGACATGGTATCGGCCGGGTTCGATCTCGATCGCGAGATCGACCGCCTCGGTCAGCCCGGAGCGCAGCAAAGGGGCGAGCTCGCGCAGCACTTCGGCAAGGTCGACCCGGGCGAGATTGAGGTGGATCTGGCCCGAGAAGGAGAGAAGCCGGGCAGTGAGCTGGGCGGAGGAGTGGGCCGCCCGGGCGATGAGAGACACGCATTCGGCGTCCTCTTGCGCCAAATCGCTCAGCGTTAGAAGCTCCGCATTGCCCTGGATCACGGCCAGCAGATTATTGAAGTCGTGTGCGATCCCGCCCGTCAGCTGGCCGACCGCTTCTAGCGCGCGCGAGCGCGAAGCGCCCTCGCGGCGGCGCTTTTCTGCGGTCACGTTCCTGAGATTGCCTAGCATCCGGACTGCCCAGCCATCGGCGCGCCGCAGGATCGAACCCCGGGCCTCGACATCGATCACCGCGTCATCGCTGCCGACCGCACGGTAATCGCACTCCCATCGCTCTGCACCCGAACGGATTGCCTCGTTCAAAGTGTCCCAGGCGCGCTGACGATCGGCTGGGTGGACATGCTCGAGCCAGTCCGAAAAGCCGAGTTCGCTGTCCTCCACATTGAGTCCCAGTTTCCTTGGCCAATCGGGCGATATCCAGACCTCGCGTTCCTCGATCTCGTAATCCCACAACACGTCGCTGACGGTGTCGGCGATGATCCGGAAGCGCTCCTCCTGCCGCTTGAGCCGCGCCTGAGCCTCGCTCATCTGGCGCTCGGTCTCGCGCCGGACAAGAGCGGTGCAGATCAGGTCGGCGACCAAAGTGAGCAGATTGACCTCGCCAGGGGTGAAACTGCGATGCGAGCGGACCGCATCAAAGCCGACGAAGCCGACCGCCTCGCCGGCATTGATCATGGGGACAACGAGGAGCGAGCGAATGTCCTGCCGCTCGAGGATTTCGCGCTCGGCCGCTCGCTCGTCCGGGAGCAACGCCACTTCGGGGACATGGACCGCGCGGCCCTGCGCGAGCGGTTCGAGCCAGTAGTGGATCACCTCGCGCGGAACATCCTGCAGCCCCTCGATCTCCGGCTGGATGCCAGGCGCCACCCATTCATGCGTGTTGCTCATGAGCTCGCCGGGCTGGAACTCAAACACGTAGGAACGGTCCGCACCGACAAAGCCACCGAGCCGGGCGAGCGCATCGTCGATGTTGCGCGGCAGCTCGGGCGAAGGGCTGTGCAGGAAACGGGTGAGCAGGTCGGTGACGAGCGACTGCATTTCAAGCAGCCGACGGTGGGCGACCTCGATGTCCTCGCCTGCTTGCCGCGTCGGATGTTCGGGGAATTGCAAGCTCGACCTTCCGATGGGACTGCAAGGTTAGGACGGCTTCGATCTCCGGCCGCCATCATGTCGGGGCCCGGTGCCGCGCCGTGATCACTTGCCGCGAGCGAAGCCCGATCACACTCGAGCGTGAGCCCAAGGTGCTGCCTTCCACGGCTCGAAAAATGCGCAGCCCCTGCCTTTAACCGGCTGGTATCATGGCATGAGCGGCCTTGGCAAGATGGCCCCCTGCACGGCGGCCGCGGGCAGGGCTCAGCCGCCTTCGCTTGGCGATGCGTCCTTGATATGCGCATCGAACCAGTCGAACATCTCGGCAAGCGTGTGCAGCACCGATTCGCGCCCGCGATAGCCGTGGGATTCGTGCGGCAGCATCACGAGGCGTGCGGTCCCGCCCGTGCCCTTGATCGCGGCGAACATCCGCTCGGATTGCTCGGGGAAAGTGCCCGAATTGTTGTCGTTCTCGCCGTGAATGAGCAGAACCGGCTCGTTGATCCGGTCGGCGGCCATGAAGGGGCTCAAGCGGTAATAGGTATCGGGCGTCTCCCAGAAGGTGCGGCGCTCGGCCTGGAAGCCAAACGGGGTGAGCGTTCGGTTGTAGGCGCCCGAGCGCGCTATCCCGGCCTTGAACAGATCGCTCTGCGCAAGCAGGTGCGCGGTCATGAAGGCTCCATAGCTGTGCCCGCCGACGCCGACCCGCACGCCGTCGCCAAAGCCGCGCGCGACGGTGAAATCGACCGCCGCCCTGGCATTGGCCACGACCTGTTCGATGAAGGTGTCGTTGACCGTCTCGGGGTCTGCGCCCACGATCGGCATCGAGGCACGGTCGAGCACGGCATAGCCCTGGGTCAGGAAGAACAGGTGCGAATAGCCGCCGATGCGGGTGAAGCTGTAGGGGGATTCGCGGTTCTGGCTGGCGGTCGCGGCGTCGTTGAATTCGCGTGGATAGGCCCAGATGACCACCGGCAATGTGTCGCCATCCTGGTATTCGGGCGGCAGGTAGAGCGTCGCGGTAAGCTCGACCCCGTCATCGCGGGTGTAAGTGACGAGCTCGCGGCGGATGCCGGTGAGCTCGGGATGCGGATCGGGAAAATCGGTGAGGAAGCGCGTCGCGCCGTTTTGGTGAAGGCGGATGTTGCCCGGATTGATCGGGCTCTCATAGAGGGTCAGGAAGGCGCTGGCATCATCGTCGAGGACGTCGACCACGTATTCGAGCTCTTCGCCCGAATTGCGCCAGAGTTCCTGCGTCTCGAGCGTTGCGAGGTCCAGCCGCCGCAGGAAAGGCCGCAGCCCTTCAGGCGTCGCTCCTTCGCCCGCCAGCAGCAGCGCGCCGCCCGCATTGCGTGCGACGGTGGTGCCGCGCTGCGTCAATGTCACCAACGGGCTGCCCGGATTGGTGTATGCGTCCTGGATGTTGCGCAAGGAGAGTTCGCGCGGGGGCTTGCCATCCTCAACGTCCACCAGCGTCTGGCGCAGTTCGCGGGTGTTGCGATCGTATTCGTAGAGGATGAGATCATCCGAATCCTCGATCCCGATCGTGCCCGAGGCGCGATCCTCGAGCCGGGCGAGCACGCGCGGCCGCCCCCGGAACGGAGCGCGCAGAGCCAACACATTGTCGCGATTGACGCTCGCGACCCTAGGATCGCCGCCATCCTGGGCTTCGTACCAAACGAGCAGCGCGCCTTCGGTCGGATGCCAGCGGATCTCGCGCCGACCCGTCACAACGCCCTGCACCGGCAGGGCATCGGCAAGCGGCTGCTGCGCGATCATCGTGACCAGATCACCCTCAAGGGTGTAGACCGCGCTTGTCAGCGCGAAACGATACCAGGGCACCTGGTAAGAGAACGGCTCGCTCAACCATTCCATCAGGAGATAGCGGCCGTCGGGCGAAGGCGAGACTTCGGTGTAGATCCCGGCCCCCCCGATAACGCGCCGATTGCTGCCGTCGGCATTCATCAGCACCGGCTGGCTCGTGGCGAGCCACTTGAACATCGCCTCGTCATGCGGGTTGGCGAGCAGATCCTGATAGGTGCGGGTCTGCGCTTCCTGGCCGCCGACGGCCTCCTGGATCGCCGGGCCGAGCGGGGTAAGGTCCTCGATCGGCATGGGCCCTCGATCCTGCGGGATGGCAAGCACGAGAAGCGAGCCATCGGGAATCCAGCTCGGCTCCTGGAAGATCGGGTTGACCCCGCCCGACATCACCTTGGTGAGGGTGGCCGCGGCTATGTCGAGGACATGGAGATCGATCCCGGCGCTCAACGTGTTGGTGAAGGCGACCTTCGATCCGTCCACGCCCCAAGCGAAGTGATCCAGATCGGCTTCGGCCGGGAGTGAGATGTCGCGAACCGTGCCGGTTGCGATGTCCTGCAGCGAGAGGCCGACGATCTCGCGTGGGCCGTGGCGGTCATTCGTCGCGGGATCGAGCCTGAGGCCCGCGAGCTTCTCCATGGGCTTTGCCAGTTCGGCCACCGGCGGCAGCGCCTCGCGCTCCATCAGCAGCATGGTCGCCTTGTCGGGCGAGAGCGAGACGCGGGGGCTCGGTGCGCGGGTGACGATATCGGCGACCTCCTCGGGCGGGAGGCGGTAGCCATCCTGTGCGGCCGCCCCTGTCGGCAGCGCAATGGCGAGCGCAAAGGCACACAGGATCCCTGTGTTTGCGATGTTTGACAAACGCATGAAAATTCTCCCCTTTGCCGACAAGGTTTAGCGCCGCTACCGCGAGCATCAAGCACCGAAGGCAAGTTTGTTGCCCGGTTTCAGGGGATTGAACGATCGTGCGCAAGACCGTCCGGTGGTCAGGCGATGAGCCCCGCCGCGCGCGCCATTGAGATGACGCCTTGCGCCAATTCGCGCGGACGGTCTTCCTGGCAGAAGTGTCCGCACCGCGAGAGCATGGCGTGCGGCTGACCCTTCGCGCCGGCGATGCGTTCGATCAGCGGCTCGGCAAGCCCTCCCGTCACGGGATCGTCCTCGCCAAACAGCGTCAGGAACGGTTTGTCGAAGGCTGCGAGGCCTTCCCAGGCGCGCTTGTTCTGCGCGATTCCGTCCATCCCTTCCTCGACCGGGACCAGCGAGGGAAAGGCGCGCGCGCCGGCCTTGGAGGGCTCGTCGGGGAAGGGCGCATCGTAGGCGGCGATCTCCGCGTCGCTGAGCTGCGACGCGGAGGCGCGCTGGAGGAGCGCGCCGATCCTGAAATCGGGCGAGTTCGCCGCGAATTCGCGCCACGCCATGAAGGCGGGCGAGGGCGTGCCGCCGGTGGGCAGGAAGGTGTTGCTGGCGACGACGCAGGTGAACCGCTCGGGTGCCTTCCCCACCATCCTCAGGCCGAGCAGCCCGCCCCAGTCTTGGCAGAACAGCGCGGCCCCCTGCGGGACTACCGCATCGCGCCACTGGCTCAGCCAGTCGATGTGGCGATCATAGGTGTAGAAGCCGATATCGTCGGGCTTGTCGCTCTTGCCAAAGCCGATGAGATCGGGCGCGAGGCACCGTAGGCCAGCCTCGACCAGGAGCGGGATCATCTTGCGGTAGAGGAAGCTCCAGCTCGGCTCGCCGTGGAGTAGCAGCACCGGGGGGGCATCCCTTGGGCCCTCGTCGAGATAGTGCATCCGCCCGACATGCCCTTCGCCAAGCTCAATCGCGATCCAGTGCTCCGCAAAGGGATAGTCCGGCAGGTTGGCGAAGCGGGCAGGGTCGCTGGTCAATATGCGCATGGCTCGGCTCCTATCGTGCAAGGATCACACCTAGCAGCCATGCGCCAGCGCGAAACCCCGAAGGACGATCAACCCGCGCCGCTGAGCGGGACGCGCTCCTTGAAGGTGTGGGTGATGTAGGGGAAGGGGATTTCGATGCCTGCATCGTCCAGCCCGCGCTTGATCGCGCGCACGACCTTGTCCTTGGATTCCCACCCGCCGCGCGGGGTCGACTTGGACCACCAGCGCACCAGGAAATCGACCGAGGACGAGTTGAACTCCTGCGCGAAAACGTCAAGCCCCTTGTCGTGCTCGAGCCCTTCGACCGCGCCAACGGCTTTGCGGATCACCTGCGCTGCCTCGTCGAGATCGGTGTCGTAGGAAACCCCGATCACCACTTCGAACCGGCGTAGCGGATCATCGGTCAGGATCTCGACCGGGTTCTTGAACAAAACCGAATTGGGCACGATGGTGAGCTCGCCCGAAAGCGCGCGAATGTGCGTCTCGCGCAAGGTGATGTGATCGACCCGGCCGATGATCCCCTCGCAGCTGATGACATCGCCGATCCGCATCTTCTCGCGCACCATGATGAGAACGCCCGCGAGGAAATTCTCGAAGATATCCTGGAAGGCGAAGCCGATCGCCACTGCGCCGATGCCTAATCCAGCGACCAGCCCGCCGACCGTCACGCCGGGGAAGACCACGATCGCCGCCACGAGCAGCCCGAGGAGCCAAACGCCGAGGCGCACGATGGTCTCGACCAGCTGGCGCAGGGAGGGACGAAGATCTGTCCGCCCGATCAGCTTCGAGGCGATCGAGGTCGCGAACTTGGCGACGAGCGCGGTCACAAGGACCAGGATCGCGGCGATCGCGAGACTCGGCAGGGCGCGGATGAACTCGTTGGACATGTCGTTCAGCTGGTCGACAAGCGTGGTCGGCATGGTTCGTGAAGCTCCCCTGTTTGTTCGCAGGATCAACGGGGTTGCTGGCGCGATGGTTCCGGACTAGCCCCCGCCCGGCGCAAACCGGAGACAGGGACCGGAGACAGGGACCGGAGACAGGGACCGGAGACAGGGACCGGAGACAGGGACAGGCCATGACCAACGAGAGCGAAGACCTCACCGAAATCCGCCGCGCGGTGCGCGCACTGTGCGAGGATTTCCCGGGCGACTACTGGCGCGCCAAGGATACGGCCCGCGAGTATCCGGGCGAGTTTGTCGATGCGCTCACGCAAGCGGGCTTCCTCGCCGCGCTCATCCCGGCGGAATATGGCGGCAGCGGGCTCAGCCTCGATGCGGCCGCGATCATCATGGAGGAAATCCAGGCGTCGGGGTGCAATGGCTCCTCGGCCCATGCGCAGATGTATATCATGAACACGCTGCTGCGCTATGGCTCCGACGAACAGAAAGCGCATTACCTGCCGCGCATCGCGAGCGGCGAATTGCGCTTGCAGGCTTTCGGCGTGTCCGAGCCCACCAGCGGGACCGATACGCTCAGCCTCAAGACGCGCGCGGTGAGGGACGGCGAGGATTACGTGATCAACGGCCAGAAGATCTGGACGAGCCGCGCCGAACATTCCGACCTCATGCTGCTGCTTGCCCGCACCACGCCGCGAGAGGAGGCTCCAAGCAAGACCGAGGGGCTCTCGCTGTTCCTCGTGGATATGCAGGCGGCGCGGGGCGATGGCATGACGATCAAGCCCATTCGCACGATGATGAACCACTCCTCGTGCGAGGTGTTCTTCGATGATCTGCGCATTCCAGTCAGCGCGCTGGTGGGAGAGGAGGGGAAGGGCTTTCGCTACATCCTCTCAGGCCTCAACGCAGAGCGCATCCTGATCGCGGCCGAGTGCATCGGCGATGCAAAATGGTTCATCGAGAAGGCGAGCGGCTATGCCAAGGATCGCAATGTCTTTGCCCGCCCGATCGGGCAAAACCAGGGCGTGCAATTCCCGATCGCGCGCTGCTATGCGCAGATGCGCGCCGCCGAGCTGATGGTTCATCATGCCGCGCATGTTTATGACGAGGGCGGCAATCCGGGCGAGGAGGCGAACATGGCCAAGCTCCTCGCCTCGGAGGCGAGCTGGGCGGCGGCGGACATGTGCGTGCAGACCTTCGGCGGCTTCGGCTTTGCCGAGGAATACGATGTCGAGCGCAAGTTCCGCGAGGCGCGGCTCTACACCGTCGCGCCGATCTCAACTAACCTCATCCTCTCCTACCTCGCCGAGCATGTGCTGGGATTGCCCCGCTCTTATTGAGCCTGATCGGCTCAAACCCGAGCTCTTGGGGGAACACTCGCCCCATTTCGGGCAGAGTGCACGGCTTTGGGCTTGATCGGCTCAGGCAATTGTGATTCTGTCGGAAAAAGGCGAGGCGAGGGCACGGGATGCACAGCAATAGGGCGAAGGGCGCGATGCACTGGGCGGATGTGCGCCCCCGCGTCTCGCACCCGGCCGATCAGCTCAAGCTCTACGGCGCGCTCGTGATCCTCCTCCTTTTGACGGGGCTCGCCATTGCCGGTCCGTGGGGCTTGTTTGCGTGGCGCGAGAGCACCGTCGCGCTTCAGGAGCGCAAGGCCGAAATCGCGATTCTCGAGGAGCGTCGTGCGGCATTGCAGAACCGGGTCGACCTGCTTCATCCCGATCACGCCGATCCCGATCTCGCGGGCGAGCTCGTGAAACGCAATCTCGGTGTCGTCCATGCCGACGATGTGGTGGTCACGCTCGAGGAGTGAGCCGCGCTGTGGCCGGTCAAGGCGCGCTTTTGGTTGCGTCTCCTGAGAGGCCGGGACTATAGGCTCAGCACGATCGTATCGCCTCCCCAGCACGCGAACCAAAGGACTTGTCGCCGTGGCCAAGACCCCCAAAGCCGCCTCCGCCGCATCCTCTAAGACGACCAGGAGCAAGGCCGCGAAAGGGGGCGAGGGGGCAGCTCCGCTCGCCCCGTCTGAAGATCCCGATTTCATCCTCCATTCGCTCCAGGACGATTTCGAGAAGGCCAAGCGCTACGCTGCGAGCGAAGAGGAAATGCTCCACTTCTACGAGCAAATGCTGCTGATCCGCCGGTTCGAGGAAAAAGCGGGGCAGCTCTATGGCCTCGGCCTCATCGGCGGATTCTGCCACCTCTATATCGGCCAGGAGGCGGTCGCGATCGGCCTGCAATCCGCGCTCGACAATGATCGGGACAGTGTCATTACTGGCTACCGCGATCATGGCCACATGCTTGCCTATGGCCTCGATCCCAATATCATCATGGCCGAACTCACCGGGCGCCAGGCGGGGATCTCGAAGGGCAAGGGCGGCTCGATGCACATGTTCTCGACCGAAAAGAAGTTCTACGGCGGGCACGGCATCGTCGGCGCGCAGGTGGCGCTGGGCGGAGGCCTCGCGCTCGCGCATCAATATAACGAGGACGGCGGCATCTGCCTTGCCTATTTCGGCGACGGCGCGGCCAACCAGGGGCAGGTCTACGAAACCTTCAACATGGCGGCCTTGTGGAACCTGCCGATCGTCTTCGTGGTCGAGGACAATCAGTATGCCATGGGCACCGCCACCAAGCGCAGCTCCGCCGAAACCCGCTTCTACCGCCGCGGCACGGCGTTTCGCATCCCGGGCATGGAAGTGAACGGCATGGACGTTCTCGAAGTGCGCGCCGCCGCCGAGGTCGCTTTTGCCCATGTGCGCGAGGGCAAGGGGCCGGTGCTGATGGAGTGCAACACCTATCGCTATCGCGGCCACTCGATGTCGGATCCCGCAAAATATCGCACCCGCGAGGAAGTGCAGGATCAGCGCGATCATCATGATCCGATCGAGGGGCTCAAGAAGGCGCTGATCGAGGCGGGCAAGACCGAGGACGAATTGAAGGCGATCGACAAGGCGATCCGCGCGCGGGTCGCCGAAGCTGCCGACTTTGCCGAAAGCTCGCCGGAACCGGGGCCTGATGAGCTCTACACCGATGTGCTCGTGGGGGAGTATTGAGCCATGGCGATCGAACTCAAGATGCCCGCCCTCTCGCCCACCATGGAGGAGGGCACGCTTGCGCGCTGGCTCAAGGCCGAGGGCGACGCAATCGAACCGGGTGATATCATCGCCGAGATCGAGACTGACAAGGCGACGATGGAATTCGAGGCGATCGACGAGGGCGTGCTCTCCAAGATCATGATCGCCGAGGGGACCGAGAACGTAAAGGTCGGCACCGTCATCGCCATGCTCGAAGGCGAAGGTGAGGAGACCGCGCCCGCGCCAACTCCTTCGCCAGCCCCTGCGCCTTCCGAGGAGGGGGCTGCCAAGGAGAAGGCCCAAGAGAAGGAGAGCGCCGAGCCCTCCAGCGGCTTTTCCCCGCCCAAGGCCAAGGCACCCGCAAGCGATCCCGCCATCCCCAATGGCACCAGCTCCACCAGCACCTCGGTGCGCGAGGCGCTGCGCGATGCGATGGCCGAGGAGATGCGGCGCGACAAGCGGGTGTTCGTGATGGGCGAGGAAGTCGCCGAGTATCAGGGCGCCTACAAGGTCACGCAAGGCCTGCTTGAGGAATTCGGTCCCAAGCGGGTGATCGACACACCGATCACCGAATACGGCTTTGCCGGGATCGGCACGGGCGCGGCGATGGGCGGGCTAAGGCCCATCGTCGAATTCATGACCTTCAATTTCGCGATGCAGGCGATCGACCACATCGTGAACTCGGCGGCCAAGACCAATTACATGAGCGGCGGCCAGATGCGCTGCCCGGTCGTGTTTCGCGGTCCCAACGGCGCTGCCTCTCGTGTTGCCGCGCAGCACTCGCAGAATTACGGGCCGTGGTATGCGAGCGTGCCCGGCCTCATCGTCATTGCGCCCTACGATTCCTCCGATGCCAAGGGGCTTCTGAAGGCCGCGATCCGCTGCGAGGATCCTGTGGTCTTCCTGGAGAACGAGCTCGTCTACGGGCGCAGCTTCGACGTGCCCGACATGGACGATCACGTGCTCCCGATCGGCAAGGCGCGGATCGTGCGCGAGGGCGGGGATGTCACCATCGTCTCCTATTCGATCGGCGTCGGCCTCGCGCTCGAGGCGGCCAAGACACTGAGCGAGGAGGGGATCGAGGCCGAGGTGATCGACCTTCGCACCCTGCGCCCGCTCGACCGGCAAGCGATCCTCACCAGCCTTGCCAAGACCAACCGTCTGATCGTCGCCGAGGAAGGCTGGCCGACCTGCTCGATCGCGAGCGAGGTGATCGCGATCTGCATGGAGGAGGGCTTTGACGATCTCGATGCGCCGGTTCTGCGCGTCTGCAACGAGGACGTGCCGCTGCCCTATGCCGCCAATCTCGAGAAGCTTGCTCTGATCGATGCGCCGCGGATCGTCGCTGCGGCGAAGCGTGTCTGCTACGTCTGAACATGCCCCATAAGGACATGGTTAGGCGTTCATAAACACCTGCCTTTGAGACTTTGGTAAGGTTCTTTGCCTAGTGCGTTGCGGTGGAAGACCACTCAACCGGAGCGCACAATGGCGGGGCACAGCACATCAGGGGTGGGAGGCAAGGTCGGGCATGCGGCAGCGTTCGCCCGCAAGACGCTTGCCGCGCTGAAGCGCGACACGCGCGCGAGCGTGCTGCCGATCATGGCGGCGGGGCTTGTTCCGTGCATGGCGATGATCGGGGCCGGGGTGGATTTCGGCCGGGTCTATCTCGCCCAGTCCAAGCTCCAGGGCGCGGTTGACGCCGGTGCGCTTGCGGCTGTGCGCGCCAAGCAGGTGAGCGGCACGACGGACACTGCCGCCGAAGGCATCGGCAAGGACTACATCGCCGCGAACTTTCTCTCCGGGTATCTCGGGTCGACGCTCGGTGAGGAGGACGTCGACGTTCGCGAGGTCGACAAAGTTGTGATCGCGGACATCACCGCCTCGGGGACCATCAACACCACGTTCTTGCGCCTTGTCGGATTGCCGACCCTGACCTTTACGGCCCAGGCCCAGGCGCAGGCTACCGACACTCTGCCGCGCAACGTCGAAGCCGTCGTTGTGCTCGACAACACCGGATCGATGGCGGGCGCCAAGATGGCCGAGCTCAAGGTGGCCGCGACCAATTTCGTCGAAACGGTATTCAACGGCCAGGAACGCCGCGAGGGCATCGCGATCGGAATGGTGCCCTACAACATCCACGTCAATGTCGGGCACCTCGTGCGTGATCGGGACAGCTCGAAGGTCGTGAATTTTCCGCACTTCACGAACATCTCCCGCTCGGACCCGCTCGCATGGAAGGGCTGCGTGAACGCGGATGCGACCATCCAGAATGTTTCCAGTGACCCCTTCACGATGGACGCCGGGGCATACGACATCACGAAGCTGCTCCCCGGCGAAGACGGCATGCCGGATATCGTGCCATTCGCCTATCCTCCGATCACGGTTGATTCCTTCGATCAGAGGGACAACCAATATGAAGTGCCCAACAATCGTCGGCGCATCCTTGGTATCCCGGCTGTCAAGAAAGCCTTGATGGATCGCTTCGATCCCGACGGGGATTCCATCTGCATTCACAGAAACACCGGCAATGATCTGGTTTGCAGCGACAGCAATGCGATCGTCTCGATCGACAGGCTGCCAGAAGACGAAAAAGACAAGTTTGAGCCCACCAGGATTTATGCCAGCCCGAATGAAAACGTGCCCGCGTCAGGGACGAGAAGTCTGGATGGGCCTTCGCCCAATTATGTCTGCCCGGCCGAGGCATTGCCGGTGGAATATGACCGGACCCTGTCCAGCCTCAAGCGATACATCGACGAGGACAACTTCGCGCTGCCCAATATCGGGACGTTCCACACGCCGGCGCTGGTCTGGGCCTATCGCCTGCTCGAGCGCGACGATTTCTTCCTGCGCAATCGTCCCGATGACAAGCCGGTCAACAAGGTCATCATCTTCATGACCGACGGCATTTTCGATAGCCGCGATGACGGGCGCGTGCCGAGCGGCGGCGGCAGCAGGCTCTACGATACCGCCTACACCGCTTACGGCACCTATGAAGATCGTCGCATGACCGACAGTGCAACGAAGAACGCCAACATCCAGCAGCTCGAAAGGCGCTTCCGTAAGGTTTGCGAAGCGGCGAAGAACGATGGAATCCAGCTTTACACCATCGCTTTCCGCCTGACGAACACCAGCGCCAAGCAGCTGTTCCAGAGCTGTGCCACCGATCCGAACACCCACTACTTCGATGCCTCGAACGGTGCAGAACTGGACGAGGCGTTCAAGACGATCGCGGCTGAACTCGTCAATCTGAGGCTGACACGGTGAGATTGGTTCGCCGAAAACTTGTGGGCGATGAAGCGGGCGTCACGGCGGTCGAATTCGCCTTCGTCTTCCCGGTCATGGCGCTGTTCATCCTTGGCCTGCTCGAGGTCGGCTATGTTATCTTCGCCCGCTCGACACTTGAAAGCGCCGTTCTGTCCGCTTCGCGCGAATCGCGTGTTGCGGATTGTCCCAATCAGAATGCCGAAGCCATCAAGGCGGGGATCGTGCGGCGCATGGAGGTCATTTCCAGCTCCGACGGGCTGCCTCCCCAGGTAACCGTTGAGTCCTATGGGCAGGAATTCGGCGATGTCGGCAACCCGGAGCCATTCGTGGACGGCAACGACAACGGCGTGCGGGACGAAGGCGAAAGCTACACCGACGTCAACGGCAACGGGCAGTGGGATGATGACATGGGCGAATCGGGCGATTTCGGCTCGTTCGGCGAAGTCGTGCGCTTCACTGCGACCTTCAATGTCGCTTCACTCGTTCCATGGGTTTCGGACCAGATCAATGGCGGGCGCGACTTCTACCAGATCCGCTCTGTGACGGTCGTCCGTAACGAGCCTTTCGCGGATAACACATGCGCACTCTGATCGCTCGAACCAGAAGCTCTCTCGCAGGCAATCCCATGCTTGGAAGGCTGCGCAGGCTTCGGCGCGACATTGCCGGCCTTGCGCTGATCGAATTCGCCTACACCTTGCCGATCTTCGTCGGCTTCGGGCTTGTCGGCATCGAATTCGCCAACGTCGTGCTCGCGCGCCAAAAGGCTGAGCGTATTGCGGCAACCATCGCGGATCAGGTGGCGAGCAACCAGGTTCCGCCCAATGAGCGACAGATCCGGGACATGTTCGAGGCCGTCGATCTGATTGCCGCGCCATTCGATTTCAACGATAATGGCAATGTCATCGTGACGGCGGTCGTGGGAGTGCGCGATACCGACGATGACGAAATCCAGAACAAGGTCGCTTGGCAGCGATGCCGGGTGAAGGATAGTTTCGAGAGCCAGTTCGGAGAGCAGTGGACCGGCTCCGATGATGTGGCCGAAGGGCCCGAAATCGAGCTGCCCAACGATATCGAGCTTCGGCAAAATCAGATGGTCATCCTCACCGAGGTGTTCTTCCCCTACGACGAAATCGTGAGCACGCAGCTTGTCGGCTCTTTTCTTCCGCCAAACGCGATCTTCGAGGAGCGTGCGATGTATCGCACCCGTGGCGGCCCGCTGATGGGCATCACTCCGGTCACCGGGGTTGATCCGAAAAGCTGCTCGACCTGAATGCACGCCCGTTGATAGCGGGCAAATCGGGCGGGGGGCTTGACGAGGCGAGCGCAAGGCGGGCTTACACTCGCGCCGTGCCTGCTGAAGAACCCCGGAGCGAGGATGAGCTGAGCGACGAAGCGCGCCTGGCGCTGGGCTATACGCCCGCGCATTTGCGCGAGCGGTTCCAGACAGTTTTGCAGCTCGATCGTCGCCTTGCCCGGATCCTTGCGGCCACTACCGAGACCATGCTCGGCCAGTTGCGCCTCGCCTGGTGGCGCGAAGCGCTTGGCCAAGATCCGCAAGAGCGCCCGCGCGGCGACCTGGTGCTGGATGCGGTGGGCAAACACTTGTCTGGGCGCGAGGCATCGCTGGTGCGGCTTGTCGATGGATGGGAACACCTGCTGAAAGATGCGTGCTTGCAGCCTGAAGATGCGCAGGCATTCGCCGATGGGCGCGGCGCGGCGATCGCATCGGTGTTCGCCGAGATCCCGGGCGCTAATAAGGAGCAGGCTGGCGCGCTTGTCAGGGCGGCGCGCTGCTGGGCCTTGGCTGATCTTGCGGCCAATGTCTCAGCGGTGAGCGAGCGCGATATGCTGGTTTCGCTTGGCCTTGCGGCGGGAGCGGGGCGCACGGGCCTGAGGCGCGAGGCGCGCGGGGTTGCTGTCCTAGGTGCGCTGGGCCAGCGGTCGCTGAGGCGCGGGGGCAAGCCCCTGATGGAAGGGAGAAGCGCTGCCTTGACGGCGATGCGCGCCGGCTTGCTGGGACGGTGAATTGCGCTATCTTCGAGCTCGACTGGTCAGGCTGCTTGATCAGGGGGAGCGGGATAAGGATGCGGCAGGCGATACTGGGCGTTCTGGCGGGATTGGCGCTGGCGGGCGTTGGGACTGTATGGTGGCAGGGCCGCGCGCAGGTCGAGGAAAACGCACCTCCCCCGCCGCCGATCGAAAACGGGCCTTCTCCGGAAGAGTTGCCGTTGGCCGATCCCGGCGATCTCCTTGGGCCCGAGCCTCCCACCGCGAGCGAGCTTTCCCGGGAGGAGAAACGCTTCTTCCGCTATGATCGCAACCGCGACCGCATTATCACTCGCAACGAGATGCTCTCGACCCGCACCGAGGCCTTCCGCAAGCTCGACGTCGACGGCAACAACCTGCTGACCTTCGAGGAATGGGCGGTGACCACGGCCGAGCGGTTCGAGGGTGCCGATGCCGATGGCGACGATCGCCTCACCCCGGCCGAATTCGCGACCACCGCTCCCAAGCCCACCCGGCGCAAGCCCGGGTGCAAGTGCTGAGGGAACGGCGTTTGCTCAGGCGGGGGCGAGCTCGCGCGTTTCGCTGATCCACTGGGCCAGATCTTCCTTTGCGCGCTGCGTATAGGCCTCCTTGCGCTGCTTCTTGCCGATCTCGTGGAGCGGGGGGAAAAGCCCGAAATTGACGTTCATCGGCTGAAAGGTGTCCTTCTCGGCATCGCCGGTGATGTGGCTGAGCAGCGCGCCGAGCGCGGTCGTCGAAGGTAAAGGCTGCCAGTCGCGCCCCTCCAGCTCCGCAGCAGCCATCATCCCCGCAACCAGCCCGATCGCCGCGCTCTCGACATAGCCCTCGCACCCTGTCACCTGTCCGGCAAAGCGGATATGCGGCGCAGCCTTCAAGCGCAGCTGGCGATCAAGCACCTCGGGAGAATTGAGGAAGGTGTTGCGGTGCAGGCCGCCCAGCCGGGCGAATTCGGCCTGCTCTAGCCCTGGGATGGTTCGAAAGAGCTCGATCTGGGCACCGTATTTGAGCTTGGTCTGGAAGCCGACCATGTTCCAAAGCGTACCGAGCTTGTTGTCCTGCCGCAACTGGACCACCGCATAGGGCCAGCGCCCTTGCGGGAATTCCGGCGAAGTATCGAACGGATTGTCGAGCCCCACGCCCTTCATCGGGCCGTAGCGCAGCGTTTCGACCCCGCGCTCGGCCATCACCTCGATCGGCATGCAACCGTCGAAATAAGGGGTGTCCTTCTCCCATTCCTTGAACTCGGTTTTCTCGCCTTCGATCAAGCCCTTGTGAAAGGCGAGATATTGCTCCTTCGTCATCGGGCAATTGATGTAGTCGCCGCCTTCGTTGGAGGCTGCGGTGCGCTTGTTCCAGCGGGACTGGATCCAGCATTTGCTCATATCGATCGAATCGCGATGGATTATCGGTGCAATGGCGTCGAAGAAGGCGAGCCGTTCCTCGCCGGTCGCCGCCACGATGCTGCCGGCAAGGCTTGCCGCTGTCAGCGGACCGGTTGCAACGATGGTGAGGCCGGAGGCGGGCAAATGGTCCACTCGCTCCCGCACGATCGTGATGTTGGGATGCTGCCCGAGCGCCTTGCTCACCTCGGCGCTGAACACGTCGCGATCGACCGCCATCGCGCTTCCTGCGGGCACCCTCGCGACCTCGCCCGCGCGCATGACGAGGCTATCCAGCGCCCGCATCTCGTGATGCAGGAGGCCGACCGCGTTCTTCGTGTCATCGTCGGAGCGAAACGAGTTGGAGCAGACCAGTTCAGCAAGCCCATCGGTCTGGTGCGCGGGCGTCATCTCGCCGGATCCGCGCATCTCCGAGAGCCGAACCTTGATCCCGCGCCTCGCCAATTGCCAGGCGGCCTCACAGCCTGCAAGGCCGCCGCCGATGATGTGAACCTGATCAACCATATTGGCTGCGGACGTAGATGCGTGTTAGCCCGGCTGCAAGTGCGCGCAGGATCGCGCAAGCACCGACAGGGGAGCACGCTCGCACACATGGCACATCAGGCATTGATCGAGCATCGCCCTTGGATCGTTGCAAGCCTCGCTGCATCTGCGGCCTATTACTTCCTTTGGAACAACCCCGTGGGCGGGATCTGGCTGATCTTGCTGAAGGGCGCCGGCGTGGGCTTCCTGACCATCTATGCCATCCGCCGCACGCGCGGGCTTGACGGCGCGCTGCTGGTGCTCGTGCTCGCACTGGCGGCGGCGGCGGACATGGTGCTGGAAATCAACTTCCGCCTGGGCGGAGCGGTGTTCCTGCTTTCGCACCTCGTTGCCTGCTGCCTTTACTGGCGCCAGCGGCAAGTGCCGCCCGTCGCAATGGATCGCGCGGTGGGCCTCGCCTTGCTGCTGATCGCGCCGACGGTGTCCTACATGGTAAGCGGCAATCCGCTGATCGCGATCTATGCGCTGAGCCTTGGCCTGATGGCGGCCTTCGCCTGGATGAGCCGATTTCCTTCCGGCCGGGTCGGGCTCGGCGCGATCCTCTTCATCTTCAGCGACTGGCTGATCTTCGCGCGCAACGGCCCGTTCGACCCGGGCCCATTATCCGATGCGCTGGTCTGGCCGAGCTATTACGCGGCGCAATTGCTGATCGCGACCGGCGTGGTTCAGACCCTGCGCAAAAGCCACGCAGCGCGCGGCTGCCACGCTGTGCCTGCGGGCGCCTAGCCGCCGGGCTCGCCGTCGATGTTCCGGTCGGAATGAGCGGTGGTGTCGGGGCTCGTCTCGTCCCCGCCGCCGCGCCGCTCGACCATCTCCTCGACCACCGCTTCCTCGGCCGCATTCTCCGGCTCTTCGGTTTCGTCGATCCGGGCGACGCTGACGATCTGCTCGTTGTCCGCGACGTTGAACATGCGAACGCCCGAAGAGCCTCGCCCGTAGATCGCCCAACCCTTGAGATCGGCAAAACCGTTGGGGACAAGGTGGCGGAAATCGATGCCGAGGCGAATCAGCTTGCCCTGGTTGGTGACGAGCATGATCTGGTCCCCATGGCGCACCGGGAAGCTGGCGACGACCGGCCCGTTGCGGTCCTTCTCGGTGGGTTCGCCGATATTGACCACGCCCTTGCCGCCGCGCCCGGTGACCCGGTATTCGTAGCTCGAGCTGATCTTGCCATAGCCGCGCGAAGTGACAGTGAGGATGAATTCCTCGTGCTCTGCCATATCCACCATGCGTTCCGGAGCGAGTTCGGCTTGCGCGTCATTGTTCTTCCAGACGGCGGCGCGCAGATAAGCCTCGCGTTCCTCGACGGTGGTGCGAGTGGAATTGAGAACCGCGAGACTCACCACCTTGATCTCGCCTTTCGGACCCATGCCCTGCACACCGATGCCGGTGCGGCTTTTCGTTTCGCGCGCATCGGTTGCATTGAAGCGGATCGCCTTGCCCGTGTCGCTGGCAAGGAAGACATCCTGGTCTTCGGTCAGCAGCTTCACGCCGATCAGCCGATCACCGCTGCCCTCGACGAAGCCCATCGCGTATTTGCCGGCCGTGGGCACGTTGGCAAAGGAATCCATCGAGTTGCGCCGGACCATGCCCTGCTCGGTCGCGAAGACGATGTGGAGCGAGGACCATTCGCTTTCGTCCTCGGGCAGCGGGAGCACATTGGTCACGTGCTCGTCATCGCCCAGCGGCAGCAGGTTGACCATCGGGCGCCCGCGGGTCTGCGGCCCGCCCTCGGGCAGCTTCCACACCTTGAGGCGATAGACACGGCCCGTGTTGGTGAAGAACAGCACCGGATTGTGCGTCGAGGTGACGAACAGCTCGGTGACGGCGTCCTCGTCCTTGGTCGCCATGCCGGAGCGACCCTTGCCGCCGCGGCCCTGCGCGCGGAAGGTGCCGAGTGCGGTGCGCTTGATGTAGCCGCCGTGCGTGACGGTCACGACCATGTCCTCGCGCTCGATCAGGTCCTCGTCCTCGAGCCCGTCCCAAGCGGGGGCGATCTCGGACAGACGCGGGGTCGCATAAGTGGCGCGCACCTCTTCGAGCTCGGCACGCATCACGCCGTAGAGCTTCACCCGGTCAGCCAGGATCGAGAGCAGCTCCTCGATCTGCTCCGCCAGTTCTTTCAGTTCATCGCCGATCTCGTCGCGCCCGAGCGCGGTCAGGCGGTGGAGACGCAGGTCGAGGATGGCCTTCACTTGCCGCTCGGACAGGCGATAGGTGCCACTCGCCTCATCGGCGTTGGGTTCGATCGCCTCGACGAGCCTGATATATTGCGCGATGTCGCCGATCGGCCATTCCTTGGCGAGCAGGCGCGAGCGCGCCTGCGCGGGATTGGCAGCGGTCCGGATCATCGCGACCACCTCGTCGAGATTGGAAACCGCGACCACGAGCCCGAGCAAGAGATGGGCCCGCTCGCGCGCCTTGTTGAGCTCGAATTTGGTGCGCCGGGTGATGACCTCTTCGCGAAAGGCAATGAAGCTCTTGACGATCTCGCGCAGGGTGAGCGTCTCGGGCCTGCCGCCGCGGATCGCGAGCATATTTGCGGGGAACGAGCTTTGCGCAGGCGTGTAGCGCCACAGCTGGTTGAGCACGACTTCGGGGGAGGCATCGCGCTTCAAGTCGATCACGACGCGCACGCCCTCGCGCGAGCTTTCGTCGCGAATGTCGGAAATGCCTTCGATCCTCTTGTCCTTGGCGGCTTCGGCAATCTTCTCGACGAGACCCGACTTTCCCACCTGATAGGGCATTGAGGTGAGCACGATCGAACGCCGGTCGCCCCGCCGCTCCTCCACTTCGTGGCGCGCGCGCATCATGATGGAGCCGCGCCCGGTGGTATAGGCAGAACGGGCGCCGCCAGAGCCGAGGATCAGCGGCGCCGTCGGGAAATCGGGGCCGGGAATGTATTCGATCAGCTCTTCGGACGTGATCGCCGGGTTCTCGATGTAGGCGATGCAGCCGTCGATCACCTCGCCCAGATTGTGCGGCGGGACGTTGGTCGCCATGCCCACTGCAATGCCGCCAGCGCCGTTGACGAGCAGGTTGGGGAAGCGCGCGGGCAGCACGGTGGGCTCGCGCCGCGATCCATCGTAGTTTTCGGTGAAATCGACCGTGTCCTTGTCGAGATCTTCGAGCAGCGTGTTGGCGACCCGCGCAAGACGCGCCTCGGTGTAGCGCATCGATGCAGGCGGATCGGGATCCATCGATCCGAAATTGCCCTGGCCATCGACCAGCGGCACGCGCATCGACCAATCCTGCGTCATGCGCGCAAGCGCATCGTAGATCGCGGCATCGCCATGCGGGTGATAGTTGCCCATCACGTCGCCGACGATCTTGGCGCTCTTGCGATAAGGCCTCCCGGCGACGAACCCGCCTTCCTGGCTGGCGAACAGGATCCGGCGGTGCACCGGCTTCAACCCGTCGCGAACGTCCGGCAGCGCGCGGCTCACGATCACGCTCATCGCGTAGTCGAGGTAGCTCGTCTTCATCTCGTCGACGATGTCGATGCGGTCGAAATTGCCCATCGGCGCGGGGCTTGCAGGATCGAGTGTGTCGGTATCGTCGCTCAAGAGGAATCTGCCAATCGTGGTATGGGCGATCAGGCCCGCATGGGCGATCGCGCGCGGATGTCAGGATGCCCCATATGTAGGTTGCCCCAATCCCAAGTGCCACCGAACCAGGGGAACAGAGCATGTACATATCGCGCTTTTTCCACATTTCCCGGCCCGCGTGCGGGGAATGCTTCGATTTGGGCCCGCAGCTTCATTCAAAGCCCGTTCAGCGCAAAGCTGTCAGGAAGGTTTGCATATTTGGGGGTGCTCGTCCTAATACGCCGTCGCTAGCGAGTTTGAACGGCGAGGGCGGCTATGCGCTTCCTTGCACAGACCAACGACCCACGGGAGACACGTTTTCATGAAGACCATCACCTTGCGCAAGCAGGCCTCTAGCCTTGCCTTGGCGTTCGCACTGGCGACGGGCACCGCCGTAATGGCCGGCGCACTGTTCCCAGCCGAAGCGCATGCCCAGAAGCGGAAAAAGGGCAAGGACAAGGATGCAGAGGCGGAAAGCGCGAGCAAGCCGCAATATTCCAAGGAGTTCATCGAGGCCTATCAACCGGTCAACACCGCCCTAAACGCCGAAGGCGCGGATGCGGCGGCGCTCATGCCGCAGGTGCGCGCAGTCATCCCTCTTGCCAATTCGCCCGACGAAAAGCTCGCAGGCGGCGGTCTGGTCTACAACGCGGGCATCAAGGCTGCGGACCGTGCGGTGCAGCTCGAGGGCATGCAGATCATGCTGTCGAGCGGCAAGGTGCCGGCCGAGCAGATCGGCCAGTACAACTTCATCGCCTATCAGCTCGCCTCGGCGCTCAACCAGTTCGGCCCGGCCCGGACCTATCTCCAGGGCGCGATCGACGCGAACTTCACCAACGAGACGATCGGCACCGAGGATCTGCAGATCGCCATGGCCGAGAGCTATTTCGCCAACGAAGAATTCGTCGCGGGCCTCGATTATCTCGGCCGAGCGATTGAAAACCGCAAGGAGCAGGGCCTCGCGGTGGACGAGCGCTGGTATCGTCGCGGGATCACGATCGCCTATCAGAACGAGATCGTGCCGCAGATCTATGACGTTGCGACTATGTGGATCGCGGAATTCCCCTCGCAGACGAATTGGCGCGATGCGATCAATCTCGCCCGCAATCTCAACAATTTCGAAAGCCCCGAAATGCTCGACCTGCTGCGCCTCAGTCGCCGGCTCGATGCGCTGACCGAGAAGAACGACTACATCTACTACATCGAGGCGGCAGATGCCCGCAGGCTTCCGCTCGAAGTTAAGGAAGTGATCGAGGAGGGCTATGCATCCGGGGCGATTGGCCGCGATGACACCTATGTTGCCGAATCGCTCTCGATCGCCTCGGGCCGCATCGCGAGCGACCAGGCGGACCTGCCTGCGCTCGAGCGCGACGCGGGTGCGGCCGATGCCGGACTTCGCACCGTCGTTGCGGCGGGCAATGCGTTCTTGAGCTATGGCCAACACTCCAAGGCGGTGCGCTTCTTCGAGAAGGCGCTCGGGATGCCGGGGGTCGACACAAACGAGGTTCTCACCCGCCTGGGCATCGCGCAGGTCGGCACCGGCGATTACGCGGCCGCGCAAGCGACCTTCGCCAAGGTGACCGGCAACCGCATGCCGATCGCCAGGTTGTGGGCAGCCTATGCCGATGCACAGGGCAGCGGCACAAGCGCATCGGCCATGCCATCGGCGAGCGCTGCTGGCATCTGAAGAGCGCGCGATCCGATAAAAGGGGCGCGGGGAGCGGCAATCGCTCCGCGCGCCCTTTTCGCATCAGCGCAGGCGCTTGATCCAGACCTCGCCATTGCCACGGCGGTCAATGCCGAAATTGGGGACCGTCTGGATCAGGTCCGAGAGGCGCGAGTGCCCGTAATTGCGGGTATCGAAGCTCGACCTGTTGCCCGCGAGCTGGCCGACTTCGGAGAGTTTGGCATAACCGTTCTCGTCCCGTTTGCTGGCATTGTAGGCATCGACAAGCAGGTTGAGCAGATCGTCGTCGATCTTCCCTTCTGAGGACGCACCGATCGCCGGAGGAAGCGCCTGCTTGATCGAGCGGGTGCGTTCTGCCTCCGCCTTTTCGGCCTTGATGAGATTGTTGACATCGATGAAGCGCGAGCAGGCCTGGCGAAACGCTTCGGGCGTCTTTGCCCCGCCGAACCCGTAAACCGGCCAGCCATCCTGCCTGATCCGCATGGCAAGCGGCATGAAGTCGCTGTCCGAACTCATGATCCCGAAGCCGTGGACGCGGCCGCTGTAGAGCAGATCGAGCGCGTCGATCGTCATCTTCATGTCGGTCGCGTTCTTGCCCTTGGTGAGGTCGAACTGCTGCTGCGGTTCGATGCCGTAGCGATGCATCTTGTCCACCCAGCCCTTGAGGCTGGTCTTGCGCCAATTGCCATAGGCGCGGCGGATGTTCACCTGGCCGAGCTCGGCGAGCACCGTGAGCACCGGGTCGATCGCGGCATGGCTGGCATTGTCGGCGTCGATCAGGAGGGCGATGTTGTCGGAGTTGCGGCTTGGCATGCGCACCCAGATGGGGGAGGGCGGGGGCAGGAGCAACCATTATGTCGGGATCGCCAACGATTGATGCTGAGACTGCATCGGGCCTTGAGCTGGGCGCGCTTGCGGGCGCGCCGCTGCGGTCCTAGATGGGCTGACATGAACGACCTCACGAACATGCCCGGTGCACCGTCTCACCAGGAGCGACCCGCGCGCCAACGCAAGCCCGACTGGATTCGCGTGCGTGCGCCGGTGAGCAAGGAGTATCACGAAACGCGCAAGCTGATGCGCGACCTCAATCTGAACACTGTGTGCGAGGAAGCGGCCTGTCCCAATATCGGCGAGTGCTGGTCGAAAAAGCACGCGACCGTGATGATCCTCGGCGATGTCTGCACGCGCGCCTGCGCCTTCTGCAACGTCAAGACGGGGATGCCGCGCGCCGTCGACCCGATGGAGCCCGAAAACACCGCGATTGCTGCGGCCAAGATGGGGCTCAAGCATATCGTCGTCACCAGCGTCGACCGCGATGACTTGCCCGATGGTGGCGCCTCGCAATTCGTCAAGGTGATCGAGGCGCTGCGCCGCAATACACCCGAGACGACGATCGAGATCCTCACCCCCGATTTTCGCGGCAAGATGCGCGCGGCGGTGGAGGCGATCTGCGCAGCGGGGCCCGATGTCTATAACCACAATCTCGAGACAGTGCCGCGGCTTTATCCCACGATCCGCCCAGGAGCGCGCTATTACGCCTCGCTCCGGCTGCTGGAGGAGGTCAAGGCGCACAATCCGCTGATCTTCACCAAATCGGGGATAATGCTGGGGCTGGGCGAACAGCGGCTCGAGGTGCACCAGGTGATGGACGACATGCGCTCGGCCGAGGTCGATTTCATCACAATGGGCCAATACCTTCAGCCCACGCCCAAACACGCAAAGGTCGAGGAATTCGTGACGCCCAAGGCCTTCGATGCCTATGGCTCGATCGCGCGTGCCAAGGGCTTCCTGCAGGTCGCCTCAAGCCCGCTGACGCGTTCGAGCTACCATGCCGGTGACGATTTCGCCGTGATGCGAGCCGCGCGCGAGGAAAAGCTCGCGCAGACCCGTGGCAAGGCATCAGCGTAAGTTTCTCCGATGCCCGGCATCCACGAAAAGCGGCAACTGCCCTACAGTCCCGAACAGATGTTCGATCTGGTCGCCGATGTCGCTCGATATCGCGAATTTCTTCCCTGGGTGATCGCGACCCGCGTGCGGCGCGACAGCGAGACCGAGATGCTCGCAGACATGGTGGTGGGCTTCAAGTCGATCCGTGAAAGCTTCACCTCGCGCGTCACGAAGGATCGCCCGCACGAGATTTTGGTCCATTATGTCGACGGGCCGCTGTCCGATCTCGACAATCGCTGGATCTTCCGCCCTTATGGCCTCGAGAGCTGCGAGATCGAGTTCTTCGTCGATTTCACCTTCAAGAACCGCATGTTCGAGGCGATCGCCGGGCAGTATTTCGACCGCGCTTTCCGAAGGATGGTCGCAGCTTTCGAGGAGCGCGCCTCCCAACTTTACGGCGAGACGAGCGCATCGGGCGCTTAGCCGGTCAGGCTGACGCTAGGTCGCGCCTTCCGGCAAGAGCAGATCGAGCGCACACATGGTCGCCTGATGACGGATTGAGGCGCGAACGGCGGCCGGATCATCGCCTCCGTCGAAATGCTTAAGTTCGCCTTCGGGTTCACCGGTCTGGTTGCGATAAGCGCGCGCAAACACCACAGTCCCCACGGGTTTAAGCTGCGTCCCGCCTTCAGGCCCTGCGATCCCGCTGATCGCCACCGCGACATCCGCCCGCGAGTGCTTCAACGCCCCCTGCGCCATCGCCCAGACGCAGGCGATCGACACCGCGCCGAAGGTCTCGATGATATCCGAGGCGACCCCCAGCATCTCCATCTTGGCCTCGTTCGAGTATGTCACGAAGCCGCGGTCGAATACGGCAGAGGATCCGGCGATCTCGGTGAGCGCGCCGGCGACCAGACCGCCGGTGCAGCTTTCGGCCGTGGCGATCATCCGTCCTGCCACCCGGTTTTCCGACACGACGCGGGCGGCAAGTTCGGCGATGTCAGGGGTCAGCAGGAATGGCGTCATTTCGCCTTGGCCTTGGCCTTGGCCGTTGGCCGCGCGACGGCGCTGCCGTCGCCCGCGGCGCAGATCGCGGGATTATCGACGCCGGCCAATTCGAACAGCAGTGTGGCTAGCCCGGAGACGTTCTCGACCGGCAGCGGGCTGATGAGAGACATCACACGCTCGATCTGCGAGCAGGTCGCCGGCTTGATCTCTTCCGCCAGCTTCTGCGCGGCAAGCGCATCGACAAAGGGGCGCAGCGCCTCGTCGGGCATGGTGGTGATCGCATCAGTCATCGCCGGGTCGCCCTGGCCTTCACCGCTTGTCGCGCCGGTGGCGAACTGGGTGAGAACGCGCCGTGCTCCCGGCCAGGCCGCATTCTGCCTTGCACGGAAACGATCGATGAACGCGATGCCGCCCGTCTTCAGGAAGCCATCGGATTTGAGCCGCGCCTCGCAGGCGGAGCGGGTGGCGTCGTAGGCGATCGGCATCGCATAGGTTACTGTGTCAGTCAGATCCTTCGCCGCAACGCATGATTGCTGCGCAGCGGCCGCCTGTGAACTGATTAGCGCAATGGCGGCGAAGGGGGTTAGAACACGTGCGCATCTCATGTTTCAGGTCTCCTGCTTGATGCCATGACGGGCCCTCTCTCCCCGGACAAGGCCGACCACCGCTTGGGCTGCAATTCCCTCGCCGCGTCCGGTGAAACCGAGGCGCTCGGTCGTCGTCGCCTTGATGCTCACCGCGTGCTCGTCAATGCCCATGATCCGCGCTACTTGCGCCAGCATCGCCGGGCGATGCGGTCCGATCTTGGGTGCCTCGCAGATGATCGTCAGATCCACATTGCCGATATCATATCCTGCCTCGCCTGCGAGGTTAACAGCGTGCTCCAGAAATTTTCCTGAACGTGCACCCCTCCACTGCGGATCGCTTGGAGGGAAGTGAGTGCCGATATCGCCCGCGCCGATGGCGCCGAGCACAGCGTCGGTGATCGCATGCAGCGCGACATCGGCATCGGAGTGCCCGGAAAGACCATGCGTGTGCTCAAGCCTCACGCCGCACAGCCAGAGCTCTTCGCCTTGCTCGAGGCGGTGGACATCATATCCCTGGCCCACGCGGAATGCGGGAATCATGGCGGTCTCCTCGAAGTCGGCGGCGAAGGTGATCTTCCTCAGTCGCTCGTCGCCCTGGACGAGTGCCACCGCGCCGCCGCATGCCGCGAGCACCTGCGCATCATCCCCTGCATCCGGCTCGCCCTGCCAGGCGCGGTGAGCGGCGAGAATGTCGGCAAAGCGGAAGGCCTGCGGGGTCTGGACCCGGCGCAGGGTTTCGCGATCGGCCTTGCCCGCCATCGTCCCCCCGGCGCTGGCTATCGCGAGGCTATCGACCACGGGGAGCGCGGGGATCGCGCCCGGATGGTCCACAAGGGCCGCAAGAAGCCTCTCGATCACCTCGCGCGGCAGATCGGGCCGGGCCGCGTCATGAATGAGAACGAGGACGGGTGCATACCTAGCAAGAGCCTCGAGCCCGGCTCGCACCGAGCCTTGTCGCGTAGGAGCGCCGCTGACGATGATCGCGCCAACCGGATCGCCAGCGGCCGATCGCGTCTCCTCGTGCAGCCCCTCGGGCGCAACTATCATCAGTGGATCACAACCTGCGGCAAGCAGGGCTTGCACGGAATGCTCGACCATGGGCCTTCCGCGAAAGTGTCGGAACTGCTTGGGTCTATCTCCGCCTGCTCTCAAACCCTTGCCCGCCGCCACGACCACGGCAGCAAAGGCGGGAAGGGGAGGGGCTGTGGCCATTGCGAGAAAAGCGCTTAAGGACTGGACGCGAATTGCGCAATCCACTAAGCGGATGCACAAATTTTAGGCAATTTACCTCCAAGTCGATGATCCCAAGCCCATGCAGCCTTCCTTGAAGCCGATCCAGATCGGCCCAGTCACGATTGCCGAACCGGTGCTTCTGGCGCCCATGACCGGCGTCACCGATAAGCCCTTCCGGGTGCTTGTGCGGCGCTATGGCTCGGGCCTCAACGTGACCGAGATGATTGCCAGCGAGGCGGCCATACGCGAGACCCGGCAATCGATTCAGAAGGCCGAATGGGACCGGATCGAAGAGCCGGTATCGATGCAGCTCGTCGGTTGCGATCCGGCCAGCATGGCCGAGGCGGCCAAGCTTCAGGAAGGCAATGGCGCAGCCATCATCGACATCAATTTCGGCTGTCCGGTGAGGAAGGTCGTCGGGCAATATGCCGGCAGCGCTCTGATGCGCGAGGTGCCTTTGGCGACCCGGTTGATGGAAGCGACGGTCAATGCGGTGAAGGTGCCGGTCACCGTCAAGATGCGGATGGGCTGGGATCACCAGAGCCTCAACGCGCCCGAGATGGCACGGATTGCGCAGGATCTGGGCGTCAAAATGATCACGGTTCATGGGCGAACCCGCAACCAGATGTACAAGGGGCACGCCGATTGGTCATTCGTGCGCCGCGTTAAGGAAGCGGTGAAGATCCCGGTCATCGTTAACGGTGACATTTGCACGATCGAGGATGCGCAGACGGCGCTCGAGCAATCGGGCGCGGATGGGCTGATGATCGGGCGCGGAGCCTATGGCAAGCCTTGGCTGCTGGGCCAGGTGATGCATGCCCTGCGCACCGGCGAGCGCATCCCGACCCCCAGTTTCGACGAACAATATGCGGTGCTTACAGAGCATTACGAGCGCATGCTCGATCACTATGGCGCGAATGTCGGCGTCAAGATCGCGCGCAAGCATCTGGGATGGTACACCAAGGGCATGCACGGTTCCGCCGAATTCAGGCATTTCGTCAACACGATCGACGATCCTCGCGAGGTGCTGGGGGAAATCGCGCGCTTTTATGAGCCCTTCCTCAATCGCCGCGCTGCGGCAGCCTGATCGCGCGCGCCCGGAATACCGCTGATGGCAACGCACGCCCCGCATGGCCCCTCCGCCTCGCTGCACGATACACCCGATGCGCGCGCGCAGATCGCTGCGCTGGTCTTCGCCTTCATGCTGGTCGATCCGCAAGGGCGGATCGCGCAGGTCAACCATGCGACGGAGGATCTGCTCGGCGCCAGCGCGAAGCGGATCGTTGGGACGCCGCTCTTCGATTTCATCGCGCCGCTGGATCATCGCGTCTTGCGCCGGATGGAGCTTGCCGACACCGCCCTCGTTGCGCGTGACGTGCTTGTTCGGATCGGTGAGAACGAGCGGCAGATCAATCTGACCATGTCGCCGCTCGCTGGTCATCCGGGCTGGCGCGTGGTCACCATCTCGCACACCAGCGCCGAGGAGATGCCCACCGTCCTCGATGACGAGGGCGTTGCCAGAACCCCCTCGATCCTCGCGCATGAAATCAAGAACCCGCTGGCCGCCATCAAGGGCGCAGCGCAGTTGGCCGCGCGCAAGCTCCCGCTCGCCGACAAGAAGCTCGCGCGCATGATCGGGGACGAGGTTGATCGGATTGCCCGGCTGATAGACCGGATGCAGCAGTTGGGCAGCCAGATGCGCGACGAGCCTTCCCCTTGTAATCTCCACGAGGCGGTGCGCGCCGCGATCGCGACCGTGCGTGCGGCCGATGCGCGGGCGCTGCGGATCATTGAGGAATTCGACCCCTCGCTCCCGCCCGTCCTCGCTAATCGTGACGCTCTTGAGCAGGTGCTGATAAACCTCATTTCGAATGCGCGCGATGCAGCTTGCGGGGGAGCGAGCGAGGGCGAACCAGGCGTCGTGACCATCCGGACGCGTTATGTCAGCGGGCTCGTCTTCAGCGCGATGCGGCTTGGCCGCTCGGTCCGTTTGCCGATCGAGGTGACGGTGAGCGACAATGGACCCGGCATCGATCCCAGTGTGCGCGATCGACTGTTCGAGCCCTTCGTCACCTCAAAGCAGAACGGGCAGGGTCTCGGCCTTGCGCTCGTTCAGAAGCTCATGCGGGACATGAACGGGTCGATCAGCCACGAACGCGATGTCGGTCAGGGCCTGACGCATTTCCGGTTGCACCTGCCGGTCGTCAAATGAGCGAGGAATCGGCTTGCGAGGTGCTGCTCGTCGAGGATGACGGTGCGATCGCAACCGTCATTTGCGCAGCGCTTGAGGATGAAGGCTTTGCAATCCGCCACGTCACCTCGATCAAAGCGCGCGACGAGGTATTAGCGGCGAGCGCATTTGGCGTGATGGTGACCGATGTCCTGCTCGAGGATGGCGACGGTCTTGCCAGCCTAGCTGCGGTCAAGGCGGCAGCCCCTTCGATGCCGATCATCGTGCTCTCGGCTCAAAACACGCTCGATACCGCCGTGCGCGCAAGCGACAGCGGTGTGTTCGAGTATTTTCCAAAGCCTTTCGATCTCGATGAACTGGTGGAAGCGGTGCGTCAGGCACTGGGTGGCCGGCGATCGGGCGAGCCGACCCGCGAGCCTGATCCCGCCGATGACATGCCGCTCGTCGGGCGCAGCGCGGCGATGCAGAGTGTCTACCGGATGATCGCGAGGGTTCTGCGCAATGATCTCACCGTGCTGATCACCGGCGAAAGCGGCACGGGCAAGGAGCTGGTCGCGGAAGCCATTCACCAACTGGGCGCGCGCCGGACCGGCCCCTTCATTGCCGTCAACACCGCCGCAATCCCTTCCTCGCTGGTCGAAAGCGAGCTGTTTGGGCATGAAAAGGGGGCTTTCACGGGAGCGATCGCCCAGGCGATCGGCAAGTTCGAGCAGGCCAATGGCGGCACGCTGTTTCTCGACGAGATCGGCGACATGCCGGCCGATGCGCAAACACGGCTGCTGCGCGCGCTCCAGTCAGGCCGCATCCGGCGCGTCGGCGGGCGACAGGAGATCGAGGTCAATGTCCGCATCATCGCGGCGACCAATCGCGATCTTGGCCCTTTGATCCAGGCGGGCTCGTTTCGCGAGGACCTGTTCTATCGGCTCAATGTCGTTCCGATCGAGCTTCCGCCGCTGCGCGAGCGGCGCGAGGATATCGAGGTGCTCGCCGTGCACTTCCTCGCCGAGGCCGCCGGCGAGGGCCTGCCGCGCCGGCAAATGACGCGCGACGCGATCGAGGAGCTCGAACGGCGGCCTTGGCGCGGGAACGTGCGCGAATTGCGCAATGTGATCTACCGCCTGGCGCTGATGGCGCGCGATGAGATGATCGACAAGGCAGCGCTGCATGACATCCTCAACGATTTGCCCGAAGCGGCGCTGCCGATCCCATCAGGCGATCCGGTCACGTTCGATGCGGCCGTCGAGGATTTTCTTGCCCGTGAGAACCCCAGCCCCGGCACGCTTTATCACACCGCCCTCGCCGCGTTTGAACGACCGCTGATCGCACATGCCCTGGCGCAGACGGGCGGCAACCAGTTGCGCGCTGCCAAGCTTCTGGGGATAAATCGCAACACTCTGCGCAAACGCATCAACGATCTCGAACTGGGGTCTGATCGCTTCAGCAGACCGGTTTGACGCATAACAGGGCTTACTCAAACGATCCTTCTTGCAAAATGGCAACACCGAGGGTTGTGTTTTGGTAACTATGCAGCCCAGCAAGACGCACAGGATGGAAAAAGGACTTGGGACCGCGATTGGCAGCCCCGGCTGGCGAGCGCCGAGATGGTGGCGTCGTTTCGTCCTGGCATCGCGCCGAGCCAATCTCTTTCTCTGGCTGGAACTGCTCGCCGCGTTTGCGCTGATCCTCGCGATCGCTGCGAATTATCTTGCCTATTCGCGGGGGAGCGGTCCGAGCGAAGTGCTTCCCGCCATGCAGGTCTCGCTCCTGCTGCTGGCCGTGCTGCTGCCTGCCATGAGCATTCTGGTGCTCGGAGGCAGGCGGCTTGCGCTCAGACGCGCTGCTGGCAGCACGGCTCGTCTTCACGTGCGGCTCGTCTTCTTCTTTTCGATCGTGGCTGCCATTCCCACCCTGCTGGTCGCGGGCTTTGCCGCCTTCCTGTTTCAGACCGGGGTCAACTTCTGGTTCTCGGACAATTCGCGCGGGCTGATGGAAAACGCGAACATGCTTGCCCAGTCCTATTACAACGCGAACCAGCGCGATGTGCAGGACGAGACGATCACGATGGCGAGCGATATGCGCGTGATCCTTGACCGTGTGTCGCTCAGCGACGGCGACTTCGCCGACTTTTACGCGTTCCAGGCGCAATCGCGCAAAATTTCAGAAAGCCTGATTCTCCAGCGGCTCGAAGATGACAGCTTGCGGACTGCGGCGATCTTCAACCTCATGCAGGACAACCGGCCACTCGAGTTCAGCCAGCGAGCATTGCCAAGGCTGGATGAAGGCGAATTCGTTGTGGTGGAGGGGAGCCCAGAGCGCATCGCGGCGCTGGCGCCGATCGACAAGGAAACCGGCATCTATCTCTACAATGCTCGCAACACCGAGGAGAGCCTGTTCAATTCCTGGGCGAGCGCCCAGGCGATCGTCACCGCCTATGGCCGGCTCAACGATGATGCCCGCACGCTCCAGCTGCGCTTCAATGTAGCACTTGTGATCGTAAGCCTGTTTCTGGTCGTCCTCGCCGTTCTCTTCGCCTTGCGCTTCGCCGATCGGCAGGTCGAGCCATTGACCGAACTCATCGGGGCGGCGCGCAAGGTGGGGCAGGGCAATTTCGCAATGCGGGTCGAGGGACGGACGGGTGCCGACGAGATCGGCCTCCTCAATCGCGCGTTCAATCGCATGACGCGCCAGCTTGAGAAGCAGACGCAGGCGCTCGTCTCGGCCAATCGCCAGATCGATGATCGCCGAGCCTTCATGGAGGCCGTGCTCGAATCGGTGACCGCAGGGGTCATCTCAATCGACAAGAACGGCCGGATAATGCTCGCCAACTCCTCTGCGCAGTCGCTGCTCGAGGATGCCGCAGCCTGCGAGCCCGGGGCAGATCTCGAAGGCGCCGATCTTGCTGCGCTCTCGCCCGAAATCTGCAAGCTGGTGCGCGACGGCAAGACCCGCGGGATCGTGTCTCATGCACGTGACAGCGAGCTTTTGACCCTCGCGGTCAAGGTTGCGCCCGGCAATGAGGGGCACGTGATCACCTTCGAGGATATCACGCGGCAATTGCTTGATCAGCGCCAGGCCGCCTGGTCGGACGTTGCCCGGCGGATCGCCCACGAGATCAAGAACCCGCTCACGCCCATCCAGCTTGCAACAGAGCGTCTCAAGCGGCGCTATCGCAAGCTCATCGGCGATGAGGACACCGAGCTGTTCGACGAGCTCACCAGCACGATCGTCCGGCAGGTCGGTGATCTCAGGAAGATGGTCGACGAGTTTTCCTCTTTCGCGCGGTTGCCCAAGCCGGTCTTCCGGACCGAAGATGCGGTCGACCTCGTGCGCCAGGCCGTCTTTCTTCAGGAAGTGGCTCATGCGGGAATAGAGTTCGAAGTGGATGTGAGCGCGGTCGAGAACCGAGAAATTCGATGCGATCGGCATCAGCTCGGCCAGGCGATGACCAATGTTCTCAAAAATGCAGTCGAGGCGATCGAGGCGCGCAGCAGCGAGGCTAGGGGGGCCTATGCCGGCGCCATCAAGGTGATCGTGAGCGGGGAGGAAGAGCACCTGCGGATCGCCATCGAGGATAACGGGATCGGTCTCACCATGGACCGCGAACGATTGACCGAACCCTATGTCACGACTCGCGAGAAAGGCACCGGGCTTGGTCTCGCCATCGTCAACAAGATCGTCGATGAGCACGGCGGCGACATGGCTTTTGCCCCGACCGCCGGCGGCGGCACCCGGGTGACGCTGCGGTTCGCGCGCGATCCCCAGCTACAGACCACAGAGCCAGCCTGATGCCCGCTGGTTCCAGAAAGAATTGCAGAGGAGGCCGCAGTGGCGCTTGAAATACTGATCGTCGACGATGAGCGCGACATTCGCGAGCTTGTCGCAGGCGTTCTGGGTGATGAAGGATACGCTTGTCGCACCGCCGCCGACAGTACAGGCGCGCTTGCCGCGATCGACGAGCGCAGGCCCAGCCTCGTGCTGCTCGACGTGTGGCTCCATGGCAGCGAAATGGATGGACTCGAGCTGCTTGACGCGATCAAGCAGCGCGAACCGGCTCTGCCGGTCATCATCTTCTCGGGCCACGGCAATATCGACACTGCTGTCTCCGCGGTCGGACGCGGGGCGATGGACTTTATCGAGAAGCCGTTCGAAGCCGAGCGCTTGCTGCTGCTGGTCGAACGCGCGACGGAGACCGAGCGGCTGCGCCGCGAGAATACACGGCTGCGCTCGGATATTGGCGAAGCGGGTGAGTTCACCGGCAATTCGAGCGCCATCAACGCCGTGCGCGCGACCCTCAAGCGGGTCGCCAACACCGGCAGCCGGGTGTTGATCTCAGGCCCTGCAGGGGCAGGTAAGGAAGTCGCGGCCCGCCTGCTCCACGCATGGAGCACGCGCGCGGAGAATGCCTTCGTGATCGTCAATTCAGCCCGCATCACGCCCGAGCGCTTCGAGCAGGAATTGTTTGGCGAAGAGGCCGATGGCAAGCAGGTGCGCCCCGGCCTGCTCGAACTCGCCGACGGTGGCACTCTTTATCTCGACGAGGTCGCGGACATGCCGCTCTCGACCCAGGCCCGCATTCTGCGCGTTCTCACCGAACAGAGCTTCGTGCGCGTTGGCGGAACGCGCCAGATCGGGGTTGACGTACGCGTCGTCTCCTCGACCTCGCGCGATCTTTCGGTCGAGATGGAGGAAAAGCGTTTTCGCGAAGACCTGTTCTACCGCCTGAACGTCGTGCCGGTGGAACTCCCCTCGCTCGCGGACCGACGCGACGACATCCCGGCGCTCGCCGAGCATTTCTTCACACGCTATGCCGCCGAACAGGGAATCGCGGCACCCGAGGTGTCCGAGGAGGCGATGGCCGCCCTGCAGGCCTACGACTGGCCCGGTAACGTGCGTCAGCTTCGCAATGTCGTCGAACGCACGATTATCATGACCCCGCGCGAGCGGCTCACATGCATCGAGCCTGACATGTTGCCGACCGAGATCACCGGCGGCCGTCTGGCCGCATCCGGGCACGGGCTTACAGCGATGATGGGCGCGCCCCTGCGAGAGGCCCGCGAGAGTTTCGAGCGGGAATATCTCACGATCCAGATCCGGAGGTTTTCGGGCAACATCTCAAAAACCGCCTCGTTTATCGGGATGGAGCGCAGCGCGCTTCATCGCAAGCTCAAGCTGCTTGGCATGGTCGAGAAGCGGGACGTCCTGCGCAAGGAATGAAGCCGCGCGCGCCACTTTCTTGACATAAATTCAAGCATTGCCCCGAACCGGAGCAACAGGCATTATGTTCTCGCTGACGGGGTGCGGGTGGACGATGCGTGCCTGTCGCGACAGCGGACCGTAATGACGGCCGCCAAGAACAGGAGCTTTGGCCATGTCGAACGGACGTACTCTCTCTCCACGTCCAATTTCGCGCCCTGCACCGGACAGTGCCCCACCGAGCGGCGGCTCGGGTGAAGGTCGTTCGGGCGCGCAGGGCAACCTTCAGGATGCGTTTCTCAACCTGCTTCGCAAGAACAAGACCCCCGTCACCATGTTTTTGGTGAAAGGGGTCAAACTCCAGGGAATCATAACCTGGTTCGACAATTTCTCGATCCTCCTGCGGCGTGACGGACAATCGCAGCTGGTCTACAAGCATGCGATATCGACGATCATGCCCGGCAGCGCGATCGATGCCGGGCAGTTCGAGAACCGCGCCGGCAGCAAGAAGCAGCGCCTGCTCCAAGACGTGTTTTTGAGCAAGGTTTCCGATGCGGGTGTGCAAGTGACCATGTTTCTTGTAAATGGAGTCATGTTGCAGGGGCGGATAGCGGCGTATGATCTGTTCTGCATGTTGCTCGAGCGCGATGGCGCGGTGCAATTGGCCTACAAGCACGCGGTCTCGACAATCCAGCCCGCAACCCCCGTCGACCTTACCGACGCTGGGTATGACGAAGAAGAAGACGAAGACTGAGTTTCGATGACGATCTGATGGACGAGGTGACCCGCGGGGCGCTCGCTCTGGTCTTGTGCCCTGATATCAAGAGTCAACGCTATGACCTTGATAACGAAGAGCGCTTGCGCGAAGCTGAAGGGCTTGCGCTGGCGATTGGCGTGAATGTTGCGCATTCCGAGGTGCTGCCCATCCGTCAGATGCAGCCGAATACGCTGTTCGGCTCCGGGCAGGTCGAAAATATCCGGATCGCCTGCGAGCAGCATGCAGCCGAACTCGTTATCGTCGATGGTGCGCTCACGCCGATCCAGCAGCGCAATCTCGAGGAGAAGCTCAAGCGCAAGGTGATCGATCGCACCGGGCTCATCCTGGAGATCTTCGGAGAGCGCGCGGCCACGGCGGAAGGGCGCCTGCAGGTCGAACTCGCGCATCTCGATTACCAGCAGAGCCGCCTTGTGCGCAGCTGGACCCACCTCGAACGTCAGCGCGGCGGTTTTGGCTTTCTAGGAGGGCCAGGCGAGACCCAGATCGAGGCGGACCGCCGGATGATCCGCGCCCGTATGGGACGCCTACGGCGTGAACTCGAACAGGTTCGCAAGACCCGCGGGCTGCACCGCGAGAGGCGGGGAAGGGCGCCTTGGCCGGTGATCGCGCTGGTCGGATACACCAACGCCGGCAAGTCCACGCTGTTCAACCACCTTACCGGCGCTGACGTGATGGCCGAGGACCTCCTGTTCGCAACGCTCGATCCCACAATGCGAGCGATTAGTCTGCCGGGGGTCGAAAAGGCGATCCTGTCCGATACGGTGGGGTTCATCTCGGACCTGCCCACTCAACTCGTCGCCGCCTTCCGGGCGACGCTCGAAGAGGTCACCGCGGCCGACATTGTCTGTCACGTGAGAGACATGGCCAATCCGAGCCACGCGGCGCAAAAGAAACAGGTGATGGAAGTGCTGGGAGACCTCGGAGTGGTGGATCCGGAAACGGGCGTCGGTTCGATCCCGATCCTTGAGGTCTGGAACAAGGCCGATCTGCTCAGCGACGAGCGCCTGAAGGAACTTGCCGAGGCCGCCGAAGCGCATCAAGCCGTGCTGGTCTCCGCGCAAACCGGGGAAGGGATCGATGACCTTGCTGCGCGCCTCGCCTCTTTGCTGACAGCGAAAGCGCGTGATCTCATCGTGACGCTGCCGCTAGCGGATGGACGCCGCATCGCCTGGCTCCATGCGCATGGCGAGGTGCTCGGCGAAGAGGATGCGGGCGAGGGCGAAGAGGGACCGCTCCGGCGGCTGACGGTTCGGTTGAATCCGAAAGAGCTCGGCCAGTATGAAACGCTGTAAACGGATCGCGCCGATTATTCCTTGCTCTTGACCTTCTGCCACAGCTCCTCCTGCTGTTCGAGGGAGAGCTCGGGAAAGGTACCTTTGGCAAGTTGCTCCATTGCCCGGAAGCGCCGCTCGAACTTCGCATTCGCCGCGCGCAGGGCATCCTCGGCACTAACCCCGTGGGCACGCACAAAATTGACGGCGGCGAACAGCAGATCGCCCGCTTCCTCAATTCGCGCATGCTCTTCCGCTGCGGCGTTAAGTTCTTCAATTTCCTCGCCGATCTTGTCTTGCGAACCTGCCGGATCGGGCCAATCGAAGCCTGTGCGCGCTGCCCGCTTCTGAAGTTTCTCGGCACGCATCAGCGCGGGGAGAGCGATCGCGACCCCGTCCATCGCGCTTTCCAGGCCCTTCTCGGCGCGTTCCGTGGCCTTGAGGTTCTCCCAGCGTGTTTCGTCCATCGCGCCACCAGCCTCGGTGAAGATGTGCGGGTGGCGAGCTTCCATCTTGTCTGAAATAGCGTGCGCAACATCCTCGAAAGAAAACAGATCTGCTTCTTCAGCCATGCGGGCGTGGAACACGACCTGGAGCAGCAGATCGCCTAGCTCGTCGCGAAGGTCGCCCATGTCGCACCGCTCGATCGCATCGGCGACTTCGTAGGCCTCCTCGATCGTGTACGGCGCGATCGTGCTGAAATCCTGCGCCAGATCCCATTCGCATCCGCTTGAAGGATCGCGCAGCCGCGCCATGATCGAGAGCAGGCGGTCGATCGCCCTGGGCGTGGTTGGGTTGGTCATAGAAGTTCCCACCTGCAGATGGATAATATATATTATGTAAAATAAAACCGCTTTGCCGTGGCCATTGGTGGGCGGCCCCCTCGCTCAGAGGGCTAATCCAGCTAGCTGCACGAGCAGGAACAACCCTCCGAAAATCGCCAGCCACAGCAGCGCAAGTTGCGCGGCCTTGCCCCAACTCAGACGGTACGACGCGAAGGCGCTTGCGGCCAGCACGAGCCAGCCGAGCAGCGCGATAATGGATACCCATGCAGTGTCGTTCATGCCATCACCTCGAGCCCGTCATAGCCGACGAGGACATGCTCGGGCACCTCTTGCGTGAGAGTGCGATAGTCCATGCTCCGGTCGAGATGAGTCAGGACGAGCTTTGCTGCATCGCTGCGCTCTGCCAGCTCCAGCGCGAGCCCGAGGTGCGCATGAGTTGGATGCGGTTCGCGCCTGAGGCAATCGCTGACCAGCACATCGACCTCGCTGCACAGCTCGATCATGTCTTCGGTGATTTCGCTGTAATCGGTGCAATAGGCGATCGACTTGCCGTCCGCCTCGAAGCGGTACCCGGTTGTCTTTCCGTTGCCGTGCGGCATTTGACACGATGCCACCGCGAAGCCGGCGATCATTTTCAGACGATCTAGGGTGTCGAGATTGACGATGGTCGCATACCCGTCCTGCCCGGCGAAGACATAGCCGAAACGGTTGCGCAAGCGGCGCACCGTATCCGACGAGGCGAAGCCCGGTATGGGCCCGCTGCGACCATAGCGCAGCACGCGCAGGTCATCGATGCCGTGGCAGTGATCGGCATGATCGTGCGTCCAGAACACGCCGTCGAGCCGCGTCACACGCGCGGCAAGCAATTGCGAGCGACAATCGGAAGATGTGTCCACCAGGACACGCGAGCCCTCATTGCTCTCGATCAGCACAGAGACGCGGGTGCGGCGGTTGCGTGGCTCGTCGGGATCGCATTCGCCCCAATCGCCCGCACCGTCGGGCCCGCCGATGCGCGGCACGCCGGTGGACGTGCCCGACCCCAGAACAATGACCTTCACCGCGTCCTCACGTCCCTTGCTGCTGACCCGCTCAAAGCATCGCCCTGGTAAAGAGGCGGCAGAAGTTGCGCGTCGTCTGCTCGGCCAATTGCTGCGGCTCCACCCCGCGCAACTGGGCAAGAAACCGCGCGGTGTCGGCCACGAACGCGGGCTCGCAGGGGCGCCCGCGATGCGGCACGGGCGCAAGGAACGGACTATCGGTCTCGACCATGATGCGGTCCGCCGGAAGATGAGAGGCGGTCTCCTGCAATGACTTTGCATTCTTGAAGGTCACGATCCCCGAGAGCGAGATCGTCAGCCCTAGGCCCAGCACCTTGCGCGCGAAGTCGTCGGACGAGGTGAAGCAGTGGATCAGCGCCGGGAAAGCGCCCTTCCCCATCTCCTCTTCAAGGATGCGGAACGTATCGTTCTCGGCATCTCGCGTGTGAATGATGAGCGGCAGGCCGGTCTCACGCGCCACATCGATGTGCATCCGGAAGAGACGCTGCTGGGTCTCGCGGTCCGAATGATCGTAAAAATAATCGAGTCCGGTCTCGCCGATGCCGATCACGCGCGGGTTCTCGGTCGCCGCCAACAGCACACCGCGGCCGAGATCTGCGTGCTTGTCGGCCTCGTGCGGGTGAATGCCGACGCTCGCGAACACGTCTATCTCACGGATGGCTGTGCCGACGACCTGGTCCCATTCGGATTGCCTGGTCGAGATGTTGAGGAACGCGCCGACACCCGCCTCGCGCGCGCGCCGCAGCGCGCCGAGCTGGTCTTCGACGAGGCCCTTATACTCGAGGTGGCAGTGGCTATCGATCAGCATCACTTAACCTCAACCGTTTGAGGAAGTTCGAGGCGGGGGAAGATCGGGGTGGGCTTCTCCACCCTGAAACCGCGCTCGACCAGACGGTGGAACCATTCATCATCCTCGAGATCGCGAAATCCGCGCTCGTCCAGCGGAATACCGAGCTGATCGAGCAGCGCTGCTGACTTGCTCGGCACCAGGGGCTGGATTGCGATGGCGAGATCCCGCAGCGCCATGAACAGGGTCAGGAGAACCGCCTTCATCCGCACAGGATCGGTGGTGCGCAGCGTCCAGGGGGCCTGTTCGTCGACATATTGATTGCAAGCGTAGACGGCCCTTAGCCAAGCCTCGATGCCGGTCGAAAACGACAAAGCCTCGAATTCGCGCGGCAACTGGACGCGGCAGGCATCGAGCACCGCTGCACGAAGCTCATCATCGACCGGAGCGCTCTCGAAGCGTTCGAGCACACCATCCAAGTTCTTCGCGATCATCGAAAGCGTGCGCTGCGCCAGATTGCCGAAGCTGTTGGCTAGCTCGGCGTTGCATCGTAAAACAATGGCTTCGGGCGAATAGCTCCCGTCCTGTCCGAAGGCGACTTCGCGCATCAGGAAATAGCGCAGATTGTCGACCCCGAAGGTTTCCGCCAGCTCGAGCGGGTCGATCACGTTGCCGAGGCTCTTGCTGATCTTCTCGCCCCCGCGCGCGAGCAGGAAGCCATGGCCGAACACCTTTTTCGGCAGCGGCAGATCGGCGCTCATCAGGAAGGCGGGCCAGTAGATCGTGTGGAAGCGCACGATGTCCTTACCGATGAGGTGCAGGTCCGCCGGCCAGAAATCGGCCATGTCGGTGGTTTCCTTGGGAAAGCCGAGCCCGGTCAGATAATTGGTGAGTGCATCGACCCAGACATACATCACGTGCTCGTCCGAGCCTGGCACCTTCACGCCCCAGTCGAAGCTGGTCCGGCTGACCGAAAGATCGCGCAGGCCCTGCTCGACGAAGGCGATCATCTCGTTGCGCCGGCTTGCCGGTTCGAGAAAGCCCGGAGTGCGCAGGAGTTCGAGTAGGCGGTCCTGATAGTTCGAGAGGCGGAAGAACCAGCTTTCCTCGACGGTCCACTCAACCGGCGTGCCCTGCGGCGAGAGCTTGACCCCGCCCTCGCCCTCGACCAGTTCGCTCTCATCGTAATAGGCCTCGTCGCGCACCGAGTACCAGCCTTCGTAGCGATCGAGATAGAGATCGCCCGCCGCCTCCATGCGCCGCCAGATCGCCTGGCTCGCTGTGTGATGGGCGTCCTCCACGGTCCTGATAAAGCGATCATACGAGACATCAAGAGCATCGCACATCGCCATGAAATAAGACGACATTTCATCTGCCAGATCGCGCGCGGTGCGGCCCTGCTCGGCGGCCTTGCGCGCCATCTTGAGCCCGTGCTCATCGGTCCCGGTCTGGAAGCGCACGCGCCGCCCGCGCAGGCGCTGGAAGCGCGCGACGACATCTGCGGCTATCGCTTCATAGGCGTGCCCGATATGCGGGCGACCGTTGGGATAGGAGATCGCCGTGGTAATGTAGAACGGGGCACTCTCGCCCGCGTGATCACTGTGCGCCATGGGGCTGCTCGCTAGCCTCGCTTGCCTCGACAAGCAAGGTGCCGATCTCGAGCGATAGGATACCGGAATCGAAGTTGTAGGTGACCGCCTCCCCGGCGAGCGCGACAAGTCGCGCATGACATTCGATCAGCTTAGCGCGAAAGACCGGATCCTCGGTGCTTCGGGCACGGGCCGCGACCAGCGTCTGTGCGAGATCGAGCACGGCTTGCAACCGCTGGCGATCGGGCCGCGCGCCGATTTCGCGCGCAAGTTCGCTGCGCCCGATAATGCCCCGCTCTCCGCCGGTCAGCAGCCCGTCGATGAGCCGCGCAGCCTTGCCCAGATCCTGCTCCATGAAATGCAGCGCCGCGCCGAAAGAGCCTCCCGCCGCGCGCAGGGCATCTGGATCGCTCGGATGGCCGCGCGCGGCCAGCATGTCGGTGAGATCGTTTTCACCCAGAGGGAGGAAGCGGAGGATCCGGCAGCGCGAACGGATGGTCGGCAGCAAGCGTGAGGGACGATGGGCTACAAGCAGAAAGAAGGTGCCTTGCGGAGGTTCCTCGAGGCTCTTGAGCAGCGCGTTGGACGCGCTTTTCTCGAGATCGTCGGCGGGATCGATGATGATCGCGCGGCGGCTGCCCAGGGTCGGGCGCGTGGTGAGCCGGCGTTGCATCTCGCGGATCTGGTCGACTGCGATGTTGCGTTTGGTCTGGAAGGGCTTTCCTTCCTCGCGCTTTTTGGCTTCCTTGTCGTCCTTGGGCAAATGGGTGAGATGGACGATATCGGGGTGATCCTCGGGCTGGCGGATGCCCGGTTCGGCGACCAGTTCGCGCGCAGCGGCGAGCGCGAAGGTGCGCTTGCCCAAGCCCCGTTTTCCGGCGAGCAGCCACGCGTGGTGCATCCGCTCGCCGCCGAGCGCCGCGCGCCACTCGCGCCACATGGCGGCGTGATTGGGCCAATGATCGCTCATGCGGGCGACGCCGCGATCAGCGGTTCGACCAGAGCCCGGATCGCGGCATGCACGGCCTCGAAGGTGCCGTCAGCGTTTAGGATGGCAAAGGCTCCGGGTTCAGCTTGGGCAATCCCCCGGAAATGCCGGGCGACCTCGCGATGATAATTCGCCCCGCGCCCGCCGATCGCGTCCGACCTCCCCGCATCGCGCTGCGCCAGCCGCTCGGCGATACGCGCTTCGCTCGCTTCTAGAAGGATGGTGAGATCGGGCATCAGGCCATCGCTGCCGAACCGGTGAAGCGCGAGGATAGCCTCGTCGCCCAGGCCCCCTGCCCCGCCCTGATAAGCCCGGCTCGAGGCGACGAACCGGTCACACACGACCCAGGTCCCCTCCTCCATCGCCGGGCGGATGGCGCGCGCGACATGTTCGGCGCGGGCCGCCGCAAAGAGCAGCGCCTCGGCCTTGCCGGTCCATCCTGGCTGATCCGGCGGATCGAGCAAAAGGCCGCGAATTGCTTCCGCGCCCGGCGTGCCGCCCGGCTCGCGCGTCAAGAGGACCTGCATGCCTTGGTCCTCCAGCCACTCGGCCAGCAGGCGGGCCTGGGTTGACTTGCCTGCCCCCTCCCCGCCTTCGAGCGCGATGAAGCGGCCCCTCACGTGAACCATCCCACGACACCGTTTGCGATCCGCTCGAAGAGGTTGGCCTCCTTGACCTCCTCCCGTGCCACCAGTGGAACGCGTGCGGGCGCCATGCCCGGCGCGGTGATGACGAGAGTGGCGATTTGCTCGCCCGCCGCAATGGGCGCGCGGAGCGGTCCATCGTAACGGACGGTCAGGCTGAGTTCCCCCCCTGCTCCTTGCGGAACGTTGACGATGACGGGCCGGTCGGTAACCAGGCCGACCGCCCGCATATTGCCATTCTGCACTCTCGCCTCGCTCACGCTGGCGGCTTTCGCATAAAGCGCGCGGCGCTCGAATTGCGAGAAGCCCCACTCCACCAGCCCGCGTGCGGCCGCGTTGCGTTCACGACCGCTATACGAACCCCCGATCACCACGACGAGGCGCTGGTCGCCGCGCTTGGCGGTGCCGAGGAAGCCGAAGCCGGCCTCGTTGGTGAAGCCGGTCTTGATGCCATCCCCACCGCGAACCCGTCCGATCAGCGGGTCCTGATTGACGCGGGTGAAGCCGCGATAGCTTACTTCCTTGCGGCCGATATATGTCCTGAACCGTTCGGGGTGGCGTTCGATGATCGCTTCTGCGAGCGTGACAAGATCGCGTGCGGTGACGAAGGTGCGCCCTTCATCGGGCCAGCCATTGGGCGTGCCGAAGTGGCTCTGGGTGAGGCCCAATTCGCGCGCGCGCGCCGTCATGGCCCTCGTCCAGTCTTCCACTGAGCCGGCGGCCGCTTGCGCCAGCACGACCGAGGCATCGTTGGCGGAGCCTGTCGCGATCGCGATAAGCAGGTCATGCACGCTAACCATGTCGCCCGCCTCGAGCCTCATGCTCGAGCCAACCCCGCTCCAAGCCTCGGCAATATCCTCGGAGACGGTGATGACCCGTCCCGGTGCGAGTGTGCCCTCCTCCATCATGTCGAAGGCAAGCATCAGGGTCATCACCTTGGTGACGGATGCGGGAACGAACCGGCGGTCGGCATGACGCGAGAAGAGCACCTGGCCGCTCGAGATGTCGACGAGATGCGCGATCGGCGCTTCGCGCTCGCTCGGAAGGCGCGCTTCCTGCGCAAGGGCTGCCGGAGTGGCGATGAGAAGGACACCCGCCAGACCCAGCGCTGGCAAGCGCCGACCCGTGCGGGCAAGCTCGATCACGTTCATCGCGCCGCTATAGGATCGCGCGCGCGCTTTTGCGAGCGATCGGACGCGCTAGTTCACGATTTCGTCGGCCAGCAGCCCCACACTCATCGCGTAATAGTTCGAGCAATTGTATTCGAGGATCGCCCGGTAATTGCCGGTGAGCAGCCAGGCCGGCTGTCCTGGGCCGTCGGGCTGGAAGAGCGATGCGAGCGTAGTGTCAGCGAGCGGTCGTTGCGGCTGAACGCCTAGCTCGCGCCACTCGCGCACCGTCTTCCACTGACTGTGCCGCTCGTGCACGCGCGGACAGACGGGGGCGGCGAGCCGGGTCCTGTAGGCTCCCACATCGAAACCGGCGGGCACAGCCGCTCGCACGCCCCAGGGTTGCCCCGGTCGCCACCCCGCATCGCGCAGATAGGCCGCGATCGATGCGAAGGTGTCGGTGCGATTGGTGAAGATGTCCGCCCGTCCATCGCCGTCCCCGTCGGTCGCGAGCCGGAGGTAGACCGAGGGCAGAAACTGCGGATTGCCGAATGCGCCGGCATAGCTCCCAACCAGTTGATCGCGCGAGAAACCACGCTCGGCGACCTTCATCAGCGCGACCCACTCGTCTGCGAAGAGTTCGCGCCGCCGCCCCTCCCACGCGAGGGTGGCAAGGCTGCGAGAGAGATCGAAGCCGCCTTTGACCCGGCCATAACTCGTCTCGTGACCGAAAATGGCAACAATGATCGAGCCGGGCACGCCGGTCTGGCGTTCGAGTGCGGCCAATTCGGCGCGATGCGCGCGATATACGTCCCGCCCACCCGCGATCCTCGCCGGATTGACATGAGTCTCGATATACGGCGCGAGGTCGGGATAACCGCGGCGCGTGACGGTGCCCGGCTGCCCTTGATCAAGGCTGATCACGCGCGGATTGGGAGTGAGATTAGAGGTCATGCGCCGGATGGTCGCCTCGCTCACGCCCTCGGCCCGAGCGCGGGCCTTGAGGAGCTCGAGATAGGCATCGAACTCGATGCCGTCGCGCGCACCCGGTTGCGCTTGAGCGGGCAACGCCGCAGCGACAGTGAAGAACAGCGCGAGTGCCGCGCCCAGCCATGAAATCTGCATGCGCGCTTCCTTTCACACTTCGTCTGAACAGCCAATGGACATCAGACAGAGCGTGTCGGGAAGTTGCTCGAAAGGAGCGTGACAGCAGGGTCGCACGCGGTTATCGGCTGCGCACTGTTCGGGCCTCGCTCGATCGGACAGGTGGCAGAGCGGTTGAATGCACCGGTCTTGAAAACCGGCAAGGGTGAAAGCCCTTCGTGGGTTCGAATCCCACCCTGTCCGCCACCAGCTTAGAGCGCGGCCGCGAAACGCAGCTTTTCGCCGTGTGCGCTTTCTGCGAGCTCGGCTTCCCACATCGCGATGTGGCCGCGCACGATCGTGCCGATCACGCGGCCTTCCAGCTCCATCCCGGCGAAAGGCGACCAGCCGCAGCGGCTCGCGAGCCACTCTTCGGTGATGGTGAAGCTCCCTTTGCGATCGATGATCGTGAAATCCGCATCGTAACCCAAAGCAATACGCCCCTTGCCCACGAGTCCGAAAACCCGCTGCACCGACGTGCTGGTCATCTCGATCAGCCGCTCGAGCGTCAAATGCCCCTTGGCGACGTGGTCAAGCATGAGCGGCAACAGGGTCTGCACACCGGGCATGCCGCTGGGGCTGGCCGGATAGGTCTTGCCTTTCTCCTCACGTGTGTGCGGGGCATGGTCCGAGCCGATCACGTCGGGCACACCCTGGCGCAGCCAGTGCCACAGCCCTTCGCGATGGGCGCGGCTGCGAATCGGCGGATTCATCTGAGCGAACGTGCCAAGCTTGGGATAGGCCTCTTCCCCGGCCAGCGTAAGATGCTGCGGTGTGACCTCGCAGGTCGCGATGTCGCGGTGCTGCGCAATGTATTCGAACTCCTCGGGCGTGCTGATATGGAGGATGTGGACCGGGCGCCGCGCTTCGCGCGCCAGCCGGATGATCCGCTGCGTCGCCAGCATCGCGCTTTCATCGTCGCGCCAGACCGGGTGGCTCGCCGGATCGCCCTCGATCCGCTCGCCGAGCCGGGATTGCATGCGCATCTCGTCCTCGGCGTGGATCGCGACGCGGCGTGATCCGCTGGCGAGCACGCGGGCGAGCGGCTCGTCCTCGGCCACCAGCAGGTCGCCGGTGGAGGCACCCATGAAGACCTTCACACCGGCAGTCCCCGGAATGCGCTCAAGTTCGGCGAGGTCGGGCGCGTTGGCCGTGGTGGCGCCCACATAGAAGGCGTGATCGCAATACATGCGGTGATGCGCGCGGCCGAGCTTGTCCGCGATCCGATCCGCATTGTCTGTGTTGGGCGAGGTGTTGGGCATCTCGAAGACGGCGGTTATGCCGCCGAGCACGGCGGCGATGCTCCCTGTCTCGAGATCCTCCTTGTGCTCGAGCCCGGGCTCGCGAAAGTGGACTTGCGAATCGATGACGCCCGGCAGCACGTCGAGCCCGGTGCAATCGATCCGGCGACCGGCATGCGGATAGCTGCCGATGCCGATGATCCTTCCGTCTCGCACGGCGACATCGGCGATGGCGGCGCCTGCGGGGGTGTGGACCGTACCACCGGCGAGAACGAGTTCGGGGTTTGCTGTGCTCATTATATCCTCCCTTGCGAATCATTATCAGTCCGTGGGAGACCATGCCACGATTTAATGCGGCAGGAGCGATGGGGCGGATCTGCGCGTTTGGCAGCGCTCAAGATTAGGTTGGCATTCGGCTTGTGGTGACTGTAGGGGGCCGCTCACCTTGCAGGCGACGCGTGGGACGAGGATGTCAGCGTTGCGAAGCGCTCTGCAGCACCCAATATTGCCAGAACACAGACGAACGACACGAGGTCGGAGCACAGCATGACACAAACCACCCTCTTCTCGGAGCGCACCAGCGTCGAACAGGTCGAGCTGGGCGATGAACTCGCGCCGAAGTTCGATGCCGATGGTCTGCTGCCCGCGATTGTTATCAATGCCGAGGACAAGAGCGTGCTGATGCTCGGCTACATGAACCAAGAGGCCCTCACGAAGACGCTCGAGACTCGGCACGCGCATTTCTTCTCGCGCAGCCGGCAGGCGCTATGGCGCAAGGGTGAGCACAGCGGCTTCACGCAGACCATCGAGAAGGTCCTGATCGATGACGATCAGGATGCCGTAATCCTTTATGTCTCGATCGATGGGCCGGGGAGCTGTCATGTGGGCTATCAATCGTGCTTCTATCGCGAGATCGATCTTGGCTCGACGGGTGCTGCAGGGCCCGCCAAGCTGACAATGATCGAGGGCGAGCGCGCGTTCGATGCCGATGCGGTCTATGCCGGCTTGCCCAATCCGACCAAACTCTGATTGCGGCGGCCGAGCATTCACTGTGATAGCAATGTGAGTAACTGTCTTGCTATCACATCACAATGTGGTATCGGGCGGCATGACCACATCGATCATCACACGTGTGCGCGACCTCGTTGCCTCGGGCGGCATGACCAAAGCGGGCCTGGCCCGCGCCGCAGGGCTGCACGCCAACACTTTGCGCGATTGCGCTGAGCCCGACTGGAACCCCACCGCCGAAACGCTCGCGAAACTTGAGGTCTTTCTCGACGCCAATCAGGACCGGCCGGTGCTGGTCGGCATCGAGGAGATCATCAACGAGGCGCGCAACGGGCGCATGTTCATTCTTGTCGATGACGAGGACCGCGAAAACGAGGGCGATCTCATCATCCCCGCGCAGATGGCGACCCCCGCCGCGATCAACTTCATGGCGACGCACGGTCGCGGCCTCATCTGCCTCGCGCTCGATCGCCGCCGCGTCGACGAGCTCGGTCTCACGCCGATGAGCCGCAACAACAAGGAGGCGATGAAGACAGCCTTCACGATCTCGATCGAGGCGAAGGAAGGCGTCACCACCGGTATTTCCGCCGCAGACCGTGCCCGCACCGTGTCGGTCGCGATCGACAGCACCAAGGGCCCGGATGACATTGTGACGCCGGGCCACATCTTTCCGCTTGCGGCGCGCGATGGGGGAACGCTCGTGCGGGCTGGCCACACCGAGGCGGCGGTCGATATCTCGCGGCTCGCCGGGCTCAACCCCTCGGGGGTGATCTGCGAGATCATGAACGAAGACGGGACGATGGCCCGGCTCGATGATCTGGTCGAGTTTGCCCGACTGCACGATCTGAAGATCGGCACGATCCGCGATCTCATCGCTTACCGCATGCGCAATGATCACCTCGTCGAGCGGATCGGCGAGGATGTGTTCGAGAGCGAGTTCGGCGGGGCTTGGCGGCTGATCACCTACCGCGACCGGGTCGCGAACGATCAGGCCTATGTCCTCCAGAAGGGTCGGGTGGTGCCCGGTGAACCCACGCTGGCGCGGGTTCATCCGATCTCGATCTTCGACGATGTTCTCGGGGCGCCGGGTGCCCGGCAGAACACGCTCCAGCGCGCGATGAGCGCGATCGGCCATCATGGTTCGGGAATCATCGTCGTCCTCACCACGCGGATCGGCATGCGCGGTGAGTGGACCCGCGATGAAGAGATCCGCAATATCGGGATCGGCTCGCAGATCCTTGCTGATCTCGGCGTCACCGAGATGACCCTTCTTTCCAATTCGCGGCCTGATCTGGTCGCGCTGGAAGGCTTCGGCATCACGATCAAGGATTTCATGGAAATACCCGCGATGGGGCAAGAGGAGCAGCACTGATGGCAAGGATCCTGATCGTCGAGGCGCGCTTCTACTCGCATCTTAACGACATGCTGATCGCGGGAGCGAAGGCACAGATCGAACGGGCCGGGCACAGTGCCGAGGTCCTGACCGTCCCTGGCGCGCTCGAGGTGCCCGGCGCCATCGCGCTGGCGGCCGAGAGCGGGGACTATGCTGCCTTTGTCGCGATCGGCGTCGTCATTCGCGGGGAGACCTATCATTTTGAGATCGTGGCGGGCGAAAGCGCGCGCGCGATCATGGCGCTGACAATGGACGGCATCGCCATCGGCAACGGCATCCTGACCACAGAGAACGAGGCACAGGCGCTGGTGCGAGCGGACCCTGCGCAAAAGAACAAGGGCGGCGAAGCGGCTCAGGCCGCGATAACGATGATGGAGCTTGCCGAACGCTTCGGATGAGCATGGCCCGCAAAGGCCCTCGTAAAAATACCCAGCGTAGTTGCCCTTAAAGCCAGGGTGCCCGCTCCTTGCTAGCAAAGGGAGACGAAGCGCAGGCATGGAATGGAGTCGGACGCGACGCTCAGGTTGCGCCGCCGCCCGATATTCGCCCCGGCTTCAAAAAGGTGGGCGCAATGGTTCCTTTCGATCTGAAAACGGATGTGCGAGCGGCCGATCGCAATTCGGCGCTCGCTAGGGGCTTTTCGGATCGAACGTCCAGCAGGATCACGTCCGGAAGCGATCGTCGGTGAAGGACGCGCCTGCGCCTCAAGACGAACCATGGAAGCGCATGGGATCGGCCGAACGATCGGAGCGAGTTACGCAGGGCGCAAATGGAGAGCCCGCGCGCAACGCTCAGGTCGTGAGGATCATGCGCGAGGATGCAGCGCCGTTGGGCGTATCCCACCCCCGCTCGCACTCCCACCCCCACCCCCACCCTGCTGACCCATCAGACCGCCAACCGCTCAACTTGGGACCGGTGGCCGATCAGCTTACCGCCATCGCCGAACTGCTGCGCACCGGTCGGCTCGGCGCGCTTTCGAGGATCGCCGGCTTCGCAGCGGAGGCCAGCAGTGAACTGCCCCGCGAGCTGCGCGGATCGTCCGCCGAATGGGGCCGCTCATCCGCCACCCCGAGGGTTTTCGAGGCGCAGCCCCAACACCAGCCGCCGCTCGCCCCTTCAGCTCCAGACCTGTCCGCGCCGATCAATGCCATTGCCGGTGATTTGCCCGGCCCCCATCGCCGCAATGCCGACCTCGCGCGGCAAATCTATGCCTTTCGCCGTCGGCGCGGTCCAATCTTCGGAGATCCCGAGCTGTTCGGCGAGCCGGCCTGGGATATACTGCTCGATCTCTACGTCGCGCAGGTCGATGGCAAGCCGGTCTCGGTTTCAAGCGCGTGCATCGGTTCGGCCTCGCCGCCGACCACCGGGCTGCGCTGGCTCGGCATTCTTGCCCAGCGTGATCTTATCGTGCGCGAACAGGATCCCGACGATCAGCGCCGCGTCCTCGTTCGACTGAGTGACCGGGGACTGGCAGCGATGGACGGGTTTCTCTCCAGCTTGCTCTCAAGTATCCAACGCTGCGCGCCGGGTGGTTGATGCTCAGAAAGTCAGCGAACCGAAACATGCCGCGCCAGCATAGCTGGCGCTGAGACCCAGCTCTTCCTCGATCCGGATCAGCTGGTTGTATTTCGCCAGCCGGTCCGAGCGTGCGAGCGAGCCTGTCTTGATCTGCCCGCAATTGGTCGCCACCGCGAGATCGGCGATCGTCGCGTCTTCGGTTTCGCCAGAGCGGTGGCTCATCACCGAGGTGTAGCCCGCGCGTGTGGCCATATCGACCGCGGCAAGGGTTTCGGTCAGCGTACCGATCTGGTTGACCTTGACGAGCAGCGAATTGGCGAGGCCCCGCTCGATCCCGATGGCGAGGCGATCGGGATTTGTCACGAACAGGTCGTCGCCGACGAGCTGGACATCGTTTCCGATAGCCTTGGTCAGCGCCGCCCAGCCTTCGAAATCGTCCTCGCTCATCCCGTCCTCGATCGAGCGGATCGGGTATTCGGCGCACAGCCGGGCGAGATAGTCCGCCATCGCGGTGGGCTCGAGGCTCAGCCCTTCGCCGGCGATCTCGTATTTCCCGTCGCGGAAGAACTCGGTCGCTGCACAATCGAGCGCGAGGACGATGTCCTCACCTGGACTAAAGCCGGCCTGCTCGATCGAACCCATGATGAAATCGAGCGCGGCGCGCGTGCTTGCAAGGTTCGGTGCGAAGCCCCCCTCGTCGCCGACACTGGTTGCCAGACCTTTGGCGGCAAGACCCTTCTTGAGCGTGTGAAACACCTCCGCTCCCCAGCGCACACCCTCTGCCAGAGTGCCCGCGCCGATCGGCATGATCATGAATTCCTGGATGTCGATCGGATTGTCGGCATGTTCGCCGCCATTGATGATGTTCATCATCGGCACCGGCAGGACATGCGCTCCGATGCCTCCGACATAGGAATAGAGCGGCAGGCCTCTGGCACTGGCGGCCGCCTTCGCGACGGCGAGGCTCACGCCCAAAATCGCATTGGCGCCCAGCCGACCCTTGTTGGGGGTATCGTCGAGCGCGATCATGGCAAGGTCGACGTCGCGCTGGTCCTCGGCGTCGAATGCGCCGACCAGCAAATCGTGGATCTCGCCGTTTACCGAGGCTACCGCATTGAGGACGCCCTTGCCCATATAGCGCTCGGGATCGCCGTCCCGCAGCTCGACCGCCTCGTGCGCCCCGGTCGAGGCACCCGAGGGCACCGCAGCGCGGCCGAAGCTGCCATCGTCGAGCAGGATATCGACCTCGACTGTGGGATTGCCCCGGCTGTCCAGGATCTCGCGGGCGGCAATGTCTGTGATCGCGGTCATGCTTGGCTCCGAGCGCAAAGTGTTGTATCTGTGTAAAACACCCGGAACAGCCACCTGTCCCGTGGGTTGGTACATCGAGAAGCGCCGCACACGCCTTGGAACCGCGCTGCTTGACGCACCCCCTATGCGCGCCGCACTATGGGCGCAAGCGTGGGTTACATGATGCGCAAGCGAAGGTTCCAACTTTAGTTGGCGAGAGCGACGCAGACAAACCGCAAGCAAGGGTTTAGAAGAACGATCATGGCAGACAACAAAGCAACCAGCGAAACCAAGACGAAGCCGAAAACGCCCGCGGCCAAAGCGGCACCCAAGAGTGGCGCAAAGAAATCAAGTCCGGTCAACGGCGGCGCCGCGAAGGCGGCAGGCAAGGCGGAAAAGGCCGATCCGGTCAAGGCAGGAGCCGCCAATAAGGGCGGAACCGCAGAAGCTAAGGAACGGTTCAGCGCCGCGATCGACGAAGCGAAGGCTGCGGCGGCAGCGTTGCGCAGCGAGGCTGCCGGCCGTGCCGATGCGATGCGTGGCGAGGCAAAGGCCAAGGGAGATGATTTGATGAGTGAAGCACGCGTCTATGGCGAAAAGGCCAAGGCTCGCGCGGGCACGCTGGCCGTTGATGCGAAGGCTGCCGCGAGCGATGGCCTGTCCTCGCTCGGCCAGATGGTGAGCGAAAGCGCCGCCACGATCGACGAGCGCTTTGGCGAGCAATATGGCGATTATGCCCGCTCGGCCTCGCGCACCCTGGCTGAAACCTCGGCCAAGCTCGAGGCCAAGAGCGTTGACGAACTGGGCGATGATGCGCGCGAGTTCGTGCGCCGCAGCCCTGGCGTTGCAGTCGGGATGGCAGCAATCGCCGGGTTCATGCTGGCGCGCATGTTGCGGGGGCCGCGCGGCTGATCGCCTGTTTTGCAGCCTTGCGCGGTCTATTCAGCATAACTGGCCGCGCATCCGTTAGCTGGGAGACTGCGCGCTGATGTTGCAGCCTGAGACACAGGACGAGGCGGACACTGCCGGTCCGCAGCGCGCTGCTGCGATCAATCACACGTCGGCGGCGGGCGGCGAAGATCGCGCTCCGCCCGGTGAGCCGCCAATCGAGGAACCGCCGCCGATCGAGGAATCGATGGTCGAAAAGGTCGCTGCCCTGATCGACAATGCGCGCACCTACGCAGAGGCCGAATTCGGCTTTCAGAGGACCCGAGTGGCGCTGACCGGCAGGAACCTTGCCAGCGCCCTTGCTTTCGTAGTCCTTGCCTTGGTCCTTCTTCACATTGCGATCATCGCGCTGGCGGTCGGCTTCGTGATCGCGCTCGCCCCGTTCGTGACGATCTGGGGAGCGATTGCGATCGTGGTGGGTGTCCTGCTGTGCGGAACGGGACTGTTCCTGTGGCGAGCGGTGGTGAAGGTTCGGCGTGTGGCTGCTATGTTCGATAATGCGAATGCCAAGCCCGGCCCGCGGGAGACTTCGGCTGCATGACCCGGTTGCCCCATCAATTTATCGAGGATCGCGAACTGCGCGACGCTGCGCGGGCGGTTTTCCTCGCCGATCTCGAGCATGCCAAGGGTGCCCTTTCGCGCAAGGGCCTGCTCGAGCGCCTGACCGGTCCGCTATCCAAACGGGTGAGCCTTGGTCTCAAGGACACCATGGAAGTCGCCGCCGCAGGAGCAAGCGCCAATCGCTCCGGGATCGCGGCCCTCGTCGCCGCGTTGATTGTGTGGTTCTCGCGCGATACCATCCTTGAATGGGTGGGCGTCGAAACTGGTGAGACCGAAGACGAACCAGACCTCGCAAGCCCCGGCCAAAGCGCAAATGTGGATGCTGACGCCGCAGCGGACCACCCCGCCTCCAACCCTGCACCCTGCGACGCCACGCGCAAGCTTGGCAGTTAAATCTTATCAATCGGAGAGACCGATGTCCGACAGCTCAAACCCGAATCCCGATACCAATTCGCGCGATGCCCTGCGGGCCAAGATCGAGGCGAATGAACGCCGCATCGCCGAGCGCACCATGGCGGATGAAGCGCGCGAGGCCGCTGGTGCTGCTGGGCGGTTCGTCAAGGATAACCCGTTCACCGTGATCGGCGGCGCGATCGCGCTGGGGATCGCTATCGGCCTGATGACGCGGTCCGGTCGCAAGGCTGCCGTTACTGCGGCCGAAGGCGCTGCGAACGCTGCCAAGGGCGCTGCCGTTGGCGCTGTAGGCGGCACTGCCAAGACGGTCGGCACTGCTGCAAAGAAGCGCAGCGCAGCGTTTGGCGCGCTGCTCGCGGATTCGATCGTCGCTTATGGCGCGCGGCTGATCGAGGAGGCGCTCGATACCGCCCGTGCCGGACAGATGGCGGTCGAGGACATGTCCGAGAGCGCCGTAAAGAGGGCCCGCGAGGTCAGGCGCGACGCCGAGCATGCCGCTGTCGATGCCGCAGAAAGTGCGCGCAGCGTGGGTGAGCGCACCCGCCATCGCGCCACCCGCGCGGTGCGTTCTGTGGCTGATCGACTAACCGGCTGATCCGGCGCCCTGCTTGCGCCCTACACGGCGCTTGGCCCCTTCCTTCGCGATACCCGCAAGGGTTGCGATGAGCGCATGCTCGGCTATGGGCTACGCGCAATTGCCAATCGCATCCGAGGAAGACCAAAACCATGGAAGAAACCACCCCGCCCCAGCGCCTGCATCTCGTCATGGGCGGCAGGGTCAGGGACCCGCGCGGCCTCGAATTTCAGGACCCTGAGAGCCTGCATGTCGTTGGCGTCTTCAGTTCATATGATGCGGCGGTCGAGGCGTGGCGCGCTCAGGCGCAGCGCACGGTCGATGATGCTGAGATGAAGTATGTGGTCGTGCACATCCACAAGCTGCTGACGCCCGAGGGCTGACAGGGCGCTGACGGGGGCTGAAAGGGCGCCGCGCTTTCGCACCATGGCATACGCGATCCGTCCCTTTCGCAACGAAGACGCCCGTGCACTTGCTCGGCTGACCATCGATGCCATCCGGGCCATCGGTGCCCGGCGATACAGCGCGCAGCAGGTGGAAGCCTGGGCCGCCCGGCCCATGCGGGCGGATCGGTTCATCGAGCGAGCGGATAGCGGCGCGTTGATCTTTGTCGCCGCAGACCATGCGGACGATCCGATCGCCTATGCCCTGCTTGAGGAAGATCCGAGCCATCAGGGGCATCTCGATATGCTTTACTGCGCGCCCGCGCACACCCGCCTTGGCATCGCCGACGAACTGCTCGCTCATGCCGAACACCAGGCCCGCACCCGGGGCATCGAGCGCCTGTTCACCGAGGCGAGCGAGCTTGCGCGCCCCGCCTTCGAGCGAGCGGGATACAAGACGCTCCATCGCCGCGATTTCACCATCGAGCATGGCGGCAGCGAGGTGCCGATCCACAATTACGCGATGGAAAAGCGGCTCACGTGAGGCGAGACCCCCGCCGGGGCCGGGGTTCTGCGGGGTTCAAATGAACTCGATCTTTTCGACCAGGTAGAACTTGTCGCCCGAAGGAACCGTCACCTCGATCTCGTCGCCGACCTGCTTGCCGATCAGCGCGCGCGCGAGCGGCGAGGAATAGCTGATCCGGCCCTTTCCGGCATCGGCCTCGGTCTGGCCCACGATCTGGTATTTGACGGGCTTGTCAGCCTCGTCGAGCAGCGTGACCGTGGCGCCGAAGATGATTTTATCGCCCGAAAGAGTCTTGGGATCGATGATCTGCGCGCGGCTGACCTTGTCCTCAAGCTCGGCGATCTGCGCCTCGACCTGGCCCTGCCGCTCCTTTGCCGCGTGATACTCGGCATTCTCGGAGAGGTCGCCATGCGCGCGAGCCTCCTCGATCGCATCGACAATCCGCGGCCGTTCCTCGCGCAGCGCCTTGAGATCGGTCGTCAGCCGCTCGTAGCCTTCCGCGAGCATCGGAACCTTTTCCATCGTTGCCATTCTTGTCTTTCTATTCTCGATCGCGTCTCTGCAAGCAGGCCCTCGCTTGAGGGCGTTTGCGGTTGCAGCCACCCTAAATCAAGGCAGCCGGACGCTATAAAGATGTTGGGGGGTCAAGTGCTCTGGTTCAGCCATAATAGTCCTGCAGCGACCGGACTGCAAGATCGCTCGGCGCGATCGCGGCAATCGCGGCGGCAGCGGCCAGCGAAGCGGCGGCGGTGGTGTAGACCGGCACCTTCTTCTCAAGTGCCGAGGCCCTGATCGATTTGCTGTCCAGCAGCGATTGCCATCCCTCGGTTGTGTTGAAGATCAGGGCGATCTCGCCGTCGATGATCTTGTCGACGATATGGGGCTGGCCCTCTGCAACCTTGTTGATCTGTTCTACCGCAAGCCCGTGCTCGGCGAGATAAATCTGCGTGCCGGTTGTCGCGACCACCCGAAAGCCCCGCTCGATCAGCGAGGCGACGGCAGGAAGTATGACCGGCTTGTCCGAGTTCTTGACCGAGATGAACACCGTGCCCTCGCGCGGCAGGTTCATGCCCACCCCCATCTGAGACTTCAGGAAGGCGGCCTCGAAGCTCCGGTCGATCCCCATCACCTCGCCGGTCGATTTCATCTCGGGCGTGAGCACAGGGTCGGAGCCGGGGAAGCGAGCGAACGGGAAGATCGCCTCCTTGATGGCCATGTAGGGCAGATCGCGCTTGAAGGGCTCAAACCCTGCGAGCATTTCCCCCGCCATCACGCGCGCGGCGATCTTGGCGACTGGCTGCCCGATCGCCTTGGCGACGAACGGCACGGTGCGACTTGCGCGGGGATTGACCTCGATGAGATGGATCTCGCCGTCCTTGACCGCGAATTGCACGTTCATGAGCCCGCGCACCTTGAGCGCGTGGGCGAGCGCCTCGGTTTGGCGTTCCATTTCGGCTATGATCTGCGGAGCCAGCGAATAGGGCGGCAGGGTGCATGCGCTGTCGCCCGAATGGACACCCGCTTCCTCGATGTGCTGCATGACACCCGCGATGCGCACTTCCTCGCCATCGCACAACGCATCGACATCGCACTCGATCGCATCGCGCAGATACTGATCGACCAGCACCGGGCTATCGCCGGATACCGTGACCGCAGTGTTGATGTAGTCATCGAGCTGGGCTTCGGAATCGACGATCTCCATCGCCCGTCCACCGAGCACGAAAGACGGGCGAAGCAGGACCGGATAGCCGATCCGCGCCGCCACGGCCGCCGCTTCGTCGCGGGTGTAGGCTATGCCGTTTTCGGGTTGCTTGAGCTTGAGCTTGTTGACCAGCTTGGCAAAACGCTCGCGATCCTCGGCGTGATCGATCGCATCGGGACTGGTGCCGAGGATCGGGATGCCCGCATCCTCAAGCGCCTGCGCGAGCTTCAAAGGAGTCTGTCCTCCGAACTGGACGATCACGCCAACGAGCTCGCCGCGGCGCTGCTCGACCCGCAGGATCTCGAGCACGTCCTCTGCGGTGAGCGGTTCGAAATAGAGCCGGTCGGAAGTGTCGTAATCGGTCGAGACGGTTTCCGGATTGCAATTGACCATGATCGTCTCGAACCCGGCTTCGGCAAGGGCAAAGCAGGCGTGGACGCAGCAATAGTCGAATTCGATCCCTTGCCCGATCCGGTTCGGCCCGCCGCCCAGGATCACGATCTTGCGCCGGTCGCTCGGATCGGCCTCGCATTCGGCCTCGCCGAAGGACGGGGCCTCGTAGGTCGAATACATGTAGGGCGTGATCGCCTCGAACTCGGCGGCGCAGCTGTCGATCCGCTTGAACACCGGAAGCACACCGAGCCTTTCGCGAAGCTTGCGCACCTCCTCGGCGCTGGTTGCGCCCGCCATCGCCTGGAGCGCATCGTGCAGCAGCCCGGAGCGCTTCGCCTGCGTCTCGGCCAGCCCACCCTTCACTCCGACCGAGCGCACCGCGAGGGTGGCGAGGCGCTGGTCGGAAAAGCCCATCGCCTTGAGGCGGCGCAAGGCAGCCGCATCGTTGGGCAATCCGTCTGCCTGCACCTCACGCTCGGCCGCAATGATTGCTTCGATCTGGCGCAGGAACCAGGGGTCGAACCCGGTCACGGCGTTGATGTCTTCGACGCTCAGTCCCTCGCGGAAGGCCTGCGCGATCTTGAGGATACGGTCGGGCGTGCGGCGGCTGAGCGAGGCGACGATGACCTCGCGCGAAACGCCCTCGAGCTCGGGCACGCGGTTGAACCCGTCGAGCCCGGTCTCCAGCCCGCGCAGCGCCTTCTGCATCGATTCAGGGAAGCTGCGCCCGATCGCCATCACCTCGCCGACCGATTTCATCGCGGTGGAAAGATTGGGCTCGGTGCCCTTGAATTTCTCGAAGGCGAATCGCGGGATCTTCGTGACGATGTAATCGATCGTGGGCTCGAAGCTCGCAGGTGTTGCCCCGGTGATCTCGTTGGTGAGCTCATCGAGCGTATAGCCCACGGCGAGCTTCGCCGCGACGCGCGCGATCGGAAAGCCGGTCGCCTTCGATGCCAGCGCCGAGCTGCGCGAGACGCGCGGATTCATCTCGATCACGATCAGGCGACCATCGGCCGGGTTCACCGCGAACTGAACGTTTGAGCCGCCCGTCTCGACCCCGATCTCGCGCAGCACGGCGATGCTCGCCGAGCGCATGATCTGGTATTCCTTATCGGTCAGCGTGAGCGCCGGGGCGACAGTGATGGAATCGCCGGTATGCACGCCCATCGGATCGACATTCTCGATCGAGCAGATGATGATCGCGTTGTCCTTGGCATCGCGCACCACCTCCATCTCGAATTCCTTCCAGCCGAGGAGCGATTCCTCGATCAGGACTTCGGTGGTGGGCGAGGCGGAAAGGCCTTCGGCGACAATCTGGTCGAATTCCTGGCGGTTGTAGGCGATGCCCCCGCCCGTTCCGCCGAGCGTGAAGGAGGGGCGGATGATCGCCGGCAGCCCGGTGCGCTCGAGCACCTCGCGCGCCTGCTCGATCGTAGTGGCAACGCCCGAGCGGGCGCTCTCGAGCCCGATCGCGTCCATCGCCTCGCGGAAGCGCTGGCGGTTCTCCGCCTTGTCGATCGCATCCGCCTTGGCCCCGATCATCTCGACGCCGTATTCCGCGAGCACGCCCATCTCGTCGAGCTTCAATGCGCAGTTCAGTGCCGTCTGCCCACCCATCGTCGGCAGCAGCGCATCGGGCCTCTCCTTGGCGATGATCTTGGCCACGATGTCGGGCGTGATCGGCTCGACATAGGTCGCATCGGCAAACTCGGGATCGGTCATGATCGTTGCCGGATTGGAGTTTACCAGGATCACCCGGTAGCCCTCTTCCTTGAGCGCCTTGATCGCCTGCGTGCCCGAATAGTCGAACTCGCACGCCTGGCCGATGATGATCGGCCCCGCGCCAATCACGAGGATCGAGGAGATATCGGTGCGTTTGGGCATCAGCGGTCCTGTCGTGGCGGGGAGCCGTCGTTCGGTTCGAACGCGAAGCTCACTCTGGTGTAGCGATCGAGAAACGGAATTACATCGGGGCGGGAGATCCCGCCGCGATAAATGAAGGTGCAGTTGCGACGGATATCGACGAGCCGCTCGCCATCGCGCACGAGAATGTAGGAGAGCACCGCGCGCTCGCGCCGATCCTTGCGCAGGCTGACAACGTCGAGCCGGCGGACGTGATCGCGCTCGTCGCTGCGTCGGTCGAAATCGACATAGCCCTGCGCGGCGCGCGTCTCAGCGATCGCTTCATGGAGCGCGGCCGGATCAAACGCATCCTTGCTGAAAGCGCCATCCGCAGCGACGACCTTGCAATCCATCCGCGCCGCGATCGGCTTGTCGGTTTCCTCGCGAAACAGGATCGGGCGCCAGAAGCTGATGACGGGAATGCCGCCGGGCCCCTCGCTGACCGTGACCGAGCCATCGCCCTGAAACGCAACGCCCTCGACGATCTCGACCCCGGGCCATTCAGCGAGCGGCGGCGGGGTCATCGCGGGGATCTGGGCGGATGCCTCGGCCGTGCAACTGCTGAGCGCGACAACGAGAGCGGAAAGGATGAGCCGCACCGCTTTCGTTATCACCCCAGCCCCCCCACGAACTTCTCGAACAGGTAGAAGCTGTCCTGCGGCCCGGGCGAGGCCTCGGGATGATATTGCACCCCGAAGGCGCGCTTGCCCTTGATCGCGATGCCGCAATTGGTGCCGTCGAACAGGCTGACATGGGTCTGCTCCACCGTCTTTGGCAGGCTATCAGCGTCGACCGCAAAGCCGTGGTTCATCGAGGTGATCTCGACGAGGCCGTCGGTCTCCCCCCAGCCTTCGCCGATTCGCTGGACCGGGTGGTTCGCGCCGCGATGGCCCTGATGCATCTTGATCGTTTTCGCGCCTGCGGACAGCGCGAGCATCTGGTGGCCAAGGCAGATGCCGAACAGTGGCACGTCCGCCTCGAGCAGCGCCTGAATGACGGGCACCGCATATTCTCCCGTCGCCGCCGGATCGCCGGGACCGTTGGAGAGGAACACACCATCGGGGCGCAGCGCCATGATCTCCTCGAACGCAGCGCGCCCGGGGACCACCGTCACCTTGGCGCCCGCGCGCACGAGGCTCCTGAAGATGTTGTCCTTGGCGCCGAAATCCATCGCGACCACGTGCGGGCGCGCGGCGCCGCCCTCCCCGTAGCCGAAGCCCAGTTGCCAATGCCCGCCGGTCCAGTCCTCGCTCTCGGCGCGCGAGACGTTGGGGACCAGGTCAAGCCCCTCAAGCCCGGACCAGCCGCGCGCCTGATCGACCAGCGCAGGGATGTCAAACCGTCCGGCCGGGTCGTGCGCGATCACCGCATTGGGTGCGCCGCCGGTGCGGATGCGGCGGGTGAGCGCGCGGGTATCGATGCCTGAAAGGCCGATCTTCCCGTTCGCCCCGCACCAGTCAACGAACTCGCTCTGCGCGCGAAAGTTCGAGTGCGGGGTGATCTCCTCGCGCACCACCAGGCCGACAGCGCCCAAACCGCGCGATTCGACGTCCTCCTCGTTTGCGCCGACATTGCCGATATGGGGGAAGGTGAAGGTGACGATCTGGCTGTCGTAGGAAGGATCGGTCATCACCTCCTGATAACCCGTCATCGCGGTGTTGAAACAGGCCTCGCCCACCGCCGAACCGGCCGCGCCAAAGCCCTTGCCCCAGATCACGGTGCCGTCCGCCAGGACGAGGCAGCCGGTTGCGCCCGAGGGTTGCGCAGGAGAAGAAGCGGCAAGAGCCATGAGGCGCTCCGATCAGTAAAAGTTCCAGCGATGCGTGCTAAGTCTCAGGCGCTAGACCTCGACCATGCGCGCGTCAACCTAGGCGCGCGCCCGGCAATGCGTTAGGGAGCGCGCCTTCTCACTCTTCCACCAGAAAACGAAGCTCACACACCATGATCAGAGACGACATCAAGGCCGCCACCATCACCGCGATGAAAGCCAAGGAGAAGGAGCGTCTCGCAACGCTTCGCCAAATCTCGGCCAAGATCAAGGATCGCGACATCGAGGAGCGTACCAGCAGCAAGGAAATCGACGACGATGCGATGGTGATCGGCGTGCTTCAGAAGATGGCGAAGCAGCGGCGCGAATCGATCGAGCTCTATCGCCAGGGCGGGCGCGAGGAATTGGCCGCAATCGAGGAGGCCGAACTTGGCGTGATCGAGGAATTTCTCCCGCAAATGATGAGCGAGGCCGAGACGAAGGCCGCGATCGAGGCGATCAAGTCCGATCTTGGCGCTTCCTCAATGGCCGACATGGGCCGGGTCATGGCCGAGCTCAAGGCGCGCCACGGCGCCCTGGTCGACGGCAAGCTCGCGAGCGGGCTCGTCAAGCAGGCGCTTTCCTGACCACAGACATACCCACAAGCCACGCTTGAACCCTGCGCACTTCGGGCGCACCTTCAGCCAATGACGATCACCCCGCAATGGAAGGACGAGCTGCGCGCGCGCATCACGCTCTCGAGCGTGGTGATGCGCACGACCAAGCTCACGCGCGCGGGGCGCGAGTGGAAGGCGTGTTGTCCGTTTCACAACGAGAAATCGCCCAGCTTCTACGTCAACGACCAGAAGGGCTTCTATCACTGCTTCGGCTGCGGCGCCCATGGCGATGTGATCAGCTGGATGATCGAGCAGCGCGGGCTCGAATTCATGGACGCGGTCAAGGCGCTTGCCGAAGAGGCCGGTATGGAAGTGCCCGCGCCCGATCCGATGGCTGCGCGAAAGGCGGAAAAGCGCGCCGAACTGGTCGATGTGACGAGCGCCGCGCAGGAGTGGTTTGCCGGCAACCTCAAGTCCGAAGGCGGGCGTGCGGCGCTGGATTATCTGCACCGGCGCGGGCTGAGCGAAGCGACGATCCGCGCCTTTGGCTTCGGCTATGCACCGGACGATAAGCAGGCGCTTGCCAAGGCCCTGTCGCACCTGCCGCCCGATATGCTCGCCGAGACGGGCATGCGGATCATCGCCGAGGACGGCGCGGCCTATGACCGCTTCCGCGGGCGCGTGATGCTGCCGATCCAGGATGCGCGCGGGCGGGTGATCGCGTTTGGCGGTCGCATTCTCGATAAGCGTGAGGGCATCGCCAAATATCTCAATTCGCCCGACACTGCGCTGTTCGACAAGGGGCGCACGCTCTACAACCATCACCGCGCCGCCGCCGCTTCGCGCAAGACGGGCCGAGTGGTGGTGGTCGAAGGCTACATGGACGTGGTCGCGCTCGCACAAGCCGGAATTGAAGACGTGGTCGCCCCGCTCGGCACCGCGCTTACCGAGACGCAGCTCGAACTGCTGTGGCGCATGGCCGAGGTGCCGGTGCTGTGCTTCGATGGCGATGCGGCGGGCCAGCGTGCGGCAATGCGCGCGATCGGCCGGGCCCTGCCGATGCTGGCCCCTTCGCGATCGCTCGCCATAGTGCGCCTGCCGGGCGGGCTCGATCCCGACGATCTCGTGAAAGCCCGCGGCGCGAAGGCGATGGCAGAGCTCCTCGCCAAGCCGCAAGGCCTGATCGAGGCGCTGTGGGAGTTCGAACGCGCGGCTCAGCCGCTCGCCAGCCCCGAGGCCAAGGCCGGGCTCAAGGCGCGGCTGATGGAGCATGTGGGGCGGATCGAGGATGGTGACGTGCGCGCGCTTTATCGGCGCGAATTGCTCAAGCGCTTTTCCGACTTCGCTTTTCCAAAGTCGCCGCTCAAGACTTTTTCGCGCCGCTTCACGCGGGCCGACAACGACAATTACCGGACCGGCCTTGCCTACGAGCCTGGCTATGAACCGTTCGAGCGCGCCCGTGCCGAATCGCGAGAGGCGCTGGTGCGCATCGGTTCTGGCGAGCGCGACGAGGGACTGCAGCGCGCTGTCGTACACGGTCTTCTGCTCCATCCGCGCGAGATCGAACGCCACCTCGAGCACCTTACCGATCTCTCGATTGCCGATGAATCCTTCGCCAACGGGGTCAACATCCTCATCGATGTGATGGAAACGCTTGATTCGCACGGATCACAGGCCATATTCGGCGACATCGGCTATCCTGCCCCACCGGCACATCTGAAGTTCGCCTTCCTGCGAGAAGGCACTCCCCCCGGTGATGCGCGCGAGGAATTGGCTGAAGCTGTGGCGTTGCTGGCTGAAAGGCCGGCCATTGAGGCTGCGCTCAAGGCGACGGTGCATCGGTTTGACGCCGATCCCGAAGCCGCGTTCGCGGAACAGGCGAGGCTGCGCGCACGGCTTACCGAGATTGAGGAGCGGGCGAAGCAATTCGGGCGCAGGAAGGCCGGCGGCGGACAATCGGACACACCGAGCGGCGCACCGGCAAGCAAGGGTGAAGCGGCCTGATCGCGCTTCATCGGGAACGGCAATAAGCTTCAAGGATCGCGGTCACGCGCCTTGAACAAGAACGGGTTTACAAGGTTTCATGGCTTCGAGTGTCAAAACGCAGGAAAAAGAAGATGCGCCGCTGATCGACCTCAACGAGGCGTCGATCAAGAAGCTGATGAGCAAGGCAAAGAAGCGCGGCTACATCACCTATGACGAACTCAACGAGGCGCTCCCCTCGGGCGAGATGAGCCCGGATCAGATCGAGGACATCCAGACCGCGCTCTCCGAGATGGGCGTGCAGATCGTCGAGAGTGACGAGGAGGCAGAAGCCGAGGCCGAGGCGGAAGCCGAGGTCGAGGAGATGTCGGGCGACGACGACGAGGATGACGGCGATGAGCCCGACGCCAAGAAGGACGCGCGCAAGGACACCAAGGCCACCGTCAAGAAGGCCGCCACCGGCGAGCGGACCGATGATCCGGTGCGCATGTATCTGCGCGAGATGGGCGCAGTCGAACTGCTGAGCCGCGAGGGCGAGATTGCCATTGCCAAGCGGATCGAGGCGGGCCGCGACATGATGATCATGGGCCTGTGCGAGAGCCCGATCACGTTCCACGCCATCATCCAGTGGTCCGAGGCGCTCAACAACGAGGATATGCAGCTGCGCGAGATCCTCGATCTCGACGCCATGCTTTCCAAGGAACCTCCCCCCGACAAGATGGAGGAGGACAACGAGGACGACGACGGCACGATCTCCGAGGAGACCGCCGGCCCGACCATTCGCGAGGATGACGAGGTCGAGGATCACAAGGAGGAAGGCGAGGACGAGGACGGCGAGGAAGGCGCCTCCAAGCGCGACGACGATGAGGAGGAGGACAACACCCTCAGCCTTGCGCAGATGGAAGCCGCGCTCAAGCCCGAGGCGCTCGAGCGTTTCGCGCGCATCACCAAGCTCTTCAACACCTTCGAGAAGCTCCAGGCAGAGCGTGTCGACACGCTCGCGGCGGGCAAGGCCTTCCCCAAGGCCAAGGAACAGAAATACGAGGAACTCGGCGAACAGCTCACCGCCGAGGTGGAATCGATGCAGTTCCACGCGACTAAGATCGAGTTTCTGGTCGACAATCTCTACGCCTTCAACCGCCGGCTGACCGCGCTCGGCGGCCAGATGCTCCGCCTCGCCGAGAGGCACAAGATCAAGCGGATCGATTTTCTGGGCGGCTATGTCGGCAACGAGCTTGACGATGCCTGGATTGTCGAGAAGGCGAACAAGGACAAGAAGTGGGCCGCCTTCGCCGAGAAGGAAGCCGACGCGATCGAGCGCATCCGCACCGAAATCACCGACATCGCTGCGCAGACAGGCATGGCGCTCCCCGAGTTCCGGCGGATTGTCAACATGGTGCAAAAAGGGGAGCGCGAGGCGCGCATCGCGAAGAAGGAAATGGTCGAGGCCAATTTGCGCCTGGTGATTTCCATCGCCAAGAAATACACCAATCGCGGCCTGCAATTCCTTGATCTCATTCAGGAAGGCAATATCGGCCTGATGAAGGCGGTGGACAAGTTCGAGTATCGCCGCGGCTACAAGTTCTCGACCTACGCGACCTGGTGGATCCGGCAGGCGATCACCCGCTCGATCGCCGATCAGGCACGCACCATCCGCATCCCGGTCCACATGATCGAGACGATCAACAAGCTCGTTCGCACCTCGCGCCAGTTTCTCCACGAGGAAGGCCGCGAGCCGACGCCGGAGGAGATGGCGCAGCGCCTCTCCATGCCGCTCGAGAAGGTGCGCAAGGTGATGAAGATCGCCAAGGAACCGATCAGCCTCGAGACGCCGATCGGGGACGAGGAAGACAGCCACCTTGGCGATTTCATCGAAGACAAGAACGCGATCATCCCGGTCGATGCCGCGATCCAGGCGAACCTCAAGGAAACCGTCACCCGCGTGCTCGCCAGCCTCACCCCGCGCGAGGAGCGCGTGCTGCGGATGCGCTTCGGCATCGGGATGAACACCGATCACACGCTCGAGGAGGTCGGCCAGCAGTTCTCGGTGACGCGCGAGCGCATCCGGCAGATCGAGGCCAAGGCGTTGAGGAAGCTCAAGCACCCCTCGCGCAGCCGGAAGATGCGCAGCTTTCTGGATCAATGATCATCGAAAAGGGGCGTCATGTCTGGCAATTTTGAACTGGGCGAGAAGCTGTATACGGCTCTTCGTACTGGGGATGGCGCCACCCTCACGGAGATCCTCCATCCCGATTTTCGGGGAGACATAACGCCCAATCTGCCGTTCGGAATTGGCGGAGTGTATCCCAGCCTCGAGACGATGATGCAAAGCTGCTGGGGTGTGATCGGACAGCACTACGAAATGCGTTCGGAGGTCGAGCATTTCGTGGCCACTGACGATGCAATCATCGGCTACGGTGTTTACGTTGGGAAGGCCAAAGCAACCGGCAAACCGGTCGAGGCGAGATTTGCCCATTTCTGGTTTGTTGAAAATGGCAAGATCGTGGGTTTGCATCAGGTGACAGACGGCCATGCTTGGCGTGAGGCCGTGGCAAGCGCGTAACGCTTAAATCTTCGAGGTAGCGAGCAATATGATCGCCATTGCCATAACCAGCCAGAAGGGTGGCTCGGGCAAGACCACGCTGGCGGTCCACCTCGCAACGCGCGCGGCGCAAGCGGGTTATGAAGCTTGCGTGATCGATACCGATCCGCAGGCGACCGCTGCTGCATGGTCGGACTGGCGGGGCGATTTTCTCCCCGTGGTCGTCACAGCGCCCCCCGCCCGCCTGACCCGCACGATCGAGAGCGCGAAGAAGAACGGGGTTGATTTCATGGTCATCGACACCCCGCCCCATGCCGATGCCGCCGCACGCGAGGCGATCAAGCAGGCTGATATGGTGCTGATCCCCACCAAGCCGCGCGCTTTCGATCTGGCTGCGCTCGAACCTATCGCAGACCTTGTCAGCTTTGCGAGCAGGCCCGCTTTCGTTGTGCTCAATTCGGTGCCCGCCGGTGCCACGGTTCTGGCCGAAGAGGCGCGCGAGGCGGCGCGCGGGCTCGGCCTCGAGATCTGCCCGGTAGAGCTGGGTGATCGCGCCGCTTTTCATCGCTCCTCGGCCAAGGGCGAAACCGCTGCCGAGATCGAGCCCGAGGGCAAGGCCGCACAGGAAATCAACGCCTTGTGGGATTGGCTCGCCGCGCAGCTCGAATTGCCCAAACGCTGACGCGCGCCTTGCCAAACATGCGACCGGCGGTCACCATGGCCCCATGATTCTACGCCCCGCCCTGATCGCCCTCGCCTTCCTTCTTGCCCCGGCGCTAGCCTCGGCGCAGGAGCGCCCCGCCCCGCCAGCTGCGACCGGCGTCGATCCAGCCGCCCACGCGCTTGCGACACGGATCGTCGATCTTGGCTATCCCCCGGAGCAGCGCGAGGCGCTGTTCTTCGCGACGATGGACCAGACGGTGACGCAGATGCGCTCCGCCATCGCGCCTTCATTGCCGAGCGATGATCCAGGGGCGATCGCGATCCTCGATCAGTGGATCCTCGATTACACCGCCCAGTCGAAAGGGGTGCTGCGCAAGCACATTCCAGACATCATGGACGGCATGATCACCGCCTATGCCGAGCTTTTCACGCGCGGCGAGCTCGCCGATATCCTCGCTTTCGTCGAGACCCCAAGCGGGAAGCGTTATTTCGAGCTCAGCCCCGCGATCCTGGGGGCCAAAAGCTTCGCCGATGCCAATCAGGCCTATCTCGACGAATCGCTCGCGCTGCTCGGGCCAGCGCAGCAAGACCTGCGCGCGCGCCTCGAGGCGCATCTTGCCAGACAGCGCCAGAACGAAAGCTCGAGCGAAACCTGAGCCGGCACCGCCCGCGTTTCCGGCGGTAGAAAAGGCAACCGCCCGCACTGGCGTCCCGGCGGAACGCTGGCTATGTAGCGGACATGCGCATCGCCATCGCTTCCGATCACGCCGCCACCGATTTGAAGGCGGACCTGGCCGAATGGCTCATGGACGAGGGCCATGAGGTGGCCGATCTCGGCCCCGATCCCGGCGAGAGCGTCGATTATCCCGATTATGGTTACAAGCTTGCAGAAGTGATCGCCGAGGGCACCGTGCAGTTCGGCATCGCGCTGTGCGGCAGCGGCATCGGCATCTCGATGGCGGTCAATCGCCACCCCGCCTTGCGCTGCGCGCTCGTCTCGGAGCCGCTCTCTGCCACGCTCGCGCGCGAACACAACAATGCCAATTGCATCGCCATGGGCGCGCGGCTCATCGGCATCGAAATGGCCAAGGCGTGCGTAACTGCCTTCTTGAAGACTGAATTTGCCGACGTGCGCGACCCCCAGGGGCGTCATCAGCGCCGTGTCGCCAAGCTCGGCAATCCGCCCATAGACCCCGATCACATCGAGACCCACCAATGAGCACCCAGCCCAATCTCTCCACAGACCCGATGCACGGCTTCTGGCATGACGACCTCGCCACCGCCGACCCAGAGATCGCGGCCGCGATCGGCAAGGAGCTCAAGCGCCAGCAGGACAAGATCGAGCTGATCGCAAGCGAGAACATCGCCAGCCGCGCGGTGCTCGAGGCCACGGGCAGCGTCTTTACCAACAAATATGCCGAGGGCTATCCCGGCAAGCGCTATTATGGCGGCTGCGACTATGCCGACGTGGTCGAGACGCTCGCTATCGAGCGCGCTAAGAAGCTGTTCGGCTGCAACTTCGCCAACGTACAGCCCAACAGCGGCAGCCAGATGAACCAGGCGGTGTTCCTCGCGCTGCTCCAGCCGGGCGACACCTTCATGGGGCTCGATCTCAATTCAGGCGGGCACCTCACCCACGGCTCCCCCGTCAACATGAGCGGCAAATGGTTCAATGTCGTCTCCTACGGCGTGAGTCAGGGCGACGAGCTGATCGACATGGAGGAGGTTGCCGCCAAGGCACGCGAGCACAAGCCGAAGCTCATCATCTGCGGCGGCACCGCCTATTCGCGGCTGTGGGACTTCGCCGCCTTCCGCGCCATTGCCGACGAGGTGGGCGCGGTGCTGCTGTGCGACATGAGCCACATTTCCGGCCTTGTCGCGGGGGGCGCGCATCCCTCGCCCTTCCCGCATTGCGACATCGTCACCTCGACCACCCACAAGAGCTTGCGCGGCCCGCGCTCCGGCATCATCCTGTGGAATGACGAGAAATACACCAAGCCCCTCAACATGGCTGTCTTCCCCGGCCTCCAGGGCGGCCCGCTGATGCACGTGATCGCGGCCAAGGCTGTGGCCTTCCGCGAGGCACTTGCCCCCGAGTTCAAGACCTACGCTCACCGGATCGTCGAGAACGCTCGCGCACTCGCCACCAGCCTCGAGGAGCATGGCCTCAGGATCGTGAGCGGCGGGACCGACAACCACTCGATGCTGGTCGATCTCACCGGCGCCAACAAGTGGGGTGGGGACGTGACCGGCAAGGACGCCGAGAAGGGTCTCGATCGCGCCTGGCTCACCTGCAACAAGAACGGCATTCCGTTCGACACGCGCTCGCCTTTCGTCACCAGCGGTATCCGTCTGGGCACGCCCGCAGGGACGACCCGCGGCTTTGGCGGGCCGGAGTTCCGCAAGGTCGGCGAGCTGATCGCCCGAGTGGTCGACGGCCTCGCCAGGAACGGCCCCGAAGGCGACGCGCAGATCGAGGAGCAGGTTCGCGGCGAAGTCGCGAAACTATGCGCGGACTTTCCCGTCTATCCCGGCATGTGAGGGCATGATGAGCGATCAAGGTGACGGTCAGGACTGGGTGGAGGACGCCAAGCAGGAGCTCTCCGGCATGGCGAAGGAGGGGATGAAGCACCCCTCGACCAAGCCAGTGCTCACAGGCGCCGCGATCGGCGCGGTCGCGGGCGCGCTCCTGCCTGTCGTCTCGCTCCCGCTCGGCCTTGCGGTCGGGGCGGGCTTTGCGTTCTACCAGCGGATCAAGAAGTAAGCCCTAGCCCATGCGGTGCCCCTACTGCGCGCATGAGGAGACGCAGGTCAAGGACTCGCGCCCGACCGAGGATGGCAACGCCATCCGTCGGCGGCGGCAATGCTCCTCGTGCGGCGCGCGTTTCACCACTTTCGAGCGCGTGCAGCTGCGCGAGGTCATCGTGGTCAAGGCCGGCCCGGGCGGTGAAGAGAAGCGGCGCGAGGCGTTCGATCGGTCCAAGCTTGAGCGTTCGATCGCGCTCGCCTGCCGCAAGCGCGGGGTCTCGCAGGAGCGGATCGACCAGCTCATTTCCGGCATCCAGCGCCAGGTCGAGACCGCGGGCGAGCCCGAGGTGAGCTCCTCGCATATTGGCGAACTCGTCATGGAAGGCCTGCGCCAGATCGATAGCGTCGCCTATATCCGCTTCGCCAGCGTCTATCGCGATTTCTCCGAAGCACGCGATTTCGAGGAATTCGCCAGCACCGTCGCCGAAGCCGCGCGGGACTGAGGCGTGAGCGAGAACAAGCCCGTCTTCGTGCTGGTGCGCCCGCAACTGGGCGAGAATATCGGCAAGGCCGCGCGCGCCATGCTCAATTTCGGCCTTGCCGAGATGCGGCTCGTCGCGCCGCGCGATGGCTGGCCCAATCCTGCCGCCGGCCCTGCCGCAGCGGGGGCCGACATAGTGCTCGAGCGGGCGCAGGTATTCGAGAGCACCGCCGAGGCGGTTGCCGATTGCGCGCATGTCTATGCGACCACCGTGAGGAAGCGCGGCGTGACCAAGCCCGTTGTCGGCGCAGACGGCGCGGCGCGGCTGATCCATCGTGAGGCCGGGCGCCACGCGGTGCTGTTCGGCCCCGAGCGCTCGGGGCTCGAAACCGAGGACGTGGCGCTCGCCCGCCATATTCTCACCGTCCCGATCAATCCCGAATTCGGCTCGCTCAACCTTGCCCAGGCGGTGATCCTCGTCGCCTATGAGTGGTCGCGGATCGGGCGCGAGCAGGGCGCGGCAACCGGCCCGCTGGTCCAGCCTACCGCCGAGGAGGCGCTGCTGCCCCCTGCCCCGCAGGACGAGCTTGACGGCCTCATCGCGCATCTCGAAGCGATGCTCGAGCCCAAGGGCTACTTCCTCCCCCCCTCGCGCGCCGAGGCGACCCGGCGGACCTTGCGCAGCGTGCTGACCAAGCCCGCCTGGAACCACCTCGAGGTGCGCACCTTGCGCGGGATCCTCTCGACCCTCGAGCGCGGTGATCGCCCGATCGAGTGAAGCGGCTGTCCGATAGTTGCAATCGGGAGTTGCTTATTTGCGCCGCGATGCTATGTGCGCCGCTTCGCGAATTGGCCCCGCACCCCGGTGAAGCGGTGGCCGCGTCTGGCATGAGGTCAGGCGGTGCGATGCCGGGTTGAATGCTCCGCGAGTGGCGCGGGGTCAGCAGATTTGAAGGATACGACACATGTCGAAGCGCAAGAGCGCCAAGTACAAGCTCGACCGCCGGATGGGTGAAAACATCTGGGGTCGTCCGAACAGCCCGGTCAACAAGCGCTCTTATGGCCCCGGCCAGCACGGCCAGCGCCGCAAGAGCAAGATGAGCGATTTCGGCCTGCAGCTGCGCGCCAAGCAGAAGCTCAAGGGCTATTACGGCGACGTCACCGAGAAGCAGTTTCACTCGACCTACAAGGACGCCGCCCGGATGAAGGGCGACACCGGCCAGAACCTCATCGGCCTGCTCGAGCGCCGGCTCGACATGATCGTTTACCGCGCCAAGTTTGCGCCGACGATCTTCGCCGCGCGCCAGATCGTCAATCACGGACACATCTATGTGAACGGCGTAAAGTGCAACATCCCCTCGCGCCGCTGCGATGCGGGCGATGTCATCAGCCTGGGCAAGAAGGCGCAGGAAATGGCTCTGGTGATCGAGGCGCAGACCCTCCCCGAGCGCGACATTCCCGATTACGTCATGCCCGATGGCAACGAGAAGGTGGCCTTCACCCGCGTGCCCAAGCTCGACGAAGTGCCCTATCCGGTGACGATGGAGCCCAATCTGGTCGTCGAGTTCTATTCGCGCTGATTTTCTGATAGTCTTCCTGAATGGAGTGGCCCTCTCGGGGGCTGCTTCGTTTCTCGTCCGATCAGGGGCACTGATCGTCGAATGGCGGCGTCGATCTTTGGACAGCCCGGTTGTCGCGTGCGGTCAGCCGTGTTAGCCCGCGCCGCCTGAAGGAGATTGTCTGTGTTTAAGCTCAAGAATTCGTCGCTCGCCTCTGTCGCTCTGCTCGCTGCTGCGCTCGCCGTTCCGGCCGCCGCGCAGGATGAGAAGAAGGTCGAGCAAACCGCGCAGCCGGCCGCGCCGCAACAGCCGACGGCTCCGGCCAAGGTCGCGGTCGAGGAAGAAGACGACAAGATGGTGTGCCGCAGCATCCGCGTGACCGGTTCGCGTGTGCGCGAGAAGGTGTGCCGGACCAAGGGCCAGTGGGCTGCGATCGAGCGGGCCGCGCGCGAAAGCGGGCAGATCATCCAGGGCGCCGGCGCGGTCAACACCACGCCGACACCGGGCGGCTGAGCGCGCGCTCGACCAGCGCCGCTGGCGTGTTGATCAGGTAGTCGTGGCCGGATCGAGAAACCGCTCGAGCCGGCCCCGTTTCCTCTCGGGCGAACCGGGTTTGATCGTGCGCGCCAGGCGTTCGATCCCCTTCTTCCATTTCGGCAGGCGCTTGTTTGCGCCGCCCTGCCTGACCGGGCCATATGCGAGGAACCGCACCGGCCTGAACCCGACAAATCCCAGGATCTGCCCCTTCCAGCGCCGCACGATCGCATTCCCATAAGCAAGGCGCAGGAAGATGGGCGGAGTGTCCATCGTCACGATGACATCGGCCGAGCGGCCTTCAAGCAGACGATCCCACCATGGATCGTTCGCGTGGTAGGCAAAGGCGAAGCCGGGCAGGATTGCGCGGTCGATCAGGCCCTTCAATTGCGCGGGCTCGCTGCCCCACCACATCGGGAAGGCCACCACCAGGTGATCGCAGGCGTCGAGCGCCTCGGCGAAGCGGCGAATATCGGGCTCCCAATCGGTGCGCCGGGCGTAGCCGTGACGCAGGTTCGGATCAAAGATGAGATCGCGCACCGCGAGGCGGTTGGCCTCAGCCCCGGGAGGAAGCGCCCGTTGGTAGCAATCGAGCAGATGCGAAGCGAGGTGTCCCTCGTCCGGATGCCCATCGAGCAAGAGCACGTTCATCGCTTTCCCCCCGGATCACCCCTTGGATCGCTAGGCGTATATCACGAGCGCGTGCGATCCCATTCTGCAAACTCGTAGGCGATCGAACCCTCGACCAGCCGTTCCCAGATCTCCGCGATCACATCGCCCGGCAGCCCGCGCGTTTTGGCGTCCTTCACCGCCTGCGCGATGACATAGGCCTTGCGCTCCTCGTCGCGCACCGCATCGCGGGTGGGCTTGATCCGGGCAGCGGCGCGCATGTAGCCGAACCGGCGAGCGAGCAGGGCGACCAGCTCGCGATCGGTCGCATCGACGCCGACGCGCACCTCGCGCATGTCTTCACAATCTTCGGGGGCTTTTGGCATCAATCCGGACTTCCAAGATAATTGCGCCGGAATTCGGCGGCGAAGGCGGCAAACGTGCCGCCCGCAATGGCATCGCGCATGGCCTGCATCAAGGCCTGGTAGAAGGCGAGATTGTGTTCGGTCAGCAGCATGGCGCCGAGCATCTCGCCCGATTTGACAAGATGGTGGAGATAGGCCTTCGAATAGTCGCGCGAGGCCGCGCAGGCCGAGGCAGGATCGAGCGGCTCGGGGTCTTCGGCAAAGCGCGCATTGCGCAGGTTCAAGGCGCCGTGCCAGGTGAAGGCCTGCCCGTTGCGGCCCGAGCGGGTCGGCAGAACGCAATCAAACATGTCGATCCCCCGCTCGACCGCGCCGACGAGATCGTCGGGCTTGCCCACGCCCATGAGATAGCGCGGGCGATCCGGGGGAAGCTGGCCGGGCGCATAATCGAGCACGCCAAACATCGCCTCCTGACCCTCGCCCACGGCAAGGCCTCCCACGGCATATCCGTCGAACCCGATCTCGATCAGCTTCTGCGCGCTCACCCGGCGCAGCTCCTCGTCGAGAGCGCCCTGCTGGATGCCAAACAGCGCGGCGCGCGCGGCGTGCTCCTCACCTGCATCAAAGCCCTCGCGGCTGCGCCTCGCCCAGCGCATCGAAAGTTCCATCGAGGCGGCGATCTCGTTGCGAGGCCGATCCGCGCGCGGGCACTCGTCGAAGGCCATCACGATGTCGGAGCCAAGCAGGCGCTGGATTTCCATCGAGCGTTCGGGCGTGAGCATGTGCTTGGAGCCATCGATATGGCTGCGGAATTCCACGCCCTCCTCGGTGAGCTTGCGCAGTTCGGCAAGGCTCATCACCTGGTAGCCGCCGCTGTCGGTCAGGATCGGGCGATCCCAGCGCATGAAGGCGTGGAGGCCGCCCAGCCGAGCGACCCGCTCGGCACCGGGGCGCAGCATGAGGTGATAGGTGTTGCCAAGGATGATGTCGGCGCCGAGCGCGCGAACGTCTTGCGGCTTCATCGCCTTGACAGTGGCGGCGGTGCCCACGGGCATAAAGGCGGGCGTGCGGATCTCCCCGCGCCGCATGGCGATCGTGCCGGTGCGCGCGCGGCCATCGGTCGCATGGAGGGTGAAGGCGAAGCGGGGGGCGGTCATGGGAGCCTCGCGCGCTAGCGAGGCGCGGCCGCGCTGTAAAGCGAACGGGCCGCCCACCGTGCTGGCGAGCGGCCCGTTGCCAAAACTAGCTGGTTAGCTCAGGCGGTCTGGCGATCAGAACTTGAGACCAACGCCGACCGTGCCGCGCAGGGTGTCGAACGCGATGGTGTCGACATTGGCGCGCAGCACGAGGGCGCTGATCGGAACCTCGACGCCCACGCCCACGAGATAATCGCCTTCGGTGGTGTCGAGATCGAAATCGTCCTCGTCGAACAGGTCGTCATCGATCCCGAGCGCGTTGGCCGCGTCGATATCAACCCACTGATAGCCGCCACGGGCATAGATCTTGGCGCCGCCCTCGGTTCGCAGGCCAAGGCGGCCCGAAAGGCCGTATTCCGCATCGATCGGGCCGGTGCCGAAATGCGCATTGCCCTCGGCGCCCACAAACAGGGTCTCGCCGAGCGGGAAGTCGGCTGCGATAAAGCCGCCGAAGATTTCGCCGCTGTCGTCGACGTCGAAATCCTCCAGTTCGGCATCGTCGACGTCCACGTCGAGATCATGAAGGCCGGCGGAGGCACCGATCGTGATGTCGGCGCCGCCAGTGGACTGCGCCTGCGCCGCTGCGGGGAGGCCGATTGCGCCGATTGCTGCGAGGGTCGAGATTGCGATTTTGCGCATAGTGTTTCCTTTGATTGACAGGCCGCAAGGGGAGCGGCCGGTGGTCAGCCAGCTAGGAATCGGCGGGTTTCTGCGCAATGAACCGAGCTACGATTGTCCCATCATGTCCGTTCGGTGGTGTATAGTGTCCGACCAAGCCCATCGGCGGATCGACGAAAACCAAGTCAGGAGGATCGCGGCTCGGTATGAAATATGCGCGCTTGCACCCCTTCGCATCGATGCGGATGAAGGCCTGCATCAAGGCAATGGTGTTCCAGGCGACCCTTGCCGGTTTTGGCCTCGGCCTTCGCGCTGAAAGCCTCGGGCGCGATGCATCGGCAGTGCCCTTCGTCGGCCATGGGGCGAAGATCGGGCTCGGGCGCTCGCCGGTCAAGCTGCGGGTGGGTCTCGAGGCGGCCGCCTGCGACACGACCCGCGTCACAGGCGGCGGATTCGTTCAGCTTGTGAGAGCGGCCGTGGTCAGCCTCACTCGCGCAGCTTCCACCCAGTCTTGAAGATCACCGCGATGATCGCAACGCACAGCGCGAGAAAGCCGAGCGTGAGGGCCAGCGAGACGCCGATCGAGACATCGGCACTGCCGTAGAAGGTCCAGCGCAAGCCGCTCACGAGGAAGGCGATCGGGTTCAAGAGCGCGATCGTGTTCCAGGGCGCGGGCAGCATGTCGAGCGAGTAGAAGGTGCCGCCAAGAAAGGTCAGCGGGGTGAGGATCAGGACGGGGATGATCCCCAGTTTCTCGAAACTGTCCGCCCAGATGCCGAGGATGAAGCCGAACAGCGAGAAGCTCGCCGCCACCAGCATGATGTAGCCAAAGGCGAAGAGCGGATATTCGATCCGGTAATCGACGAACAGGGTCGCCGTTCCCAGGATGATCGCGGCGAGGATCAGGCTCTTGGTCGCCGCCGCGCCGACGAAGCCGATCAGCGTCTCGGCCACCCCCACGGGCGCGGAGAGCAATTCGTAGATCGTCCCGGTGAAGCGCGGCATGTAGATGCCGAAGCTCGAATTGCTGGTGGTCTCGCCGAGCAGGGTGAGCATCAAGAGGCCGGGAATGATGAAGGCGGAATATTCGATCCCGCCCACCGGCGGCATCCGGCTGCCGATCGCCGAGCCGAACACGATGAAATAGAGCGAGGTGGTGAGCACCGGCGCGAGGATCGACTGGAAGGCGGTGCGAAAGGCGCGCATCATCTCGCGCACGTAGATCGCGCGCGCGCCGCGCAGGTTGAAGCCGCTCATGCGCGCTCCTCGCGGTTAAGCAGGTCGACGAAGATGTCCTCGAGCGAGCTGTCGTGAATGTCTATGCCGGTGTAGTCGATGTCGGCGGCGACCAGCGCCTTGGCGAGCCCGGCGACCTGCGCGCGCCCTTCCCCCTGCCCGTTGCCGCCGCGATAGACCAGCGCGCGCCCATCCTTGCTCAGTTCGACCGGGAAGGCGGCGATCGCCGGGGGCAGCGCCGGGAGCGGCGCGGCAAGATCGAACACGGCCTCGGTCGTTCCCATGCGCTCCATCATCGCGGTCTTGTCGTCGACCATGAGGATGCGCCCTGCGCGAATGATGCCGACCCGGTCGGCCATCTGTTCGGCCTCTTCTATATAGTGCGTGGTCAGGATAATCGTGGTGCCGCGCTCGCGCAGCGCCGCGATCTGCTCCCACATCCCCTTGCGCAATTCGACATCGACCCCGGCGGTGGGCTCGTCGAGGAAGAGGAGGTCGGGCTCGTGCGCCAGTGCCTTGGCGATGAGCACGCGGCGCTTCATCCCGCCCGAAAGCTCGCGAATCTGGCTCGATCGCTTCTCCCACAGGCTAAGCGAGCGCAGGACCTCCTCAATCCGCGCCCGGTCAGGCGGCCGGCCGAACAGGCCGCGCGAATAGGAGACCGCGCGCTGCACGGTCTCGAACATGTCGGTCGAAAGCTCCTGCGGCACGAGCCCGATGCGCGCGCGCGCGGCGCGCCAGTTGGCCTGGAGATCGTGGCCGAAGGCGTGGATCGTGCCCGAACTGGGCCGCACCAGCCCGCACACCGCGCCGATCAGCGTGGTCTTGCCCGCGCCGTTCGGCCCGAGCAGCGCGAAGATCTCGCCGCGGCGAATGTCGAGATCGACCGCGTCGAGCGCGCGCGTGCCGCCCTTGTAGACCTTTGAGAGGTCGCGAATGGAAAGGATGGGCTCATCGGACACGCGCTGGTCATGTGGCACACCCGGCGCGCAATGCAAGGGCAGCTTCAGGGAAGAAGCAGCGAGGAATCGCCGTAGGAGTAGAAGCGGTATTCGCTTGCAATGGCATGGGCATAGGCTGCCATCATCCGCTCACGCCCCATCAGCGCGCTCACCAGCATCATCAGGGTGGATTTGGGCAGGTGGAAATTGGTCATCAGCCCATCGACGCCCTTGAACCGGTAGCCCGGCGTGATGAAGATGTCGGTGTCGCCCGCGAAGGGCGCGATCGTGCCATCCTCGCGCGCGGCGCTCTCGAGCAGGCGCAGGCTGGTGGTGCCAACCGCGATGATCCGGCCTCCGGCGGCGCGCGCCGCGTTGAGCTGCGCGGCGGTTTCCGCAGAGATGCGTCCGAATTCGGAATGCATCGCGTGATTGTCGGTGTCTTCGGCCTTGACGGGCAAGAAGGTGCCCGCGCCGACATGCAGCGTGAGCGTCTCGCGCGCGATCGCGGCAGCCTCGAGCGCGGCAACGAGGCGGGGCGTGAAATGAAGCGAGGCGGTGGGCGCGGCGACCGCGCCATCCTCGGCCGCGAACATTGTCTGGTAGTCCTCGCGGTCCGCCTCGTCGATCGCACGCTTGCTGGCGATATAGGGCGGCAGCGGCATGGTGCCCGCACGGTCGAGCAGCACCTCGACCGGCTCCTCGCCCTCGAAGGCCAGAATCAGCGAGCCGTCGCCAAGGCGTTGTTCTGCGATCGCGGTGACGCCGCCGCCGAAGACGATCCGCTCGCCCTCCTTCACCTTCTTCGCGTTGCGCACGAAGGCCTGCCAGCGCCTGAGGTCCACCCGCTTGTGCAGGGTTGCGCCGAGCTTGGCTTCCCCCCCCTCTCGCCGCCCCTCGAGCTGGGCGGGGATGACGCGGGTGTCGTTGAACACGAGCACGTCGCCCGGCTCAAGCAGCCCCGGCAGATCGCGCACCCCGCGATCCTCGAACGGTGCGTCACTCCCGCGCACCACAAGCATCCGCGCCGCATCGCGCGGACGCACCGGGCGCAGCGCGATGCGGTCGGCCGGCAGCTCGAAATCGAACAGGTCCACGCGCATGTGTTGCCCCCCGTCTCCCCCGCGTCAGAGGATCACTGCGGATCGAGCGGGGCGCTCAGCAGATCCGCGGTGATTTCGGATTCGATCCGCGCGGGTGCGCCCTGTGGCGGCGGCTTGTTGTCGCTCAGGAGCGAGGCCTGGAGGATGCGGGTGGGCTGCGCGGGCGGTTCGCCGCGGTTGATCTTGTCGACCGCATCCATGTTTTCGATCACGCGCCCGAAATTGGTGTAGCGCTTGTCGAGGCTGAAGCGCGGATAGAAGACGATGAAGAACTGGCTGTTGGCGCTGTCCTCGTCGGCCGCGCGCGCCATCGCGACGCTGCCGCGGATGTGCGGCATCGGGTTGAACTCCGCCTCGAGATCGGGAAGCTCGGAGCCGCCCTGCCCGGTCCCCGTGGGATCGCCGCCCTGCGCCATGAAGCCTTCGATCACGCGGTGGAAGATGATGCCATCGTAGAAGCCGCGCCGGGTGAGCTGCTTGATGCGGGCGACATGGCTTGGCGCCCAATCCTCCATCAGCCGGATTTTGACGCGCTCGCCATTTGACAGGTCGAGCACCCAGATGTTCTCGGGGTCTTCGGCGGTGTCGTAATTGATCTGCTCGTACTGGAAGGCGAGCTTGCGCTCGGCAACTTGCGTCTCTTCGCTCGCCTGGGCATCGGCTTCGCTCTCGCTCTCCTGCGCGAAGGCGGCCGCAGGCAGCGCCGCCATGGCAAGCGCGGCAAGGGAGCTCAGGATCTTATGGTTCATCGTCAAAATCTTCACCTCTCGGGCTAGGCGCTGCGCCTCTACCGCCCGGGCGCTGACACTGCAATGAATGAAACCGCCAGGCCCGCCCGGTGAGCGGCGCGTCAATATTCCCCGAGCCGCCCGATCTGGTCGACCCGCGCAAGCACATCGCGGCGCACATCCTCGCTGACGAACCTGGCGATGTCGCCGCCATAGAGCGCGATTTCCTTGACGAGCTTGGAGGCGATGGGTTGCAGGCACACGTCGGCCATCAGGAAGATCGTCTCGATTTCCTCGTCAAGCTGCTGGTTCATGCCCGCCATCTGGTATTCGTATTCGAAATCCGCGACCGCGCGTAAGCCCCGGATGAGCACGCTTGCGCCCTGCTTCTGCGCGAATTTGACGAGCAGCGCGTTGAACCCCACCACCTCGACATTGCCGAGCCCGAGGTTGGCCACTTCGCGCTCGACCATGGCGAGCCGCTCCTCGGAGGTGAACATCGGGCTCTTGGAGGGATTGGTCGTCACCCCGATGATCAGCCAGTCGACAAGCTTCGAGCCGCGCCGGATGATGTCGGCATGGCCGAGCGTGATCGGGTCGAACGTGCCCGGATAGATCCCGACGCGGCGTGTCATGATTGCGGCTCCTTCCAGAAGGTGTCGCGCGCCCGTCCGGCCCGCCGGCTCACCGGTCGCGCTCGACGATGAAGCGGGCGAGCGCGCGCAGGAGATCGGCCTCGCGCCCGTGCGAGGCGAGATGCGCGATCGCCTGATCAACCAGCGCGCGGGCCTGTTCGCGCGCCTTGTCGGCGCCCATCAGCGTGACGAAGGTCTGCTTGCCCTGGGCATCATCCTTGCGCAGCGTCTTGCCCGCCTTGTCCGGATCGCCCTCAACGTCGAGCAGATCGTCCGCGATCTGGAAGGCGAGGCCGATGTCGCGGGCATAGGCGCGCAGATGCGCCCGGCCCTCGCGCGGAATCTTGCCGAGGATCGCGCCCATCTCGACGCTGGCAGCGAGCAGCGCGCCGGTCTTGAGCTGTTGCAGGCGGGTGATCGTGTGGAGGTCGTAATCGACGCCCTCCTCGTCCGCGACCATGTCCATCATCTGCCCGCCCGCCATGCCGTTCATGCCCGAGGCGGCGCCGAGCGTCGCGATCAGCTCGACGCGGGTGAAGGGATCGGAGCTGGTGCGCGGATCGGTCAGCAGCTCGAAGGCGAGCGCGTGGAGCGCGTCGCCTGCGAGCACCGCGGTCGCATCATCGAACTGCTTGTGAACGGTCGGCTTGCCGTGGCGCAGATCATCATCGTCCATGCAAGGCAGATCGTCGTGAATGAGCGAATAGACGTGAATCGCCTCGATTGCCGCCCCGGCCCTGAGCGCAGCCTCGCGCGCAACGCCGAACATGGCGGCGGTGCTCACGACGAGCAGCGGGCGAATGCGCTTGCCCCCGCCCATCGCGGCATAACGCATCGCCTCGACGAGCCGCGCGCGCGTATCAGAGGGCACCGGCATCGCTGCATCGAACACGAGATCGATCTCGTGCTGCACGCGCTTGATCGAATCGGCGAGCTGGTCGCCCTCGACACCTGTCAGCATCGCTCACCCCGCCCCATCGGTTCAGTCAACGCCGTCAAGCGGGGCAGTGCCCACCGGCTTGCCGTCGCTGCCCGTCACGATCTTTTCGATCCGAGCCTGCGCTGCATCGAGCCGCTTCTGGCACGCCGCGCGCAAGCGTTCCCCGCGCTCGTAGAGCGTGATCGACTGGTCCAGCGGCACATCGCCGCGCTCGAGCTGGCCGACGATCACCTCCAGCGCGCGCAGCGCCTCCTCGAAGCTCATTGCCTCGATATCCTGATCGCTCTTGGCGGATCCGTTTCCCTCGTCCATGCGTGGGAGCAATGGCCGCGCCCGGCGATAGGGTCAAGGCCGCGAACGATGAGGGGCATGTGTCTATGACAATTTATCTGGTCGCCTTGGGGATCGCTGCCGTTGTTTTCGGGGCAATGGATGCGATCTGGCTGAGCTGGGCCGGGCCCAATCTCTATCGCCCGGTGATCGGGGAGATCATGGCCGAAAACTTCAACATGGGCGCAGCCGGCGTGTTCTACGTGCTGTATCTCCTTGGCATGATGTGGTTCGCGGTGCGCCCCGGGATCGAGAGCGGCGATGTGGGCGTGGCGCTGCTCAACGGGGTGCTGCTGGGCGCCTTGTGCTATGCGACCTTCGACCTCACCTCGCAGGCGGTGTTCAAGGTTTGGGCGACGAAGATCAGCGTGGCTGACATCATCTGGGGCGCGTTCGCCACCGGCACCACCAGCGCGGTCGCGACTTGGGCTAGCCTCAAGCTCGCGGGCTAGCGCGCGCAAGGTGGGCAAGCGCGCGCAAACGGGCTTGGCGGGGCGGACCCTGTGACCTAGACGCGTGCCCCATGAGCGAAATCACTCCCGACATCGTCGAGTCTCACGGGCTCTCGAGCGAAGAATACGACCGCATCCTTGCCAGCCTCGGGCGCGAGCCCAACCTCGTCGAGCTCGGCATCTTCTCGGTCATGTGGTCCGAGCATTGCAGCTACAAGTCCTCGCGCCTGCACCTCAAGAAGCTGCCGACCGCGGCGCCCTGGGTGATCTGCGGTCCGGGCGAGAATGCCGGCGTGATCGACATCGGTGATGGTCAGGCCGCGATCTTCAAGATGGAGAGCCACAATCACCCCTCCTACATCGAGCCCTATCAGGGCGCGGCGACGGGCGTGGGCGGCATCCTGCGCGACGTCTTCACCATGGGCGCGCGCCCCGTGGCGAACATGAACGCGCTGCGCTTCGGCCGGCCCGATCACCCCAGGATGAAGCACCTCGTGCAAGGCGTCGTCGCCGGGATCGGCGGCTACGGCAATTGCGTGGGCGTGCCCACGGTCGGCGGCGAGACCAATTTCCACCCCGCCTATGACGGCAACATCCTCGTCAACGCGATGACGGTGGGCATCGCGAACGCAGACCGGATCTTCTATTCCGCCGCCACCGGCGTCGGCAATCCCATCGTCTATGTCGGCTCCAAGACCGGGCGCGACGGCATCCACGGCGCCACCATGGCAAGCGCCGATTTCGGCGAGGACGCAGAGGCCAAGCGCCCCACCGTGCAGGTGGGCGACCCCTTCACCGAGAAGCTGCTGATCGAGGCCTGCCTCGAGCTGATGGCGACCGACGCGATCGTCGCCATCCAGGACATGGGCGCGGCGGGGCTGACCTCCTCGAGCGTCGAGATGGCCTCAAAAGGCGGCGCAGGGATCCGGCTCGACATGAACAAGGTGCCCTGCCGCGAGGAGGGCATGACGCCTTACGAGATGATGCTGTCGGAAAGCCAGGAGCGCATGCTCATGGTCCTCAAGCCCGGCCGCGAATCGCAAGCCGAGGCGATCTTCCGCAAATGGGAGCTCGATTTCGCGGTGATCGGCGAGGTGACGCAAGCCGCCGAAGATGGGGGCCGCATGGTGCTCGAATGGAACGGCGAAGTGGTGTGCGACATCCCCCTCGCCCCGCTTGCCGACGAGGCCCCGCTGTATGATCGCCCCTATCTCAGCCGCGCGGATTACACCGCCTGGGCCGGGATCCGGCCGATGGCCGACCTGCCCGAGAGCGAAGACCCTGGCGCCGATCTGTTGAAGCTCCTCGCCTCGCCCAATCTCGCCTCGCGTCGCTGGATCGCCGAGCAGTATGACAGCCAGGTCATGGCCGACACGCTCCAGACCGGAGGCGATGCGGCGGTCGTGCGGGTCCACGGGATGCAAAAGGCGCTCGCGCTGACCACCGATTGCACACCGCGCTATGTCCATGCCGATCCCTATGAAGGCGGCAAGCAGGCGATCGCGGAGGCCTATCGCAATCTGTGCAGCGTTGGCGCGCGCCCGCTGGCCGTCACCAATTGTCTCAATTTCGCCAACCCGCAGCGGCCCGAGATCATGAGCCAGTTCGTCCATGCGCTCGAGGGCATGGGCGATGCCTGCCGTGCGCTCGATTTCCCGATCGTCTCGGGCAATGTCTCGCTCTACAACGAGAGCAAGGCGACTGGAGGCGGCAGCGCGATCCTGCCAACGCCTGCGATCGGGGGTGTGGGCCTCATCGAGGACGCCGCGAGAATGGTCACCACCGCCTTCAAGGCCGAGGGCGATGCGATCTACCTCGTCGCGCCCGAATTCTGGGCGCGGCCCGATCCCACCCGCTCGCATCTGGGCAAATCGCTCTGGCTCGATGTGGTCAAGGGCCGCGACGAGGGCCGCGCGCCGCCGGTCGATCTTGCAGCCGAGCGCGGCGCCGGGCACATCGTGCGGCGGCTGATCGCGGACGGGCTTGTCAACGCGGTGCACGACATCTCCGATGGGGGCCTTGCCGTCGCGCTCGCGGAAATGGCGCTCGCCGGCGGCATCGGCGCCGAAGTCAGCGCGAGCGAGCACTACACGCCGGCGCAATGGTGGTTCGGCGAGGATCAGGCGCGCTATGTCGTCACCGTCCCTGCCGACAGGTTCGAGGCCTTCAACGCCGAGCTCGCGCGCGGGCCGGAGATACCGGAAGCCGAGATGGTCGGCTTCACCCGGATCGGCACGGTCGGCGGGGAGAGCCTGCTCGGTCGGTCGCTGGCGGCGATGCGCGAGGCGCACGAGAGCTTCTTTCGCGATTGGATGGAAGCATAGAGCTGCTTCAGCCCATCCTCCATTACGCGGGCCACTGGCTGGCCCCATTTGCGATAGCGTGGCTGATCTGGCGCAGCGACTGGCTGCGAGCGGCGCTTGTGATCGCGGCCGCGAACCTCATCGACCTCGACCACCTGCTGGCCGACCCGATGTTCGATCCGGACCGGTGCAGCATCGGGTTTCACCTGCTGCATGGCTGGGAGGCCGCGTTGGTCTACATCGCGTTGCTGTTTGTCCCGCCCTGGTGGGTTCGCGCATTCGCCGGCGGTGCGCTGTGGCATCTTTTTGTTGACGCTGGCGATTGTTTGGCGATGACTGCCTCCTTGTGAGCCCGCCCGAAACCCCTGCGCAAATCCCCACGGCGGCAAAGACGACCTTGTTCTTCGTCGCGCTGATCGTGTTTATCGACATGCTGGGGATCGGGCTCATTATCCCGGTCCTGCCGGGCCTGCTCGAGGAAGTGACGGGCGAGAGCCTCGATCGCACCGCCGAGATCGGCGGGTGGCTGCTGTTCGCCTATGCGCTCATGCAGTTCCTGTTCGCGCCGATCATCGGCGGCCTCTCCGATCGCTTCGGGCGGCGCCCGGTGCTGCTCGCGACCCTGTTCATCCTCGGGGTCGATTACGCGATCATGGCCTGGGCGCCCACGCTGTTCTGGCTGTTCGTCGCGCGGCTCATGTCGGGGATCATGGGCGCGAGCTGGGCGGCGGCCAATTCTTGCATCGCCGATGTCGCCGCGCCCGCCGAGCGAGGCAAATATTTCGGCATCATGGGTGCAGCGGGCGCGGGCGGCTTCGTGATCGGCCCGGCCGTGGGCGGCCTGCTCGGCTCGTTTGATGTGCGCCTGCCGTTCGTCGCGGCCTCGGCGCTAGCGATCGCGGGGGCGGTGGCGGGGTTCGTGCTGCTCAAGGAGACCTTGCCAAAGGGGCGCCGCCGCGCCTTCAGCGCCGCGCGTGCGAACCCGCTGGGAACCCTAATCCAGATGGCGCGCAATCCGATCGTGCTCGGCTTTCTCGGGGTGCTCTTCTTCATGCAGCTGGGCGCTCAGTCGCACCAGTCGGTCTGGGCTTATCACACTGACTTGATGTTCGGATGGGACGCGCTCGAGATCGGGCTCAGCGTCGCGCTGTTCGGCATCATGCTGGTGCTGGTCCAGGGCGGGCTTACGGGCAAGGTGATCGCCCGCATCGGCGCGCGGCGCACGATCATGCTCGGCCTGCTCGTATCCTATCCGGCCAATCTGTGCTTTGCCTTCGCCACGCAAGGCGCAACGATGATCGCCGGCATCTTCATCGGGGCGCTGGGCGGCGTGGTTTTCCCCGCGATGCAGCAGATAATGAGCGAGCGGGTAGCGGAGGATGCGCAGGGCGAATTGCAGGGCGCGGTCGCGAGCACGATGAGCATCACCGCGATCATCGGCCCCCTGATCATGACGGCGGCTTTCGGCGCCTTCGCCGATACCAAGGGCGTCTACTTCCCCGGCGCGCCTTATCTGCTCGCGGCGCTATGTTCGGGCATGGCGATCGCAATCGCGGCCTGGAATATCGCGCGCACCAGCGGCGAGCCCGAGCCCGCCTGAGCCATCACGCCGCCTGCCCCTCGCAAGGCGCGAGCGATCCTTGCGCATGCCCCTCGCTCTTGAGCTGCGCGAGGCACTGGCGATAGATCGCCGGCTTGCCGATCCCCAGCCGTGTGCGCGCCGCATCGATATCCTCGCGCATCAGCGCCGCGATGTCTTCATGCGCGATCCGGGCAGCGGCGCGGCCATGGCGCTGCCCCTCGCGCACGCTGGCAAAGAGCGGCGCCTTGGACTGCGTCACCTTCTTGATCTGGCGTGCGCCCGCATAAGCGATGAAAAGCAGGCCCTTGTTGTGATTTTGCGAATAGCTGAAGCCCAGCAGGCTTGCCTCGCCCAGTGCATCGCGACCATAGCCGGTGAGCACGTGGAACAGATCGTGTGTGTCGCGCAGGCGATCGAAATACCATTGGGTGAGATCGTGCGGCCGGGTCTTGAGCGGCGCCCATTTGTGGCTTTCCGCGACCAGCCCCGCAGCCGAGAGTCCCTCGCGCTTCATGAAGGCGATATAGCGCTGCGCCACGCTGTTCTCGCCGCAATCGGCCCAGCGCGCGTGATCGTCGAGCATTGCGGGCAGGTCCACCTCATCGCGCAGGAGAAGCTGGCCGCGCTCAGAACGGATGAAGTCCCACGCCTGCCGGTGCGAGGCTCGCCCCTTGGTCGCCTCGATGATGTGGAAGACTTGCTCGGTGTCCTCCTTGTCCTCGACGAGCTTCCCGAAATGATACAGCACCTTGCGGGGACGGAGCCCCGATAGGCGGCGGCCCTGGGCCACCAGCGGACGATCGATCAGCGCCATCTGCCCGGATTCCGTGCGCGAGTCGCACCTCGCGCTCGCCGCAGACTTTTTGCAGGACTGTCAGTCAACTGTCCATGATCGCGGAATGCTGTGCAGAATCCCTCTATTCGGCCGACGGCGATCGCAGTAATCATCGCGGCGGCGGCGATCGGCCGCTTTGGGGGGAGTGGACGAGAATGAAGCACACGCGGATCTTCGCCGGGATCGCAGCCGCAGCCGTCTTGGCGCTCGCTGCCGTGCCTGCCCTTGCGCAGATGTTCGAGAAGATCACGCTCGTCAATTCCACCGGCTACACCATTTCCGAAGTCTATATTGCGCCCGCCTTCGAGCAGACCTGGGAGGAGGACGTGCTCGATTGGGACGTGCTGCCCGATAGCCAGGAGGTCGAGATCGACTTTCGCCGCTCGGAGAACACCTGCGATTGGGATCTGATGGTGGTCTATGATGATGGCGAGGCGGCGGTGTGGGACGGGCTCGATCTGTGCGAGGATTGGCATTTCGAGCTGTTCTACAATGCGCGCACCGGGGAGACCCGGCTCGTCTCCTCGCACTGAGGCACGAGGTGCGCTAAGGGGGCGGCGATGCGCGATCACGAGACCGTCCCCTATGCGCTTGAGGCGCTCCCCGAGAAAGAGAGCGTCGCGCGCGCTCAGGCGATGCGCGACCGGCTGAAGGAGCGGCGCACATGTCGCTATTTCTCCGACGCGAGCGTGCCGCGCGCGGTGATCGAGGCGGCGATCGAGGCGGCAGGCACGGCCCCCAACGGGGCGAACCATCAGCCCTGGCACTTCGCGGTCGTCTCCAGCAACGAAACGAAGCGCGCGATCCGCGAGGCGGCGGAAGCCGAGGAGCGCAGCTTTTATGGCGCTGATGGATCAAGCCCCAAGGCGGGCGAGGAGTGGCTCGGCGCCCTGCGCGAGCTCGGCACCGATGCCGACAAGCCCTTCCTCGAGACCGCGCCTTGGCTGATCGTCGTTTTCGCTCAGCGCAAGGGCGGGATCGATGAGGATGGGCGCACGCAGAATTACTATGTCAATGAGAGCGTTGGCATCGCCTGCGGCCTGCTGATCGCGACGCTGCACGAGGCCGGGCTGGCGACGCTCACCCACACGCCCTCGCCCATGGGCTTTTTGCGCGAGGTGTGCGGGCGCCCGGAATGGGAGAAGCCGCTGATGATCGTGGTGGTCGGCCATCCGGCCGCGGATGCAACCGTGCCCGCAAAAGCCCTGCGCAAGAAGCCGCTCGAGCAGATCGCGAGCTGGCTTTAGCGCGGCTTCGTCAGGCGGCGATCGGCTCGCGGCTTTGCCGCTTGCTGGCGAGCAGATCGTACGGGTCGATGCCCTCGGCGCGCCAGATCCGGTGGCATTCGCGATACCAGCGCGGCTGCGCAATGCCGAGCCGCTCGCACACGGCGTCGATCGGCTGCTCCAGCAGCTCGCGGATCGACTGCTCGATCAGGGGCGCGGCGCGCCGCCCGGTGCGCTTGGCTTCGTTCACCGCCTTGAACACCGGTGCCTTGCTGCCCTTGGCAAGCAGCTTGATGTTGAGCGCGCCGGCATAGCCGATCAGCAGGTGGCCGTGGGTCGGGCTCTGGCCGTGGGTGAAGAGCAGCACGCACTGCTCGCCCAGCGCATCGCGACCGTAGCCGGTGAGGACGTGGAAGAGATCGTGCGTATCGCGTGAGCGATCGGCAAACCACTGGACGCAGTCGGGATACTTTGGCCGCCCGAGCTTTTCCGCCTCGGCGACGAGCCCGGCTGCGGTGAGCCCCTCGCTCTCCATGAAATCGCAATAGGCATGAGCGAGGCTGCCCTTGGGCGTGCGACGGAGCGCGGCGTGATCATCGAGAATGGCAGGCAGGTCCGGCTCGCCCGAACGCAGCCGGGCGCCCTGCTCCGACATCACAAGGCGCTCGACCCGCGGCATGAAATCGCTCGCGGGAAGCGATTCGTAGATCTTGAAGACGAGGCTGGTGTCCTCCTTGTCGCGCAGCAGCAGGCGGAAGTTCTTCCAGGCGCGCGGCAGCGAATAGCGCGGCTGCGGGCGCTCAGGGTGGCGCAGCAGCGTGCCGTCGGCGGCGTGGATAGCGGTGTAGTCGGGTGTCTGTGCCATGATGGACGAGCCTCTTTGCGTGTCGCCCTGCGCTAACAGCGCGCTACTTACATTTCTGTAAATAACCCGATCCGGTCGCTTTTTGCAACCATTTTATGGCGCTCCCGGAAGGGCGAACAGCGCGAGGACCCGCCGCAGATCGCCGCTCTCGATCCGTCCATCAGCCGCCGCGCGCGCGGCGGGCTTGGCGCGGTAGGCAAGGCCATGACTGGCAGCCTGCATCATCGGGATATCGTTTGCCCCGTCGCCGATCGCGACCGCAACCGCGCCCTCGCCGAGCGCCGCCGCCTCCGCAGCGAGCACCCGCGCCTTGGTCTGCGCATCGGTGATCGCGCCGATCAGCCGTCCGGTGAGCCGCCCGCCCTCGACCTCGAGCACATTGCCGACAACCCGGTCGAAGCCGAGCATCTTGCCCACCGGATCGGCGAAGTGGTGAAAGCCGCCGGTGACGAGGACAGTGCGCACGCCGCTCGCCTTGAGCGCCGCGATCAAATCGCCCGCCCCCTCGCTTGGCCGGATGCGTTCGGCAAGGCAGCGCTCGATCGCGCTCTCTTCGAGCCCCTCGAGCAGCGCCACGCGCTCGGCGAGGGCCGCTGCGAAATCGAGTTCGCCGCGCATGGCGCGCTCGGTGATCGCGGCAATGCGCGGCTTGATCCCGGCGTAATCGGCGAGTTCGTCGATGCATTCCTGCCCGATCATGGTCGAATCCATGTCCGAGACGAACAGGTCCGGGCGCCTGATGGCTTCGGGCGCGCACAGCCAGTCGTCCTCGGCGAACAGCTCTTCCATCGCCGCGCGCAAGGCGAGAGTGTCCTCACCGTGCAACTCGGCAACCTGCGCCCCTTGGGCTACTCGCACGCCCCGCTCGGCCAAGCCCCCGCGCGCGCGCTCAAGGCGTGTTTTCTGTTCGTCATCCTCTGCTATGAGCCGTGCGATGGCCAATGATCTCACTCCCTTGAACAAGCCGCTTGCGCTCATCGCAGGGCCGACCGCGAGCGGCAAGAGCGCGGTTGCGGTCGCGCTTGCGCAAGCGCTTGCCGAAGCAGGCCAGACCGGCGTCGTCATCAACGCCGACAGCGCGCAGGTCTATGCCGATCTGGCGGTGCTCTCCGCTCGCCCGACAGCGGCGGAGATGGGCGGGATAGACCATCGCCTGTTCGGCGCGTGGGACGGCGCCGAGGCGTGCACGGCGGCGGGCTGGGCAGCGGCGGCGCGCAAGGAAATCGCGCGGTGCCACGAGGAAGGGTCGGTGCCGATCCTTGCCGGGGGCACGGGGCTCTATCTCAAGGTGCTGCTCGAAGGCATCGCGCCGATCCCCGAGATCGACCCGCATATCCGCGAGGTGGTGCGCGCCCTGCCGACGACCAGCGCCTATGCCGCGCTGATGATCGAAGACCCAGAGCGCGCAAGCCAGCTCGAACCCGGTGACAGCCAGCGCATCGCCCGCGCGCTCGAGGTCAAGCGCTCGACCGGGGTGACGCTCGCCGACTGGCAACTCGCCAAATCCGGCGGGATCGCGGAGGAGGTGACGCTTCACCCGCTGCTGCTGCTGCCGCCGCGCGAATGGGTCTATCGCCGGTGCGATGCGCGTTTTGCCGCGATGCTCGAGGGGCGCGCGATCGCGGAGGTCGAGGCGCTGCTCGCGCGCGATCTCGAGCCTGATCTGCCCGTGATGCGCGCGATCGGGGTGCGCGAGATCGCCGCGCTGATCGAGAACCGCTCGACACGCGAACACACGCTCGAGGCGGGCGCGCAGGCGACGCGCAATTATGCCAAGCGCCAGTTCACCTGGTTTCGGCGTCAGACAGACCCGCAGTGGCGCCGCATCGAGGGGGAGGTCGAGTTGGAAAATATCGATTGCCCGTCCATATTCGCAGGAATATTTCAAAGATAAGACTTGACGCGACATAATGCGCTCAATAGCGAGGCGCCGGGGCCCGTCCCAATCACCGCTCGTCGCAGCGGGGTTGGCCGGGCCTTCGTGTCTGTTATGAGCAGCGCTTTCCAATCCGGGCCGAAATCAGCCCGTTGCCGCAACAAAAGGAATGTACCCCGTGTCGGGCCAACCCAACACTTCCGCCGAGCACAGCCAGGCCAAGCCCCCGCAATCGGGCGCCGCTATCCTCACCCAGGCGCTGATCGATCAGGGCGTCGAGTTCGTGTTCGGCTATCCCGGCGGCGCGGTGCTGCCGATCTATGACGAACTCTTCGGTGATGAGCGCATCCGCCACATCCTCGTGCGCCACGAGGCGGGCGCAGCCCATGCGGCGGAAGGGTATGCAAGAGCGACCGGCAAGCCCGGCGTGGTGCTCGTCACCAGCGGTCCGGGTGCGACCAACGCCGTCACCGGCATTGCCGATGCGTGGATGGATTCGATCCCGATGGTGGTCATCACCGGCCAGGTGCCGACCAGCCTGATCGGCACCGACGCCTTCCAGGAGGCGGACACGATCGGCATCACCCGCCATTGCACCAAGCACAACTATCTCGTGAAGGATCCGGCCGAGCTGGCCGCCACGATCGAGGAGGCCTTCCGCATCGCGACCACCGGGCGGCCCGGCCCGGTCGTGATCGACATTCCCAAGGACGTCCAGATCGCGGTCCCCTCCGATGAGGCGCGCCCCGCCCGCCCGGCGGCGCATCGCAACATCCCGCAGATGGTCGCTCCCCCTGAGCTGATCGCGCAGGCGATCGAGATGATCGCGCAGGCCGAGCGGCCTATCCTCTACACCGGCGGCGGGGTCATCAATTCCGGCCCGCGCGCAAGCGAGCTGCTGCGCCGCTTCCAGGATATGACCGGCGCCCCCGTCACCTCGACCCTGATGGGCCTCGGGGCCTTTCCCGCCTCGCATCCCGATTTCCTCGGTATGCTGGGGATGCACGGCACCTACGAGGCCAACATGGCGATGAACCGGGCGGACGTGATGGTCTGCATCGGCGCACGCTTTGATGACCGGGTGACGGGCAAGCTCGATGCATTCTCGCCGGGCTCGACCAAGATCCACATCGACATCGACCGCTCCTCGATCAACAAGACCGTGGCGGTTGATCTGGGCATCGTGGGCGATTGCGCCACCGTGCTCGATCAGCTCATCGCGGGCTGGGGCCAGCGGCGCCCGCGCGATCTGGGCGAATGGAAGGCGCGGATCGCAGGGTGGCGCGCGCGCGAATGCCTCGCCTATCCCGAAAAATCGGCCAAGCACCCGCACATGATCATGCCGCAAAAGGCGATCGAGCGGCTGTTCGAATTGACGAGGGACCGCGAGGCGATCATCTCGACCGAGGTTGGCCAGCACCAGATGTGGGCGGCGCAATATTACGGGTTCGAAAGCCCGAACAAGTGGCTGACCTCGGGCGGGCTTGGCACCATGGGCTATGGCATGCCCGCTGCGATCGGCGCGCAGCTGGGCCACCCTGATGCGCTGGTGATCGATATCGCGGGCGAGGCGTCGATCCAGATGAACATCCAGGAACTGGGCACCGCGAGCCAGTATCGCCTTCCGATCAAGGTCTTCATCCTCAACAATGAATATATGGGGATGGTGCGCCAGTGGCAGGAACTGACCTATGAGAGCCGCTATTCCAACAGCTATTCCGACAGCCTGCCCGATTTCGTGAAGCTCGCCGAGGCCTATGGCTGGAAGGGCATCCGGATCGAGGACCCTGCGGATCTCGATGCCGGCATCCTCGCGATGATCGCGCATGATGGCCCGGTGATGGTCGATTGCTGCGTCGCGCCCGATGCCAATTGCCTGCCGATGATCCCGTCAGGCGCGGCGCACACCGACATGATCCTCTATGGCGACCGCGTCGACGGGACGATGGATGACGAGGCGAAGGCGCTGGTCTAGGGCGCAGACCAGCGCTCCAATTCCGCGGGGAAGGAAGCATCCATGAAAATCAGCAAGGCCGCCTCCGAGCGGCATGTTCTTGCGGTCACGGTCGACAACGAGCCGGGGATCCTCGCCAAGATCACGGGCATGTTCACCGCGCGCGGATACAACATCGATTCGCTCACCGTCGCCGATATCTCGGACGATCACGCCGTCAGCCGCATCACCATCGTCACCAAGGGGCCGCCGCAGGTGATCGACCAGATCGAGGCGCAATTGGAGCGGCTCGTGCCGGTCCACAAGGTGACCGATCTCACCGCGTCCGGCCCGCATGTCGAGCGCGAGCTGGCGCTGATCAAGGTTGCTGGCACGGGCGACAAGCGGGTCGAGGCGCTGCGCATCGCCGATGTCTTCCGCGCCAAGGTGGTCGACACCACCACGCAGAGCTTCGTCTTCGAGCTCACCGGCTCGTCCGACAAGATCGAAAGCTTCATCGCGCTCATGCGGGGCCTCGGCCTCGTCAGCGTCAGCCGCTCGGGCGTCGTTGGCATGATGCGCGGGCTTCAGGCGCATTGAGCCTCTCTTCACCCTCCGGCCTGTGGCCGGACCAATCGAACAACAGGGAACACGAACACATGAAGGTCTATTACGACGCCGACGCCGATCTCGGCCTGATCAAATCCAAGAAGATCGCCATCCTCGGCTATGGCTCACAAGGGCACGCGCACGCGCAGAACCTGCGCGACAGCGGGGTTGCCGAGGTTGCGATCGCCCTTCGCGAAGGATCATCGAGCGCGAAGAAGGCGCAAGATGCCGGGTTCAAGGTGCTCTCGAACAGCGAGGCGGCCAAGTGGGCCGATATCCTCATGGTGCTCGCGCCGGACGAGCATCAGGCCGCGATCTGGGCCGATGATCTTGCGGGCAACATGAAGCCGGGCAGCGCGCTCGCCTTTGCGCACGGGCTCAACATCCACTTCGGCCTGATCGAGCCGCCGGCCGAGATCGACGTTATCATGATCGCGCCCAAGGGCCCCGGCCACACCGTGCGCTCCGAATATGTCCGCGGCGGCGGGGTGCCCTGCCTCATCGCGGTCCACCAGGATGCGAGCGGCAGCGCCAAGGATGTCGCGCTCGCCTATGCCAGCGGCGTGGGCGGCGGGCGCTCAGGGATCATCGAGACCAATTTCCGCGAGGAATGCGAGACCGATCTGTTCGGCGAGCAGGCGGTGCTGTGCGGCGGTATCACGCACCTGATCCAGGCCGGGTTCGAGACGCTGGTCGAGGCCGGATACGCGCCCGAGATGGCCTATTTCGAGTGCTTGCACGAAACCAAGCTGATCGTCGATCTGCTGTATGAGGGCGGCATCGCCAACATGCGCTATTCGATCAGCAACACCGCCGAATATGGCGATATCACAACGGGCCCGCGCATCATCACGGCCGAGACCAAGGCCGAGATGCGCCGCGTGCTCGACGACATCCAGTCAGGCCGCTTCGTCAAGAACTTCGTGCTCGACAATCGTGCCGGCCAGCCCGAGCTCAAGGCTGCACGCAAGCGTGCCGAGGCACACCCGATCGAGCAGACCGGCGCCCAGCTTCGCGCGATGATGCCCTGGATCAGCGCCAACAAGCTCGTCGACAAGGACAAGAACTGAGGCGCTCGGGGTGGCGGATGAGGCGCTGAGCGCAGCGGAACGTGCGTTTCTGGAGCGCTATTGCGGCGGCGCCTGGCAACACCGCCACCCCCCGCCCACGCCCGCCAACCTCGCGCTTGCAAAAACTCTCGAGGAGCGGGGCGTGCTGCGGCGCAAGGTCGACTGGCGCGGTTTCGTCACCTTCGAGCTGACCCCTGCGGGCGAAGCGCTGATGCGCCAGCCCTGAACCCGCGCGCGACGAGGTGCCGGAACCTTCGGGCCATGCCCCTCATTGAAGGAGCATGGATTGTCTCAACTCCCTTCGCGCCGCCCTGCCCCTCCACTCCATCGCCGCCGGAAGTGCGGCCCTGCTCCTCGCCGCCTGCGGCAATGCGGTCGACGAGGACGTGCCGCCCAATCCGGCCGATGTCGACATGCCCGCGACCGATTACGAGCGCGACGAGCCCCCGCTCGCCCCGCCCAGCATCGCCGAGAGCGAGGACTGCAACGCCGACCTGGTCGAGCCGTTCATCGGACGCGAGGCAGACTTCCGCGTGCGCTCCGAGGTGCTCGAATATGTCGCCCCGATCGTCAATGTGCGCTGGCTCGGCCCGGGCGAGGAGGGAACGCGCGAATTCGAGATGGTGGAGCTCATCATCCGGCTCGACGAGGACGACACGATCCTCTCCGCGCGCTGCGAATAGGCTTGCCCTCTTGATTGATGCGCCGCTCGACAGGCGCGTTCGCCTTTGCAAAGGCGCTGCGCGATGAGCCCGCGCCTCGCTCGCCCCCTCTTCATTCGCGCAGTCTTCGTGCTGATCGCATTGGTCTGGCTCGTCATCATCGCGCGCGCCTATCTCAACGTGAAGGGGCCGGAAGACTTCGTCATCACTGTCACGCAGGCCGAGGTGCAGGATTTCGCGCGAGTGCAGCTGAACGCGCTCCAGCCGCAATCCTTCGCCCGCAACATCGAGCTGTGCGGCATCATCTTCGAGCGCGCCGACGGGACGCTGGGCGCATCGCCCCCGCGCGAGGGCGACGAGGCCTCGTGCGGCATCGCCTATTTCGACGAACCCGGTATGCGCCCCGTCGCAAGCTTTCACACCCATGCCGCCGAGAGTGATCGCTATGACAGCGAAGTGCCCTCGCTGCTCGATATCGAGAGCGATTTCGCCAGCGGGATGGACGGCTATGTTGCAACGCCTGGCGGAAGGTTCTGGCGGATCGATGCACGCTTTCCCCAGGCGATCCTGATCTGCGGCGCGGGCTGCCTTGCGCAGGATCCGGCCTACACGCCCTGCCCGGCCTTCGATCCGCAGCCGAGCTACACGAGGGCCGAGCTTGCCGCGCGCCAGGCCCGCGTCTTCACGGGCTGCTGAAACCTGCCACGGAACGGTCTTGCGCGAGCTTGGTTCATCGGGTGCAACTTCAACCGAACGCCATCCGAACAAGGGGAACCTTCATGGCTCAATCGCTTCGCACCGTCCTCGTCGCCGCCGCCGCCAGCACCGCCGCTGTCACCGGCAGCATCCTCGCAGCGCCCGCGATCTTTGCGCAGGGCGAGCCGCAAGTGCCCGGCGCGCAGGATCCCTCGCGCATCGCCGCGGGCACCTACAAGGCGGACCCGGCGCACTCGTTGATCGGCTTCGAGGTCGATCATTTCGGCTTCAACGAATATTTCGGCATCTTCGGCGATGTCGAGGGCACGCTCATGCTCGATCCGGCGAACCCGGAAAGCGCCAAGGTCGATGTGACGATTCCGATCGCCAAGGTGACGACCGCCAGCGCCGCGCTGACCGACCACTTGCTGCGTGCGGGCAAGGACGGGGGCTCGCCCGATTTCTTCGGGGCCAACCCTGAGCCCGCGCGCTTCGTCTCGACCGGCGTCGAGGTCGAGGGCATGACCGCGCAGATCATGGGCAATCTCACGATCAACGGTATCACCAGGCCGGTGACGCTCGAGGCCGAGTTCACCGGGGCTGGCGTCAATCCCATGAACAAGAAGCGGACCGTCGGCTTCGAGGCCGAGACCGAGATCAAGCGCTCGGACTTCAACGTCAATTACGGCATTCCGCTGGTGAGCGACGAGGTCGAGCTCGAGATCAGCGTCGCGTTCGAGCTGGCCGAGGACATGTGATCCGCCGTCCCGCCCGCGCGGCTATCATGCGCGGGCGGGATGCTCTCGACATGTCTGGCCGTTTGCGCCACCAGATCGGGCGATGCGCCTTGCCGATTGCCACCGGATCGATGATTTCCGCAAGCTCGCGCGTGCGCGCCTGCCCTTCCCCGTGTTCGACTATATCGACGGTGCTGCGGATGACGAGCTGACCAAGGCGCGCAACACCGCCGCCTATGAGGATGTCGACCTCGTGCCCGACGTGCTCGCGGGCGTCGCCGAGATCGACACCTCCTGCACGATCCTGGGCAATCGCTCGGCGCTCCCGCTGATGCTCTCTCCCACCGCTGTCCAGCGCGCGTTTCACTGGGAGGGCGAGCGCGCGGTGGCGCGCGCGGCGCAGAGGCACGGGCTGTGGTTTGGCATATCGAGCCTTGCCACGCGCTCGATCGAGGAGATCGCCGCGCTCACCAGCGGGCCGAAGCTGTTCCAGCTCTATGTCCACAAGGACCACGGTCTCAACACCCACATGATCGAGCGCTGCCAGGCGGCAAGCTTCGATGCGCTCGCGCTGACGGTCGACACGATCGTCTCGGGCAAGCGCGAGCGGTGCCTCCATTCAGGCTTTACCACTCCGCCCCGCTTCACCTTGCCAAGCGTGTGGAGCTATGCGACGCGCCCGCGCTGGACGCTTGACTATGTGCTGCGCGAGAAATTCCGCCTGCCCAATCTCGATACGCATGTCGCCGAGGGCTCGAACAAGGCGGTGAGCATCGCGGACTATTTCAACACCATGCTCGACACCTCGATGGACTGGGGGACGGCGGCGCGCCTTCGCGAGCAATGGGGCGGCACCTTTGTCCTGAAGGGCATCATGAGCGCAGCCGATGCGCGGCGCGCGGTCGATATCGGGGCGGATGCGATCATGCTCTCGAACCATGGCGGCCGGCAATTGGACGGGAGCCGCGCGCCCTTCGACCAGCTCGCCGAGATCGTCGACACGGTCGGCGGGGAAATCGAGATCATCTGCGATGGCGGGGTGCGGCGCGGCACGCATGTGCTCAAGGCGCTGTGCGCGGGCGCGAATGCGGCGAGCGGGGGGCGGCTCTATCTCTATGCGCTTGCGGCTGCGGGCGAGGCGGGCGTGGCGCGTGCGCTCGATATCCTGCGAGACGAGATCGAGCGGGGGATGCGGCTGATGGGCGTGACGAGCATCGACCAGCTTACCCCTGACCGGCTGCGGCAGCGATAATCCTCGCGCGCGGCGGCGCGTGTCATGATATTGCAACCCAAAGGTCGCCTTGAGCGCTGCCAACATCATCCGATCCGACAGGACCCTGCCATGCCCCAGCTCGATACCCGCCTTGCCCGCTTCGCCCTTTGCGCCGCCACCTTCCTTGCGCTCGCCGCCTGCGGCAGCACCGAAGAGGAGACCACAGGCAACGATGCCGACAGCTTCGCCGCGCGGATCAACGGCGAGGGCAAATCGGGCGCTGGCGCGCTGCCGGCGGGCGAGCCGCAGGCGCCCAAGATCGCACAGCCGCTGTCCAATGCCGCGCCCGGCGTCTACGCTCCAGGCACGGCGACCGATCCCAGGAGCGAGACCTGCAGCGCCAATCGCATGGGCCAGTTCCTGGGCAGGCCCGCCGACGATGCAACGCGCGCTGCGATCATGGAAGCGGCGAGCGAGGTGCGCGAGGTCCGCTTCATCGCGCCCGGTAGCGACTATATCGAGCCCGATCCCTCCAGCCCGCGGCTCAACATCATGATCGACGTGACCGGCATGATCCGAGACGCACGCTGCGGCTGAGGCGTCCTGTGAGCGCTGCCTGGCGCGCGGGCGATGATGCCCGCCTGATCATCCGCAAGGCCACGAGGGTTGCGCTCCTCGAATTTATGGGCAAAGAAAGCGCGAGCATGACGCACGATCGCCGCCTTGACCTACGACTTAGGTGCCCTTGGGGGTGATGGCGCGCGCGCAGCTGTTTGGCTGAACCGGCGGGCGGGCTGATCTCCTCAAGGGACACGCCAGGCCACCGATCTTCCGCCAACAGATGCTGCAAAGAGCTTTGAACCCATGCCCATGCTCAAGGACCCTTCCGCCAAATACACCCCTTTCGGCCGGATCGACTTGCCCGATCGCCAGTGGCCCTCGCGCCTCATCGAGCGCAGCCCCCGCTGGCTCTCGACCGATCTTCGCGATGGCAACCAGTCGATCATCGACCCGATGGATGCCGTCAAGAAGCGCCGCTTCTTCGACCTGCTGGTCGAAATCGGCCTGAAGGAGATCGAGGTCGGCTTTCCCAGCGCCGGGGCGACCGAGTTCGATTTCATCTCGGGCCTCGTGCGCGCGGGCGCGATCCCCGAGGATGTGATGGTGCAGGTGCTGACGCAAAGCCGCGAGGACCTGATCCGCACCAGCTTTGAAAGCCTCCAGGGCGCGCGCGCCGCGATCGTCCACCTCTACAACGCCGTCTCCCCCGCCTGGCGCGATATCGTCTTCCGGATGAGCCGCGAGGAGGTGAAGGCAATCGCCGCGGCGGGCGCCAGGGTGATGCGCGACGAGGCGGCAAAGCGCCCCGAAACCCAGTGGCACTTCCAGTATTCGCCGGAGACCTTCTCCACGGCCGAACTCGATTTCTCGATCGAAGTGTGCGAGGCGGTGATGGAGGTGCTTGCACCCACGCCCGAGCATCCGATCATCCTCAACCTGCCCGCGACGGTCGAGGCGGCGACGCCCAACATCTACGCCGACCAGATCGAGTATTTCTGCCGCAACCTGCCGAACCGCGAGAGCGCTGTCATCTCGCTGCACACGCACAATGATCGCGGCACCGGCGTCGCGGCGGCCGAGCTCGGGCTGATGGCGGGGGCGGACCGGGTCGAGGGGTGCCTGTTCGGCAATGGCGAGCGCACCGGCAATTGCTGCCTCGTCACCATGGCGCTCAATCTCTACACGCAAGGCCTCGACCCGGGCCTCGATTTCTCCGACATCGACCGGGTGATCGAGACCGTTACCTATTGCAACGATCTTCCCGTCCACCAGCGCCACCCCTATGGCGGCGAACTGGTCTACTCCGCCTTCTCGGGCAGCCATCAGGATGCGATCAAGAAGGGCTTCGAGGCGCGCGAGCGGCAGAACGACGAGCGCTGGCGGGTGCCCTATCTGCCGATCGACCCGGCCGATCTCGGGCGCAGCTACGAGGCGGTGATCCGGGTCAATTCGCAGTCCGGCAAGGGCGGCTTTGCCTGGGTGCTCGAGAAGGACCAGGGCCTGAAGCTGCCCAAGCGGATGCAGGCCGATTTCAGCCGCGCCGTTCAGCGCCTCGCCGATGAGCTGGGCCGCGAATTGAACGCCGCCGACATCTGGGACGCCTTCCGCAAGACATACCATGTCCAGACCCGCCCCAAGCATTTCCAGCTGGTCGATTATGAGGAAAGCCGGGGCGCCGACGGCACGCGCATCTTCACCGGCAAGATCGCGGTCGATGGCGGCGAACAGCGTGTCTCCGGGCGCGGCAACGGCCTCATTTCAAGCGTGGTCAGCACGCTGGAAGATGCCTTCGAGCTCGACTTGAAGGTGCTCGACTACACCGAACACGCGCTGGGCAGCGGGCGCGAGGCGCGCGCGGCGGCCTTTCTCGAATGCGAGAGCGGCGGGCGGATCATCTGGGGCTGCGGGATCGACGAGGATGTCGCCACCGCCAGCGTGCGCGCGGTGCTCTCGGCGGCCAATTCGGCGGTGATGCGCTGATCGGACCGACCGGCGCGCGCCGGGTTCAGTCCGCTTCGCGCTCGCGCTCTCTGAGCGCCTCGAAATAGGCGACAAGGTTGGCGATGTCCTCGTCCTCGAAGGTCATCACCGGCATGATGCCTGTGTGGCCGACCTGCACGCCGCGCTCGAACGAGCCCTCAACCATCCAGTCGGGCATGCGATGCGCCGCGCGGCGCAGACTGGGCGCTGCCCGATTGGGCGAGACGCCATCGTCGATCGCGTGGCACGTGGCGCAATTGGCCTCGGCGAAGGCGCGCCCCTCGGCAGCGCTGGGCGAGAGCGCTGCATATTCGCTGGTCGTGGTGGTGGTGGCGCAGGCGGCGAGCAGCGTCGCGCCTGCGGTGAGCATGGCGAGTGGTTTGTGCATCATCGGACCCTCCTTTGTCGGCGCACAGGATATCCCGGCAGCGCCCGGTGAACCTAGCAGGTGAGACGGTCGGGTGATACAGGCCGACCAACCGGCTGCGCGCACGCGGCCTAGGGCGTCTCGGGATCGGGCGGTTCTGGAGCCGAGGGCCGGGCCTCGCCGACGATATGATCGACCACGTAAGGGGCCAGCGGCGCGAGGAATTGGAGGCCCGCCTCGCAAGTGCTCGACCAGATGGTGCAGCTGGCCTGCGCCTCCAGATCGCCGATCTTGAGGCAATAGATCGCCCCCACGCTCGGGGCATGCCCTGTCTTGAGCGCAACCGCGCAGCCTTCCTCGCAGATGTTGGTGACCGTCACCGGTATCCGCATCCCCGAACTGTTCTTGAGCAAGGCCATGATCTCGAGCTCGCGCCGGTGGGACCGGCGCCTCTCCCGAAGATCGCTGGCCGAGACAGGCCGCCGTTGCGTTTCACGCATGATCTGGCCCGTCTCGCCGATCGGCAAAGGAGCGACGCTCCGTCTGCCGCCGATCCGCGCCCGAGCGCCGTTCGCCCGATCTGCGATCCAGCCCGTCGAAGGGTTGATCGGCCTTGCGCCGGTCCCCCGATCGGCGGCCCGCAAACCTGTCGACATTCTCTCCGTTGGTCCTGTCCATGTCAGCCTCCCTACGCTGAGCCTGACTTGCGGAGATTAATTATCATGTAACGGGACGAATAATAAATGTTAAGACCATGGGTAGTTATCGAATAACAGGGTTATCTCGTGGCGTCAATCGGAGTCATTCAGTGGATTTCACTTGTTATATGGCGCCTGTCGACTCCGATTATATGCAGAAGAATCCTCTTTTTACCCAATCGTTTGCGCGTTCATCGCGCCGCGCCGCAAGAATGTTCGAATTCCTCGATGTAGCGCCGGCTCACCAGCGCCTGCGCCATGGCGAGGAGAACGGCCCTCGCATCGGCGCGCTGTTCGTCCGATGCGGGGGGGGTGATGGCGGCGGCAATTCTATCGAGAAATGGCATGGGATCGCTCCTTTCGTTCACCGGAACGAGGGCCGTTGCGGCATGCGGGGTGCGTGCCTGCGGATCGATGAATGTTGGACCTGCGACGAGGCGCTCGCCCGCACAGGATGAACCGATCGGCGCGGCTCGCAGAGCGCGCCCTCTTGATCATTCGGGCGGACGCGCGCACGATGTCTCAAGGGATAATCGTTTGGGGGAGGTAACGTGCTGCATGAACAGTGCTGATCCGTCGCGAGAGGGAGAAGCGGCGCATCCGCCCGAGACGCTGGGCCTCAATGGCCTTGCTTCGCCAGCGCGCAGCATCAGGCCCAAGCCGCCCACCCCCACTCCCGTTCCCGCCCGCGATCTCGCGCTCGGCGATCTGGCGGCCGCCCTGCGCGCCGGCGCGCGCGATTTTGCCGCCATGCCGCAATACGGGCTGTTCTTCGGCGGGGTCTATGTGCTGGCCGGCCTCGCGATCGGCTATGTCGCGCTGGTCGGCGGCGAGCTTTCCTGGCTGATCCCGGCGACCGCAGGCTTCCCGCTGATCGCGCCCTTCGTCGCGGTGGGGCTCTACGAGGCGAGCCGGCGGCGCGCGGGCGGCGAGCCGGTGCGCTGGCGCGGCGTGCTGGCTGCGCTCAAGGGGCATGGCGATGACCAGATCCTCTCAATGGGCGTGATCGTGTTCGTCGCCTTTGCCTTCTGGATGATCGTCGCGCATGCGATCTTCGCGATCTTCATGGCGGAGAGCGGCATGGGGGGCGAGAGCCTTGCTGCGCTAATGTCGCCTGCGGGGCTCGCCATGCTGGCGGTCGGCAGCGTGGTGGGCGCCGTTATGGCCTTCGCCTTCTATGCGATGACCGTCATCAGCCTGCCGATGCTGGTCGAGCGCGAAGTCGATTTCCTGACCGCGATCTGGGCGAGCCTCGCGGTGGTGAAACACAACCTGTTCGTGATGAGCGCGTGGGCCGCGATCATCGCCGCGCTGCTGTTTGCAGCGATGCTGCCGGCTTTTCTCGGGCTGGTGGTGGCGCTCCCGGTGCTGGGCCATGCGACCTGGCACCTTTACGTCCGCGCGGTCGCCCGGCCCGCGTGATTTTCCTACTCATTCGCGGCGCGGTAAGAGGCTGGGCATGATCGCGCTCGCTTTCCCCTCCCCGCTCTCCTCGCAAGGCCGCTGTGGCGTGCTGTTGGCGGGTGCGCGGCGGGCGGGAGAGTTTTTCACTTCAGGACAGTGTAACAGGCGGTTCAAGCGTTCGCAGCATACGACGAACGGAGTGCCCGAAAGAGGGACCGCCAATGGGAGAGACCAAGCGTGAGTGAACCGATCCGAGAGCCCGAAGCGATCCTCGAACCCGACCTGCCGATCATCGACGCGCACCATCACCTGTGGGATCTGCGCCCGATGCTCCCGCTCTTCCCCGAGCCGCGTCATCGCTTCATCGAGACGCTGGTGCCGGTCGCCCATTATGGCTTCGATGCCTACCACGCCGAGGTCACGAGCGGGCACCTTGTGGTGGGTAGCGTCTACATGGAGTGCGGCGCGTTCTACAACCCAGCCTATGGTGAGGCGAGGCAGGTCGTGGGCGAGGTCGAGTATGCTAATGGCGTCGCGGCGCAGAGCGCGAGCGGGCTCTATGGCGGGGTGCGGCTGTGCGCCGGGATCGTGGGCCATGCGAACCTCATGCTGGGGGGCGCGGCGGGCGAGGTGCTCGATGCGCTGCAGGCGGCGGCGCCGGGGCGCTTCCGGGGGATCCGCCACCAGGGCGCGTGGGATGCCGATCCCGAGGTGCTGGGGCCGCCGTTCCATGCGCCGGAGGGCCTCTATCGCGATCCGACCTTCCGCGAAGGCTTTGCCGAACTGGGCAAGCGCGGCATGAGCTTCGATGCCTGGGTGCTCGAGCCCCAGCTCGGCGACGTGATCGACTTGGCGCACGCCTTCCCCGATGTTCCGATCTGCCTCGACCATTGCGGCACGCCCGTGGGCAATGCGAGCTACACGGGGCGCCTCGCCGAACGCTTCGACATCTGGGCCGCGAGCATCCGCGAGCTGGGGCGGTGCCAGAACGTGGTGGTGAAGCTCGGCGGGCTCGCGATGCACAACTGCGACATGCCGAGCCGTGGCCCTGCCGCGGGATGCGGCTCGGTGGAGCTGGCGGGCCTGTGGAAGCCCTACATCGAGACCTGCATCGAGGCCTTCGGGCCGGGCCGCGCCATGTTCGAGAGCAACTATCCGGTCGATCGCTGGGGCGCGACCTACCCCGTGCTGTGGAACGCCTTCAAGCGCATCACTGCAGGCGCGAGCGCCGAGGAGAAGGCGGCGCTCTATGCCGGGAATGCAGCGCGCTTCTATCGCATCGAGGAGGTGCTTGCGCAGTTGCAATCTGCAACCTAGTCCTTGGCTGCCACCATCAGAAGAGAGACACCCATGCCCCTTTCCGCCCCGTTCGACCGCCTGCGCCTGCCCCTGATCGGCTCCCCACTGTTCATCGTCTCCGGGCCGGAACTGGTGATCGCGCAGTGCAAGGCGGGGATCGTGGGGAGCTTTCCGGCCTTGAACGCGCGGCCGCAATCGCTGCTCGACGAGTGGCTGCACCAGATCACCGAGGAGCTTGCGAAGCACAACCGCGAGCATCCCGATCACCCTGCCGCGCCCTATGCGGTCAACCAGATCGTTCACAAGTCGAATGACCGGGTGATGGCCGATATGGCGACCTGCGAGAAGTGGCAGGTGCCGCTCGTGATCACCTCACTGGGTGCGCGCACCGAGATCTTCGATGCCGTTCGGGGCTGGGGCGGGATCACGATGCACGATGTCATCAACAACCGCTTCGCGATGAAGGCGATCGAGAAGGGCGCTGATGGCCTCATCCCGGTCGCGGCAGGGGCAGGCGGGCATGCGGGCACGCAATCGCCCTTCGCGCTGATGCGCGAGATCCGCGAATGGTTCGACGGGCTCGTCGCGCTCTCGGGTGCGATCGCGCACGGCTCCTCGATCCTGGCAGCGCAGGCGATGGGCGCGGACTTCGGCTATGCCGGCAGCGCCTTCATCGCGACCAGGGAAGCCAACGCGGATGGCGCCTACAAGCAGGGCATCGTCGAGGGCTCAGCCGAGGGGATCGTCTATTCCAACCTGTTCACCGGGGTTCACGGCAACTATCTCAGGTCCTCGATCGAGAATGCCGGGCTCGATCCCGACAACCTGCCGACAAGCGATCCCTCCAAGATGAACTTCGGCTCGGGCGGGAACACCAAGGCTAAGGCGTGGAAAGACATCTGGGGCTCAGGCCAGGGCATCGGCGCGGTCAAGTCGGTGGCCAGCGTCGAGGACATGGTGGCCCGGTTTGAGCGCGAGTATCACGAAGCAAAAGCGGCGCTGGCAGCGAAATCGAACTACCGGGCATGGGTGGAGCTAGCCGAGGCGGCGGAGTAGCGGGAGCGCCGCTCGCAGCCCACAGCGCCTCGGCCATGGCGTCAAGCTCGGTGAAGTCGAAGCCGGTGCCCAGCGGATCGCGGCGGTTGAGGATCATGCGTCGCCGCTCGTGAAGGAGCCGTTGGCGCAGCGCCGCCTGGAGGAGATGCAGCCGCATCAGCGCGACGAGCAGCGCTTGCTCGGGATCGCTGCGGCGCGTGCTCGACCAGTGTTCCTCGATCCGCCCGACCCGCTCGATCACCACCTCATTGTAGGCCCGGTGGGGCCCGCGATGAAGCGGCATGCCGGTGCGCCTCGTTGCCGCCTCGCTGGCGGGCAGGAGCATGCCGTTGATGCGGAAGTCCTCGAACCCGACGCGCTCGGGTCCAAGCGTTTCGAACATCGCACCAAAGCAGCCGCGAGTGAGCAATTGGCGGGGCAGGATGTGGTGTCGCTGGAGTGCAGGATCGTGGCCGGGAGTGCCGCGTGCGTTGACTTCGCGGAACGGGATCGCGGCGCGCGCGGCTCGCTTTGGCCCGGCCTGCCCTCCCACAAGCGACTACTCGCGCCAGACCTGGACGAACTTGCCGTTGCGCGAAGGACGCATCACGAGCGGCGTCCCGTCGGGCGCGACGATCCGTTCTGCCTGCTCAACCCCGCCGACAAGGATCAACTGGTTGACGAGCCGCACGCCAAGCCGGGTCGCTGCGACCTTGTCTGTCGCAACCGGCGGCTCGATCCGGATTTCCTGATCTATCCAGAAGCCGAGGCCCTCGCTCTGCAGAGCGCCCTCCTCCGTTTCGCGAAACGCGGTAAGCCCGAGCGCAGGGAAGGCCCCGCCATCAAGCCAAGCGGTCGAGATCGATTCGAAATAGCGCCGCCCGATGGCGCTTGCCGAGGGCGGCCACACGACCGCCGCCAGCTCTTCGAAATGGTGCACGATGTCGCGCGCGAGACCGATCAGGCCCATCACCACCGGGACGCTGCGCTCCCCTCCGGCAAGATGCTGTCCGGGCACCAGCTGGATCCCCTCGAATGCCGCCGAAGCGGGGGTCGCATCGAGATCGAAGCGGTGGCGGATCGCGGGAAACGGGTTGGTCCTGCCCGGGGCAAGCCCGGCGAGATCGAAAGTCAGGCCCTCGCGCAGCAGCTCGACCCACAATTCCTCGGCGATGTCGGCACCCGCGTGCCCGGCCGAGCCATCGGAGCGCGGCTCCGCGTCCTCGGAAAAAGGCCACCCGCCGCGCTCGAACGGATCATGCGTGATCGACACCGCCCTTTGGGCTGCCACGAACTCTCGCAGCGCGCCCTGATCGGGCCGTTGCCCGCGAGGGAACAGCAAGAAAAGCCCCGATGGCCGCCGCTTGGACCCGTCAACGATGTGGATGACCCCCGATTCCCAAGTGCGAATTAAGATCGCGGGCAAGTATTGACGTTTTTTGACGCCATCGTCGAGTCCGGATCGGACAGGGAGGTTGCATATTGTTTGAGAACAATCCAGCCCCGGTTCGCGACCTTATATTGCGCCCATCGCGAGCCCGGCTGCCAGCCCTGCACCCAGCGTGCGGGCTTTCTCACGCTGGCCTGACGTGATCGACTTCGGCGCGAGGATCTCCTCGGGTGTCTGCGCCGCCATGTGCGCAATGATCGGCTCGGCCACGCGCCGCAGCCGCCAGCCTGTCACGATCGTGTCGAGCTGGCGCTGGGCGCCCTCCCCGCCCGAACCGGCGGCAATGATCGTCGCGTAGGGGCGCCCCTCGATCCGCTCCATCAGGGGATAGTAGCAGCGGTCGAACATCTCCTTCATCGCGCCCGACAGGCCGCCGAGATTTTCGGGACAGACGAACAGATAGCCGCCGCATGCGAGCAGCAGTTCGGGCGTTGCATCAGGCGCTGACAAGAGCACCGTCTCCCCGCCCTCTTCCCGGGCGCCCTCGGCGGCAGCCGCCGCGAGCTGTTGCGAGGCGCCGGTGCGCGAGTGCCACACGATTGCGAGCTTCGGGGTGGGCCCTGTGGTCTCCATGCCGTGGCCCACTCAATGCGCGAGCCTGTCGATTGTCAATCCCGCGCGCTTGTCGCCGCTCCGGCAGGTGGGCTATCGAGGGCGGATCATGGCGACGCAACCCAATCCCCTGCGCGCGATCGCGCACGTCTTCGGGATCGAGCGCTCGCTGTCCGAACGGGCATGGCAGTGGCGCGGCGCGAACATGGAGCTCGGCGCGGACCCGATGAGCCTCGCGCACGACATCACCGCCCAGCTTTTGATGACTCGAGGCGCGCCGCCCGACGCGATCGAGCTGCACGCCCGCCCCACTCTGCGCGGCTTCCTGCCCGATCCCTCGATCTTCCGCGATATGGACCGGGTCGCTGAACGGATCGCCGATGCGATCGAGCGGCGCGAGACGATCACCATCTATGGCGATTACGATGTCGACGGAGCGACCAGCGCCGCGCTGCTGGTCGAGCTCATCCGCGCGCTCGGGCACGATGCCGGTTATTACATCCCGGACCGCCTCCTCGAGGGTTACGGGCCGACCGGCGAAGCGCTGGTCCGCCTCGGCGAAGAGGGGAGCGATCTCGTCATCACGGTCGATTGCGGAGCGATGGCGCACGAGGCACTGGCGATGGCGAGCGCTGCCGGGCTGGAGGTGATCGTGATCGATCACCACAAGTGCGCGATCGACCTTCCCCCGACGAGCGGCCTCATCAACCCCAACCGGCTTGATGAATGCGACGAGGCGGCGGGCTTCGGACACCTGGCGGCGGTCGGCGTCGCCTTCATCGTCGCGGTCGCTGTGGTGCGCACCTTGCGCGCGCGCGGCGCGTTCGCGGCGCGGCCCGAGCCCGACCTGATTGCGCTGCTCGATCTGGTCGCGCTCGGCACGGTGGCGGATGTCGCGAGCCTTCAGGGGCTGAACCGGGCCTTCGTTGCGCAGGGGCTCAAGGTGCTCGCCCGGCGCGAGCGGATCGGGATGGCCGCGCTGATGGACGCCAGCCGCCTCAACCGCTCACCGATCGCGTCGGATCTCGGCTTTGCGCTAGGGCCCCGCATCAATGCGGGCGGGCGGATCGGCGAATCGACGCTGGGCGTGCGGCTGCTGACCACGCGCGATCCCGAGGAGGCGCGCGCCATCGCCGAACAGCTCAGCGTGCTCAATGAGGAGCGCCGCGCGATCGAGGCGAGCGTGCAAGAGGCGGCCGAGGCGCTGATCGCTGCGCAGCACAACATGGCGGTGCATGTGCTGAGCGGGGCCGGATGGCACCCCGGCGTGATCGGGATCGTAGCGGGGCGGATCAAGGAGAAGACGGGCAAGCCGACCCTCGTCGTCGCTCTGGCAGACGGTGTGGGCAAGGGGTCCGGGCGTTCGATCGCGGGGGTGGATCTTGGCGCAGCGATCATCGCGGCGCGCGAAGCCGGCCTGCTGGTGGCGGGCGGTGGGCATGCGATGGCGGCGGGGCTGACGGTCGAAGAGGCGAGGCTCGGCGCGCTGGCGGAATTTCTCGACTTTCGCTTGGCTCGCGATATCGAGCGCGCGCGCGCCGGCCAGTCCCTCAAGCTCGATCTCGCACTTGCCCCCGGCGGGCTCACCTCCGAGCTCGCCCAGACTCTCGAGGGCGCCGGGCCTTATGGCGTGGGCTGGCCTGCGCCGCGCGTCGCGATCGGGCCAGTGCGGATCGTCAAGGCCGATATCGTCGGCAAGGATCATCTGCGGGTGATCGCGAGCGGATCGGACGGCGCGCGGATCAAGGCGATAGCTTTTCGCGCGGGCGAAAGCGAGATGGCGCAGACGCTGCTTCATCGCAGCCACGGCAACCGATTCTACCTCGCCGGGCGAGTCAAGATCGACGATTGGGGCACACGTCCTGCGGCCGAATTGCATCTCGAGGACGCAGCCTTCGCGCCATGAGCCGGCGCGGATCAGCAGGGGTGCAACAAATTCGTCACGTCGCCGCAAAGGAAAGGGTTGACCGTCCGCCGACGCGCCCCTAGATGCGCGCTCTCGCAACGAGCGTGGCCCGTTCGTCTAGCGGTTAGGACGCGGCCCTTTCACGGCTGAAACACGGGTTCGATTCCCGTACGGGTCACCACCTCTTTGCTCGATTTCCCCCCGATCGCAGCCCCGGATCGCGGCGCCATGCCGAACGGGCTGCCTCGTCCGGGCTTGGAAGTCTCGCGCGGGGTCACTACACGTCTTTGAGCCATGGGCACCCGCAAGACTTTCCCCATCGCCGGCATCTTCCTGGCGCTTGCGACCTTCGTTGCGCTGATCCTGCTCGAGGTCGATCCGGTTATCGCTCTGGCCGTGCTGGGCGTCTGGATCGGATCCTTGCTGGTCGCGGCCGGGCGCCCGCCCGAAAAGCCCACCATCGTCGTGCGCGAGCCTGAGGGTCGCGATTCGATGCGGCAGCTGATCGAGAACGCCTCCACCCCGCTCCTCCTCACCGAGCGCAACACGATCGCGATCGCCAACCGCGCCGCGCGCCTGATGCTCGGGCAGCATGTCATTGGTCAGGATGCGCGGATCGCCTTCCGGCAGCCCGAAGCGATTCAGCTCCTCAACGAGGACACCGATGGCTCTGTGATCGTGCGCGGCCTCGTCCGGCGGCAGGATATCTGGAACTTCAACCGCCACCGGCTTGATGAGCAGATGGCGGTGATCGAACTCGTCAACCAGACCGCTGAGGCCGACATGAGCCGAGCGCACACCGATTTCGTCGCCAATGCGAGCCATGAGCTGCGCACCCCGCTCGCAGCGATCCTCGGTTATGTCGAAACGCTCGCCGACAGTTCGGACAGTCTCGATTCGCCGACCGCGCAGAAGTTCCTGCGCACGATCGAGCGCGAGGCGCAGCGCCTCCAGAGTTTGATCAGCGACCTCATGAGCCTGAGCCGGGTTGAGGCGGAAAAGCACGATCCCCCGCGCGAGCTCCTTGATCTTGCCGACATCGTGGAGCGGGCCTCGCGCGATGCTGCTGGCTCCACTCATGCCGAGCGGATCCACCTCGCCATCGCACAGCACGCCCGGGTGCACGGCGATCGCCAGCAGCTTGAACAGGTTGTGCGCAATTTGGTGGAAAACTCGTTGAAATACGGGACCCCGGGCACGCCGGTGCGGGTCGAACTCGACCGCTCGCCGGACGGACAGGCGCGCATCACCGTGATCGACCAGGGCGAAGGCATCGCACCCGAACAGCTCCCGCATCTCACCCGCCGGTTCTATCGGACCGATCCCGGCCGCAGCCGCGCTTCGGGTGGAACCGGGCTCGGCCTTGCGATCGTCAAGCACATCGTGGAGCGTCATCGCGGCCGACTCGACATAGCGAGCGAACTCGGCAAGGGGACCAGCGTGGCGGTGCGCATTCCCTTGGCCCCGGAGGATGGCGCCGGTGAAGCCAAGCGCGGCCTGCCCGAGGTTTCATCGCCGCGAGCCTCGCAGATCGCCACCACGCAGGGCCTCACGTGATAAGTGTCTTATTTCTTCAACATCAGGTCGTCATGGCTCACTGAGGGTGCGAGCGCGTCGCGGTGCAAGCGTCGTCCCTCTCGCTGCCGACAGGGGAAACAGGCTTAATTCATGTCGCCGATCACGCTGATCCTGATTGCCATCGGGCTGGGCCTTGCGGGCTGGCTCGCCGGGCGCGCTAAGGCGTGGAGCTTCCAGGCGGCCGAGCCCACGCGGCGCCCGGTTGCGCGGCCGATCTATCATGCTTGGTATGTCGCGATCTGGGTGGTGATCCCGGTGCTCGCATTCATCGTGTTCTGGTCGTTCGCTGCGCCGCAGCTTGTGGTGCAGAGCGTGCTCGCCTCGCCCGCTGCCGCCGATCTGCCGAGCTTCGGGTTCGAGCGCGACGCCTGGCTTTCAGAAGCGCGCGCGGTCGCGCTCGGCAATGCGCCGGGTGTCTTCAACGAGGGTGCCGAGGCGCTGATCCAGCCCTACCGCGACGCGATCGGTTTCTACAACTGGATCGGCCTTGCCGTCACCATTCTCATCGCGTTGGGCGGCGGCATCTTCGCCTTTCTGCGCGTCCGCCCCGATTTTCGCGCCCGCACCAAGGTCGAGCGCACCGTGATGGCGATCCTCCTGATCGCCTCGCTCGTGGCGATCCTCACGACCTTCGGCATCTTCGTCAGCCTCGTGTTCGAGACGGTGCGCTTTTTCGGCATGGTCTCGCCGATTGATTTTCTGTTCGGGACCTTCTGGGGCCCCGACCCGATGAGCAATCCCGACAATCCGGATGGCTCGCGCTACGGCGCGATTCCGCTGTTCTGGGGGACGATTTTCATCGGCGCCATCATTGCGATGATCGTCGCGGTCCCGCTTGGCCTGATGAGCGCGATCTATCTCACGCAATATGCTGATCCGCGCCTGCGCCAGTGGGTCAAGCCCGCGCTCGAGATCCTCGCCGGGGTGCCGACGGTGGTATACGGCTACTTCGCTGCGCTCACGATTGCGCCCGCGATCCGCGATGCGGCAATCGCGGTCGGCATTAGCAACGCCTCGACCGAGAGCGCGCTGGCCGCGGGCGTGGTGATGGGCGTCATGATCATCCCTTTCGTTTCCTCGATGGCCGACGATTCGATCGCCGCGGTGCCGGGCGCGATGCGCGATGGCTCCTATGCGATGGGAGCGACCAAATCGGAGACGATCACCCGAGTGCTGTTTCCCGCCGCGCTTCCCGGCATCGTGGCAGGCATCATGCTCGCGGTCTCCAGAGCGATCGGCGAGACCATGATCGTGGTGATGGCCGCTTCGACCGCGGCCAATCTCAGCGCCAACCCGCTCGAGCGGATGACCACGGTCACGGTCCAGATCGTCAAGATGCTGACCGGCGAGGGGAGTTTCGATCATCCAGCGACGCTGAGCGCCTTCGCCTTGGGCTTCGTCCTGTTCCTCGTTACCCTGGCTCTCAATTTCGTCGCCCTGCGCGTCGTCAAACGCTTCCGCGAGGCTTACGAGTAAATGGCTAGCACCACCGCCGACATGGCTTCTCCCGCTCCTCATGCCGCCACGACCGAGCCGCGCACGGTTGTGGGGCAGACCCATTCCGATGCATTCAAAAAACGTCTCGCGCGGCGTTACCGAGCCGAGCGCAACTTCAAGCGCCTCGGCATGGGCGCGATCATCTTCTCGGTCGCGGTGCTGATCTTCTTGCTCGGCAACATGCTGATGAACGGGATCGGCGGCTTCCAGCGCGCCGAACTCGCCGTCCCGATCGACTTCCCCGAAAGCGGCGTCACGGGCGATGCGGTCTCGCTCACCGCGCCCAGCGCAGTGCAGACGCTCGAGATGCAGGGCCTGCCCGAGGTTGTTGCGTTCTACGCCGAGCGGGCGCTGGGCGAGGAAGGAGCGGCGCAGCTCAGCGACCAGGCGTGGCGCGACGTTGCCGCCGCGCTCGCCGAAGATCCCTCGCTGATCGAGCGCGGCGAGACGTTCCAGCTCGCCGCCTCGTCGGATCTTGCCTCGGGGCTTGCCGGCGAAGGATCGCCCGAAATGCAGGCGCTCGCCGATCGCCTGGCCGCCGAGGGCAAGCTTTCGAACAACTGGGACTGGGGTTTTCTTGCGCGCTCGGATGCGACGAGCCCGCAGGCGGTTGGCATCTGGGGGGCGCTCAAGGGTTCGATCCTCACCATGATCGTGACCCTCGCCCTCGCCTTCCCGATCGGCGTGCTGGCGGCACTCTATCTCGAGGAATACGCGCCGAGAAACCGCTGGACCGATCTCATCGAGGTTTCGATCAACAATCTGGCTGCCGTGCCCTCGATCATTTTCGGTCTGCTTGGCCTTGCCGTGTTTCTCTCGATCTTTCCCAATTACCGCTCGGCTCCGCTGATCGGCGGCTTGACGCTGGCGCTGATGACGATGCCGGTGATCGTCATCTCGGGGCGCAACGCGATCAAGTCGGTTCCCCCCTCGATCCGCGACGGCGCGCTTGCGGTGGGCGCCTCGCCGGTGCAGGTCGTGTTCCACCACGTGCTCCCGCTTGCCCTGCCCGGCATGCTGACGGGCACCATCATCGGCATGGCCCGCGCTCTGGGCGAGACTGCGCCGCTGCTGCTGATCGGCATGCGCGCCTTTGTCGCCACTCCGCCTGACGGCTTCACCTCGCCTGCAACCGTTCTGCCGGTCCAGATCTTCCTCTGGTCCGACGAGATCGACCGCGGCTTTGTCGAGCGGACAAGCGCGGCCATCGTGGTTCTCTTGCTTTTCCTCCTGCTGATGAACAGCATTGCCATTTACCTTCGCAACAAATTCGAGAAGACCTGGTGACAGTCATCCACGAAAGCATTCAAGACGATACTGGCGCCAAGATGAAGGCGCGAAACGTATCGGTCTACTATGGCGCCAAGAAAGCCATCGACGAGGTCTCGATCGACATCTCGCCCGAATACGTGACGGCCTTTATCGGCCCCTCGGGCTGCGGAAAATCAACCTTCCTGCGATGCTTCAACCGAATGAACGACACGATCCCCGTCGCCCGCGTGACCGGCTCGATCGAGCTCGAGGGCGAGAACATTCTCGATGATACGATGGACGTCGTTCAGCTGCGCGCGCGGGTCGGGATGGTGTTCCAGAAACCCAATCCTTTTCCCAAATCGATCTACGAGAACATCGCCTACGGGCCCAAGATCCATGGCCTCGCCGAGAAAAAGCCGGATCTCGACGCGATCGTCGAGCGCTCGTTGATGCGCGCGGGGCTGTGGGAGGAGGTCAAGGACCGGCTCGATGAATCGGGCACTGCGCTCTCGGGCGGACAGCAGCAGCGCCTGTGCATCGCCCGCGCGATTGCGGTCGATCCAGAGGTCATCCTGATGGATGAGCCGGCAAGCGCGCTCGATCCCATCGCCACCGCCAAGATCGAGGAACTGATCGACGAGCTCTCGGGGCGCTATGCCATCGTTATCGTCACCCATTCGATGCAGCAGGCCGCGCGCGTTTCTCAGCGCACCGCCTTTTTCCATCTTGGCAAGATGGTCGAATACGGCCCCACTTCCGACATCTTCACCAATCCTATCGAAGAGCGCACGAAGGATTACATCACCGGACGGTATGGCTGATGGGCGAGCACACCGTCAAAGCATTCGATGAGGACATCACCCGGCTGCGCGGCTTGATCGCGGAGATGGGCGGCCTTGCCGAAGTCGCCATCGCCGAGGCGCTTGATGCTCTCGTGCGCGGCGATGTCGAGCTCGGCAACCAGGTCGTCGCGCGCGACAAGAAAATTGATGCGCTTGAGACCGAGGTCGATAAGCTTGCCGTGCGCATCATCGCGCTGCGGGCCCCGATGGCTGACGATTTGCGCGAGGTGATCGCTGCGCTCAAGATCGCCGGTGTGGTCGAGCGGATTGGAGACTATTCCAAGAACATCGCCAAGCGCATCGGCATGATCGAAGGGCGCGACCGGTTCGAGCCGCTTACGCTTCTGCCCGCGATGGGCGAACTGGCAAGTGAGATGGTCCACGATGTGCTCACCGCCTATGCCGCGCGCGATCCGGGCCTCGCGCGCGAGGTGATCGCGACCGATGCCAAGGTGGATGCCTTCTACAACAGCATTTTTCGCAACCTTGTCAGCCACATGGTCGAGAACCCCGCAACGATCTCGAGCGCTGCCCAGCTCCTCTTCGTGGCGCGCAATCTCGAGCGGATCGGCGATCATGCGACCAATGTCGCCGAGATGGTTCATTTCGCCGCGACCGGCTCCTACCCGCCCGAAGGGGATCGTTGACAAACGGTGGAATGGCCGCGCGCAGCCTGCGGAAAGCTTGTGGAAAAGTTGCGCAGGGCGATGTCATCAAATGGCAGTAAAACTGAAACATAGGCACAGTGCGACTGCAAGGCGACAGGGGCCGTGCGGCGCATCTGGAGACAATTGCCCATGTCTGCCGCCAAATTGCTGCTCGTCGAAGACGATCCCGCCCTTTCCGAACTGCTTGAATACCGCTTCCAGAACGAAGGCTATCACGTCCGTTCGACCAGCGATGGGGATGAAGCTATGGTGTTGGCGAGCGAGGACGTGCCTGATCTCATCATCCTTGACTGGATGATCGAGGGCACCAGCGGCATCGAGGTGTGCCGTCGCCTGCGCCGCGACAAGGAAACAGCGCACGTTCCCATCATCATGCTGACCGCGCGTGAGGCTGAGGATGACCGCGTGCGCGGGCTTGAGACGGGCGCGGACGATTATCTCACCAAGCCCTTTTCCCCGCGAGAACTGCTAGCGCGGGTGGCCGCCGTCATGCGCCGTATCCGCCCGGCGCTCGCGGGGGAGACGATCGAGGTTGGCGATATCAAGCTCGATCCGGTCGCGCACAAGGTCCAGCGCCGCGGTCGCCCGCTGCAACTGGGGCCGACCGAATACCGCCTGCTTAAATTCTTCATGGAGAGCCCGGGTCGAGTGTTCAGCCGCGGCCAGTTGCTCGATGGCGTGTGGGGCACGGGCTCTGACATCGAGCTGCGCACGGTCGATGTCCACATCCGGCGTCTCAGGAAGGCGATCGGGATAGAGGGAGCGAAGGACCCGATCCGCACGGTGCGCTCGGCCGGCTACGCGCTCGAAGCCGCCTGATGCGCCGGGTGCGCGGTCAGCGACACACACCCATCCAGCGATCATCCTGATCGAGGTGGAAGTGATCGGCGTGGGCGGCGTTGTAATCGGGTGAGAGGACGGTCGCGAACCAGTCGCAGGCGCCCTCGCGCACGCGCCGCAGGAAGTGCGCTTCTTCCTCCGAACCGTCCCATCCGCCAACGAGGCTGATCCGCCGCCCGTCTTCGAGCACGAAGGCGGCAATGTCGATGGCGTTGGCGGTCGCGTGTTCGCTCCACGGGCCATCCTCGCTGCCATAGGTACGCCGGCAGGAATAGGCGCCCAGGTGCTCGATCTGGGCCAGCCCCGAGCCGAAGATTTCCAGTGCCGCGGGTTCGACGCTCTTGGTGCGCCACGCCTCGAGCGCGGCGGCGACGGGGCAGGTGACTGGCGGGGTGTCGGGCGCGAGCGGATAGCCCTCGAGCCTTACGCGATCCTCCCGCGCGCACTCGCCATCCCCCGCCGGATCGAGCGCCTCGTATGCGACATCGCTGCGCTCGAGCACCGCGCGGCATTCGCTGACATCGGCCTTGAGCGCGGCCAGCTTGGGCGCGGTCGCCATGCCGACCGGATGCCGCAGGTCGAGCGGGGCGGAGGGGTCATGCTCGGGATGCGCCTTGATCCAGGTGTAGCTCGCGAAAATGAGGATCGCGAGCATGGCGAGGAGGATCAGCCGGCGCTCGGTGCGGAAGTGGCCGACCCGACGGGAGATGCGCGAAAGCTTGGATTTCCTGGCCATCCTCAATGAAAGTCTCGAGAATTGGGAAGTATCCGCACATTGCGCGGATGAACGCGGGTGTTGGGAGGCTGGCGCTGGCCGCGATTGGGCGCTCCGCTCGCATCGGGCAGTTCGTCGATCATGTCGCGCGGGGTGAAGGCGGGTGCCTCGCGCTCCAGATCGTCGCGCGGATTGATCGCTTTCTTGCCGCCCACCTGCGAAGGCAGCGGCGAATTGACGTGATCGGCCCGCGCCACGGGGGCGTTGAGCATGTCGTCCGAGAGCGCATAGAGCGCGTGCGTCGCATCGGTCATGTGCTGGGCGATCACGTGGATCACCTCGTCGTCATACTCGACGCGGCCGCGCACTTCCATCAGCCGCGCCCCCATCACCACGCGGCGCTGCTTTTCCTTGAGATCGGGCCAGACCACGAGGTTGATCACCCCGGTCTCATCCTCGAGCGTGATGAAGCACACCCCCTTGGCGCTGCCCGGACGCTGGCGGATCAGCACCACACCTGCGACCTGCACCATCGAGCGGAACTTGCGCTCTCTCAAATCGCAGGCCCGCACGAAGCCGCGCTCGGCAAGGCCGGGGCGCAGGAAGGCCATGGGGTGCGCCTTCAGCGAGAGGCGCGTGGTTTGGTAATCGGCCACCACCTCTTCCGAGAGCGGCATGACCGGCAGGCGCGCCTGGTGCCGCTCGGCGCCCTCCTCGCGGATGCGCGCGGCCTTGAACAGCGGCAGATCGGGCACGCTGATGAGGCTGCGCGCATCCCACAGGGCCTGCCGCCGGGTGAGGCCGAGCGAGGTGAAGCAATCGGCGCTCGCAAGCCGCTCGATGTGAGCCGGCGAGAGACCGGCGCACTCGCGCAGGCTCGCGACATCGCGGAAAGGGCCATTCTCCACGCGCTCGGCGATCAGCGCGGCGGCGACATGCTCGGGCAGACCGTCGATCTGCCTGAGGCCGAGGCGCAGGGCGATGTGCCTGTCAAAGCGCCCCTCGCTGCTATCATCAGCCTCGGCGATCTCCTCCAGCGTGCAATCCCAATCGGAACAATTAACGTCCACCGGCAGCACCGCGACCCCATGCTCCCTCGCATCGCGCACGATCTGCGCGGGCGCGTAGAAGCCCATCGGCTGCGAATTGAGCAGCGCCGCTGCAAAGGCCGCCGGGAAGTGACACTTGAGCCAGCTCGAAACATAGACGAGGTGCGCGAAGCTTGCCGCGTGGCTTTCGGGAAAGCCATATTCGCCGAAACCGCGGATCTGGTTGAAGCAGCGCTGGGCGAAATCACGATCATAGCCGCGCGCAACCATCCGCTCGACCATCATGTCCTGCAATTCATCGACCATCCCGCGGCTGCGGAAGGTCGCCATCGCCTTCCTCAACCGGTTGGCCTCCTGGCTCGAGAACTTGGCAGCATCCAATGCGATCTTCATCGCCTGCTCCTGGAAGATCGGCACCCCCAGCGTGCGCCCGAGAATGCTCGAGAGCTCGTCGGGAGGGCCGTGCTGGGGCGCGGGCGCGGGGATCTGCACCGGCTCTGCGCCCCGGCGGCGCTTGAGATAGGGATGGACCATATCGCCCTGGATCGGCCCCGGGCGCACGATCGCGACCTGGATCACGAGATCGTAGAATTCGCGCGGACGCAGGCGCGGCAGCATGTTCATCTGCGCACGGCTCTCGACCTGGAACACGCCGAGCGAATCGCCTTGGCGCAGCATGGCATAGGTCTCCGGGTCCTCGCGCGGAACTGTGGCGAGAGTGAGCGCGCGGCCATGATGCGTCTCGAGCAGGTCAAGGCACTTCTTGATGCAGGTCAGCATCCCCAGCGCCAGCACGTCGACCTTGAGGATGCCCAGCGCCTCGATATCGTCCTTGTCCCATTCGATGAAGCTGCGCTCGGGCATCGCGCCATTGCCGATCGGCACCGTTTCGGTCAGCGGCCCCTGCGTGAGGATGAAGCCGCCGACATGCTGCGAGAGATGGCGCGGCATTCCGATCATCTGCTCGGTGAGCTTGAGCACGCGCCGCAGGTGTGGATCGCTCACGTCGAGCCCGGTCTCGGCGGCGTGGCGTTCGCTGATCTCGCGGCCCCACCCGCCCCACACGGTGCGCGAGAGCGCCGCGGTCACGTCTTCGGAAAGCCCCATCGCCTTGCCCACCTCGCGGATCGCCATGCGCGGGCGATAGTGGATCACGGTCGCGGTGAGCCCGGCGCGGTGGCGGCCGTATTTGCGATAGATGTACTGGATCACCTCCTCGCGCCGCTCGTGCTCGAAATCGACGTCGATATCGGGCGGCTCCTTGCGGTCCTCGGAGATGAAGCGGTCGAACAGCAGCGCGTGCTTGGCCGGATCGACCGAGGTGATCCCGAGGCAATAGCACACCGCGGAGTTCGCCGCACTGCCCCTCCCCTGGCACAGGATCGGGGGATCGACCCTGGTGCGCGCGAAATCGACGATGTCCTTGATCGTGAGGAAATAGCGCGCGAGGTTCATCTTGGCGATCAGCGCGAGTTCCTTCGCCAGCGTCTCGCGCACGCTCTCGGGCACGCCCTCGGGATAGCGCCAGTCCGCCCCCTTCCAGGTCTCGCTCTCGAGAAAAGCCTGCGGCGTCTGGCCCTGGGGATAGATCTCCTCCGGATATTCATAGGCGAGTTCGTCGAGGCTGAAGGCGCAGGCATCGGCCACCGCGCGCGCGGCCTCGATCGCGTGCGGCCAGCGGGCGAACAGGCGCGCCATTTGCGCCGGCGATTTGAGGTGGCGCTCGGCATTGGGCTTGAGCAGATGCCCCGCCTTGGCGACCGTGGTCTTGTGGCGGATCGCGGTCATCACGTCGTGCAGCGGGCGGCGTTCGGGCGCATGATAGTGGACATCGTTGGTGGCGAGCAGCTTGAGACCGTGCGCGCGGGCGAGGTGATCGAGCCGGTCGATCCGGGCGATGTCGTCCCCGCTGTAGAGGTAGGAGGCGGCGAGGTGGCGCAGCGTGGGGAGCTGGCTGGTGAGGTGCGCGAGGAGATCGGGGAAGTGCAGGTTTGTCTCACACGAAGACACGAAGATGTCGTGCTTGCGGCGCAGCCGCCCTGCACCGGCTTGCGTTGAACTTGCTGACCCGGTTGCAGTTGAAGCGCCTTCGGCGCGATCGAGCGCTTCCCTCTGCGTGTCTTCGTGTGAAACCTTCAAGGGAAACGGCACGACATTGCTCGGCACCGCAATGGTGAACCGCGCCCCCAGATCCTCCGGCGGGAGCAGGATCAGCTGCACGCCTTCTGAATGCGCGGCCAGCATCGCAAGGTCGATCTCGCACACGCCCTTTTCCTGCCATTCGCCGGTGAGCGTGCGCATTCGCCCGGCGCTGATGAGGCGGCACAGCCTTCCATAGGCGGCGCGATCCTGCGGATAGGCAAGGAAGGCGAGCCCCTCGACCGTTTCGATCCGCGTGCCGATCACCGGGCGCAGCTTGAGCGTGCGCGCCTCGGTGTGGATGCGCACGACACCGGCAAAGCTGTTCGCATCGGCGATCCCGATCGCGTCATAGCCCAGAGCGCGCGCCGTCATCACCAGATCGACCGCGTCCGAGGCTCCGCGCAGGAAGCTGAAGCAGCTGACGAGGCCGAGTTCGACAAAGGGGCTGCGCGCGGGCGCCTCGATCAGGTCGGGGTCTATCTCGAGCGTGCGCTTGTCGGGAGTGAGCGGGGCGTCGGGCATGGCCTCACGCCTCGAGCTCCTCGAGCCGCTCCTTCACCGCCGCAAGGTCCGCCGCGAACAGCGCCGCCTGCGTCTCGCGTGCCTCGCCATCGAGGCGCAGCAGGTAGGAGGGGTGCGCCGTCACCCACAATTCGCTGCCGTCATCGAGCGCGATGGGCTCTCCGCGCGCTTTCGAGATGCTCACCGTCTTGCCCAGCAGCCCGCGCGCTGCGCTCGCGCCGAGAGCGAGGATCACCCTGGGATTGACGATGTCACGCTCGGCCTCGAGCCACCAGCGGCAGGTGTCGATCTCCTTGGCGCCCGGCGACTGGTGCAGCCGCCGCTTGCCGCGCCAAACGAACTTGAAGTGCTTAACGGTGTTGGTGACATAGGCTGCGCTGCGATCAATGCCGGCGGCCTGCATGTATTCGTCGAGCAATTGGCCCGCGGGGCCAATGAAGGGGCGCCCGCTTTGGTCCTCCTGGTCGCCGGGCTGTTCGCCGACGATCATCAGGAGCGCATCCTGCGGCCCCTCGCCCATCACTGCGTGGTTCTCGAGCTCGCCGATCGGGCATTTGCGGCACCGCTCGATCGCCGCGCCGATCGCATCGAGCGTCTCGGGCCGTTCCTCGAAATCGAGGCTGCCGGTCGATACCATCTGCGCCTCCCTTGCTTGCGCCCCGGCGATGAGCGCGGGGATGAGCTCGGCCTCGGGCATGTTCTTCCAGTATTTCCTGGGCATCTCGGAGAGCATCGCCCCGACCTTCAAACGCGCCGGATTGAAAATGGAGGCGTAATAGGATTTCCACAGCGCCTCGACCGGATCGCCGGCGGGCGCATCCTCGCGCCGGGCGGGGCCGCTCTCGCGCATCGTGCTGCCGTCCCAGTGCAGGCAGCCGCGCGGGGTGAGGATCGACCAGTTCATGTTGGCGAAGCGGCGCATGAAGAAGCCGGCATTGGCGCGCACGATATGGTGGTCGGGCTCGAACCAGGCGACATAGTGCTCGGCCCCGCTTGCATCGCGCATCTCGCGAAAGCGCACGAAGGCGTGCATCTTGTGGGCATCGCGCCGCACCGACTTGTCGAGCTCCTCGAGCCGGCGCACTTGCGCGTCGGCCTTGTCCTCCATGCAGCGCGGGTTCGATTGCAGGCGCCAGAGCAGGCGGTAGAGCAGGCCGAAGCGCGCCGGATCGGAGTGCAGCGCGGCGTTGCGGGCGAGCTTCATGAAACGCTTGGAGGCGCGCACCTCGCGCGCGTCTTCGGGCGGGACGGGCAGGCGCCGCTCGCCGCGAGATGGCCCTTCCGAGGCGAACAGATCCCCCGTCCCGCCGGGCTCGACCCAGCTCACCCGGTCAGGCGGAACATCGCACTGGATGAGCCCGCGCGCCCGCTCGCGCCAGAAGGCGAAATCGTCCGGGGCAGGGAGATGGACGACATAATGCGCGCCAAGGCTGACGTTCTGCATGGCGGTCATCAGAACAGCTCCAGCTGTTCCTGCTTCGGAGCCAGCATCGTCCGCAGATCCGCGCGGTCGGTCAGCACGGTCGGGCGCCAGTCGAGCGTCACCAGGAACGGGCGGACCTTTGCGATCGATTGGGTCAGCCGCGCCACGTCATCGAGCCGCAGCGTGCGGTGGCGCCGCGCGGCGAGGATCTTCGCGACCGCGCCTGTCCCCAGCCCCGGCACCCGCAGCAATTGCTCACGCGAGGCGCGGTTGACATCGACCGGGAAGTGCTCGCGAAACTTCAAGGCCCAGGCGAGCTTGGGATCGATGTCGAGCGGCAGGTTGCCGTCGGCCTCGGTCGCCTGCGCCACTTCCTCCGGGGCAAAGCCATAAAAGCGCATCAGCCAGTCCGATTGATACAGCCGGTGCTCGCGCATCAGCGGCGGGCGCTTCAAGGGGAGCACGGCGGAGGCATCGGGGATCGGCGAAAAGGCGCTGTAATAGACGCGCCTCAGGCCGAAACTCGCATAGAGCCGGCTCGCCTTGCCGACGATCGCGGCGTCGCTGGCATCGTCGGCCCCGACGATCATCTGGGTCGACTGGCCTGCGGGCGCGAAATCGGGTGCGTGGCGAAAGCGCTTCCTCTCGTCCTTCGCCTCGATGATGCGCGCCTTGGTCTTGTCCATCGCACCCTCGATCTGGCGCTCGTCCTTGTCGGGCGCGAGCCGGGTAAGACCTGCGCGCGTGGGCAGTTCGACATTGATCGAGATCCGGTCCGCCAGCAGCCCTGCCTGCTGAATCAGCTCAGGGTCTGCCTCGGGGATGGTCTTCAAGTGAATGTAGCCGCGAAAATCGTGCTCCTCGCGCAGGATGCGGGCGACCTCGACGATCTGCTCCATCGTGTGGTTCGAGCTCTTGATGATGCCGGAGGAGAGGAACAGTCCCTCGATATAATTGCGCCGGTAGAAGCTCAGCGTGAGATCGGCGACTTCCTGCGGGGTGAAGCGCGCGCGCATGACATTCGAGCTCTTGCGGTTGATGCAGTAGTGGCAATCGAAGATGCAGTGATTGGTCAGCAGGATCTTCAGAAGCGAGATGCAACGGCCATCGGGCGCATAGGCGTGGCAAATGCCCATCCCCTCGGTCGACCCGATGCCGCCGCTCTTCGAATTGCGCTTCGCCGTGCCCGAGGAAGCGCAGGAGGCATCATATTTTGCCGCATCCGCGAGGATTTCGAGCTTTTGTCGAAGCGTTTGTGCAGGAATCGTGTGGGTCATGGAACACCTTGTGTTCCATATATGTTCTTACGTTCGCGATGCCAAATGCAAAGCGTGCAACCGCGCCCAAGCGTGGATGGCGTTAGATGGAGCGATGCTCCGGATCACTCAGGCCCGGCATCGGACCAAGACCATTGATCGCGCACAGGTGATCGAGCACGGCCGGGTGCATTTCACCCTCGAAAGCAACGCCTGCGATCTTGTCCTCGACCCAGGCGATCACCCCGAGAGGGGCGTTGATGTTGCCCAGCTTCATCACCACCCGGTCGCCGATCCGGGCAAACCCGCTGGAGCCGCGGATCTTGCAGCCGCCTTCCGAGATGTCGATCAGATCGACATAGACCACGCGCGATTCCACCCGGCTCTTGACCATCAGGCTCAAGGAGCGACGCTCGGAGGCGCGGGGGATGGAGTACATGGTCATTGCGAACATTCTATGCGCAGAGGGTAAACGAAGATTTAGAGCCATGCTGCGGGGCGCTGCCGGGCATGCGGACGCTCTGGCAGGGTTTGCGGCGGATCATGGATCGAGCCCCTGCAAATACCAGTCCGGCACCCCGCCCCGCCCGTCGCCCAATATCCCGCCGCGATAGATCCAGTAGCGGCCCCCTCGCGCATCCTCGATCCGGTAGTAGTCGCGCAGCCGCGCGGTCGATCTCTCGCGCCACCATTCGGGCGCGATGCGCTCGGGCCCCTCGACCCGGACCACCTCGTGCACGCCCCCGCGCCAGCGGAACTTCTGCGGAAAGCCATCGGGCGAGGCATAGAGCACCGCGATCCGCTCCGGACGATCGAGCAGCTTGAGCGGGCGGGCGCGCGTGCATGGCTGCACGGGCGGGGCATGGGTCGGCTCGAGCGGGGGCTGCCAGCTTTGCGCGCGCTCGGGAATGTGGCTCGCCTCGTTCACCGGACGGCGCACGGCGGCAGGCCCGAGCCGCACACTCAGCCGGTCGACGAAGGCGGCGAGCGAGGTGCCGTGGTGCTCGGCGGCATCCTCGATATCGTGCTGGCCGAGCGCGAGCGGCTCGGTCCAGCTTGCGGTGAGCCGCACCGTCTCGATCCCGAAGCCCGCATCGACATCATCGAGCTTCTCGCCGAACAGCCGGACCATGTGCGCCGCCTCGCGCGTCGCCGAGGCGAGCTCCACGCGGCGCAGCAGCACCTCGCCATCAACCCGCCACAGGCCGAGCTCGAGCCGCCGCGCGCCCTCGCCGCGCGCCTCGAGCGCGCGCGCCATGTCCTGCGCAAGATCGGCGATGACAGTGCTCAGCGGATCGCGGTGGCGCAGCGGCTCCATCAGGCGGCGCTGGACCAGCGGCACCTCTTTCGCGACCACCGGCAGCAGCGGCTCGGGCACAAGGCCAAGCAACTGGTCAAGCCGCACCAGCGGGTTCGCGGCAGGCGACTTGCGATTGCGGAACCGGCGATGGAGCGCATCTCGCCCGGCGGCGATCTGGCTTTCATCCTCGCCCGTGCCGAGCCCGACGAGATCAGCGAGGCGCTTGAGCCCGAGCCGCCGCAGAACGGTGAGCACATCGGCATCGAGCCGCAGCGCGGCGACCGGAAGGTCGGCCAGTGCGGCAGGCAGTTCGCCTCCCGGCTCGGGCCAGAGGATCGCGCGCGCCGGTCCGAAATGAGCAAGCGCCCAGGCCGCCCCGGCGGTCGGCGCGATCGCCATGCGCACGGCAAGCCCACGCCGCTCGAATGCGCGGGCGACATCGGCCAGCAGCCCCGCCTCGCCGCCGAACAGATGCCCCACCGCGCTTGCATCGACCAGCACCCCGTCAGGCGGATCGAGCGCGCTCCACGGGCCCCAGCGCCGCGCCCACACGGCAAGCTTCTCGAGAAAATCGAGATCGCCCGCAGGATCAGCCGGCACTGCGCGCAGCGCCGGGCACAGCGTGCGCGCATCCGCCAGCATTACGCCTGCCTGCGCACCCGCCGCGCGCGCAGCTTGGTTGACCGCGGCGATCCGGGGGCCGTGCGCGGTTTCTGTGATCAGCGCCACGGGTTCGCCATCCGCGCCCTCGCCCGGCTCAAGCCCTTGCGCAAGCCGCCAGCGATCGACCGACAGTCTGGCGCACCAAATCGCCAGAATACGCCGCGGCGAGGCGTGATTTGAGGCGGCTGCGGGCAGCGAAGGCGGGGCCGATCGCCGCGTGCTGGGAGATGGCTGGTGCGCGGGCTGTCTCGTCAAGGCGGAGGCCGATTTCGTCATCTAGCAAAGTCCATTGTCCGGGAGCGTGGGCGCGGGCGCGGAAGAGCTCGGCCTGCCAGCGCGGCACCCCGGGCGCGTCTGCGTTCCAATGCGGTCGCGGCGAGGCTGAGGGGCGCACCCGCCAGCGCATCCGCGCAGCGGAGAGATCAGCGTCGGCCTCGAGCCGCACCAGCCACAGGGCGATGCCGTGCCGGTGCGCAGCCAGGCCCAGGCGGCGCGAGGCGGTGAAATCGAGGCTGCGCGGATTGCCCATAATCTCGGCGATCACGCAGGCCAGATCGCGGCAGCGCAAGCCCTCCTCGATCGCGAACAGCGCATCGGCCGGGCTCTTCGCCTCGACATGGATCAGTCGCTCGCGCCATTCGGGTGGCAGACCGTGGAGATAGGGACGCCCGCTGCGTGCGATCGCGCGCGCTTCCTGCACCCACAGCACCTGGCGCCGATCCTCGGCCTCGGCCAGAGCATTGGGCGCCTGCGCGGCGACCTTCAGCGCATCGCGCGCCAGCGCCAGCGCGAGCCCTGCGCCGCTGGCATCCGCACTGCCGGCGAAGATCTCGCTGTGGAGCGGCTGATCGGCGAGTCCCGGTCGCCAGCGCGCCGTGCGCATCCGGGAGAGCGCCGCGATCTCGGCCGCCGAGAGCGCCCCCACTCCGCTGCCGGATGAGGTGGGAGCGACAGGATCGCCAGGCGCCGGGCGCCGGGAGGAGGAAGCGAGATGAGCCATGGGATACCTGAACGAGACTCGCGCGAGCCACGTATGTTCCCACTATGTTCCACACTCTCATGCGGATTGCAACGCTGCTTTGGAACCGCAGCGCCTTGCTCCGATCAGCCCAGCAATCCCACCACCATGATCACCCCAAGCGCCAGGGGGCAGACATAGCGCACCAGCGCGCGCCACAGCCGGTGCAGCGCCCCATCAAGCCCGTTCTCCTGATCGACCAGCCGGGCATCCGCGATCCAGCCAACGAAGATGCAGGTCAGGATCGCGCCCAGCGGCATGAACAGCTTGGCTGTCACCCCGTCAAGCGCGTCAAACACGTTCGCCTCGGCGAAAATCGGGATGAAGCCGAGCGGGCGAAAATCGGCGAGCTCGTTGAACGAAAGCGAGGCGAGCACGCCAAGCACCGCTGCTCCCAGCCCCACGATGATCGTTGCGACCGAGCGCTTCAGCCGGAACTTCTCGTACATCCAAGCGGTTGGCGCCTCGAGCAGCGAGACCGAACTCGTCAGCGCCGCGAAGAACACCATGATGAAGAAGGCGAGCCCGATCAGGGAACCGAACGGCATCGCCTGGAACGCGATCGGCAAAGACTGGAACATGAGCCCCGGCCCGACGCTTGCCGAAAGCCCGGCGGCAAACACGATCGGGAAGATCGCCAGCCCCGCGAGCATCGCGACCGCCGTGTCCGCGCCCGCGATGATCCCGCTCGTCTCAGCAAGGTTCATGTCGCGGCTTGCATAGGCGCCATAGGTCATCATGCCCGCAACCCCGAGCGAGAGCGAGAAGAACGCCTGCCCGACCGCTGCCAGCATCACCTCGCCCGTCAGCTTGGAGAAATCGAAGGTGAACAGGTAGTCCACCGCCTCGCCAAAATCGCCGGTGAAGGCGCCATAGATGGTGATCCCGAGAAACAGCAGAAAGAACAGCGGCATGAGATAAACCGCAACCCACTCGATCCCGCCCGATACCCCGCGCGCGACAAAGAACATGGTGATCGCGAGAAAACCGAGATTGAGCGCCACCATCAATGCGCCATCGCCGAACAGGCCGGGCAAGAGGCCCTCGATCGCCTCGGGCGGTCGGCCCTCGAAGGCGCCTCCCGCAAGGCCGGTCTGAAAAAGATCGCCCGCGAAGACGCCGATGTAATAGACCACCCAGCCCCCGACCACGCAATAAAAGCTCAGGATCAGAAACGCCGCCGTCACGCCCATGGAGGCAAGCACGCTCCATCCTTCGGCGGCGTGCGAATCGCGCGCCAGCCGCCGCACGCTCTCGGGCGCGTTCGCCTGGCCGTGGCGTCCGATCAGCACCTCGCTGAGCAGCACGGGCAGGCCGATCAACACCACGCAGAATATGTAGAAGAGCACGAAGGCTCCGCCACCATTCTCGCCCGCTTCGGCCGGGAAACGCCACATATTGCCAAGTCCGACAGCTGAACCGACCGCTGCCAGGATGAATGCGGTGCGCGAGGACCAACCCTCGCGCGACGTCGAAGCCGTCGTTCCCACCATGTGCGTCGCTTGTTCCTCTTGCCCGCTTGCGCCTGTGCCGGGCACGAACCGGCCCGGTCGGATAATGATGGCGTGATCCGCCTGGCGACACCCTGATCGCCTGCTGCTGCCGCTGCGCGCCGCGTTGTGCAGGAAAACCGGCGGCGCGCCAAGGGCAAAGGCCATCTCATTCTTTGCGTTTGGCCCGACCCAACGCTAGACGCGGCTGCATGTCGACCACCTACCAGCTCGATACGAGCACCAGTCGCGCCAATCCGACGCCTCAACCTCTGCGCCGGCTCACGGTCCCGCGGATCCGGCAGCGCAAGGTCGATGGCGTCACCCAGGAGCCGCTTGTGATGCTGACGGCCTACACCGCGCGTCAGGCTCAGTTGCTCGATGCGCATTGCGATCTTCTGCTCGTAGGGGATTCGCTCGCACAGGTGATCTACGGCCTGCCCTCGACGATCCCCGTAACACTCGAAATGATGGCCAATCACGGCGCGGCGGTGGTGCGCGGCTCCTATCATGCCGTGGTGGTGATCGACATGCCGTTCGGCTCCTACGAGAGCTCGCCCGAACAGGCTTTCGACAGTGCAGCGTTCCTCCTCAAACAGACGGGCGCAGCCGCAGTGAAGCTCGAGGGCGGCGAGGCCATGGCGCCGACCATCGAATTTCTGGTCCAGCGCGGGATCCCGGTGATGGGCCATGTCGGGCTCACCCCGCAGGCGGTGAATGTGCTGGGCGGCTATGGCGCGCGCGGGCGTTCGGACGCCGAAGCCGAGAAGATCGTGTCGGATGCGGTCGCGCTCGACCGAGCAGGCGCCTTCGCAATCGTGATCGAAGGGGTGGTCGAACCCATCGCGATCGCGGCGACCGAGGCGGTTTCCTGCCCCACGATCGGGATCGGCGCCTCGGCAAAGTGCGACGGGCAGGTGCTCGTCACCGAGGACATGCTCGGCATGTTCGAGCGAGTGCCGCGCTTTGTCAAACGCTACGAGAACATCGCCGAGGTCATCGAAAAAACCGTTGCGACCTACGCCGAGGAAGTGCGCGCGCGCGCCTTCCCCAGCGAAGACCAGACCTATCAGCCCAAGGCTTAATCACACCGCCATGCAAACCTTGCTTCGTTACTACACCTTCTCGCTGATCTTCACCGCGGTCGCGCTCGGCGTCGCGGCCTGGTATGGCTGGATGTCGAGCGGCACCGTGGCGGGCATGCTCTCGGTCTTGTGGATCGTCTTCGTGCTCTCGATCCTCGAGGTCTCGCTCAGCTTCGACAACGCCGTCGTCAACGCGACCGTCCTGCGCGAGATGGATCCGGTCTGGCAGCAGCGCTTTCTCACCATCGGCATTCTCATCGCCGTTTTCGGGATGCGGATCGTCTTTCCGATCGCGATCGTATCGATCGCTGCGAACATCGATCCTTGGGCGGCGATCGAGCTGTCGCTCGGCGATCCCGAACGCTATGAGCAAATCGTCTCGGCGGCGCATGTCGGCATTGCCGGATTTGGCGGTGCGTTTCTCGCCATGGTGGGGCTCACCTTCTTCTTCGACGAGGAAAAGGACATCCACTGGATCGCCGCGATCGAGCGCTCGGCTGCGCGCTTCTCGAGCATTCCCGCGCTCGAGATCGCGATCGTGCTGGCGCTTGTCTACGGCGTCTCGACCCTGCTCGGCCCCGAGGAAGCGCTCACCTTTCTCACCGCTGGCGTACTCGGCCTGCTGACCTATATCAGCGTCCACGCACTTGGCGAGATCATCGAGCAGCGTGAGGCGCGCAAGCTTGCCGCGGGCGAGATGGTGCGCTCGGGGCTCGGCGGATTTCTCTACCTCGAAGTGCTCGATGCGAGCTTCAGCTTCGATGGCGTGGTCGGCGCTTTCGCGCTCTCGAACAACATGATCGTGATCGCGCTCGGCCTGTCGGTCGGCGCGATGTTCGTGCGCTCGATGACGGTCCACCTCGTGCGCACGGGCACGCTCGGTCAGTATCGCTTCCTTGAGCACGGCGCGTTCTGGGCGATCATCGTGCTCGGCGTCATCATGCTGCTCTCGGCGCGCTGGCACATTCCCGAGACCATCACCGGGCTGATCGGTGCGATCCTGATCGGGCTCTCGTTCTGGTGGTCGGTGCGCTTCAACCGGGCCAATCCGGAGCCGGCCGAGTAGCAGCGAACCAGGCCGCGAGCGGGGCGGCCCAGAGAAGCTGCAGCAGATGGTAGAGCAGCAGCGGCGCGATTATGAAGCCCGCGACCTCGGGCGGGAACAGGATCGCGGCAAGCGGCGCACCGATCGCGACGCTCTTTTGCACAGCGGCGAACAGAAAGGCGATCCGATCGGCTAGAGCGTAGCCCAGCGCACCGCTCAAAATCCAGGCAAGCCCTGTGGCAGCGACCAGCAGCCCGACCACCAGCGCCATCAGCACCGCCCAGTCCTCTGGCGACAGCAGCCCGAACAGCCCCTCGTCAACCGCCCCCGAAAAGGCAACATAGACCGCGATCCCGATAACCAGCCGGTCGAGCCACACGATCCGCTCGCGCCGCGCGAGGATCCATTCGCGGGTCCAGCGCTGGATCACCTGCCCGATTGCGAAGGGCAGGACGAGGATGAGCGCGATCCTCCCGATCATCCCTGTATCCAAAAGCGCTCCGCCTTCGCCCGCGAGCAACGCAAAGAGCGGCGCCGAAACGAACACGCCCGCGATGTTGATCAGCGCCGCCCCGATCACCGAGAGCGCGACGTTGCCGCCCGCCAGTGTGGTGTAGGAGGTGGCCGACTGGATCGTCGAGGGCAGGCAGCCCAAATAGACGAAGCCCAACGCCACCAGTGGCGGCAGCGAAATCGACGCGAGCGTTGCAAGACACCATCCAGCGAGCGCCATCAGGCCGAAAACGAAGCCGAACAGCGGGGCAAAGAAGCGCCAATTGGCCAGCCCTCGCGCGATCTCGCCATGCGCGATGCGAATGCCGTTGACGAGAAACAGAGCGAAGATGCCGATATTCGACACACCCTGTGCCGCCGCGCGGAACGGTCCTTGCGCCGGCAGCAGCAGCGCAAGCGCCGTCGCCACGACCAGCACGGCGATCATTGGATCGGCAAGAGGCAAGAGGCGCTTCAGCATCGGGACGATGCGCCTTGCCCGCAGCTTCACGCAATGTCGAGGGCGCGCGCTCAGACCCCGGGCACGATGCCCGGATGCAGCTCCCAGGTCATCCGCTCGAACCGCTGTGCTCCGGCCTCGTCGCCGAGTGCGCGTGCGGCGATGCCGCGCAGCTTGAGCAAGCGCGGATCGTTGCCCGCGCCAAGCTCGATCGCGTTGTCGAGCAACACCGCGACCCTCAGCCAGTCCTTCACCCGCGCGCTGCGCTCGGCATAAAGCAACAATGCCTCGGTGTTACGCGGCTCGCCGCGCAGATGCCGCGCAACGAGGACATCGGCAGCGAGCGGATCGCCGAGATCGCGATAGGCGGCAGCGGCCTTGCGGGTGAGCGGCCAGGAGCGACGGATCAGCGCTGCGTCGCGGTAGAGCTCGAGTGCGCCGCGCGGATTGCGCGCGGCGAATGCGGCATCGCCGGCCAGCGCGGCGATGTCGGCCGATCTCGGCAAGTCGCGCCGCAGGCTCGCGCCATAGCTCGCCGCCGCGCCCACCTGCCCGGCTGAAACGAGTTCGCGCATTCGCGTGGTCTGTGGCGGAAGATCATCGCGACTTTGCGCATCAAGGGCCGTCCAGCCCATCGGCCGGCCAGCGTAAGCCCGCTCAAGAAAAGGCGCCGCCGCCGCGCGGTTGCCGAGGCGCTCGTGGGCGCGCCCCACCAGCATTGCAAGATAGGGCGAGGCCGCTTCGTGCCGCGCGGCCTGCGCGAACCGCGCGACCAATTCCTCGTCGCGCCCGCCGAGCCACATGGCCTTTGCGAGAAGTTCCGACACGCGCACGTTACCGGGCTGTCGCCGCGCGAGCCGCTCAAGCGTCTCGGCGGCGCTATCGTGGTTGTTTTCGAGGAGATCGACCAGCGCATCGAGCATCAGCGCGGCGGGCACCTCGTTCTCGGCCTTGCCACTGCGCTCGAGCAGATTCTTCGCGAGGACCGGCATCTGGGCCCGCGCCGCCAATACGGCCTGGAGATACATGGCATCCGGGCTCTTCTCCTCCACCTTTGTCAGCCTGCGCACGGCAGCGAGCATTTGCCCGTGATAGCCGGCATCGCCCAGCGTCGCTGCATATTCGGTGAGCGCGAGCGTGTTGTCCGGATCGGCTTCGAGCGCTGCCTCGAACCACACCAGCGCAGCCCCGAGCCCAAAGGCATCGCGCGCCATTTGGCCGCGCAGCACAAGTGCAGGCGCAAAGCGCGGCCCGTGACCGAGCGCCTCTTGCGCAGCCTCGAGCGCTCCGGCATGATCGCCTCGGCGAAACCGCAGCCGGGCGATGTCGACCCACACCGCCGGGCTCTTCGGCGCGAGCGCCCTCGCCTCATCCAGCAGGCGCTGTGCTACTGCAAAGTCGCCGCCGAGAGCCGCCTCGCGCGCCTGCCGGAGCGCCCGCGTCACCTCTTCGCGTTCTTCGACCGGGGCGCTGCCCTCGAGCGTCTGCGCTGGCGCTGCCCCGCAGCCTGTCAGCGCAGCGGCCGCCAGCGCAGCAATCAGCGGGCGTTTAGGCATGCAGGTCGTACTGCTTGAGCAGGTCGTAGAGCGTCGGGCGGCTGATCCCGAGAAGCTTGGCGGTGCTCGAGATGTTTCCTTCCGAGCGCGCCAGCGCATGGCGGATCACGCGCCGGTCCGCCTGTTCGCGGGCGGCCTTGAGGTTGAGCACCTCGGCGCTTTCCTCCTCAGCGCCATGAAAATCGAGATCCTCGGCGCTCACCAGCTTGCCATCGGCCATGATCACTGCGCGCTTCACCCGGTTTTCAAGCTCGCGCACATTGCCGGGCCATTCATGGGCGTCGATCGCGGCCAGCGCATCGGGCGCGAAACCGGTCACGCCCGGATTCATCTCCTTGGCAAAGCGTTTGAGGAAGGCCTTGGCGAGCAGCACCGCATCACCATGCCGTTCGGCCAGACCCGGAATGCGCACCACGATCTCGGCGAGCCGGTAGAACAGATCCTCGCGGAACGTGCCCGCGGCGATCATGCTCTCGAGGTCCTGGTGGGTGGCGCACACGATGCGGGTGTCGACCGCGATGGTCTTGCGCCCGCCGATGCGCTCGATCGTGCGCTCCTGCAAGAAGCGCAGCAGCTTGACCTGGAGCGGCAACGGGATGTCGCCCACCTCATCAAGGAACAGCGTGCCGCCATGTGCGCTCTCGATCTTGCCCTCGGTGGTCTTGACCGCCCCGGTGAAGGCGCCCTTTTCGTGGCCGAACAGCTCGCTTTCGAGGAGGTTTTCCGGGATGGCGGCGCAATTGATTGCAACGAACGGCCCTTCTTCCCGGTTGCTCGCATCGTGCAGGCCACGCGCGAGCAGTTCCTTTCCGGTGCCGCTCGCGCCCAGCAGCATCACCGAGACGCTGGTCGAGGCGACCCGCTCGATCGTGCGCGCGACCTTGACCATCTCGGGTGCGCCCGTGATGAGGCGGCCGAGCACGGTCTTGTCAGCGCTCGCCGCGCGCAGCAGGCGGCGGTTCTCGTCCTCGATCTGGTGGAGGTTGAAGGCGCGCCGCACGATCAGGCCGAGCGCGTCGATATCGAGCGGCTTCTGGTAGAAGTCATAGGCACCGTGCTCGATCGCCTGCAGTGCGCTCTCGCGCGCGCCATGGCCGCTGGCGACGATCACCTTGGTATCGGGCTTCAGGGCCATGATTGCATCGAGCACGGCAAAGCCTTCGCTCGTCCCGTCGGGATCGGGCGGCAGGCCGAGATCGAGCGTGACGACCGCGGGCGCCTCGCTGCGCAAGGCGGCGATCGCTGAATCGCGGTTGCCAGCGATCACGACCTCGAAATCGTCATAGGCCCATTTGAGCTGCGCCTGCAGGCCCTCATCATCCTCGACAATCAGCAGAATCGGTTTCTTGTCAGCCATCAGGCCACCTCTTGAGAATGGGAAGAAGCCGCGCCGGGCTCCAGCTTTTCGGGACGATTGGACATATGGGCAGCCTCGGGCATCGGCAGCAGAACTGAAAATCTCGTGCCCACGCCCTTGCGGCTCTCCACCATCAGCCGGCCGCGCATGGCCCTGATCATTTCGCGCGCTTCGAACGCGCCGATGCCGAACCCGCCCTGCTTGGAGGAGACGAACGGCTTGAAGAGCCCTGCGCGCAAGAATTCGGGGGTCATCCCGCAGCCATTGTCGATCACGTCGAGGCGGCCGTTGACCCCTTCCTTCCTTGCAAGGAGGTGGATCGGCATTTCGGGTTCGCTCGCGTCGATCGCGTTCTGGACGAGGTGGACGAGCGCCTGTTCGAGCGCTTCGGGATCGCCCAGTGCGGGCACGGGTTCGGGCGCATCGACGATGATCCGGTGGACCGCGGCATAACGCAGCGCGAGGTCGCGCGCGACCTGACCGAGATCGAGCGGCGCGGCCTCCTGCACCTGGCCCGAGCCATAGCGATTGAGCCGCGCGAGAAGCGCGTTGAGCTTTTCCGAAGACTTCTTGAGAGTGACCAGCATGTCGGCGCGGAAGGCCGGATTGTCGGCGTGCTTTTGAGCGTTGCTCGAGAGGAGCGAGAGCTGGCTGGCCAGGTTCTTGATGTCGTGCATGACGAAGGCCATGCGTCGGTTGAACTCGTCGAACCTGCTCGCGTCCATCAGCGCCTGCTGCCCGGCCTGTTCGGCGAGATAGCTCGCGAGTTGCTGGCCCGCCACGCGCAGGAGATCGAAATCCTCCCAGTCGAGCCTTCGGGTGATGCGCGGGCGCGCAAGCACGATCGTGCCGACGAGGCGGTCGAAGTGAATGAGCGGGACCAGTGCCCAGGCATCCTCGGCCTCGATCATCCAGCGCGGCACTTGTGCAAGCTCGCCATGGTGATCCACGCCGGAGCGCACCTCGTCCAGATCGAGGATGTGATTGTGCTGTTCTAGCAGGCCTGCCAGCGCATATTCGCCCGCCACCCCCGGCACCTCGATCATCGGCCAGTTCCAGCGCGCGAACAGCTCCAGCTGCGCTTCCTCGTTTGGCAGCAAAAGCAGGCCGGCAGGGCTGTCGGTGATGTCGGCCATGGCCTTGACCGCGCGCTCGTGGAAGCTCGGGCCCGAACCCGAATTGCGCCCGATCGTGCGGGTGAAGCCGAGCCATTCCTCGCGATAATCGTAGCGGTGCTGGAAGAGATGCTTGGTCGCTGTCACTCGCAGCCAGCCGCGCACCCGCTGCGAGGGCAGCCAGATGACCGCGAGCACGACCGCAAGGACGAGAAAGACCACCTGACTGGCGCGTGCGATGTCGCCGCCGATCAGCGCGAGCCAGCGCGTGATCAGCACCATCGCGAAGAGATATAGGGCAATGACGAGCAGCGACAGCGTTTGAAATGTGACAGCGCGCGAGGGGCGAAACTGGAGCCCGGCGCTCGCCGAATTGGCCCCGAGCGCAAGCAGCGCGACCATTACGCCGCTGAAACCCCCGCGCAAGGCGACCAGCCCGATTGGCTCCGTGCCGCCCAGATAGGCGATCGTGAAAAGGTTGAGATCGTAAGCGAAGAGGCCTGCCAGCGCGATCGTGCTCCAGCGCAGGATCTCGCGCGAGGCGGCAGCGGCGCCGGCGTAGAGATTGTGCAGGAGCACCAGAGCGCCGACCGTGACCAGCATGTTGAGCACGACCGAGACCTCGAAGGTCAGCGCTCCAAGCTCTGGCATGAAGCCGACGCGCGCATCGATCAACAGCAGCAGCGGTTGGAACATCTCGACCAGCGCCAGCGTCAGGATGACCGGGCGCGTCGGGCGCAGGCTCTCGTCGCGACCATCCGCGCTAAACAGGCGGAAGATGACGTAGATGAAGGCGAGATTGCGCGCCGTCACGGCAAGAGCGCTAAAGCTATCGGAGGGTCCCTGCGAGGCGGCAATGATGCACCAGATGGCGGTTATCACGGCCGCCAGGAGCGAGGCTCTGCGATCCGGGCGTGCCGGATCGCCCGAGCGCGCAATCCAGAACGCGGCGCCCGCGCTGAGCGCTGCACCCGCAAAGTAGCCGGCGAAGGCCACGTAAGCCGAGACATGCAAGGAAACGAGCGCCCCGTTCATCACCGCGCCCCTTCGGGCCACAAGATCACGCGGACCGTCTGCAGCAGGATGACGAGATCGAGGAAGGGGGTGTAGTTCTTGGCGTAGTAGAGATCGTATTCGAGTTTCTTGCGGCTATCCTCGATCGAGGCCCCATAGGGATAGTTGATCTGCGCCCAGCCCGTGATGCCAGGCTTGACCATGTGGCGCTCGCCGTAGAACGGGATTTCTTCCTCGAGATCCTCGACGAATTTGGGCACTTCGGGCCGCGGGCCCACGAAGCTCATATGCCCCATCAGCACGCACCAAGTCTGCGGCAGCTCATCGATCCGCACCTTGCGGATGAAGCGGCCGATGCGGGTAATGCGGGGGTCGTCCTTCTCGGCCCATTTCGCCCCGTTCTTCTCTGCATCGGTGCGCATCGAACGCAGTTTGACGAGCGAAAAGCTCTGCCCATAGAGACCGACGCGCTGCTGGCGGAAGAAGGCGGGGCCCTTGCTGTCGAGCTTCACGAGGAGTGCGAAGAGCGCGATGATCGGAAAGGTGAAGAGGAGCAACACGAGGCTCGCACAGATGTCGAAAATCCGCTTGACCGCGCTCGAGAACATCCGCCCGCTCGAAAAGCCGTCGGAGAAGATCAGCCAGCTCGGATTGACCGTGTCGAGATCGACCCGGCCCGTCTCGCGCTCGAGGAAGCTCGAGAAATCGTTTACGTGCACGCCCTTGGTCTTGATCCGCAAGAGATCTTTCAAGGGCAGCGAGTTGCGCCGTTCCTGAAGGGCCAGCACCACCTCGCTCACCCCGAGATTTTCGACGAAGCGCCCGAGATCATGGATCGCCTCGCGCGCAATCGCTTCCTCGACCGCGCGATCGGGCTCGCTCATGGCGATATAGGAGACGATGACGAAGCCGCTCTCGGGCCGCTCGCCCAATTCGCGCAGGCGCTGCGCCCGGTCGCCAGCCCCCAGCACCATCACCCGGCGGCGGAAGGCCGAGGAGCCGAGGAAGCTGTTCAGCAGCAGCCGATCGGCGACCAGCACCAGGATCGAGAAGCCCATCGCGTAGAGCAGGGTCGAGCGCCAGAAGGTTGCCGCGCCCAGCAGGAAGTCGATGAAGGCGAGTGCGATGATGCCAAGGCTGATCGCGACCAGCAATCGCGCGCCCGCGAACCTCAGCGATCGCAGCGCCAGCGGGCCGTAGACACCGACCGAGATCATCGCCAGCCACACCACCAGCGCCGAGCCCACCAGCGGCAGCCAGCGCGCTTCGATCGGCCCCGGCGCGATCCCGATTTGCGAGGCACGCAGCTGCCACGCGAGCTCGCTCGCAAGCACCAGCAGCGCCAAGTCCAACAGGCCCAGCAGGAGGACCGCGTGCGGGATGTAATGCTTGAACAGACGGATCATGAATGATGGCAATCGCAACGTCAGACGACGGGTCGATCGTCAATCTAGGTTCGACAGTTTAAGTGTCGGTAAATTTTACATGAGTTTCTCGAGCCGCCGCTCAGCGCGGGCCTTGATGGTAAAGCGGCCGTTACGCGCGGCCGCTAGGAAGCCGGTTCCCCAGCGAGGCGGCGGGTCGCGGGTGTCAGGCAATCGGCGCGGCCGCAGCGCGGGCATGGCGTTCCCAGCGGCGTTGCATCGGCGGGATCAAGCGAGATGCCGCGCGACTGCGCCAGATCATGCGCGAACCTCGCATCCAGCCCGAGCACGATCGCCTTGCGCGCCGAACACGCCACCCCGTCCACCTCGACGGTGCGCGCGATCGTCAGCCAGTGACGCGGCGCGCCCTCACCCTCGCCAAAGCTCACCGCCTGGGTCAGCATCTGCCCTCTGCTCTCAAACGCGGCGTAGGCCACCCAGGCCGGCCAGCGCGCACCATCGAGTGGGTGGATCGCCCCGCTCGCTCCAGCCGTGAAGGCGACCATACGCCCCGTCCGACCGAACCGCGCGCTGAAGAACGGCAGGCCCCGCTCGCCAACGCGCTGGAGCGTGGTGAGGCGCTGGGCAACCTGATCGAAGCTCGAAGCGAAGCGGCGCTGGAGCACGGCCAGATCGTAGCCGGTCTGTTCGCAAGCGCGCAGGAAGCGGCGATAAGGCATCTGGATCGCGCCCGCGCAATAGTCGGTGATGTGCTCGCGCAACTGCTCTCGCGCCTCCCCGCTCGCCAGCCCCGCCCCTTCAACCTGCTGCGTGATCGCGTCACGCAATTCGAGGCTGGCGACCTGGCGTGCGATCTGGAAGCGGCGGGCGGCGCCGGGCAGCATCTCGGAGATCTGCAATTGCCGGTTGTGCAGATCGAGCCGGTGGACGATGCCGGGCATGACTTCGGCGGGGAGGATGCGCACCTGGAGCTGGTGCCGCTCGCGCAGCCGCTCGCCCAGCGCCGCGCTTGCATCCGAACGCGAGAGGCGCAATTCGTCGGCGAGCTCCTCGCAGGCATGATCAAGATCGGCGAAGTGGTTCTGCCAGCGCTCGACCGCGCGGCGCGCGTCGCCCGCCGGATCCTCCTCGCGCAGCGCCTTTGCGCCCGAACTGTCGTAAAGCCGGGCAAAGGCGGCGGCGGCCTGCGGGGCGGCGGCGAGGAACTCCTGGATTTCCTCGCGATCGATCGCAAGATCGGCGAAGCGCTTGTCGGCCATCCGCCGCGCGAGCCCCTCGACCCCGCCGATCGCCTCGTCCTCGCGCAGCTGGCTCGGATCGAAGTCGAACCGCTCGATGACCTGGACGAGCACGCGCGCGGAGAGCGGGCGCTGGTTGCGCTCGATGAGATTGAGGTAGGAGGGCGAGATGCCGAGCGAGGCGGCCATGGCAGCCTGGGTCAGCCCCTCGCGCTTGCGCAGGCGGCGCAGCGAGGGTCCGGCGAGGAGAGTGGTGTCTGGCATGGCTGTTTTGTAAATATCTTGACTGATTGACACAACATCTTTCGCGAAATCGCCCATACCGACACGAAAGTGCGTTTCTTTTCCTGTTATGATGCACTGCAATATGCAAATGCCGCCCCATTCCTCCCCGGCCCCGAGTGGGCCCACGCATTACAGGAGAACAGACGTGCTCTACCAGGATACCATAACCCACATGCGCGAACTCGTTGCCGGCAACGGCGCGAGCTGGGCTGCGATCGACCCCGAGAGCGCGGCGCGCATGGTGCTGCAGAACCGCTTCCGCACCGGCCTTGACATCGCCAGGTACACCGCCGGCATCATGCGCGCGGACATGGCCGCCTATGACGCCGATCCTTCGCAATACACCCAGTCGCTTGGCTGCTGGCACGGCTTTATCGCACAGCAGAAGATGATCTCCATCAAGAAGCACTTCGGCTCGACCAAGCGCCGCTACCTCTATCTCTCGGGCTGGATGGTCGCCGCGCTGCGCAGCGAGTTCGGCCCGCTGCCCGACCAGTCGATGCACGAGAAGACCAGCGTGCCCGCGCTGATCGAGGAGCTCTACACCTTCCTCAAGCAGGCCGATGCGCGCGAGCTCGGCCTCCTCTTCCGCGATCTCGACAAGGCCCGCGAGGCGGGTGACGAGGTCAAGGCACGCGAGATCCAGAACAAGATCGACACCTACGAGACCCATGTCGTCCCCATCATCGCCGACATCGACGCAGGCTTTGGCAATGCGGAAGCCACCTATCTCCTCGCCAAGAAGATGATCGAGGCGGGCGCCTGCGCGCTCCAAATCGAGAACCAGGTCTCCGATGAGAAGCAGTGCGGCCACCAGGACGGCAAGGTCACCGTGCCGCATGAGGACTTCATCCAGAAGATCCGCGCCTGCCGCCACGCCTTCCTCGAGCTCGGCATCGACGACGGCGTGATCGTCGCGCGCACCGATTCGCTCGGTGCCGGCCTCACCAAGCAGATCGCCTACTCGAAGGAGCCGGGCGATCTGGGCGACCAGTACAACGCCTTCCTTGATGCCGAGGAAGTGGACCCCGCCAACATCACCAACGGTCAGGTCTTCATCAGCCGCGAGGGCAAGCTGATGGCGCCCAAGCGCCTGCCTTCCAACCTCTACCAGTTCCGCCCCGGCACCGGCGTCGATCGCGTGGTGCTCGACTGCGTCACCTCGCTCCAGAACGGCGCGGATCTGCTGTGGATCGAGACCGAGAAGCCGCACGTCGAGCAGATCGCCAGCATGGTCGACCGCATCCGCGAGTCCGTCCCCAACGCCAAGCTCGTCTACAACAACTCGCCCTCGTTCAACTGGACGCTCAACTTCCGCCAGCAGGTGTTCGACGCATGGACCGAGGCCGGCAAGGACGTCTCCGCCTATGACCGCGACCGTCTGATGAGCGTCGACTATGACGGCACCGACCTCGCCGCCGAAGCCGACGAGCGCATCCGCACCTTCCAGGCCGACGCCGCCAAGCGCGCGGGCATCTTCCACCACCTCATCACCCTGCCGACCTACCACACCGCTGCCCTCTCGACCGACAACCTCGCCAAGCGCTATTTCGGCGAGGAGGCCATGCTCGGCTATGTCCGCCATGTGCAGCGCGAGGAGATCCGCCAGGGCATCGCCTGCGTGAAGCACCAGAACATGTCCGGCAGCGACATTGGTGATGATCACAAGGAATACTTCGCCGGCGAAGCGGCTCTGAAGGCGGGCGGCAAGGACAACACGATGAACCAGTTCGAGGCGGCCTGATCTCCTTTCGGGGTTGCGCTTGCCGCAACCCCGTGGGAACCATGCGCGAAATCGTGGCTTCCCATGCTACGGTCAACCGATTGCCTGGACAGGGAGAGACACCATGAGCGACACCGAACCCAAGACCGAACCCGCGCGCGCCCGTGCGCTCCTCTCGACCGCCGACATGAAGCTCCTGCGCCGCGCGCTCGAGAGCCATGCCCGCACCACGGAGGACCGCGAGGAGCTCGCCAAGATCAACGCGCTGCACCATCGTCTGGGCACATACGTCCCCAGCACCTGAGCAGGCAGGCGGCTTGCCGCCGCCCTGCCCGCGAACCCCTGAACGCTCATCACCCGGTTCTCCTGGGGAGGAGAAGACGGCCGCCATCGCGCCCGCTCGCGGCGCTGTGGCGGTCGTTATCCTTTGCGCACCCCGCCCTGAGCCGATCGCTCCATCCATCGTGCGTGCAGAACGCTTGAACCGCCTGTTACACTGTCCAGGCGCAAAAAAATCCTCCCCCGTCACACGGGACCGCGCGCCTGCCCGAACAGGTGAAAAACCGCACGTGGTGGGTGAGGGAATGGAGCGGGACATCGCCCGCGATCCTGCCTGAGAGCCCAGCGTGTAGGAAAGTGCTTTTCCGGCGGCTTCGGTCGATCCCGCAGCCCGACCCCGCAGCCCGACCCCGCGGCCCGACCCCGCAGCCCGCCCCATCGCTCGCTCCCGGCTCCCCCCCGGCGTCACATCCCGTAGAACAGCACCAGCAGGATCGAGAGCGTCGTCACCATCAGCAGCACCAGCGGCACCCCGGTGCGGATGTAATCCGCGAACTCATAGGAGCCTTCCGCCATGATCAGCATGTTGGTCTGATAGGCGATCGGGGTGGCGTAACACAGGTTGCAGCCAAACAGCACCGCGAGGATCAGCGGCTCAGGGGGAAGGCCGAGCTGCGTGGCGATATTGAAGGCGATGGGCGTTCCCACCGTCGCCGCAGTCGCGTTCGAGGCGAAATTGGTGAGCAGCGTGACGAACGCCATGATCGCGGCCAGCACCAGCGCCGGCGGCAAGAAGCCCAGCCCCATCGAGAGCGCCTCGCCCAGCCACGCCGCCGCCCCGCTCTCGAGGATGATCCGCCCGACCGCAATGCTGGCCGCGACCAGCACGATCACCTTGGCCGAGAGCGCCCGGCCCACCCGATCGAACTTCACGCAGCCCGTCACGAACATCAGGATCGCGCCCGCCAGCGCGCTGATCGCGATCGGGATCAGACCGAACGAGGCGAGCGAAACCGAGCCGCCCATGATCCCCGCCGCGAGCAGCGCCTTCGAGCGGCGCGGCAGCTCGCGCGCGCCCTCGAGCATCAGCAGCGCATCGTTGCGGGCAAAGCTCTGGAGATCCTCGCGCAGCCCCATCACGAGCAGCACGTCGCCTTCCGCGATCCTGAGATCCCCGCCTTCGGAATACTGATTGCGCTCGCCCAGCAGCCGTTCGGGCCGGTGAATGCCGAGCACCGCGACGCTGTAGAGATCGGCGATGCCCGAGCCCGGCAGCGTGCGCGTGACGAGGCGCGAATCCGCCGTCACCGTCATCTCGACCACATTGATGTCTTCCGAGCGCGCCGAGGCGGTGCGGCGGATCCGGTCAAGCACCCAGCCCGGCGCAAGCTCGCCCTTCAACACCCGCATCGCCTCCTCGAACGCCTCGTGCGTGCCCGAGATGTGGACGCGCTGAAGCGGTTGGAACGGCCCGGTCGCGGGCGGGTGGAACTCGATGCCGGGCAGCTTGCCGGCGAGCGCGCTGATCTCCTTGCCGACAAGCGGGCCCTCGGGCGCGATCCGCAAGCGATTGTGGAAACGCCGCCGCGTGCCGTCGGCCTCGATGCTGTTATCATCGAGCAGCCGGGGCATGACGAGCCACAGATAAGGGAGCGCGACCACCGCCGCGATCAGCACGATCGGGGTGTAATCGAACACGCCGATCGAACGCATTCCGAGGTCGACCGCGATGGAGGTCACGAGAATGTTGGTCGAAGTGCCGATCGTGGTCGCCATTCCGCCGATCAGCACCGCGGCGTTGAGCGGGATCAGGGTCTTGGAGGCAGGCATCGCGCCCTTGGCCGCGAGCGCGACGAAGATCGGCAGGAGCAGCACGAGCACCGGCGTGTCATTGACCGCCATCGAGAGGAAGAAGGCGATCAGCAGCGAGGCAAGAAGGCCGAGCTGGGCGTTGAACTTGAAGATGTCCTCAAGCACGCGTGCAGCCGGATCGAGCGCCCCGGTGACGACGAGGCCGCGCCCCATGATCATCAGCGCGCAGATCGTGATGAGTGCGTAATGCCCGAAGCCCGCAAAGGCGAGCGTCAGCCCGTCGATCGGCTTGGCGCCCTCGAGCGGGAAGAAATAGAGCCCGACCGCGATCACCGCGATCGTCAGCAGGCTGACGATCTCGACCGACATGCGCCCGCGCGCAAAGGCGATGAACATGACGACGGTGACCGCCATGGCCGCCATCGCGTGGTAGGAGGGCGATGAAAGGGTCGCGTCCATTCAGCGCGCCTTGTCGGCGAGCACCCGGCGATAAGCAAGCGTTTTCGCTGGGGCATGGCGCCGACCCTGCCGGGCCGAGCGCCGCGCCCGCCGGAGCGGCTCAGGGCCGCCCGGCGAGGCCCAGCTGCTCCTCGAGAAACTCGGCCTGCTTGCGATAGTAGAACAGCTGGTTCGAGAGCTTGCGCCAGCCATGGCCTTCGTCGGGCATGCGGATGAAGGGCGCCTCGATCCCGTTGGCGCGCAGCGTCTTCACCATCACCTCGGTCTCGTAGATGTCGATGCGCGGGTCCATC
>JAZBNR010000031.1:0-43593 GCA_036350735.1 Erythrobacter sp.
ATCTCGCTCGGGTCGAAATCCTCAGGCGGCTCGAGTTCGGCGTATTCGGCCTCGATCTCCTCGGCGCTGCGCTTGGCCGTGGAGCGCGGGATGATCCGCGAGATGAGCCCGCCAAGACCGAGCCCGCTGCCCGCGCTCTCGCCTTCGTCCTCGTCCTCGGGCTCGGGTTCGAGCGGCTCGACCTTGCCGCCCGCATCGTTTGCTGCTGCCGGCGCGGGGGCGGGCACATCCTCGGGCACCTCGACGCCGAAGTGACCCGCGATCGCGCGCCAGATCGCCTGCGGCTCGGGCAGGCGGCCATAGCCGAATTCGCCGCAGGCCATCGGCCCCTCGTCGGGATCGAGCACGGTGACGCCGGCCGAGCGCAGGAACCCGACATTGCGGATGGTTGATTCGTGCTCCCACATCTTCACGTTCATGGCGGGGACGACCATCACCGGCTTGTCGGTCGCGAGGAGCAGCGTGGTTGCAAGATCATCGGCGATCCCGGCCGCCATCTTCGCCATGAAATCCGCCGTCGCCGGGCACACCACCACCAGATCCGCCTCGCGCGAGAGCTGGATGTGGCCCATCTCCGCCTCGTTCTTGAGGTCCCATAGCGTGGTGTAGACCTGGTTCTCGCTGAGCGCCGCCAGGGACATGGGCGTGACGAATTGCTGACCGCCCCTGGTGAGCACGCAGGTGACCTCGCCGGCGAAGCCGTCCGTCCCCTTGCGGATAAGGCGCACGAGCTCGCAGGACTTGTATGCCGCGATGCCGCCGCCCACAACCAGCAGGATCTTCGGCCCCGCACCGCTCATGGCAAATCGATCTCCCGCTCCAGCATCGCAAACATGGCCACCAACGCCCCACGCTCTAGCCGCGCGTCCGGCGCGCGCCAAGGGTCACGCGCGGCTGTGCGCTCGCATGGTTAAATTTACCCTTAAAGCATTGCCTCGGCCATCGAAACCCGCAGCTTTTCGGATCGTCCAAGCGGGTTTGCACGCGGATGTGGCAGTCTAGCCGATAAGCCCGGCGGCGGCAGCGACCCACATCGCCCCTGCCCCCGCGAGCCCGGCGACAAGATAGCCGAGCCAGCTGCCGCCGTTCCTGCGTTCGGGCCGGTCGGTCAAGAGGCGGATCGGCGGGAGCGGCGGGGGCTCGGGCGCGCCGCCCTTGGGCGGGAATTTCTCCTCGAGCCGGCGGATAAGGCCGGGCAGGCGCAGCAGCGTCTCGGTGTCTTCCTTGAGCCGATCGGCAAGCGCCGCCTCAGGTCCCAGCTCGTCCCTGATCCACGCGCGCACATAAGGCGCGGCGGTGTCCCACATGTTGATATCGGGGTTGAGTTGGGTCGCGATCCCCTCGACCATCACCATCGTCTTTTGCAGGAGCAGCAGGTGCGGCTGCGTCTGCATGTCGAAATCGCGGGTGATCGCGAACAGCCCGTCGAGCATCTGGCCCACGGAAAGCTCCTTCACCGGCTTGCCGCGCATCGGCTCGCCCACCGCACGCAGCGCCGTCGCGAATTCGCCGACCGAGTGATAGCTCGGCACGTATTGCGCCTCGAAATGGATTTCGGCGACGCGCTGGTAATTGCCGGTGGTCAGGCCGTAGAGGATCTCGGCGAGCCATTGCCGCGCGCGCCGGTCGATCCGGCCCATGATGCCGAAATCGATCGCGACGATCGTCCCGTCATCCTCGACGAACAAATTGCCCTGGTGCATGTCGGCATGGAAAAAGCCTGCGGCGATTGCCTGCGTCAGGAAGCTGATGACGAGGCATTGGGCCAGCGCGCCGAGATCGTGGCCGCGCGCGATCAGCTCGTCGCGGCGCGAGATCTTGACCCCGTCGATCCACTCGATCGTCATGACCCGCCCGTTGGTGCGATCCCAGTCGATCGCGGGGATGCGATAGCCGCCGACCCCGCGCATTTCTTCCGCGAGCTCGGAAGCCGAGGCAGCTTCGCGCCTGAGATCGAGCTCGGACAGGGTCCAGCGCTTGAAATTCGCGATGGTGAGACGCGGGCGCAGCCGCATCGCCTCGCCGCCCATCGCCTCAACATGCGCAGCGGCCCACTCATAGGTCTGGATGTCGCGCGCGAACTTCTCGCGGATGCCGGGGCGCAGCACCTTGATCGCGACCTTGCGCCCGTCGGTGGTGATGGCCCGGTGAACCTGCGCGATGCTGGCCGCGCCGACCGGCTCGGGCTCGACCTCGGCGAACAGGGCTTCCAGCTTCTGGTCGAAGCTCTGCTCGATCGCGGCGCGGATCTCGGCAAAGGGCACCGGCGGGAGCGAATCCTGCAAGGAGAGCAAATTGTGCGCCGCTTCCTCGCCGACAAGATCGGGGCGCGTGGCGAGCGATTGGCCAAGCTTGATCGCCGCCGGCCCGATCGCGCGGAAGGCGCCGGCATAATCACGCGGGCCGGTCTTGCCGGTGAGGGTCGCGAGGCGCGCAAGCTTGGCGAGCCGGCGCACGGTCGCTGGCGCGTTCACGTCCTCCTCGATCCCCACCAGCGCGCGCCGCCGGGCCAGCGTGATGCCCCATCGAGCGAGGCGGACAAGGTGAATGGCGGGAGCCGTCATGCGATGCGAGCGAGTGAGCCGGAGCTATGTTCCCGCGTCAGACCTTCCACCCCGAATGGATCGCAACCGCACCGCCCAGGATCGTCTCGTAGCGGGTGTTCACGAAGCCTGCGGCCCGGATCATCCGTTCGAATTCGGGCGGCCGGGGAAATTTGCGGATCGATTCGACGAGGTAGCGATAGGATTCGGCATCGCCCGCGATCACCTGGCCCATGCGCGGCAGAAGGTTTTCCGAATAGGCATCGTAGATCTGCTTGAAGCCCGCCCAGTCGGTGGTCGAGAATTCCATGCAGAAAAACCGTCCGCCGGGCCGCAGCACCCGGTGGGCCTCGGCGAGCGCCTTGTCCTTGAAGGTCACGTTGCGGATGCCGAAGACGATCGTGTAGGCATCGAAGGCATTGCTCGCGACATCGACTTCCTCGGCGTTCTGGCGGGTGAAGACGAGGCTGCCCGCCCCTTCCGCCTCGCGCCGATCGAGCGCGCGCTCTGCGCCCACATCCAGCATGTCCTGATTGATGTCCGCCACCGTCACGTTGGCGCCGCGATCGGCCATCCGAAAAGCGATATCGCCCGTGCCGCCCGCCATGTCGAGGATCGCCTCGCCCGGCTGGGGCTTCACCCGCTTGACGAACCGGTCCTTCCAGCCGCGATGCATGCCGAGGCTCATCGCATCGTTCATGATGTCGTATTTCTTCGCAACGCTGGTGAAGACGGCGCCCACGCGGCGGGTCTTCTCCTCGGGCGCCACCTGTTCGTAGCCGAAGGAAACCGTGCCGTCGGCATCGAGTTCGGAAATGCTGTTTGTCATGCCGCGTGCCTTAGGGAAATTCGCGGGGCGCGCAAACACTTGAATGTCTCGCGCCGGGCGACGAAAGGGGTCTCACGCCTTTTGGCTTCTGGCTCTGGCCGGAAGCGTTGCCGCGCCGCGGCACCCGAGCGCAAGCGAGCCAACCAAGAAGATGCCTGAATTACCCGAAGTCGAAACCACGGTGCGCGGCCTTGCCCGCTTTCTCGAAGGCGCGCGGATCGAGCGCGTGGTGCTCAATCGCGCCAATCTGCGCCGCCCCTTCCCGCAAGACCTCGTCCAGATGCTGACGGGCGCGCGGGTGACGGGGCTCGGCCGGCGCGCGAAATACGGGCTTATCCATCTCGATCGCGGGGCGAGCGTGATCTTTCATCTGGGCATGAGCGGGCGCTGGCGGATCGACCCCCTCGAGCCCGCACCGCACGATCACCTGCTGATCGAGACCGCCGAAAACCGCTTCGCGCTCAACGATCCGCGCCGGTTCGGCTCGGTCGATCTGGTCCCGACCGCGGCGCTCGCGCAGTGGCCGCAATTCGCCGCGATGGGCCCTGAGCCGCTCGGGCCGGAGCTGACGGCTCAGCACCTCAGGGCAGCGCTCAGCGGCCGGGTGCAGGCGATCAAGCTGTGCCTGCTCGACCAGCGGATCATCGCAGGCCTTGGCAATATCTATGTCTGCGAGGCGCTGTGGCGCGCGCGCATCCGCCCGACCAAGCCCGGCGGCAAGGTGTCGCGCCCGCAGCTCGCCCGGCTGGTGCCGGCGATCCGCGAGGTGCTCGAGGCCTCGATCCTCGATGGCGGCTCGACCTTGCGCGATTACGCTGCGCCCTCGGGCGAACTCGGCTATTTCGCCACCCGGTTCGACGTTTATGGCCGCACGGGTGAGCCTTGCCACCGCGAGGATGGCGGCACCATCCGCCGGATCGCGCAGGGCGGGCGCAGCACGTGGTTCTGCCCGGTGTGCCAGCGCTAGCCCGAAGGCGCAGGCACGAGTGAATTCTTGACGATCGCGCGACCTGCGACTATGTGCGCCGCTTTCCGGCGAAGATTCGCCGCCTTTCGTATACTTTCGAGCATTCCCGCCGCCTTCGCGCGGCCCTGACCACAACGCGAGACAGACACACCCTATGGCCAACACGCCGCAAGCCCGTAAGCGCATCCGTCGCAACAATCGCCGCGCCGATATCAACACCGCCCGCATGAGCCGCATCCGCAGCTACATCAAGAAGGTCGAGAGCGCGTGCGAGTCGGGTGACAAGCAAGCCGCAGCGGCAGCGCTCAAGGCTGCCCAGCCGGAAATGGCGCGCGGTGTCGCGCGCGGCGTGGTTCACAAGAACACGGTCGCGCGCAAGCTCTCGCGGCTGACGAAGCGCGTCGCCGCGCTCTGATTCGGCATCGCCCTTAAGGGCTCATCCGCATTGATACGGGGTTTCTCGCCCCCCTCGGATCACGGGCCGCGCCAATGGGTTGCGGCCCCTTTTGTTTGTGACAATCATGACCGGATCGCGCCCCGCGAATGTTAGGATTCAGCGCGAGTCGCAGCCTGCTCATGGTCAAATTTTCGTGAAAACAGCTACTTGAACGGACGCCTGCGGGGCCGCGTCATGTCAACACGATTATTACAGTCTTTTTAAAATTTCCGCCTTGCGCTGAGGCCCGTTCTTTCCTTTATTCAGGTCTCACCCGGAGCGGGACAGTTCGGGGGTCATACATCGGTAGGATAGGGTCCTCCTGGAAACTTCGGTTTGCGGGAGCGGGGAAGGTCTGCCTGTCGCTTAGCTTGTTACCCTTTCGGAGCGGGATTCCGAAGGCGGGGAAGTAGTGGGGAACTCAAGGTGCACAATATCGACAAGTCGCGGACCACGCGTCGCAATTCCGATGAAGCCCTGATGGAGGATGCCGAAGCCGTGAACCTCGCCGCCGACTGGTCGGATATCAGCCAGGGCCTGCGCAAGGATCTGGGCCATCATCTCCACAGCCAGTGGATCAAGCCGATCCAGGTGGGCAATCTCGACAAGGAGACGGGCACGCTCGATCTCTTCCTGCCGACCGAATTTTCGGCCAACTGGGTGAAGGATCGCTTTCACGATCGGCTCCAGCTCGCCTGGAAGATCGCGCGCAGCGAAGTGCGCCGGGTCAACATCCAGGTGCATCCCGGCCGTCGGCAACTGCCCGAGCTGCGGCTGGACGATGGCCGCCGCCCGGCCAATGACGGGGCAAGCGCGATCGCGGTCGCGGCCGGCACGATCGGCGATAGCGGGTTCACGAGCTCGGTTGGGCTCGATCCCTCGCTCACCTTCGCCTCCTTCGTCACGGGCGAGGCCAACGTGCTCGCCTGCAACGCCGCGCAGCGCATGGCCGCGACAGAGCAGCCGCAATTCTCGCCGCTCTACCTCAAGGCCGCGACCGGGCAGGGCAAGACTCACCTGCTCCACGCGATCGGGCACGGCTTCCTCCAGACCCATCCGCGCGCGCGGATCTTCTATTGCTCGGCCGAGCGCTTCATGGTCGAGTTCGTGCAGGCGCTGAAGACCAGCCAGACGATCGAATTCAAGGCGCGGCTGCGCTCGTTCGATCTGCTGCTGGTGGACGATATCCAGTTCATCATCGGCAAGGCTTCGGCGCAGGAGGAGCTGCTCTACACGATCGACGCGCTGCTCGCCGAGGGCAAGCGGCTGGTCTTCGCCGCCGACCGCGCCCCGCAAGCATTGGACGGGGTCGAGCCGCGCCTGCTCAGTCGCCTGTCTATGGGCCTCGTCGCGGATATCGCAGCGGCCGATATCGAGCTCAGGAAATCGATCCTCGAATCCAAGCTCTCGCGCTTCGCGCCGCTGAGCGTGCCCGAAGACGTGGTCGAGTTCCTCGCGCGCACGATCACGCGCAACGTCCGGGAGCTGGTCGGCGGGCTCAACAAGCTGATCGCCTATGCCCAGCTCACCGGGCAGGCGGTCTCGCTGCAACTCGCCGAGGAGCAACTGACCGACATCCTCTCGGCCAACCGCCGACGCATCACGATCGACGAGATCCAGCGCACGGTCTGCCAGTTCTACCGGATCGACCGCTCCGAGATGTCCTCCAAGCGCCGGGCGCGGGCGGTGGTGCGGCCGCGCCAGGTGGCGATGTATCTCTCCAAGGTGCTGACCCCGCGCTCCTATCCCGAAATCGGGCGCAAGTTTGGCGGGCGCGATCACTCGACCGTGATCCACGCGGTGCGCCTGATCGAGGACCTGCGCACGCGCGATGCCGATATGGATGGCGACGTTCGCAGTCTTCTGCGGCAACTGGAAAGTTAATTCGCACTCAATTTCAACAGGCTTGCCCCCCGGGTGGTGCACAGGCGCTATCCCCGGGGCATCCCGCGCTCTTTCCACCGATCGGTCCACAGCCGCCGCCTGCGCCACTGAGCGCACAGGCTATTCACAAGGCTTCCACAGCCTGCCAACAGGGCTGTCATGGTCGACAGGCTATCCACAGGCTCTTCTACAGCCCAGTTCGCAGGTGCGGGGCGCGAACCGCTTTCCCCAGCGCGGCTAGAGCGGTTCGCTCGCCATATCGTCATCCCCGAGATCGGCGGGGCGGGCCAGGTCGCGCTGGCCGAGAGCCATGTCGCGGTGATCGGCCTGGGCGGGATCGGGAGCCCGGCGCTGCAATATCTCGCTGGCGCCGGGATCGGGCGGCTCACGCTGGTCGACGATGACGTCGTCGATCTTTCCAACCTCCAGCGCCAGACGATCTTCACCCAGCGCGATATCGGCCACGGCAAGGCGACCAGCGCGCGCCGCTGGCTCGCCAATTTCGACGATGGCCTCGCGGTCACTATCTCGGATGCACGCATCACGCCTGCCAATGCCGGCGACATCATCGCCGAGTGCGATCTCGTGCTCGACGGGACCGACAATTTCGCCACCCGCCTCGCCATCTCTGACGCCTGCGTCGCCGAGCGGGTGCCGCTGCTCTCGGCCGCAGTGGGGCGCTTCCAGGGGCAGGTCGGTGCCTTTGCAGGCCACCTTGCGGGCGAGGCCTGCTATCGCTGCTTCGTCGGCGATGCCTTCGATGCCGAGGATTGCGACACCTGCGCCGAGGATGGGATGCTGGGCGCGATGGCGGGCTGGATCGGCAGCTTCGCCGCGATGCAGGCTGTGCGCGTGCTGCTGGCCGGCGTCAGTGCATTGGGCGAGCCCGGCTTCGGCAAGCTCCATGTTCTCGATGGGCTGACACCGGGCATGCGGACGTTGTCGATCGCCAAGGATCCAGCCTGCCAAGGATGCGGCCCGGTCGCCTGAAATCGATTGGCAAACGCGCTTCGTCGCAGAAGAAAGGCAGCGCGGCTGGATATTCGGAACCACCTCTCGCCTTGGCTGTAAATTCTTCGTAGAACAACGGAGTTATTTATGCCTTTTACACTTATCTTGCCCGCCGTGACGTTCGGCATTGTCGGCGCGCTCGGATTTTCACAGTATCGCCGCATGAAGCGTAAGCCTCATACGGAAAATCATCCCGGCACCAACGCGGCTCTCGCCCTTCAGCGGATGGACGAAGATCGCAAGAATTCCAATGCTGTCACCAATGAGCCGGTGTCGGAGCGCCCGCCCCGCAACGAGCGGGGAGCACGCTCGCACATCAACTGAGGCACGCAGTTCGGCCCTACCGGCGTTGAGGCCGAAAGTCCGGAAAGGGTCAGCCCTCGTGGCTGGCCCTTTCTTGCATCTGGCCGGCGAGCACCTCGTCCACCCATTGCGGCACCAGCCGCCCAGCGGGGCCGTGACGCGATTCGTGGAAGAAATGGCTGCCTTCGCTCGGCTCGAGATTGAGTTCGAGCGTGCGCGCCCCGGCCATCCTCGCCTCCTGCACGAAGCCCGCTGCGGGATAGACCGCACCCGATGTGCCGATGCTCACGAACAGATCGCATTGCGCGAGCGCGTCGTAGATCCGCCCCATCTGATAGGGCATCTCGCCAAACCACACGATATCGGGCCGCAACATCGGCGCAGCGCACACCGGGCAGGGCGGGCGCGCGCCCCCCGCGAGCAGCATCGGCTCACCCCATGGCGAGCGCGTTTCGCACGCGAGGCACAGCGCGCTCTTCAATTCCCCATGCATGTGCAGCACCTTCGCCGAGCCGCCGCGCTCGTGGAGATCATCGACGTTCTGCGTCACCAGCAGCACCTCGCGCCCCGGCATCCGAGCAAACTCCCGCTCCAGCCGGGCGAGCGCGAGGTGCGCCGGATTAGGCGCGGCCTTCGCCAGGGCGGCGCGGCGCGCATCGTAGAAGCCCAGCACCAGCGAGGGATCGCGCGCAAAGCCCTCGGGCGTGGCCACGTCCTCGATCCGGTGCCGTTCCCACAAGCCCCCGGCCGAACGGAAGGTGTCGATCCCGCTTTCAGCGGATATCCCCGCGCCTGTGAGGATGACGATGCGCGCAAGCTGTGTCATGGCATCGCTTCAAGCACGGCTTAAGGGAGGGACGCAATGACGGATCGCAGAACGCGGTTTGCGGTGCTGGGGCACAAGGGACGGATGGGGCGCGCGCTCGGCGCGGCGATCGAGGAGGCGGGGCACGAATTCTGCGTCGGCGTCGATCTCGGCGGCGATCCCGCGCCGCTGCTCGGCCAGTGCGACGTGGCGGTCGATTTCTCGGCGCCCGATGCGCTGGCGGCGAACCTTTCGGCCGCAAGCGAAGCCGGGATACCGCTGCTGATCGGCACGACCGGCCTTGCGCCCGAGCATTTCGCCGCAATCGACGAGGCCGCGCAGGCGATCCCGGTGCTTCAGACCGGCAACACGTCGCTGGGCGTCACCCTGCTCGCAGCGCTGGTGCGAGAGGCGGCGGAGCGGCTCGGCGCGCAGTGGGATATCGAAATTGTCGAGATGCACCACCGCGGCAAGGTCGATGCGCCCTCAGGCACCGCCAAGCTGCTCGGCGAGGCAGCAGCGCAGGGGCGCGGGATCGTCCTCAGGGATAACCGCGAAGCGGGCCGCGACGGGAACACGGGCGAGCGGGCGGCGGGCGCGATCGGCTTTGCGAGCCTGCGCGGCGGCACCGTCACCGGCGAACACAGCGTGATCTTCGCCGGCGATCAGGAGCGCCTCGTGCTCTCGCACTCGGCGGAAGACCGGATGATCTTTGCGCGCGGTGCCGTTCGTGGAGCGGCATGGCTCATCGGCAGAACACCGGGGCGCTACACGATGGAAGATGTGCTGGGACTGAAGGCCTGACGAACCTTTCAAGCGCAACATTTCAAGCGCAACAGGGGATCCGCGCATGACCCTCGATCCGCAAGCCGCAACCGAAGCGCACCTCGCTGCGCTCAGCGCCGCCGAGCTGGCGCTCGCGCGCGACTACACCACCGGCAATCACTGGCTGATCCTCGCCGGGCTGATCGTCTCGGCCCTCGTCACCTGGGTGATCGTGAAGTCCGGCCTCCTCAATGCCCTGTTCGCCCGCCTGCCCGAGCGCCGGCGCAATCTGCGCGTCTACATCGTCGCGGCGGTCTATGCCGTGATGAGCGCGGTCCTCGCCCTGCCCTACTCGATCTACGCCGAATGGTGGCGCGAGGCGCAATATGGCCGCACCAGTCAGCCGCTCAGCGATTACCTTTCGCAAGGCGCGATCGGGATCGTGCTTTCGGCAGTGTTCGCCTCGCTGTTCTTCGTCGGGCTTTATGCCCTCCTGCGCCGGGCGGGGAGGCTCTGGTGGGTGTGGGCGGGCGGGCTCGTCGCCGCCACAGTTTCGGTGGTGCTGCTGCTGAGCCCGGTGCTGATCGAGCCCTTGTTCAATGACTATCAGCCCGTACCCGAGGGCGAGGTGCGCGATGCGCTGGTCGGCATGGCGCAGGAAGCGGGCATCCCTGCGGACCGCATCTTCGTGTTCGACGGATCGCGCCAGTCGAATAACTTCACCGCCAATGTCTCTGGCATCGGCCCCTATGCGCGCATCGCGATCTCGGACGTGGCGCTGGGCGAGGCCTCGCTCGATGAGGTGATGGCGGTCACGGGCCACGAGATCGGGCATTACGTGCTCGGGCATGTGTGGCGGCAGATCGCGGTGTTCAGCGCGCTTGCGATGCTAGTGTTCTTCCTCACCGCGCGAACCTATCCCGCCTTCGCCCGCCTGTTCGGCAGCGATGCCGCGATCGACGATGTGCGCGGCCTGCCGGTGCTGCTGTTCGTGATCGGGCTGTTCTTCACCTTCACCCAACCCGCGACAAACACGCTGACCCGCTTCGGCGAGCGCGAATCGGATGCCTACTCGCTCGAAACCGTCGAGTTGCCCGATGCCCTGTCCGAGGCGCTGGTGAAGACCGCCGAATACCGCTACCCGCTGGCGGGGCCAATCGAGGAGGCGATCTTCTACACTCACCCGACGGTCAGGAACCGAGTGCTGACAGCGATGGAGTGGAAGGCCGCGAACAGGGGCGCTACAACGGCGGAGTGACCCCGCAAAGCCTCACCCTTCGCCGCCGCGCCCATCTTGAACTGTTCGCCTCGGCCCGCACCGATGGGCGGCTGTCGCGCACCAACCGGATCGTGGTCGCCGCTATCCTCGTCTCGGTCGTGCTCGCAATCATCGCCACCGAGCAGCAGGTCATGGCCCAGAGCCGGACGGTGCTGCGCTGGGCCGAGTTCGGCTTCGGCCTGTTCTTCCTCGTCGAATATTGCGCGCGGCTATGGGCGGCGGCCGAGCAGCCCGGCGAGGCGAGCGCTACCGCCAAGCGGCTCAAGTGGGCGCGCTCGTTCTTCGCCATCATCGACCTCGCCGTGGTGATCGCCTCGCTCATGCCCTTCCTTGTCACGGGCGCACCGATCTTCCGGCTTGTCCGGCTGTTCCGGCTCGCCTCGCTGCTGCGCTTCGGCGAGTTCAGCATGGCATTGAGAGCCCTCAGTCAGGCGATCGCCGATCGCCGCTACGATCTGGCGGTGACGGGCGCGCTGGCGGGCTCGCTTGTCCTGGTCGGCGCGACCGCCCTCTACTGGGCAGAAGGCTCCACCCAGCCGGAGGATTTCGGCTCGATCCCGCGCGCGATGTGGTGGTCGATCATCACGCTGACGACGGTGGGCTATGGCGATGTCTCGCCGGTGACGGTGCTGGGCAAGATCTTCGCCGCGGTCGTGGCGCTGGGCGGTATCGGCCTCGTCGCCATGCCGACAGGGATCATCGCCGCAGCCTTTTCCGATGCGATGCAGAAGCGGCGCGAGGAGCGGCGCCCGAGATGACCCGCGACCAGATCTTCGAGTTCTTCCGCCGCCTGGCCGAAGACAATCCCGAGCCCGAAACCGAGCTCGAATACGGCAATGCCTATCAGCTCGTCGTCGCGGTCGCGCTTTCGGCGCAGGCGACCGATGTGGGCGTCAACAAGGCGACGCGCGCGCTGTTTGCGAAGGTCGAGACCCCGCAGCAAATGCTCGAGCTGGGGCTCGAGGGGCTCATAGAACACATCAAGACGATCGGCCTGTTCAACTCCAAGGCGAAGAACGTGATGGCCCTCTCGCAGCTGCTCGTCGACGAATATGGCGGCGCGGTGCCGGACACACGCGAGGATCTCGTGCGGCTGCCGGGAGTGGGGCGCAAGACTGCCAACGTCGTGCTCAATTGCTGGTTCGGGCAGGAGACCTTCGCGGTCGACACGCACATCTTTCGCGTCGGCAATCGCACCGGGCTCGCCAAGGGCAAGACGCCCGATCATGTCGAAGCGAAGCTCGAGAAGCGGGTGCCTGCCCCGTTTCGCCTCGGCGCGCACCATTGGCTGATCCTTCACGGGCGCTATGTCTGCAAGGCGAGGACGCCCGAATGCTGGCGTTGCCCGGTGGTGGACCTGTGCAGCTATCGCAAGAAGGTGCTCGATCCGGCGGCGCCCCGTCCCAAGCCGCGTGCGCCCGGAGCGACGAAGCGCGCCGCTTCGGGGCCGGCCCGAGAGTGAGAGTGCGCAGGTTCGGGCGAGCTATGGTATGCTTTGCTCACCCCCGATAAGCAGAACACGAGAAGCCCCATGCCCCGCACTCTCCCCCTTATTGCCTCCGCTCTTGCCCTGGCGCTCGCCGCCTGCGCGCCGATGGACGGCAGCGCCAATCGCGCCGATGCGTCCGATGTGCCGCCCGTCAGGGTCTTGGGCGAGCCGCAAAGCTGCATCCCGCTAGCCAGTATCCGCCAGACGGTGGTGCGCAGCGACGAGGTGATCGATTTCGAGATGCGCGGCGGCGATGTCTACCGCAACACGCTTGCCGATCGCTGCCCGAGCCTCGATCTCCAGCGCTCGATCACCTACGACACTTCGCTCAACCAGCTCTGCAGGCCGGAGATCATCTACGTGCTCGAGAACTTTGCAGGCCAGCTCCAGCGTGGTCCGGGCTGCGCGCTCGGCAATTTCGTGCCGGTCGAATATATCGACGAGGACAAGGCGGAGGACTAGAGGCTCCGAGCCGGCTCGACATACTCGAACGCGCCCACCCCGTCCCAGCCCCGGCCATCGGGAAAGCGCAATTCGACCCCGCGCAAGGCCTCCGGCTCGGCAAGGTTGATATTGAGCCCCATCATCGTGTTGCCGTGCTGCGCGATTGCCGCCTCGGTCAGCACGAAATGGGTCGTCACCGCGCAACGGGCGCAGGCGTGGATTTCGGCGGAAGGGTCGGCCTTGTCCGCGCGGCGATAAGATGTCGTCCGCCCCGAAAGCGCAACCTCGCCAGGATGGAAATAGGCCCAACGCGCGCCACTCTTGCGGCACAGGGTGCAGTTGCACGCATGCGCGAATTCGGGCTTGGTTCGGGTGGTGATCGTGACGTCACCGCACAGGCACTCGAAGGTCATGGTCCGGCCCTAGATGTCGTCGGCGCTGATGAGCTCGGCGCTGTCGATCTCGCCGGTCAGCGCCGCGACCGTGGTCGCGACCGCGGCATCGCCCGAGACATTGGTGGTGGTGCGCATCATGTCCATGATGCGGTCCACCCCGGCGACGAAGGCGATCGTCTCGAGCGGCACGCCGACCGCGCCGAAGACGAGCGCCATCATGATGAGGCCCGCGCCGGGAATGCCCGCCGCGCCGACCGCGCCGAGCGTGCCCAGCACCGAGATCATCAGGTAATCGCCCCAGGAAAGGTCGACCCCGAAGATCTGCGCGCCGAACAGGGTCGCAAGGCCGAGATACATCGCGGTCCCGTTCATGTTGATCGTCGCGCCGAGCGAGATCACGAAGCTCGCGACCGAATTGGAGACGCCGAGATTGCGCTGGGCGCAGCGCAGCGTGACGGGCAGCGTCGCGTTGGAACTCGCGGTCGAATAGCTCACTGCCATCGCATCGATGATCCCGCGAAAGAACCCGACCACCTGCTGGCGCGCGATGAACTTGATCATCCCGCCATAGATGAAGGCGATGATGAGCAGGCAGCCCAGATAGTTGAGGAACACCAGCGTGCCCAATGCCTGAAGCGCATCGAGGCCGAGCGTCCCCGCGACCCACGCCATCAGCGCGAAGACGCCGAAGGGGGTCAGCTCCATCACGATCATCGTCACCTTCTGCATGACGACACTGCCGCTGTCGAAAATCTTGAGGACGGGCTCGCCCTCCTCCTTCGCCATCAGGATGCCGATGCCGATAAGCAGCGAAAACACGATCAGCGGCAGCACGTTGACATCGGCCATCACCTGTACCGGGCTCTGCGGGATCATGCCGAGGATCATCTCGTTGAAGGTGGTCTCGCTGGGCGGCGGCGTTGTGCCCATGTCGATCGCCGAGGTGTCAACGCCCGAGCCGGGCTGGACGAGCGTGCCCAGCGCAAGGCCGAGCCACACCGACATCTGCCCGGTGACGACGAACAGCAGCATCGCGCGCCAGCCGACACTGCCGAGCTTGCGCAGATCGCCGATGCTGGCGACGCCCGCGACGAGGCTGAAGAAGATCAGCGGGACCACCAGCATCTTGATGAAGGCGATGAAGATGTCGCCGATGATCTTGATGCTCGCCGCATCCGGCCCCCACACGCGCCCGACGATGATACCGAGCACGAGCGCGCCGATCACGCGCTGCCAGAGCGGGATTTTGAACCAGGATTTCATGCTAGGTCAGGCCCCTTCGTGGTCTCGGCCATGCCACGATTTGGCCCGAGCCAAACGGCACCCGGCGTGGCAGAAGGCAAGATACATCGCGCGGTGCTAGCAGGAGTTGATGCCGATGCCCAAGCTCGAACTTGAAGCCATTCCTCAGACCAACGCGACCGGCTATCCGCCCGAATATGCAGGCGAAGTCGAGCGGCGGTTCTACCGCAGGCTCGCGCCCGCCGCACGGATCGTCGATTTCGGCGCGAGCCACGTCGTGCTCGAGCCCGGCGCATGGTCGGCGCACCGGCACTGGCACGAAGGCGAGGATGAGCTCGTCGTGATGCTCGAGGGCGAGGCGGTGCTGGTGGACGATGCGGGCGAGCACATCATGCGCGCAGGCGACATCGCGGCATTTGCGAAGAACGATGGCAACGGCCACGCCTTGCAAAACCGTTCGCAGCATCCTTGCGTTTATGTCGCGATCGGGCGGCCGTCGGCGAGCGATTGCCACTATCCCGACATCGACATGCACCTGACGAACGGCAGGGGTTTTCACCGCAAGGACGGCTCGCCGTTCGACTACGGACAGACCGACTAGTGCCTCAGCCAACCCGCTCGTATTGCTCGATCACCCATCCCTCGTTGTGCGAGGCGGCGATCCAGTCCTGCATCCATTGGTGCTCCCAGATCGCCTGCATATAGGCCTGCGCGAAGCCGGGAACGCCCACGCCATAAGTGAGGAAGCGCGAGACGACCGGGGCGTAGAAGATATCGGCCGCGCCGAACGTGCCGAACAGGAAAGGCCCGGACGAGCCATGCCGCGCGCGCGCCTCGGCCCACAGGCCCAGGATGCGCACGATGTCGGCGCGGGTCCTCTCGGAGACCGATTCAAGCGGCGCGTGGCGGCGAATGTTCATCGGCATCTCGGAGCGCAGGCTCTGATAGGAGGAGTGCATTTCGGCTACCATCGCGCGGGCCATCCCGCGCGCGCCATCATCCTTGGGCCAGAAGCGGTCGCGCCCGACCTTGTCGGCGAGATATTCGAGGATCGCGAGGCTGTCCCAGATCACCGCATCGCCATCCCACAGGATCGGAACCTTGCCGCTCGAGGGCTGGACCTCGCCAAGCTCGTGCTTGGCCTTCTCCCATTCCTCGCCCATGATCGGCACGGTGATCTCCTCGAAGGCCAGCCCGCACTGCTTGGCCGCGAGCCAGCCGCGCAAGCTCCAGCTCGAATAGTTCTTGTTCCCCAGGATCAATTTCATGATTGAAGCGCCTTTCCACCATCTGCGCCGGTTTGGCCGTGGGTAGATATTCAGCCTTCCCCTGTCGAGGCTGAACGGGCTAGAGGAGCGGACAAAGATTCATGAAGAGCGCCCCACCATGACCCTGCCCCCCTTCCACCTCGCCTTTCCGGTCGACGATCTGGCCGCTGCGCGCCGCTTTTATGGCGGGCTGCTGGGCTGCGGCGAGGGACGCAGCTCGGACGAGTGGATCGATTTCGATTTCTACGGTCACCAGATCGTCGCGCACCTCTCGGGCGAAGCGGGCGACCGGGCGAGCAACGCGGTCGATGGCGAGGACGTGCCGGTGCCGCATTTCGGGCTGGTGCTGAGCATGGAAGACTGGCGCGCGCTGGCTGACCGGCTGGTCGCGGCGGGCACCCGGTTCGTGATCGAGCCGACCGTGCGCTTTGCCGGGCAAGCGGGCGAACAGGCGACCATGTTCCTGCGCGATCCGGCCGGCAACGCGCTCGAATTCAAGGCCTTCGCCGATCCCGCAAAGCTCTTCGCGGTGGATTAGCCGTGCATTTGAATGTCCGCGATGTGAGCCTCGCTTATGGCGAAAGACGCATTCTGTGCGCTGTCGCATTCGATCTCGCTCCCGGTGAACACGCGCTGCTACTCGGGCCATCGGGATCGGGCAAATCGAGCCTCCTCAACATCATCTGCGGGCTGCAGGCGCCTGACAGCGGCGCTGTCACGCTGGGTGCATTCGAAGCAAGCGGGGTGCGGGGCGATGCGGCCCGGCGGCGCATGGGGATCGTTTTCCAGACCCTCCGGCTCGTCTCCGCGCTCGACGTGCGCGCCAATCTCCTCCTTGCCCAGCGGCTTCAGTGCGGTGCCACCAGGCCGGCGCTGGTGGAGGCAACGCTCGAGCGGCTCGGCATCGCCCATCGCGCTCACGCGCGCCCGTTCGAACTGAGCCAGGGCGAGGCGCAGCGCGCGGCGATCGCGCGCGCGCTGGTGGTCGAACCCGCGATCCTGATCGCCGACGAGCCGACCTCCGCGCTCGATCGCGCCAACACCGAGACAGTCGCACAGTTGCTCATCGAGAGTGCGCGTGAGGCAGGCGCGAGCCTGCTCGTCGCCACCCATGACGATCGCATCGCCCCCCATTTCGAGCGCACGCTGGTGCTGGAGGAAGGCTCGCTCCACGACAGCACCCGCAAAGGAGCACCGGCCGCATGATTTCGCTGGCGCTTGCCTATCTGCGCGATCGCCCGCTCACAAGCGCGCTCAACGTGCTGCTGCTGGCGATCGCGGTTGCGATGCTGGTGCTGCTGCTCCAGCTCGGCACGCAGGCAAGCGAGCGGCTCGAGCGCGACGCGCAGCGGATCGACCTCGTCGTGGGCGCCAAGGGATCGCCGCTCCAGATCATTCTATCCTCGGTGTTTCACATCGACCAGCCGACCGGCAACATCCCCGGCGAGAGCCTTGACCTCCTGCGCCGCGACCGGGCGGTGGCGCGCGCGGTCCCGCTCGCGCTCGGCGACAATTTCTGCGGCTATCGCATCGTGGGGACGGACGAGACCTTCGCCGAACTTTATGAGCTGACCCTTGCTGAGGGGCGCAGCTTCGAGGCGCCCTTCGAAGCGGTGATGGGGGCAGATGTCGCGGCGCAGACGGGCGCGAGGCTGGGGCAGAAATTCGTCGGCTCGCACGGCCTTGCGCAGGATGAGGACGGCGCGCAGGGGCACGGCTCAACGCCGCTCGAGACGGTCGGCATCCTCGCGCCCACGGGCACGGTGGTCGATCGGCTGATCCTGACCTCGGTCGGCACCGTGTGGGACGTTCATGGGATCGAGCATGGGCACGAGGAAGGCGACGAAGGGCACGAGCACGAGCACGAGCACGAAGACGCCGCTCCGCCCGCGCCCGCGCCTGCGCCGCGCGCCGGCATCCTCCAGGCGCAGGGCACGGGCCTTGAGCCCGAGCTGACCGCGATCCTCGTCACCTATCGCAACGCCTCGGGCGCAATCCGCATCCCGGCCATGATCGACCGCCAGACCACCCTCCAGTCTGCCGTGCCGGCACAGCAGACCGCGCGGCTGCTCGAGCTCGTCGGCGCGAGCCTTGCGGGCATCCGCCTGTTCGCCTGGCTGCTCGCGCTTACCGGCGGGCTCGCGATCTTCGTGGCCCTGCTCACCATGGCGCGCACCCGCGAAGGCGATCTGGCGCTGCTGCGGGTGATGGGGGCTAGCCGCCTTCAGGTCTTCGCAACGGTCATTCTGGAAGGGGTGATCACGGCCGGGATCGGCGCTGTGCTCGGCTGGATCGGCGCGCACCTGATGATCCTCGCCGCTCGCAGCAGCTCTGCAACCCTGGCGGATCTGGGCCTCGCGCCGTTCCGCATCGTGCCCGCAGAGGCGGGCGTGCTGGCCGCCGTGCTGGTGATCGGGGCGCTCGCGGCCCTTGCCCCCGCGCTCAGGGTCTACCAGATTGATCCGGCGCGCACGCTGGCGCGGCTCTGACGAACAAAGGGATGAAGAGGCGATGATGAGGTGGAAAGCGGCACTCGGGATGAGCCTTGCGCTGGCGAGCCTCATGTTCGTGCCCGAGGCGACCGCGCAGAAGCGCTCGAAGGCGCCCGATCCCAAGCAGGGCGCGATGATGGAGGACGTCTGGAAGCCGGCCGCGACGCCCAAGGGCGGCGTCTCGTGGAAGACGCTCGAGGCGACCGGTGAGACCACGCGCAAGGATGCGCAAGGCTTCATCGTCTCGAAGCCGGTCTTCACTCCGGCGGTCAAGCAGCTTGCGGGCAAGCGCATCAAGGTAGCGGGCTGGATGATGCCGCTCGAGGTGGGCGCACGCCAGAAGCATTTCGTGCTGCTGGGCTATCCCCCGGGCTGCCCGTTCCATTTCCACGCTGCGCCCATGCAATTCATCGAGGTCTATGCGGATCAGCCCTTCCCCACCAACGAGACCAAGGTGCACGTGGTGAGCGGCGTGCTCGAACTCACCGGCCAAGACGAGAGCGGCGTGTTCTACCGCCTGCGCCAATCGCGTCCCGGCTGAATCCTCGCCCGTATATTGAGGGCCGTTTGTAACACCCCGGTCGCGCGCGAGGTCTATGGCGCGATCATCTATCCTCAGGAGCACGCATTCATGTTGATCGAGCCGAGCGCTGATCGCCGTCGCTTTCTCGCCGCCACCGGCAGCGCCTTTGCCGCCCTCCTCGCCAGCGGCTGCCGCACCAGCCTGCCCGCCGAAGCACAGGCGAGCGGGGCGCGGGCGCGCGGCGCGGCCGGGTTCGCCGGCTATGGCCCGCTCCGGCCCGATCCTGCCGGCATGCTCGATCTTCCCGAGGGTTTCTCCTACCGCGTGATCTCGACGCTCGGCGATGCGATGGATGATGGCGGCACCGTGCCCGACAAGGCCGACGGCATGGGCTGTTTCAACCTCGGCAACGGCGAGATCGCGCTCGTGCGCAATCACGAGTTGACCCCGCTCGACAAGGCGGGGGGCGCGATCGCCAAGGGCTTCGGCACGCGCAACGGCGAGATCGTGCCGGGCGGCACCACCAATATCGTGCTCGATGCGCAGACACTCGCAGTCAAGCGTCAGTTTCGCACGCTGGGCGGGACGATCCGCAATTGCTCGGGCGGGGTGACGCCGTGGGGCACGTGGCTCACCTGCGAGGAAGCGCCAACCGGCCCCGGCCAGCGCTATGGCGAGGGGCTTGCGCAGAACCACGGCTGGGTCTTCGAAGTGCCAGCCTCGGCGCGCGGCCTTGTGGATCCAGTGCCCCTGCGCGCCATGGGCCGCTTCAATCACGAGGCCGCCTGCGTCGATCCGGTGACCGGCATCGTCTATGAGACCGAGGACCGCGACGACGGCGTGATCTATCGCTTCCTCCCCAAGACGCCCGGCCGCTTGGCCGATGGGGGCAAGCTGCAGGCAATGGTGATCGAGGGGCTTGCCGACACGCGCAACTGGGACAATGCCGCAATGCCCCTGCAGCGGCTCTACGATGTCAGCTGGGTCGATCTCGACGAGGTCGAGGCGCCTGCGGACGATTTGCGCCAGCGCGCCGCCGCGCGCGGGGCAGCGCTCGTTGCGCGCGGCGAGGGCATCCACATGGGCACCGATGATCTGTTCATCTGCTCGACCAGCGGCGGTCAGGCGAAGCTCGGCCAGATCCTGCGTCTGATCCCTGGCAGGGGCATGGCCAAAGACCGGGTCGAACTGTTCTTCGAGAGCGAGAGCAAGGAGCAGTTCAATTATGGCGACAATCTGTGCGTTGCTCCCAATGGCCATCTGATGGTGTGCGAGGATCAATACACCGACGTGGTCGACAATTACGTGCGCGGCATCACGCCCGAAGGCCGCCCCTATCCCTTTGCAAAACTCAACATGCAGACCGAGCTTGCCGGGGGGTGCTTCTCGCCCGATGGCCGCACCTTCTTCGTCAACGCCTACGCCCCGACGCGGACAATCGCGATCACCGGGCCCTGGGTGGCCTGAGGCGCGCTTAGGGCCGGCTAGCCGAGGTAATCCGCGCCCAGAGCGTCGCTGATCACCGCAGCGCGCAAGGCAGCGATGCCCATGCCTTTTTCCGCGCTGGTGATGTGCAGCTCGGGGTGCGCGGCGACGTGCTTCTTGGTTTCCTCGGCGGTGCGGCGCGCCACCTTCTCGAGATCGCTCGCCTTGATCTTGTCCGCCTTGGTCAGCACGACGCGGTAGCCCACCGCCGCCTCGTCAAGCAACTTCATCATCTCGCGATCGACATCCTTGAGCCCGTGGCGGCTATCGACCAGCACCAGATTGCGCGCGAGCACCTGCCGGCCGCGCAGATAGGTGCGCACGAGCTGTTTCCAGCGCTCGACCACCTTGACCGGTGCCTTGGCAAAGCCATAGCCCGGCATGTCGACGAGCCGGAACTGCGTCGGCTCGCCGACCTCGAAGAAATTGAGCTCCTGCGTGCGCCCCGGCGTCACCGAGGCGCGTGCGATAGCCTTGCGGCCGGTCAGCGCGTTGAGCAGCGAGGACTTGCCGACATTGGAGCGCCCGGCGAAGGCGATTTCGGGGACGGTCGGCTCGGGCAGGAATTTGAGCTGCGGCGCGGAAAGCAGGAACTCGACCCGGCCCGAGAACAACTTCGAGGCCGCCTCCTCGCGACGCTGAAGCGCCCGCTCGTCCTCAGGTGTCAGTTCTTCTGGCGAGGTGTCGTTCACGCCTTGCCCTCGGCCGCCTTTTCACGCTCGGCGGCGCGCGCCTTCTCGGCCTTCTCCTTCTCCATCGCCGCGGTCAGCTGCGGGTGCTTGGAGTAGAGATATTTCTGCTGCGCCACCGTGAGCACGTTCGAGGTGACCCAATATAGCAGCAGCCCGGCGGCAAACGGCGCCATCACGAACATCAGAATCCACGGCATGAGCGCAAACATCTGCTTTTGCACCGGGTCCATCGCGGTCGGGTTGAGCTTGAAGGTGAGCCACATGGTGATGCCGAGCAGCACCGCCAGAATGCCGATCCCGAGAAAGCCGGGCACCTCGTAGGGAAGGAGGCCGAACAGGTTGAGGATGGTCGCCGGATCGGGCGCGGAGAGGTCCTTGATCCAGAACGGGATGAACGGCTCGTGGCGCATCTCGATCGCGAGGATCAGCACCTTGTAGAGCGCAAAGAAGATCGGGATCTGGATGAGCAGCGGCAGGCAGCCCGCGAGCGGATTGGCCTTCTCCTCCTTGTAGAGCTCCATGATCTTCTGCTGCTGCGTCTGCTTGTCGTCCTTGTAGCGCTCCTGGATCGCCTTCATCTTGGGCTGCAGCGCCTTCATCTGCGCCATCGAGGCGAACTGCTTTTGCGCAATGGGGAAGAGCAGGCCGCGGATGATGAACGTCATCGCGATGATCGCGATCCCGAAATTGCCGATCAGGCCATTGAGCGTGCGCAGCAGCCACAAGAGCGGCTTCTCGAGGATCTCGAACCAGCCCCAGCTGATCGCCTTGCCAAACAGCGGTATCCCGGCATCCTCGTATCGGTCGAGGATCACGCTGTCCTTGGCACCGGCAAACAGGCGCGTGGTGCGCGACATGTCGCCGCCTGCGGGGAGGGTGACGGGCTGGTAGAGCACGTCGGCCCGGAACAAGGTGTCCCCCAGCGAGCGGAACGAGGCCTGCGCCTCCTCGGCGGCGGAATCGGGGACGAGCGCGCCCAGCCAGTAGCGATCCGAAAAGCCGAACCAACCGGGCTTGCCGCCGGGAGACCACGTGCCGAGTTCGGCGAGCTCGTGATAGGCGTGCGGATCGTTGAGCGTGCCGTTGAAAACCCCGATGGGCCCTGCATGGCTGATGAACTCATCGGGCGTTGCGTTGCGGTCAGTCCGGTTGATGAGCGCGAAGGGCTGGACGATCTGCGCCGCGCCGGATGGATTGGTGACGCTCTGCTCGGCGGTGATCATGTATTCGTCGTCGATCGCGAGCCTGATGGCGAAGGTGAGGCCGCCTTTCTCAAGCGTCAGCGTCACCGGGTTGTCGGGCGTCAGGACCGCGGCATCCGCGCTCCATCGCTCGTCCGAGGCGATCCGAGCGCCGCCGCTGAGGAAGCCGAATTCGGCGAAATACTGGTCATCGGTGCGCTCTGGCGCGAACAGGCGGACGGGGCCCGAGCCCTTCTCGACCGTCTGCCGGTAGTCCTTGAGCACGATGTCGTCGATCCGCGCGCCCACGAGATTGATCGAGCCGGCAACGCGCGGCGCATCGATAGCGACACGGGTCGGATCGGCAAGCGCTGCGCTCAGATCGACAGGGCCGCTCATCGCGGCACTTTCGCCGATGTCGCCCGAGCCGACCCCACCCTTGGCAATGCTCGTGCCTGGCACGCCTTCGGCGGTCGCGGAGGCGGCGGGCTGGGTCTCGTCGGCATCGCCCGAGCTGGCGATCGAGGTGATCGAGGCTTCCGGATAAAGATAGCTCATGGCAAAATCCCACCCGAAGATGAGAAGCCCGGAGAGCACGAAAGCCAGGAGAAGATTGCGTTGATTGTCCAAGATTTAACCCAAACTCTTTCGTTGGCGGCGCGTCTCGATCCGACGGGCGACCTGCGCGGTTCTAATCCGAAACTGGAGGCTCAGGGAACCGGATCATGACCGCAGCCACCCCACGGATGGCAGCGCATTAGCCGCTTTGTCGCCAGCCATCCACCCTTGAAGAGGCCATATTTCGCGAGCGCCTGGAGCGCGTATTCGCTGCAGGACGGGCTGTAGCGGCAGGTCGGCGGCAAGATGCGCGATGGGCCAAGTTGCCAGGCGCGGATGAGAAGGGCGAAAGGAAAGGTCAGCCAGGCGTTCATGTGAGGCGCTCCCGGCGCGGGGCACCGGTGCGGTTGCCGCGCCTGGGGCGGTGTCCGCGACCAGGATCCCCCCTGCCCTCGCGCGCACGCAGGAGAGCGCGCCCGAGTTCGTCCCGCATCAGGTGAAAGTCGCGCTCGATCCCGCCCTCGCGCCCGATCAGGACATGATCGTGATCGGCGAGGCCCAACTCGGGCAGCACGCCGCGCAACAACTCGCGAAAGCGGCGCTTCATGCGGTTTCGTATCACGGCATTGCCGATCTTCTTGGTGACGGTGATCCCGTAGCGCATCCCCTGCCCGTCATTCGGCCGCGTCAACAACACGAAGCCGGGGCGCGCATTGCGCAAACCCCTGTTCGCGGCAAGGAAATCGGCGCGCCGGGTCAAGACTTGGAGCATGGCTGCCTTTCTGAAAGACACGCCGCCAGCCTACGAGAAAAGGGCCCCCGGCGGGAGCCCTTTCGAACGCACAGGAATTGACGCGCATCCGGGGGATGCCGGCGCCCCTGCCGGATCAGGCGGTGAGGCGCTTGCGGCCGCGACGACGGCGGGCCCGCAGCAGCTTGCGGCCACCCACGGTGGCCTTGCGCGCGAAGAAGCCGTGACGGCGCTTGCGAACGAGATTGCTGGGCTGGAAAGTCCGCTTCATTCTATCCTCGAATAACTGGTCTGCGCCGTTGCGATCTGCCACCAGGCTGGCGCTGGAAAAATGCGGGCTGGTCATCGTGCGCCGTGGCGCAGGCGTCTCCGGCCCAGTCAGAGGCGCGCGCTTATGGTAAGCCCGGGCGCGAGTCAAGCCGCATCTGTGGCTCGGACGAGCGCCAGACTTGCTCCCTCGCCCAAACGCAAGGTCGGCTCGATCGCGATCCGCGGATGCATCGGCATGGCAAGATGCGGCAGGCGCAGGGCGAGATCGAGCGAGAGATGGGCAAGAACGATCGGCTCCTCGTCGAGGGCGGCGATGGCGAGAGGCTCGTCCGAACGCACAGCCGCGAGATGCACCACCGGCATATCCGGAGCGGGCGCGGTCTCGGGCCGCAGCCAGAAGCGCATCTCCTCAGCGCCGAACCACCGCGCCGAATGATGCGGCACCGAATTCGTCATCGCATAGAAATCCTCGGCGCGCTCACGGCTCATTCCCATCTCGACGTAATAATCGAGATAGAGCCGGTTGGCGGGGGCATCGGGCGAAAAGTCGTCAGGCTCGCGCCCATAATTGTCGAGCCAGGAATGCACCGCGAACTGCGCGCCGTCCTCGAAGCTGCGCTCGGCGCCAGCGAGAAACAGCTCGACCGCGCCCGAGCGCACCGAGCCGCCACGCGGCACATGCGTCCGGATCCCTGCGGCCCGGATGCGCCGGCCGACCGCGAGATTGGCAAGATCGTTGGAGGTGCCGGGCGCCTCCACCAGTTCAAGCACCCGCAGCCCGGGAAAATCGCGCAGCATCGCGTCGAAAGCCGCCGGCGAGGCGCCGTTGGTCGAGCCGATCATCGCGGCGCGCTGGCCATCGATGACCACGAATGGCCCATAGCTCGCAATCGCACCTTGCGGCGTGGCCCCGAAATCCGTGCCATGCGCGATCGGAACCGCAAAGCGCGCGGCACTCTCCTCGATTTCCACCGGAGCCGCAGCAATCCATGATTGCGCCTCGTGTGCCGCCATGTCGTCCGAAATGCGCACCCAGCTTTGCGTCGCCGGGTTCCATTCCTCAACCCAGCTGACCGTCGTCACAGTGCGTGCGGAATGGCCTGTATGCTGCGCAAGGGCGGCAGAAGGCCACAGGAGGAGCGGCAGAAGTGCGGCAAGAACGGCAAGTTTTCGCATGCCGCGATTATGCGAAGCGGGACCATAGGAATTCGCAAATCTTTATGCTTGCCGAAGCCTTTCGTAGGCCCTTCTAAGCGCTCGACAAGGAATGCTTAACTCGCGATAGCTGGGCGCCCGATGCAAGGATGGGAGCAGCGCGGTGGTCGCCCTCGTCAGAACAGTCGCCTATCTCGGCCTCGAGGCGCGCGAGGTCGAGGTGCAGTGCCAGGTTGCGGCTGGCCTGCCGCGCTTTTCGATCGTGGGGCTGCCCGACAAGGCAGTGAGCGAAAGCCGCGAGCGGGTGCAGGCGGCGCTCGCGGCAATGGGGCTGGCGCTGCCCCCTAAGCGGATAACGATTAACCTTTCGCCCGCAGATCTGCCCAAGGACGGCTCGCATTATGACCTGCCCATCGCGCTTGCGCTGCTGGCAGCAATGGGAATCACCGATTCGGAACAGCTGATGGACTGGATCGCAGTGGGCGAACTCTCGCTCGATGGGCGGATCGTCGCCTCGCCGGGCGTGCTCATCGCAGCGCTTCACGCGAGCGCCGGAGAATGCGGGCTGATCTGCCCTGAAAGCCAGGGCGCGGAGGCCAAATGGGCGAGCGGCGTGCCGATCCTCGCCCCGCGCGACCTGACGGGGCTGCTCGCGCACCTGAAGGGCACGAGCACCCTGCCAGAGCCTGAGCGCGGCGCGATCCGCGAGGCCCCGCCCGCGCCCGATCTAAGGCAGGTCAAGGGTCAGGAGACCGCCAAGCGCGCGCTCGAGATTGCGGCGGCCGGGGGTCACAACCTGCTGATGGTCGGCCCGCCGGGCTCGGGCAAGAGCCTGCTGGCGAGCTGCCTGCCGGGCATCCTGCCGGAACTTTCGCCGGCCGAGGCGCTTGAGGTCTCGATGGTGCAGTCGGTCGCAGGGTTGCTCGAAGCCGGGCAGATCAGCCGCGCGCGGCCCTTCCGCGCGCCGCACCATTCGGCGAGCATGGCGGCGCTGACGGGCGGCGGGCTCAAGGTGCGGCCCGGCGAGGTGAGCCTTGCGCATCTGGGCGTCCTGTTTCTCGACGAGCTTCCGGAATTCCAGCGCGCCGTGCTCGATTCGCTGCGCCAGCCGCTCGAAACGGGCAAGGTCGATGTGGCGCGGGCCAATGCGCATGTGACCTTTCCCGCCCGCGTCCAGCTGATCGCGGCGATGAACCCGTGCCGCTGCGGCCATGCGGGCGAGCCGATGGCGCAGTGCAACCGCTATCCGCGCTGCGTCGGCGATTACCAGGCGCGGCTTTCGGGGCCGCTGCTCGACCGGATCGATTGCCATGTCGAGGTCGGCGCGGTGAAGGCAGCAGACCTCGCGCTCCCCCCGCCGACCGAGAGCAGTGCCGATGTCGCCGCGCGAGTTGCGGCCGCGCGCGCGCTCGCGACACAGCGCGGGGCTCGCTCCAACGCCGAGCTCGAGGGCGAGACGCTCGAGCGCCATGCCGCGCCCGACGAGGCCGGGCATGCGCTGCTCGCGCGGGCGGCTGAAAAGCTGCGCCTCTCGGCGCGCTCTTACACCCGGATGCTGCGGGTTGCGCGGACCATCGCCGATCTCGACCGCAGCGAGACCGTCGGCCGCCGGCATATCGCGGAAGCGCTCAGCTATCGCCAGTTCGCGGGGCAGCGCTGATGCCGCCCTGGCACGCCTGGATCATCTATCTCGGCGCGGCGCTGCTGCTGCTCGCCTATGCCATCCGCGACGAGCTGCGATTGAGGCTGATGATCATCGCCTCGACCGTGGTCTACATCGTCTATTACTATGTCATTCCCGGTGGCCCGCTGTGGGATCCGATCGTCACCAGCATCCTCATGGTCGGCGTCAATCTCTGGGTGCTCGGCCAGATCGCGCTGGAGCGCACCACGCTTCGCCTCTCCGAAGACGAGAAGCGTCTGTTCGACGCATTCGAGACGCTCACCCCCGGCCAGTTCCGCCGGCTCCTCAAGCTCGCGCGCTGGGTGCGGGCGGACGATCCCGACGGCACACTCCTCACCCGTGAGGCCGAACCTTCCGGCTCGCTGTTCTACATCTTCGATGGCGTGATTTCTGTCGAGAAGCACGGCAGGCCGTTTCGCTTGCCTGCGGGCAATTTCGTGGGCGAGGTCGCCTATGTGCTAAAGCGCAAGACAACCACCACTTCGGTCGCGCCCGAGGGCGTGCGCTATGTCGAATGGGACGCGGACGCGCTGCGGCGCCTGAGCGAACAGCGCCCGCTGCTGGGCAATGCGCTCAATGCGCTGCTGACGCGCGATCTCGCGAAGAAGCTCAACTCCAGCTACCGCCCCGATGACGCCATGCCGGCCACGCCAGCCTCGCTTGAACTGCTCGAAACGGTCGAGGCCTGATCACGCCGCGAACTCGCGCACCACTGCGCAGAAGTCATCGCCCCAGGTCTCGAGCTTCTTCGCCCCCACGCCGGGAAGCCCACCCAGCGCCCGCAGGGTTGTCGGGCGGACCTGCGCCATGTCCCGCAGCACGCTGTCGTGGAAGATGATGTAGGCCGGGATCGCGTTCGCCTTCGCCAGCTCGGCGCGCTTGGCGCGCAAGGCCTCAAACAGCGGATCGCCCGTTGGATTGGGCGCCGCATTGGCCTTGCGACGCGCACCGCTGCGCTTTTTCTGCGGCTCGGCGATCTCGAGCCGTATCTCGCCCTTGAGCAGGGCGCGCGCGCCCGGGCCGAGGGCGAGGCCGCCATGCTCGGTTGCCGTCAGCAGACCATGCGCCGTGGCCGCGCGCACCACCGCGCGCAGCAACGGCGCCTCCTCTTCGCTCAGGATGCCGTAAACCGACAGCGTATCATGCCCGCGTTGGCTGATCCGCTCGTCGTTCCTGCCAAGCAGCACCTTCTCGACATGGCCGATGCCGAAGCTCTGGCCGGTGCGATAAACCGCCGAGAGCAGCTTCTGCGCGATCGTGGTCGCATCGATCACCGGGCGCGGCTCGAGGCAGGCGTCGCAATTGCCGCAAGCCTGGGGCGGGTTCTCGCCGAAATGCCGCAGCAGCACCGCGCGGCGGCATTGCGCCGTCTCCACCAGCCCGGCAAGCGCCTCCAGACGGACGCGCTCGCTCGGCAGCCGGGCCTCGTCAACCTCGCTCAGCCATTGACGCGCGCGAACGAAATCGGCGGCCGACCAGAACAGGTGCGCCTCAGCCGGATCGCCGTCGCGGCCTGCGCGGCCCGTCTCCTAATAGTAGGCCTCGATCGACTTGGGCAGGCTCGCATGGATCACGAAGCGCACATCCGGCTTGTCTATGCCCATGCCAAAGGCGATGGTGGCGACCATCACCATCTCTTCCGAAGCGACGAACTCGGCCTGAATGCGGGCGCGCTCCTCCGGCGCGAGCCCGGCATGATAAACGCCGACGGGGCGCCCCGTGTCGGCGAGCTTCTCCGCCAGCTGTTCGCAGCCCCGGCGGCTCCCGGCATAGACGATCCCCGCCCCGCTGGTTCGCCGGATGACTTCCGCGATCTGGCGCACCCCGCCATCGCGCGGGCGGATCGAATAGCGGATATTGGGCCGGTCGAATCCGGCGACGATCAGCCCTTCCGGCGCGATTCCCAACTGGACGAGGATGTCCTTCCTCGTCACCTCGTCGGCGGTGGCGGTGAGCGCGAGGCGAGGGATGTCCGGAAAGGCATCGAGAACGTCGCGCAGGGCGCGATAATCAGGTCTGAAATCGTGGCCCCATTCGGAAACGCAATGCGCCTCGTCGATAGCGAAAAGGGAGATCCGCGCATTGCCCAGAAGGCTGCGAAAGCCGCCGGTGGTTGCGCGTTCGGGCGCGACATAGAGAAGATCTAGCTCGCCGGCGCGCAGCGCGGCAGCGGTGGCGGCCTTATCGTCATCGACCGAGGTCATCGAGGCGGCGCTGATCCCGAGCGCGCGGGCGGCCCTTATCTGGTCGTGCATCAGCGCAATGAGCGGCGAAATGACGATCGCGGTGCCTTCGCGCGCCAGCGCGGGCAGCTGATAGCACAGCGATTTGCCCGCCCCCGTCGGCATTAGTGCAAGTGTGTGCTGGCCCCGCATGATCCGCGCTATCACCGTTTCCTGCGGGCCTCGAAAGCCGGTGAAGCCGAAGGTTTCGCGCAGGATCGCATGGATGTGGTGCGCGGGGGCGGCGTCAAATCCAGAGTTGTGCGCGCTTAGGGTCATCGCGGCCCAATCGCCACGATGGGCCGCGCGCGTCAACCATCCGGCAGGGGCTATCGCCGCATTTCTGGCCGGTCAGCCGAGAGCGGCGCTGGGCTTCACCCCGAATGGGATCACGTCGCCTCTGACGAGGGCGCGCCCCGGGGTGGCCTGCGAGCCGTCAGCACGCTTGCCCACGTCGCTGCGCCGCACGAGGTTGAGATCCACATGATCGAGGATACGCCCGTCATGCGCGATCACCGAGACCGGTCCGATCGGCAGCCGGTCGCGTTCGTCGACCAGCACTGGGTCCTCAGTCACCGTCTCCGATCCGTATTTCTGGCCCCATTGCCTGAGCGCGATCATGGCGGGCAGGAGGTCGAAACCCTTGTCGGTCAGTCGGTATTCGATCTTGCGGCGATCATCCTTGCACGGCTCGCGCCGCAGGATGCCGTGATCCACCAGCTTGGCGAGGCGATTGGAAAGGATATTGCGCGCGATACCCAGTTCGCTGAGAAATTCCTCGAAGTGTTTCAAGCCATTGAAGCTCGCGCGCAGGATCATGAACGACCATCGCTCCCCCATCACCTCGAGCGCCTGAGGCAAGCCGCATTCGATCAGCTCGCGCAGCGGCTCTCTGACTTCAGCCATGTGTCGGTTCCTTTTCCGCTCCCCTAACGCCCCTCGCTCGTGGGCCGTAAGGCAAGTGTGCAGCCTAGCGCGTTTTTGGCGGAGCGCAATTGAGCGGTGCGCTTTTGCGCGGCACCGAGAAATCAGTTTTCAGTTGCAATATAAAACCTAGTGTCATAGGTAGCGATTCGCAACGGGTTTTAATTTGAAATGTTGCGTTGCAAAATAGATTTCAAGGCCCCATCAGAAGGCCGCGTCACCCTTTCGAAGAAAAAAGGACCTTTGCGATGAACCTCTCCCTCTCTTCCCGCCTGTCCGTGGTCGCGATGGCCGCCGTCGCGCTCGGCACCACCTTCGGCGCCACGATGGCCCCGCAGCCGACTTCGGCCGCCACCGCCTATTACATCGCCACGCTCGCCGAGCCGGCAGGTGAAACCAGCGCGGTCGCTGGCGGCGTCGCCTGGGCCTGCAAGGACAATATGTGCGTTGCCAACAAGGGCTCGAGCCGCCCGATGCGCATTTGCCGCGGCCTTTCGCGTCAGTTCGGCGAAGTGAAGAGCTTCATGGCCGATGGCGAAGCGCTCCCGGACGAGAAGCTCGCCAAGTGCAACGGCGAATAAGAGCCACGCGCAATTAAGCTCTCCACCCGCCGCGGCCTCCCTCTCTTCGGCCGCGGCGGCAAACCCGGGCTCCCGGCACGCAAGGCTTGTCCCCGATCCGCCTTGCCTGTCGGGAGTTCGCCCATTGTGCGTTCCTAGAAAAAGCCTGCGCGCACCAGTTGCGCCTCCAACGCAGCCGCGTCGGTAAAGAGATGCGCGTCCCACCCGCGCTCGCGCGCCGCCTCGATATTGGCGGGGTTGTCGTCTGTAAAAAACAGCTCGCTGCCCAAACGGCCGGAGCGCTCCTCGACGATCCGGTAGATGCGCGGATCGGGTTTGGCGAGCTTCTCCGCGCCCGAGACGATTATGTCCTCGAACAGGTCGAAGATGTCGTGTCCCGCGCGAAATGCGCGGAACAGCTCGTCGCCGAAATTGGTGAGGCAGAAGAGCGGGACGCCGCGCTCATGCAGGCGATCGACGATGTCATGCACGCCAGGCACGGGCCCGGGCACGGTCTCGTTGAACCGCGCGGCATAGGCTGCGATTAACAGCGCGTGCTGCGGAAATTGCGCCATGCGCGCGGGCAGCATCTCGGCAAGCGTGGCACCGCGATCATGCTCGAAATGCCACTCCTCTGTCACGACATTGGCGAGGAACCAATCGAGTTCCTGCTCGTCGGCGATCAGCTTCTCGAACAGGGCCCGCAATTGCCACTGAAACAGCACGCGCCCGACATCGAACACCACCGCCTTGCGCATCGACCCTCACCCCACTCAAGCACTTGAACGAAAACGGCCCGCGCTCCCCGATGGAGGCGGGCCGCCAATTCTTTCGCCGCTCGACCCGAACCGGGTCAGGCGGGCAACTCAATCCCGCAGATCAGCCCTGGCGGGCCTTGAAGCGCCGATTGGTCTTGTTGATGACATAGGTGCGCCCGCGACGGCGGATGACGCGGCAATCGCGGTGGCGGTTCTTCAGCGACTTGAGGCTGTTGCGGATCTTCATGGTCTGTCTCTCAAACAAAAAGGCGCCAAGCCGTCGGCCCGGCGCTCTTCGATTTCGTTGGCGCGCTTAACCCAAGCACGGCCAGCGGTCAAGCGTTCTCGCGCAGTTCGCCTAGCCTGCGCTCCCAGGCGAGCGCGTGAGCGATGATCCGATCAAGATCGGCGTGTCTGGGCTCCCAGGGAAGCGTCTCACGGATCAGCGAGGGATCCGAGATCAGCGAATCGGGATCGCCCGCCCGGCGCGCCTCGAGCCGGCGTTCGATCTGGCGGTTGGTCACGCGGTCGACCGCATCGAGCACCTCGAGCACCGAGAAGCCTTGGCCGTAGCCGCAATTCATCGTCAAGGAGCGTTCCGGCTCGGCCATCAACTGCTTAAGCGCGAGCACGTGCGCTGCCGCCAAGTCGCTGACATGGATGTAGTCACGCACCCCCGTCCCATCAGGCGTATCGTAGTCGGTCCCGAACACGCTCACACCCTCGCGCTTGCCGAGCGCGGCCTCGACCGCGACCTTGATGAGATGCGTCGCCCCGGCGGTTGACTGGCCCGAACGCGCCTCGGGATCGGCCCCCGCGACGTTGAAATAGCGCAGCGCGCAATAATTGAGCCTGTGCGCCTTGGCGGTGTCGGCGAGCATCTGCTCGGTCATCAGCTTGGACCAGCCATAGGGGTTGATCGGACGCTGCGGCGTTGTCTCGCTGACGGGGGAGGTCTCGGGTATGCCGTAGGTCGCAGCGGTCGAGGAGAAGATGATATGCGCGATCCCGCCGCGCACCGCCGCCTCGATCAGCGCGCGGCTCTTCACCGTGTTGTTGTGATAATACTTGAGCGGGTTCTCGACGCTTTCGGGAACCACGATCGAGCCCGCGAAGTGCATGATGGCGCGCGTGCCCTGCTCCGCGAAGATGCGCGCGAGCAGCGCCTGGTCCTCGATGTCCCCTTCGTAGAACGCCACGCCCTCCGGGATGGCGAAGCGGAAGCCGGTGGTCAGATTGTCGATCACCGCCACCGGCCAGCCCATATCGATGAGGGCGAGGACGGCGTGACTGCCGATATAGCCGGCACCGCCGGTGACGAGAACGGGTGCGCGTTCGGAAGTGCTCATGGTCAAGGCCGCTAGCACAGGCTGCTCATCGAAGAGAGGCGAAACTCTCGCGCTTTGACGGTTTTGCACAATCGCAAAAACGCCTAGGGCAGATCGCATGAGAGAGACCACCACCATCGTCCGCCGCGGCTTGTTCATCTGCGCCGCCGCCGCGCTCGCCCTCGGCCTGGGCGGCTGCGGCGGGCGCGCCTTCACCGGCCCGGTCGAAGTCACCCGCTTCGTGGCCGAGGCCCCGCAAGGGCTCGGCAGCGGGACCATCGCGCTGCGCTTTTCCGAGGAGCTCACCAGCGAGGCCGCCCGCGAGGCCTTCCGCGCGAGCGTGGGCAACGAGCTGGCGCTGATCGGATATACCCTCGTTGGCGAAGGCGCCGAGGCGGGGCAGATCGCGGCGATCGAGACCAGCCGCACGCCGGTCGAGACAAGCGAGCCCGGCCGGCCGGTCAATGTCGGCGTCGGCGGGGGGACAGGCGGCATGGGCGTGGGCGTCGGCATCGATCTGGGCGCGCGCGATGCCGGGCCGCGCGTGATCTCGCGGCTTGCGGTGCGCATCTCGGACCGGAGCGGAAAAACCTTGTGGGAGGGCCGCGCCGCTCACCCGATCTCGATCGATTCGGCCTATGCCCCGCTCGCGGCGAGCGCGCGCGTGCTGGCGCGCGGTCTGTTCCGCGAGTTCCCCGGCAACAATGGCGAAACCGTCGAAATCAGCGTCGATACATTGCAGGACTGATCCCACCATGACTCAAATCCAGATCGATGCCGCATTCGACAGTGGCAATATCGCAGTGCTTGGCATCGAGGGCTGCCGCGCCCGCCTCGCGATTACCAAAGACCACCAGTCGGACTTCTTCCAGTGGTTCCACTTTCGCGTCGCAGGCAAGGCAGGCGAGGCGATCGAGCTCAAGCTGACCGGGCTCAATCGCAGCGCCTATCCGGGCGGCTGGCCGGGCTATGATGCGTGCGTCTCGGAAGACCGCGAATACTGGGCCCGCGCCGCCTCGACCTTCGACAAGGGCGAGGAGGATGGAACGCTCACGATCGCTTACGTGCCCGCCTCGGACATCGTCTACTTCGCCTATTTCGCGCCCTATCCGCTCGAGCGCCACTACGACCTGCTGGCCGAGGCGGCCGCCAGCGAAGGGGTGGACCTCTTGCGCCTCGGCACCACGCTCGATGGCCGCCCGCTTGACATGCTCGAGCTTGGCGAGGGCGACAAGCAGGTCTGGCTCTACGGTCGCCAGCATCCGGGCGAGACGCAGGCGCAATGGTGGATGGAAGGTGCGATCGAATGCCTGACCGACAGCGCCGATCCGGTCGCCCGTGCGCTGCGCAAGCACTGCCGCCTCCACATCGTGCCCAATTGCAACCCCGACGGCTCGGCGCGAGGCCATTTGCGTACCAATGCGGCAGGCACCAATCTCAACCGCGAGTGGGATACGCCCACCCCCGAGAAATCGCCCGAGGTCCTCGCCATCCGCAACCGAATGGACGAGACCGGGGTCGACTTCGCGATGGACGTGCATGGCGACGAGGCGATCCCGGCGGTGTTCCTGGCGGGCTTCGACGGCATCCCGAGCTGGACCGAAGCGCAAGGCGCGCTCTACGATCGCTATGAGCGCATCCTCGATCGCCGCACGCCCGATTTCCAGACCAAGCTCGGCTATCCCAAGACCGCGCGCGGGCGCGCCAATCTCTCGATGAGCACCAACCAGGTGGCCGAACGCTTCGGCGCCTGCGCGATGACGCTCGAGATGCCGTTCAAGGACCTCGCCGACTTTCCCGAGCCCGAGCAGGGCTGGTCGCCCGAGCGCTGCAAGCTGTTCGCGCGCGAGTGCCTTGCCGCGTTGGTCGAGTGGCTTGAGACTTCCGATTAAGCGCCGCGCACGTCCCTGAGCAGGATTGCGTCGGGCTGCGTGTCACCGTGCAGCACGCTGACATCCCCGGTCGTCTCCAGGACCACCGCGCGCACGTCGGCGAGCCGCAGCACGTTGTTCTCGCGCAGCTTGGCGATGATGTCCTCGCGGCGAAAATTGGCGGCCTTGAGCGCCTCCTCGCGAAATTCGCCATCGCGCATGATCAGACTTGGCTCGTTGCCCAGGACATGAGCGACCTTGTCTGAGCGGCGGCGCGTGATCGAGAGCGCTGCCTGGGCAAGGATCAGCCCCAGCATCGCCGCAAGCGCCTGCAGAAACGCACCGAGATCGCTCGCCTGGCTCGCGCCCGCGAGCAGCGAGCCGAAGGCGACGGTGGTGACAAAGTCAAAATTGGTGATCTTGGAGAGCGTTCGCAGGCCTTGAAGGCGGATCAGGAGATTGATCCACAACAGCGCGAAGATCGCGAGGATCGCTCCTCGCAACAGCGCATCTAGCAAAGGCGGCTCGGTTATCATGACGTCTCTCCAGCTGGTCTCTGGTTCAACGCGAGGGCAAAGGGATCGTGCCGCGCTCTATGCGAGATTGGCAGGGCCGAAGGCGCGCGGCAGGAGCTCGCCGAGCGTGATCCGCACCACCTCGTCGCGGCCGACGCACACGATGACCGGGTCCGTCCTGCCCAGTTGCGCGATCTCGTTGAGCACCTGGCGGCAGCGCCCGCATGGCGTGATCGGCGCGCCGTCGCCCTTGCCCGTCGGCCCCGTCACCGCGACCGCCACCAGCCCACCGCGCCGCCCCTCATTGAGCGCCTTGGCGACGGCGCTCGTCTCAGCGCACAGCGAGAGGCCATAGCTCGCGTTCTCGACATTGGCGCCAGTGATGATCGCTCCATCGTCGAACAGGAGGGCCGCCCCGACCTGGTATTGCGAGTAGGGCGCGTAGGCTTGCTCGCTCGCCTCGTGTGCGGCGGCGATCAGGCGGTTTTCCGTGTCTGGATCGAGCCGTTCGTTCATCGCTGCACCACCACCCATTCAATCGGCTCCGCCGCCGCCTCGCTGTCCAGCCGCGAATTGGCGCTCCACAGCAGCCAAGGGCGCGGGGCGTAGCGCGGCTCGCCTCGATCGCGGATCAACCAGAGCTCGCGCTCTACCATCATCGCAATCCGGAACTTCGTCTCGAATGCCTCTCCAAGCTTGAGAACGACGGGCTTTCCCGCATGCATCTCGATCTGGTTGATGAGCGTGAGCACCTCGCTCGTGACCGCCGCCTCGCTGACCGGCGGATTGCAGCTCGTCGGCAGCTGCACGAGCGCAATCGCCGGCGGCATGAGGCCGGCATCGCGCGGGACCATCTGGGAGAAGCGCGAGGATTGCGGATCAGCTCTTGCGCATGGATCGAACGGCTGAATGACACCCACCTTGAGCCCCGCCTCACGCGCCGCAGCAAAGCGCGCGCGAAAGCCGGGATCAGGTAGCCGGCCCGATGGAGCCAGCTCGAGATAGACGAAATCCGCGCCTTGCGCCTTGAGCGTCTCGAACCGCGTCCCGCTTGTCCCGCTCGCGATCACCGCGCCTTGCTCAGGATATTCGGCTCGGTCGGGCTTCCAGCTCTGCATGTCGAACCACAACCAGCCCGAATAGACAATCGTCGCGAGCACGACGAAGGCGAAGATCAGCCACAGCCAGCCGATCAAGGAGACGCCCTGACGCCTTCGGGAGCGCACTCGGTAGGTTCTCGCCATCAGCGTCAGCGCCCCGGCTCAGCCCTTGATGTGGAGCACGCACAGCAGCGTGAACAGCCGGCGCGCGGTCGCGAAATCGGTCTCGACCTTGCCTTCGAGCCGTTCGAGCAGCATTTCGGCCGCGTTGTTGTGGATGCCGCGGCGGGCCATGTCGATCGTCTCGATCTCGGCGGGCGTCGCCTTGCGGATCGCTTGGTAATAACTGTCGCAGATTGCGAAATATTCGCGGATCGGGCGGCGGAAGCGCGCAAGCCCGATCAGCAGCGTCTCGAGCGGCTCCTCATCGCTGCTGCTGACATCCATGGCGAGCCGCCCATCGCGCACCGCGAGGTGGAGCCGGTAGGGCCCCTTCGCACCGCGCTGCGCGCTCCTGATCGGCTTGAACGTGTTCTCCTCGATCAGATCGTAGATCGCCACCCGCCGCTCCTGTTCGACATCGGCGTTGCGCCACAGGATCGTCGTCTCATCGAGCGCGATATGAGCGATGCGATGGTTGCCGGAGGCCGAAGGCTGGATGGAATCAGGCGAGAATTCAGACATCACCCCGGCTTTCGCAGATCGCTTGACCCCAATTCAAGCGAATTGGCGCCGATCACCTTGGCAACACCAATGTTTCCCCGCAATCCACAGCCGGCGGAAAAAGAAAATTTATCGCCGGCCTCGGGGCTTGCCCGAAGGGTAGAAGGAGGCGCAAGGAGGGCGGATGGACGATACCGAAACGCTCCTTTTTCCGAGCGATGACACAACGGACGCTGCGGCGAACGGGCGCAAGCTGCCTTCCAATCTGGAGGCCGAGGCCGCGTTCCTGGGCGCTGTCCTGATCGACAATCGCGTGATCGAGGAATTGCAGACCCCGGTCCTGCCGCAGCATTTCTTCGAGCCGCTGCATGGGCGCATCTACGAGAAAATCCTAAAGACGATCGAGCGCAACGCAACCGCCTCGCCAGTGACACTGCGCCCGCATTTCGAAGGCGACGAGGCATTGAAGGAGCTGGGCGGGCCGAGCTATCTTGCCAAGCTCACCGCCAATGCCGCCGGATTGCTCGCCCCGCGCGAACTGGCGCAGCAGATCTTTGATCTTGCGCTCCTGCGCGAACTGGTGAGCGTGGGGCGCGGGCTGGTCGAGGGCGCGCTCGACACCTCGCACGAAGTCGAGCCGATGGAGCGCATCGCCGAGGCCGAGGCCGATCTCTTCCGGGTCGCCGAAGGCGCCGTCACCGGCAATGCGGCATCAACCTTCCGCGAGGCGGCGATGACCGCGATCCGCATGGCCGAGGCCGCGATGAATTCGGATGGCGGCCTCTCGGGCAAGACCACCGGCATCTCGGTGATCGACCAGAAGACCGCAGGGCTCCACAGTTCCGACCTCGTGATCCTCGCCGGGCGTCCGGGCATGGGCAAGACCTCGCTTGCCACCAACATCGCCTTCAACTGCGCCGAGGAACACTTGAAGTGGCAGGAGAGCGGCGGCGAGCACAATTACGGTGCCCCGACCGCCTTCTTCAGCCTTGAGATGAGTGCCGACCAGCTTGCCACCCGCATCCTCGCCGAGCAGGCCGAAATCAGCTCGGAAGCCTTACGCACCGGCCGGATGACGCGCGAGGATTTCCAGAAGCTTAGCTTTGCCAGCCAGCGCCTCGCCGAGCTCCCGCTTTACATCGACGATACGCCCGCGCTCACCATCGCCGCGCTGCGCAACCGTGCGCGGCGGCTGAAGCGCAAGCACGATATCGGCCTCATCGTGGTCGATTATCTCCAGCTGCTCCAGGGCTCGGGGCGCGCCAACGACAATCGCGTGAACGAGATCTCGGAGATCAGCCGCGGCCTCAAGACGCTTGCCAAGGAGCTCGCCGTGCCGGTGATAGCGCTCTCGCAGCTCAGCCGTGCGGTGGAGCAGCGCGACGACAAGCGCCCGATGCTCTCGGACCTCAGGGAATCGGGCTCGATCGAGCAGGATGCCGACATGGTCTGGTTCATCTACCGCGCCGATTACTACCACGAGGCCAAGCGCCCCGACGGGCCCAACGAGAACGGCTTCGTTTCCGCCGATGCCGAGGCCAAATATCGCGCCTGGGAAGAGGAATATGAGCGGCTGAAAAATCGCGCGAGCCTGATCATCGCCAAGCAGCGCCACGGCTCGACCGGTATCGTGCCGCTGCATTTCCAGAGCGAGATCACCAAGTTCTCCTCGCCCAACTGGAAGTATGATGAGAGCGACTTCGGCTAGATGAGGATCGTTCCAGGTGCGGATCGGATCGTGCCCGGCCGTTAGTTGTCGGCCCGCCCGTCATAGTGGGGGCTTGCGTTCTTGAGCTTGGAGGGACCCAAATTGAACCGACGGCTGAGGTTGTAGTCAACGAAGCGCAGCATGAACGAGCTGGCGAGCCATCGCATTCGGTCGCTCAAGCCGCCATATTGGGCGAACCAGCTCTTGTCGACCGGGCGGCTCGCCCGCTCCATCGCGTCGATCACCTCGCGCAACTTGCGCGCCATCTCCTCGTCCTGAACGCGGACCATGACCTCGAGATTGAGGCGCACGGAACGCATATCGAGATTGCCGCTACCGAAATGGCAAATATCGTCGAGCACCATCAGCTTCATGTGCAGCTTGCACGGTTGAAACTCGAACAGGCGGGCACCAGCCCTCATCAGCCGCTTATAGTGAGCCCGCGCGGCGAGCACGGTCACCGCGAAATCTGATTTGCTCGCCAGAATCAGTCGGAGCCGGTGCGAGCGGGCTGCCTTGCGCAAGATGCGCCGGATGCTGCGCGGAGGAGCGAAATAGGCGGTCACGATATCGAGCCGCTTGGCCCCTGCGATATCGCTCTTCAAGCGCACCGCCCAATCGCTGGTCACTGATGTCGGACCGCCCATGATGAGCTGGATCGGACCATCGCCGGGATCCCAGTCGCGCACCATTTCCCGGATGCGGCGAAATTCGGAACCATCGGTATTGATCCACTCGTGGATGCATTGGAACCAGTCGGTGAACCGCTGCACGATCGGCCCGGTGATATGCACGCCTAGGTCGCACCAGCCGCTCCCGCTGGGCTCGGCGAAATAGGTTTCCGCGATGTTGAAGCCGCCCGCCATCACACGGGCGTTGTCGGCAATTGCCATCTTCTGATGGTTGCGGATCAGGAAACGCTTGGAAAAGTTCGCTTGAAACCGGGCAAAGGTCCCGCCTGCGCCGACCAGCTCGTCGAAAAACTGCGGCTGGGCGTCACTGCCGAAGGCATCGATATAAAGCCTGACGGCCACCCCGCGCCTCGCCGCCTCAATGAGCGCATCGCGCACACGCGCGCCGCAATCGTCCTCGTCAAACAGAAAATAGAAGCAATCAAGCGTTTCGCGTGCCGATCCGATAAGCTCCAGGAGGGCTTCGAGCCGATCCGAACCGCGAGGATAGAAGGTGAAGACATGGCCATTAACCTCGCAGTTGAACGTATCCGGCTCGCGATATTCGAGTTCGGACCAGTCGGAACCGTGGAGATTGGCGGGACGAGTGTTCATTTTGTTGCAATGATTGGGCGCGCCAATGGTGCCGCGATGCCCTCGATCTTGACTCTGCGCCCCCCCATCCCTAGCTGCGCTATCCCGCTCCCGCATTTTGCAAGTCGAAGAGGCCCGTCCGATGGCACGCGTTACCGTTGAAGATTGCGTCGACAAGGTTCCCAACCGGTTCGATCTCGTCCTGCTCGCCGCGCAGCGCGCGCGCGAGATCTCGGGCGGCAGCGAACTCACGATCGACCGTGACCGGGACAAGAATCCGGTCGTGGCGCTGCGCGAGATCGCTGAGCAGACGATCAAGCCCAAGGAACTGCACGAATCGCTCGTGACCGGCCTTCAGAAGATCCTGCCCGATGACGAGGACGATGCCGACGAGATCGGCTCGCTCAGCCAGTCGGCCGAAGCGCTTCGGATCACCGCCTCCGCCCCGACCCGCTCCAGCACGATCGGCTCCGATTACGACGGATAGGATTTTCGATCCCCCTTCCGCAGAAGAGGGCCGCCCCGATGGCGGCCTTTTTTGTGCGCACCGCGCTCGATGACACGTTTCTTACCCGGTTCGGGCACCGCTTGCCTTCATCCGAAGCGCATGCAACACAGCGCCTGTAATCAAAGCGCAACATTTCTGGTGGGGCCGGAGGAATATTCGCGCATCATGGCGTCAATTGCAGTCTACAGCGTTAAAGGCGGAGTCGGAAAGACGACCTTTGCCGTCAATCTTGCCTGGTGCGCAGCGAACATTTCGCGGCGCCGAACGCTGCTGTGGGATCTTGATCCGGCCAACGGCTCGGGCTTCCTGCTCGGCATCGATCCCAGGAAGAAGCGCTCCGCTGAGAGCGTCTTCGAGAGCGAGCGCAATCCAGCAAAGCTCATCCAGCACACCGCGTTCGACAATCTCGCTCTGCTTCCGGCCGATGAGAGCATCCGCACCCTCGATCGCCAGTTCGACCGGCTGGGCAAGAAGAAGCAGCTCTCCAGACTGGCCCAGAGCCTCGCGAAGGACTTCGATCGGATCATCTTCGATTGTCCGCCCGTGCTCAACGAGATCAGCGCGCAGGTGATGCGCGCGGCCGATCTCGTGATCGTGCCGCTGCCGCCCTCGCCGCTCTCCGCCCGCGCACTTGATCTCGTGGTCGAGGAGGTGCGTGGCTCTGGCAAAGGCCATCCACCGATCCTGCCGGTGCTCTCGATGATCGACATGCGGCGCTCGCTTCACCGAGAGGCACGCGAGGCGAACGCCAACTGGCCGGTGGTCCCGCTCGCCAGCGCGATTGAGCAATGCGCGGTCGAGCGCAAGCCCGTCGGCGCATTCGCTCCGCGCAGCCCGGCCTCGCGTGCCTTCGCGCAATTGTGGACCGCGATCGAAAGGAAGCTCGCCTCCAAATAGCTTCGAGCCGAGCGCTGCACCATCCCGCCGGATTGGCAATTGTCGCTCACCCTCTATAGTGTGCAGCGCAACAGAAGGGGCGTGCCCGATGAGCGATGTCGCCGGAGGGATTGGAACAGTGATCGAAGGGGCCTTGACTGGAAGCGCAGTCGAGCCCCAGCGCGGGCGCAGGGCTGCGCGCACGGTCGAGGGCGAATGCGCCAATTGCGGGGCGCTGCTGACCGGCCCCTATTGCAACCAGTGCGGCCAGAAAGGGCATGTGCATCGCACGCTCGCTGCCATCGGGCATGATCTGATGCACGGCGTCCTCCATCTCGACGGCAAGCTTGCGCACACCTTGCCGTTACTCGCCTTCAAGCCGGGCCGGCTCACCCGCCGCTACATAGAGGGCGAACGCGCCAAATTCGTAAGCCCGATGGCGATGTTCCTGTTCAGCGTCTTCGCCATGTTCGCAGTGTTCCAAATGGTCGGGATCGGGGTGCCGACAGAGCTTGGTGATGGGAGGCCGCTCGCCGCGCAGGCTGCGGAGCTGCGCGACACCGCCGACGAGGATGCGCAGGACCTGCGCGATCGTTTGGCCGCGCTGCCCGCTGACGATCCCCAAAGGCCAGTCCTCGAGGAGGAGCTGCGCGATCTCGAGGCGGGGGTGGAAGGGCTCTCGCAGCTTGAATTGTTCGCAAGCGGGGGCAATGCGAAGGTCACATTCTCGGGCACAGGCGTCAAATGGCTCGACGAGGGGCTGATCAAGAAATGGAAAGAGAACCCGGGCCTCATGCTCTACAAGCTGCAGGCCAACGGATACAAGTTCAGCTGGCTGCTGATCCCGCTGTCGATTCCGTTCGTATGGCTGATGTTTGCCTGGCGCAGGCGGTTCAAGGCCTATGACCATGCGGTGTTCGTGACCTATTCGCTCGCCTTCATGTCGCTGCTGTTCATCGTGATGTCTCTGGTCGGAACGAGCGCGCTGGGGATCGGCTGGGCCTTCACGATCTTCGCGACGGTGGCGCCGCTGCACCTCTACAAGCACCTTAAGCACACTTACGATCTGACGCGCTTCTCGACGCTGTGGCGGTTTTTCGCGCTGATCGTGTTCATCCTGCTCGTTATCGTGTTGTTCATCCAGACACTGGTGGTGCTGGGCGCCTTCTGAAGCGTCAGGGCCGGTCGCGCTCTTGGTCCTCGCTCCGCTTGACCGCTTCCCCGCTCACTCTGCGCGCGGGCTCCGGGGCACTTCCGGCCGCGATGCCTTCCGCTCCGATACCCTTGGCGGCGCCTTCGACCGCACTCTCCAACTCAACGGCGGCTCGGTCCTGATCGCTCCGATCGTCTGACTGGTGTGCCCCGCCCAGCCACCCCGACACTGCGGGGCGGATCGACACGAAAAACCCCTCGAGCACACGATGGTTCTCGAGGGGTATTCCAGATCTCAGAGCGATCAAAGCCGCTCGCCAGCGTGGCAATGCTCAGGCGCCTTGCGGGGCCTCGCCACCCTTCGGGCCGAAGCGCTTGCCGGCCTTGGGGATCGCCGATCCATGCGCCGGTCGGACCGCTGCGGGGCCGCGCGGCTCGTCGGGCCGATCGATCGAGCCTGTTTCCATCAGCTGGGTGATCTCTTCCCCGGTCAGCGTCTCGTATTCGAGCAGCGCTTGCGCGAGCAGGTGAAGCTTGTCCTGCTGGCTGGTCAGGATGTCGGTTGCGCGGGTCAGGCCTTCCTCGACCAGCCGCTTGATCTCCGCATCGATCAGCTTGTTGGTTTCATCGCCAGCCATTGTGCGCGCAGTTTGGCCCATGCCGAGATAGCCCTCCTGGCTGCTTTCGTATTGCAGCGGACCAAGCTTCTCGCTCATGCCCCATTTGGTGACCATGTTGCGCGCCAGGTCGGTCGCATACTGGATGTCGCCTGAAGCCCCGCTCGAAACCTTGTCGTGGCCGAAGATGATCTCCTCGGCAACGCGCCCGCCCATGGCGACCGCAAGGTTGGCGTGCATCTTGTCACGATGATACGAGTAGTTGTCACGCTCCGGCAGGCGCATCACCATGCCCAACGCGCGGCCGCGCGGGATGATCGTGGCCTTGTGGATCGGGTCCGAAGCGGGCTCGTTGATGCTGACGAGTGCGTGACCAGCTTCGTGATAGGCAGTCATCTTCTTCTCGTCGTCGGTCATCACCATGGAGCGCCGCTCGGCCCCCATCATCACCTTGTCCTTGGCGTCCTCGAATTCCTGCATCGCAACGAGCCGCTTGTTGCGGCGAGCCGCCAGCAGCGCCGCCTCGTTGACGAGGTTGGCGAGGTCCGCGCCCGAGAAGCCCGGCGTGCCGCGCGCGATCGTGCGCGGATTGACGTCGGGCGCCAGGGGCACCTTCTTCATGTGCACGCCGAGGATCTTCTCGCGCCCGTCGATGTCGGGGATCGGCACCACGACCTGCCGGTCGAACCGGCCCGGGCGCAGCAACGCCGGGTCGAGCACGTCGGGACGGTTGGTGGCAGCGATGATGATGATGCCCTCATTGGCCTCGAAGCCGTCCATCTCGACCAGCAGCTGGTTCAATGTCTGCTCGCGCTCGTCGTTCGAATTGCCGAGGCCATGGCCACGGCTGCGACCGACGGCGTCGATTTCGTCGATGAAGACGATGCAGGGGCTGTTCTTCTTAGCCTGTTCGAACATGTCGCGCACACGGCTCGCGCCCACGCCAACGAACATCTCGACAAAGTCGGAACCCGAAATGGTGAAGAACGGAACGCCCGCCTCGCCCGCGATTGCGCGTGCAAGCAGTGTCTTACCCGTACCCGGCGAGCCAACCAGCAGCGCGCCCTTCGGGATC
>JAZBNR010000032.1:0-9868 GCA_036350735.1 Erythrobacter sp.
ACCTCCATCGCGCGCAGGTTCAGCTTGGCCGAGTGGTTGCGCACCCCGTCCCATGTGCCCTCGCCCTCGGCGACGAGATCGTCCCAGCTATATTTGAAGGGTTCGGACTTCATCAGCCAGTAATTGGGCACGCGATTGTCTCCTGTTGGTCGGCACGAATGGCGGGAGGCACGATTAGAGCGATGGCGCGCTCGCTTCCACCCCTCAATTCCCCCCTTCGATTAACCCTATTTTCAACCATCGCGCGGATAGGGGATGCACGGAACAGTAACGGGGAAAAACCGGCGACGGTCGAGCAGCGATGGTGCCAGGCGACAACAGGAACGATCTGAGGGGCAGCGCCGAGCGCGACCTCGTTGCGCTGGGTATCGCGGCAGCGGCGATCATCCTGTTCGTCGCCACCGGCGGATCGGTGTTCCCGAGCGCGATCCTCGCGCTGCTGGGCGAGGGAGCGGCTCCCGATCCGCTGCTCGTCAATGCCCTGCTGCTCAACGTCGTTCTGATCATCTTCGGATGGCGGCGCTATCGCGAACTGCAGCTGGAGATCGGCGAACGCCGCCGCGCCGAGGAGCTGGCGCGCGAACTTGCGGAAACCGACCCGCTCACCGGCTGTCTCAACCGCCGCAGCATGGCCGCCTATGCCGATGCGCTGCGCAACCGCGCCAATGCGCGGGGCCTTGCCGTTGCCTATTGCCTGATCGACCTCGACAATTTCAAGCAGATCAACGACATGCACGGCCACGGCGTGGGCGATGCGACGCTGATCGAACTTTCGCGCCGGATCATGGCCGAACTGCCCAAGGAAGCGCGGCTGGCGCGGCTCGGCGGGGACGAATTCGCCTTCGTCACGCCCTATGATCCCGCCGCCGCCGAGCGGATCGACGATCTCGTCATCCGCCTGTTCGAACGCATGAGCCTCCCCTTCGAACACCGCGATGCGACGATCCAGGCGACGATCTCGATCGGCCTGGCGAGCGACGAGGGCGGGCTAGGCAGCGATCCCGGCCTGACCGATGCCGATGCGCTGATGCAGCGCGCGGACATCGCGATGTATCACGCCAAGAAAGGGGGCAAGAACCGCTATTTCTGGTTCGAGAAGTCGATGGAAGACGAGCTGCGCTTCCGCAACGAACTCGAATCGGGCATCCGCAGCGGGCTCCAGCGGGGCGAATTCGTCCCCTTCTACGAACAGCAGGTGGATATCGAGACGGGGGAACTCGTCGGTTTCGAGATGCTCGCGCGCTGGACTTCGCCGACCATGGGCGTGGTCAGCCCGGAAATCTTCATCCCGATTGCGGAGGATATCGGCCTCATCAACGAGCTTTCGGACCAGCTGATCGAGCGCGCGCTGGTCGATGCGCGCGACTGGAGCGACGACCTGACGCTCGCGATCAACATCTCGCCGGTGCAACTGCGCGATCCGTGGTTCGCGCAGAAGCTGCTCAAGATGCTGGTGAAGCACAATTTCCCAGCCCCGCGGCTCGAGGTCGAGATCACAGAGAGCTGCCTGCACGAGAATATCGGCATCGTCCGCACGATCATCACCAGCCTGCGCAACCAAGGCGTGCGGGTCAGTCTCGACGATTTCGGGACCGGCTATTCCTCGCTCGAGCAATTGCGCACCCTGCCCTTCGACCGGCTCAAGATAGACCGCCAGTTCATCAGCGAATTGCGCTCGCCTTCGGGCAAGAGCCGTCTGGTCGATGCGATCATGTCGTTGGGACGCGGGCTCGACCTGCCGATCACCGCCGAAGGGGTGGAGGACGAGGCGATCCTCAACGAGCTCAAGCGGATGGGCAAGCTCAAGGGCCAAGGATACCATTACGGCCGGCCCGAAACCGCGCAGCAGGTGCGCGAACGCCTCGCCTTGAGCGGCAAGCTGGTTGGCGCGGTTCGCGCAGGACCGCCTGCGTCCTCCGGAGAAGACGACGCGTTCGCTGCACCCGGCCTGCCCAAGCTCGCCAACTGAAGCCGCGTCCGACCCGCGCTCCGCATGCCTGCGGAGGCGCGAGGCTCTGGACGCTGGGGCGCTTGATGCATAGATGCGCCCCGTAATGCGCGTTCCCTTCGTCAAGATGCACGGCCTCGGCAACGATTTCGTCGTGCTCGACGCACGCGCCGAGCCCCTGCCCGAAATGACCGCGCAGGCCGCGCGCGCGATCGCCGACCGCCGGGAGGGGATCGGCTGCGACCAGCTGATCCTGCTCGAACCGAGCGACACGAGCGATTTCCGGATGCGGATCTTCAATGCGGATGGCAGCGAGGTGGAGGCGTGCGGCAATGCCAGCCGCGCGGTCGCGCTGCTGCACGGCTCCCCTGCGCGGGTCGAAACGGCGGGCGGGCTGATCGAGGTCGAGCCTGCTGCGGACGGCGCGAGCGTCGACATGGGCGCGCCGCGCTTCGACTGGCAGGCGATCCCGCTCGATTACGCGATGGATACGGGCGCGATGCCGCTCGCCTGGGGCAGGCTGGAGAACCCGATGGCGGTCAATGTCGGCAACCCCCATGTCGTGTTCTTCGTGGACGATGTGTGGGACAGCGAGCTCGAGACCCTGGGGCCGCAGATCGAGACCGATCCGGTCTTTCCGCAAGGGGTGAACGTCAACGTCGCGCAGCTTGTCGGGCCCGACCACCTCGCCCTGCGGGTGTGGGAGCGCGGTGTGGGGCTCACCCGCGCATGCGGGACCGGGGCCTGCGCGAGCGCGGTGGCGGCGATCCGCAAGGGGCTGGTCGGGCGGCGGGTGAGCGTCACCCTGCCCGGCGGCGACCTCGTGATCGAATGGCCCGAGGGCGGCTCGATCCGCATGACCGGCCCTGCGAGCGAGAGCTTTCGCGGCACGTTCGAATGGGACGATTACGCATGAGCGCGCCTGAGGTAATCTCGCTGGGCTGCCGCCTCAACATCGCCGAGAGCGAGCGAATGAAGGCGATGCTGGCCGATGCGGGCGACATCGTCGTGGTCAATTCCTGCTCGGTCACCAACGAAGCGGTGCGCCACACGCGGCAGGCGATCCGCCGCGCCCGGCGCGAGCGCCCGCAGGCGCGGCTGATCGTCACCGGCTGCGCGGCGGAGACCGACCGCGCCGCGCTCGCCGCCATGCCAGAGGTCGACGGACTGGTCGCCAACGCCGCGAAGCTCGATGCGCGGAGCTGGAATGCGCCCATCGCCGAGGCGCCGCCGCCTCCGACCCGGACCCGCGCCTTCATCGGCGTACAGAATGGTTGCGACCATGCCTGCACCTTCTGCTCCATCCCCGCCGGACGCGGGCGCAGCCGCTCGCTCGCCATCGCCGAGGTGCTGCGCGAGGTGGAAGGGCACCTGGTCGCGGGGGCTAAGGAAATTGTCTTTACGGGTGTCGATCTTACAAGCTGGGGACAGGATATTTCCAACACGCCCCGGCTCGGAGAGCTGATTGAAGCCACCCTGGATGAATTTCATCAACTAACCCGCCTCAGGCTCTCCTCGGTCGACGGGGTGGAAATCGATCCCGCCCTGTTCGATCTGCTCGCGGGAGAGGAGCGGGTCATGCCCCACGTCCACCTCTCGCTCCAGCACGGCGCGGACCTGATGCTCAAGCGCATGAAGCGGCGGCATAGCCGGGCCGATGCGATGGACCTCGTCGCGCGGCTCAAGGCCCGCCGTCCCGAAATCGCGATCGGCGCCGATCTCATCGCGGGCTTCCCGACCGAGACGGACGAACACCACGCCGCCAACCTCTCGATCATCGAGGAACTGGACATCGTGCACGGCCACATCTTCCCCTATTCCCCGCGCGCCAACACCCCGGCAGCGCGAATGCCGCAGGTCGAACGCGCTGTCGTGAAAGCGCGGGCCGGCGAATTGCGGGCCCGCGTCGCCCGGCACCGGGCGCGCTGGCTCGAGAGCCTTGTGGGCGAAACATTTCCGGTTCTCGCCGAACGCGACGGCACCGGCTATGCCCCCAATTATGCGCGGGTCGCCCTGCCCGAAGGGACGCCCGCCGGAGAGATCGTCGCAGTGACACCACGAAGGGTCGAAGGAGGCCTTCTCACATGACCCAGAGCTGGAGCGAGCGGCTGCTCGGCGGCTTTCGCAAGACCTCGGAACGGCTCGGCAGCAACCTCACCGGGGTGGCCGCGCGGCTCGACGATGCGACGCTCGACGATATCGAGGATGCGCTGATCGTCTCCGACCTCGGCCCGGCGGCCGCCGCGCGCATCCGCCAGCGCCTGTCGGACAAGAGCTTCGGCCTCGAGATCACGCAGCGCGAATTGAAAGAGGCGGTGGCTGCCGAGATCGCGGAAATCCTGCGCCCCGTGGCGAAACCGCTCGAGATCACCGCCTTCCCGCGCCCGCAGGTGATCCTTGTCATCGGGGTCAATGGCAGCGGCAAGACCACCACCATCGCCAAGCTCGCGCACCTCTTCACCGAGGACGATTACGGCGTCCTGCTCGCCGCGGGCGACACCTTCCGCGCCGCCGCGATCGGGCAGCTCGCGACCTGGGCGGAGCGCGCCGGGGTCGATCTCGTGCGCGGCCCCGAGGGCGGCGACCCGGCCAGCATCGTGTTCGACGCGGTCAAGCAGGCGACCGATACCGGGATCGACGCGCTGATCGTCGACACCGCGGGCCGCCTCCAGAACAAGCGCGAGCTGATGGACGAACTGGCGAAGATCCGCCGCGTGCTGGGCCGGCTGAACCCCGACGCGCCGCATGACGTGGTGCTGGTGCTCGATGCGACCAACGGGCAGAATGCGCTGTCGCAGATCGACGTGTTCCGCGAGGTCGCGGGCGTCACCGGGCTCATCATGACCAAGCTGGACGGCACCGCGCGCGGCGGCGTGCTGGTCGCGGCGGCGGAGCAATACGGCCTGCCGATCCACGCGATCGGCGTCGGAGAGAAGATGGAAGACCTGCGCCCGTTCGATCCCGATCTGGTGGCAAAAGTCATAGCGGGGGTCGCCTGATGTCCGAAACCAAGCCCCGCTCCGCCGGGTCCTCCTGGATCAATGTCGCGGTCGATTACGGGCCGCTGCTGGTCTTCCTCGCGGTGTACCGGTTCAACGCGCCGTCGGAGAGCAATCCGGCAAGCGAACTCCTAGCCATCATCTACGGCACGGGCGCCTTCATGGTGGCCGCCGTGGCCGCGCTCGCGATCTCGAAATGGCGGCTGGGGAAGGTCTCCCCGATGCTGTGGTTCTCGACCGCGCTCATCGTCGGCTTCGGGGCATTGACGATCTTCTTCGGCGATCCGGTTTTCGTGCAGCTCAAGCCGACGATCATCTACAGCACCTTCGGCGTCGCCCTGCTGGTCGGTTTCTTCACCGGCCGCGCGCTGCTCAAGATCCTGCTCGAAGCCGCTTTCGAGGGGCTGTCGGACGAGGGCTGGCTCAAGCTGTCGCGCAATTGGGGCGTGTTCTTCCTCGTCCTTGCCGGGCTCAACGAGGTGCTTCGCGCCCAGCTTACCTTCGAAGGCTGGCTCTGGGCGAAATTCTGGGTTTTCCTGCCGCTCACTTTCCTGTTTACCTTCGCGAACATCCCGATGCTGCTGAAGCACGGACTGTCCCTTGAAGGCGAAGAGGAAGCGGTAAAGAATGAACCACCCACGGGCAGCTGAGACCCTGATGGCACTGGCGGGCGCGGCTTTGTTTGGCCTCGGCTCGCCGCTCGCCGCGCAGCCCTTTCTGCCGATGAGCGAGAGCGAGGAGGCGACCCCCGCCCTCCCCCAAATCCTGCCGCTTCGCGAACGCGCCGAAGTGATCGACCGCCTGCTCGCCGAGCGGCTCGACACGGTGATCCCCAGGTTGATGCGCGAGGAAGGCGTGGCGCTGTGGCTGATCATGGCGCGCGAATATTTCGAGGAGCCGGTGATCGCCACCATGCTCGACGCGGAGAGCTTCCATGCGAGGCGGCGAACGATCCTGATCTTCCACGATCCCGGCAACGGCGAACCCGTCGAGCGGCTGACGGTCAGCCGCTATGGCCTTGCCGGGCTGTTCGAGCCCGCCTGGGACCCGGCGCAGCAACCCGAGCAATGGAAGGCCGTGGCCGACATCATCGCGGCTCGCGACCCGGCCAATATCGCGATCAATGTCTCGGATGCGACCCGCTTCGGCGACGGCATGACCAAGAGCCAGTACGACGCGATGATGGCGGCGCTTCCGGGCGAGTATCACGACCGCGTGATCTCGGGCGAACGGCTGGCGACGCGCTGGCTCGAGGTGCGTACGCCCGCCGAAATGGAACTCTATCCCGGCATCGTGCGCCTCGCCCATGCGGTGATCGGCGAGGCTTTCTCGCGCAAGGTCATCACGCCGGGAGTGACCACCGCCGCCGAGGTGCAATGGTGGTATCGCGAGCGGCTGTCGGGGCTCGGCATCAAGCCGTGGTTTCATCCCAGTGTCGGCATCCAGCGCGAGGGTGCCGAAGGGATGCTCGACGGGGATACGGTGATCGAGCCGGGCGACCTGCTATGGACCGATTTCGGGATCACCTATCTCAGGCTCAATACCGATACGCAGCACCTCGCCTATGTCCTCAAGCCCGGCGAAACCGGCGTTCCTGCCGGCCTTGCTGCGGGGCTTGCCAATTCGAACCGCGTGCAGGACATCCTGCGCGAGGAGATGAAGGTCGGGCGTTCGGGCAACGAGGTCCTCGCCGCCGCGCGCGAGCGGGCGCTCTCCGAGGGGCTCGACCCGTCGATCTATTCGCATCCGATCGGCTATCACGGCCACGGCGCGGGCACCGCGATCGGGTTCTGGGACAACCAGCAAGCCGATCCGCGCGGAGCCGATGTCCTGCGCCCGCAGACCGCCTGGTCGATCGAGTTGACGAGTTATGCGGCGGTGCCTGAATGGGGCGGCCAGCGCGTCGATTTCCGCACCGAGGAGGATGCCTATTTCGACGGGGAGAGCGTGCGCTTCCTAGACGGTCGACAGACCGCGATCACGCTCATCGCGTCGGACTAACTATCCGTCCGATAGCGCCCGATCACGATCGCGGCGACCGCCAGCAGCAGGATTGCAGCTGCATCGTAGAGCACGTTTTCGGGCGCCATGTCCTTGCCCTGCAGCACGATCAGCCGGGCAATCGCGGTAATCGCGATGAAGATCGGGAAGACGTAGAACGGCCCCTTGCCGGTGTAGAACACCGCGATCATCGCGATCACCTCGGTATAGAGGAACATCAGCAGCAGGTCGGCCAGTTCGATCGTGCCGCGCTCGATCACGCTCCACACCTCGACCCCCACCGCCGCGAGCGTCATCAACAGGACGATCAATAGGACGAAGCGTTCGACCGCGAGGAAGAGCTTGTCGGCGACGTCCTTCTCTCCCGTGCTGCTCCGGGCGGCTTCGGGCGAGTTGGTCGGATCGGGATCGGCTGTGGTCATGGCGCGACACTACGCCAGGCGGACGACCGAAGCCAAAGGGTTTTCGGGCAGGATCGAACCTTTCATACCCGACCTCGTGACGGGCTGGTTCCGGCTAGATCTCGACCTGGCTCCCCAACTCGACCACGCGGTTGGTCGGCAGCTTGAAGAAATCCATCGCGCTCGCCGAATTACGGAGCATCCAGGCGAAGATCTTCTCGCGCCAGATCGGCATTCCCGGCTTGTCGCTCGGCAGCAGCGTCTGGCGCGAGAGGAAGAAGCTGGTGTGCATCATGTCGAACTGGCCGCCGCAATACTGGCCCATGCCGACAAGTCCCCGAGGCACGTCGGTGTCCTCCATGAAGCCGTAATGCAGCACTGCGCGGTAGAAGCCGTCGCCCATGTCGGTGTACTCGCACCTTTCCGCCGGATCGACATAGGGCACGTCGGCGATATTGACCGTAAGGATCACGACACGCTCGTGCAGCACTTTGTTGTGCTTGATATTGTGGAGCAGCGCGCTCGGCACGCCGGCTGTGCTCGAGGCCATGAAAATCGCCGTGCCCGGCACGCGCAGCGCCGAATTCTTGGCCGACTTGGCGAAGATCTCCATCGGCAAAGCGTGTTCGCTCATCCGCTCGCGCATCAGCTTGCGCCCGCGCGCCCAGGTGGTGAGCAGCGTGAAGGCAATGAAGCCAACCACCAGCGGGAACCACCCGCCATCGGGCACCTTGACCAGGTTCGCCGCGAAATAGGCACCGTCGACGATAAGGAACAGCAGCACGACCGGCACGGCATACCACCATTTCCACTTCCAGACCGCCATCAGCAGTACCGCCATCAGCAGCGTGTCGATCGTGACAGCGCCGGTCACCGCAATGCCATAGGCCGAGGCGAGGCTGGAGGAATTCTGGAAGGTCAGGACCAGCAGGATCACCGCCACCATCAGCGCCCAGTTGATGACCGGGATGTAGATCTGCCCGCCCTCGGTCTCGGACGTGTGACGGATCGCGAGGCGCGGCATGAATCCCATCTGCACCGCCTGGTGTGTGATCGAGAACGCACCCGAGATCACCGCCTGGCTGGCGATGAAGGTCGCCACGGTCGCGAGGAAGACCAGCGGCAGGCGCCATTCCTCGCTCGCGAGCAGGAAGAAGGGGTTCTGGACGACGATCGCGGCCTCCTCTGCGGGAAGCCCGGCGATCATCGCGCCCTGCCCGAAATAGTTTAGCAGCAGGCACGGCATCACGAAGCCGAACCACGAGAGGCGCATCGGCCCGCGCCCGAAATGGCCCATGTCCGAGTAGAGCGCCTCCGACCCGGTGACCGCCAGCACCACCGCCCCCAGTGCGAGAAACGCCACCACCCCGTCAGTGACGAAGAACATGACGGCGTAATAGGGATTGAGCGCCCACAATATGTCGGGATTTCCCATGATCTGCCACAGGCCGAGCCCGGCGATGACGGTGAAATAGACGATCATCACCGGGGCGAACAGCGCGCCGACTTTCGCTGTGCCGCGCGCCTGGAGCATGAACAGGAAAACGAGCAGGCCGAGCGCGATGGGAATCACGAATTGCTCGAAGCCGGGATCGACCACGGTCAGCCCCTCGACCGCCGAGAGCACCGAGATTGCAGGCGTGATCATGCTGTCGCCGTAGAACAGCGAGGTCGCGAATACGCCCAGCAGCACGACGAGCCAGCCATAGCGCGACTTGCCCATGTGACGCGACAACAGCGCGACGAGAGCGAGGCTGCCCCCCTGCCCCTTGTTGTCGGCGCGCATCAGGATGGTGACATACTGGATCGCCACGACCAGCAGCATCGACCAGAAGATCAGGCTGACCACGCCGAGCACGTGCATCCGGTCGATCGCGATATTGGCGGTCCCGGCAAAGGTCTCGCGGAAGGCATAGAGCGGGCTGGTGCCGATATCGCCGAACACGATGCCGATCGCGCCGACCGCCAGCGCGGCCTTGGAGCCGTTATGCGAGTGGCCGCTGGAATGGGTATCCAGCGACGAGGCTGTCTGTGGCGCTGAGGTTTCGCTCATCGTGTGCGGCTATCCCGAGGCGAAGGGACTCGGGCCCACCGCGCCCCTTCCAAGGCCGCGGCGTCTAGCACCGCTCTTTCGCACCTGCAACACGCGCCCCCTGCCGCCCTATTGCAGCATTGGCGCATTGGCGATCATCTGATCGAGCCGCGCGATCCTCGCCTCGATCTCGGGCCGCCACGGCGCGTCCTCCGGCGAGTTCTCGATCAGCCGCGCCCAGGTCTGACGCGCGGCCCGGATCTCGCCGGTCTGGAGGAAGGAGAAGCCGAGGAAATAATCGGGCCCCGGATTGGTCGGGTCGATCTCGCGCGCCTTGGCATAGGCATAATTCGCCGCCGGGGTGACGAAACCGTCGGCATGCCCGGTCAACGCCATGCCGAGCGCCAGCCAGCCTTCGAGATGATCGGGATTGTCCTGCAGCCCCTTGCGCAGCAGCCCCGCCGCATCGCCGAACTTGCCGCGCCGG
>JAZBNR010000033.1:0-3757 GCA_036350735.1 Erythrobacter sp.
TCGCTGGTCGAGGGCTTCTTCTTGAGGCCGGGCACTTCGCGCAGTTCGTAGAAGATATCCATCGCCTTCTTCACCAGCACCTTCTGGATGTCGGGGAAGTGGACGTCGATGATCGCCTGCATCGTCTCGCGGTCGGGGAACTTGATGTAGTGGAAGAAGCAGCGGCGCAGGAAGGCGTCGGGCAGCTCCTTCTCGTTGTTCGAGGTGATCACCACGATCGGGCGTTCCTTCGCCTCGATCCGCTCCTGCGTTTCATAAACGTCGAAGCTCATGCGGTCGAGCTCCTGAAGCAAGTCGTTCGGGAACTCGATATCGGCCTTGTCGATCTCGTCGATCAGCAGGACGGGCAGTTCGGGGGCGGTGAAGGCCTCCCACAGCTTGCCCTTCTTGATGTAGTTCGAGATGTCGTGAACCCGCTCGTCGCCCAGCTGGCCGTCGCGCAGGCGGGCGACCGCGTCGTATTCGTACAGCCCCTGCTGAGCCTTGGTCGAGGACTTGATGTTCCACTCGATCAGCGGCGCGCCGATGGCCTTGGAAATCTCGTGCGCGAGCACGGTCTTGCCGGTGCCGGGCTCGCCCTTGACCAGCAGCGGACGGCGCAGCGTGACGGCGGCGTTGACCGCGACCTTGAGATCCTCGGTCGCGACATAATTGCTGGTGCCCTCGAAACGCGTGCTCTCGCTCATCGGTTTTCCTCTAAAACGTAAATTGGCCTTGCCCACCCGATAAGGGGAGGCCGGGGCTGGCGCAAGGGGCAGGGGGGCGCGCTAGCGCCCGAGCGAGAGGATGCGCTGGCCGATGAAGTTCAGCCGGCTTTCGTCGACCGGCTCGTCCGGATTGCTCCAGCTCAGCGCCAGCGCCCAGTCCCGCCCGGTGCTGTCGGTCAGCAGCCAGGTGAGGTTGAGAACGCCCGGCTCGGACCCGCCCTTGTAGCCGACATAATTCCATCCGCTTCGCGCCGCCGGGGTGGCGTTGGGGTTGATCGCCATGATCTCGAACACCGCCGGATCGCACTCGTCGCGCATCAGTCGGAACAGCCGCGCAAGGTCCGCCGTGCTGGCGAACCATTCGATCTCGAGCGCGACCGGCCCGCTCGCCAGCGCAGCGTTGATCGCATCGAGACTGACCGGATCATCCTTGATCCCGGCGAGGATTTGTTCGCGCCTCTCGGCATCTCCCCGGACATAGGCCCGGCGCCTGTCGCGGTTCCCGCCCTTCAGCTGGAACAGTTCGCGGGTGGTCAGCCACGGCGCGTTGAGGCGCGGCGCGGTGTGTCCGCTATCCCGCAGAATATCGGCCATCGCCTCCTGCCCTAGCACCCGGATCAGCTGGTCGGTCGCGGTGTTGTCGCTGATCGAGATCATCAGGCTCGCCAGCGTATGCAGCGTTACCGGCGTGCCCAGCGGCCAATCCTGCAACTGCCCGCTGGGGTAGGAGCGCTGATCGAGCCGCACCACGTCACCCCACGCGCGCTGCCCCGTCGCAATCTCTCGCCCAAGCTGCGCGAGCACGTAAAGCTTCATCGTCGACCCCAGCGGCATCTGCGCCTCAGGATCGAGCGCGATCATCCCCGGCGCGCCATCGAGCGGGCCGAAATACGCGCTCACATCGCCGGGCAGCGCCTGCAACTCGGCGAGCAGGTCGGCGGGCGTATCGCCGACCGGGGTGACTTCCTCGACCCGCAGACCGTTGATCCGGTGGCCTTGCGCCGGATCGAGCGAGACCGAGAATTCGGCGATGCCGCGCTCCAATCTCAGCCGGACAATCCCGGTTGCAGCGCTGCGAGGGGTGACACCCTCGACCCCTGTTGCCGGCCCGAAGCCGTCGGTCAATTCGCCTGCGATCGCCTCGATCTGGGCGTAGGGGATAGCGGCGAGGAAGTCGGGAGTGAAGACCTCCTCGGCCACGGCTGTGCCGTTCATCACCTCCACCAGATCCTGCGCCCGCTGGCCCAGCGGTGTCGCGGGAGCTGAGGCGGAGGATTGCGCGGCGGCCTCTTCCGGCATGAGCGTGACGGCAAGGAGGGCTGCGAGGACAGATGCAAGGACGGGGGCGAGAATGCGGATCATGACGGGTCCTTTCGAATGGGAGTGATCAGGCGAGTTCGTCGAGGCGCTCGATCTGTTTGCGCAGCGCGCGTGCGGCGAGCCAGTTGGCGAGCGCGATCGCGGCGAGCAGGCCGAAAGAGGCGAGGGCGATGGGCCAGACATCTTCCAGCGCGGCGCGCCAGCCGATGACATCGGCGACCCGTGCAGTCACCGCGACATAGAAGGCGACGCCGCCCGGAACGAGCGGCGCCAGGTACCACACGGGCACGGTGCGCAGTGCCTCGTACTGGCGCATATACTGGGCGCGCAGGTGATCGCGGCAGCTCTGCTCGGGGCTGGGCGGGGCGAGCGAGGCGCGCGCATGGAGCTGCCACATCATCACGCCATCGCCCAGCGCGACCAGCGAACAGGCCGCGCCGATCAGCCACTCGCCGACACTTGCGGCAAAGAATGCGGCGATCGTGAAGACCACCAGAACCAGTCCGCCCGCCGCATATTCCACGATATTGCGGCGGCGGATCGTGCGCGCAAAGCGTGTCGCTCGTGCCTCGATCAGCGCGGGATCGGTGAAGGCGGCAGGGCCGGGATCGCTGGCCCATTCGGGAAGCGGGAAGGTGCTCATCGGATCGTATCCTCGTGGGGCGTGGAAGTGGGGTCGGGGGTCTCGAAATGCGCGGCCAGCAGCCGCTTGATGCGGTGAACGCGCACGCCCACCGCGCCGGGCGATAGGCCAGTGATCTCGGCGATGTCCTTCGTGCTCTCGCCTTCGAGCCACAGCAGGATCACCTGTGCATCGAGCACGGGCAGCCGCGCCACCAGCGCGCGGACCTGAGCGATCACCAGAGCCTCGGCGGTCTCGGCCTCCGGATTGGCGGGCGAGGGCAGTTCGCCGATCTCTTCCAGCGGCACCCGCCGGGGTGCGCGCGCCGCCTTCAGCGCGTGGTCGGCGGCGACATTGTGCGCGACACGGTAGACCCAGGTCTTGAGGCTCGATGCGCCGTCGAAGCGGGCAAGGCTGCTCCACAGCGCGGCATGCATCTCCTGTTCGAGATCGCGCGCCTTGTCGGCATCGCGCTCGACCGTCCGGACGAGACGCGCCAGCGCGCCTGCAAATTGCGCACCGGCTTCGCGGTAGAGGGTTTCCTGCCTGCTCATGCCCCCTTTAGTCTCTCCCGAGCCGGATTTCTTACACCGCCCGAGCGAGATAATTGAGGATTCAGGCAGTCGCGGCGAGCGCGAAGAGGATGTTGATCCCCAGGAACGCCAGCGTGGCGAGCTTCCAGCCGGTCCCCGCCGACTTCATCCCCCGCTCCCACGTCCACGCCGCGACCGCCCCTGCGCCCAGCGCGACCACCGGCACGACGATCCACGCCCCCAGCGAGCCCAGAAGCGCGAGCGCCAGCAGTACGCAGACAAGATGGATCAGGAAGGCGCCGGTGAACCACACGATCGGGATCGGGCGGTATGCGGTATCGGGCATCTCCCAGTCGGGCAGCGAGGCATCGGGGCGCGAGATGCGGCGGTCGCCATAGGCGATGTCCTCCTCGCTGGGGTCCTTGTATCCGCTCATCACCCGCGCCGTGGCCTCACGCGTCGATCATGTCGCGGTCCATCTCGCCCGCGCGGTTCTGGATGAAGTTGAAGCGGTGTTCGGGGTTGCGGCCCATCAATTGCTCGACCAGTTCCTTGACGCTGGCGCGTTCCTGGAA
>JAZBNR010000034.1:0-66876 GCA_036350735.1 Erythrobacter sp.
ACGATGCCCGCCCCGAAGAAGCCCTGCGCCGCGCGCACCGCGATCAGTGCATCGAAGGTGGTGACAAGCGCGCTGGCGAGCGAGAGCACGATGTAGAACCCGATCGAGACGAGCAGCACCGGCCGCCGTCCGAACCGGTCGGCCAGCGCGCCGGGCACGAGCGCCCCGATCCCGGCGGTGAGCAGGTAGACCCCGATCACGAACTGCCGATCGTTGCCCGGCGCCCCGAGATCGAGCGCGAGCTCGTCGAGCGCGGGCAGGATCGCATCGATGCCGAAAGCCTGCAGCGCCATCAGCAGCGCCATCAGCCAGATGAGCTCGGTTTCGCCCAGACGGCGGGCAGGCGGGCTTGCAGGCATCGCCATGCCCGCCTTCCTGCCAGAAGGCTCCCCGCCCGAAAACTCGTCCGTTCGCATCTGCACCATATCGTTCGCCTGAGCGAAAGTTCCAAGGGCGCGGCAACAAGGTTTTCTCCTGCCCGCCAAGCGACTACTTCATCGCCATGACGCAAGGCCTGCCCCAAGGCGACGAGGATGGCGACGAGGATGCCGAAGAGGTGGCTGGCCCTGCCTTGCGCAAGATCATCCATGTCGACATGGACGCCTTCTTCGCCAGCGTCGAACAGCGCGATAATCCCGAGCTCCAGGGAAGGCCCGTGGCAGTGGGCGGCTCTTCCGGGCGCGGCGTGGTCGCGGCGGCGAGCTATGAGGCGCGCCGCTTCGGCGTGAGGAGCGCGATGCCCTCGATCACCGCCAAGCGGCTGTGCCCCGATCTCGTCTTCGTGAAGTCGCGGTTCGAGGCCTACAAGGAGGCGAGCGGTCAGATCCGCCGCATCTTCGAGCACCACACCCCGCTGGTTGAACCGCTGAGCCTCGACGAGGCCTATCTCGACGTGACAGAAGACCGCCTCGGGATCGGCAGCGCGACGCGCATCGCCCAGCTCATCCGCCAGGAGATCCGCGCCAAGACGCAGCTCACCGCGAGTGCGGGCGTCTCCTACAACAAGTTCCTCGCCAAGCTTGCGAGCGATCAGAACAAGCCCGATGGCCTGTGCGTCATCCGCCCGGGCGAGGGCGCGGCTTTCGTCGCGGGGCTGCCGATCCGGCGGTTCCACGGGATCGGCCCGAAGGCGGAAGCGAAGATGAAGCGGCTTGGGATCGAGACCGGCGCTGACCTGGCGGGGAAAGACATCGCCTTCCTGCGCGCGCATTTCCGCAGCATGGGCGATTATCTCTATCGCGCCGCGCGCGGAATCGACCTGCGCCCGGTGCGCGCGCACCGCATCCGCAAGTCGGTCGGCGGCGAGCGAACCTTCAGCGAGGATATCTCGAGCGGAGCGAAGCTGCGCGAGACGCTGGAAAACATCGTGGATATCGTGTGGGACAGGGTGGAAAAGGCGGGCTCGCCCGAGCGCCGCGTGCGCGGGCGCACCGTCACCCTCAAGCTCAAGTTCACCGATTTCCGGATCGTCACCCGTGCGAGTTCGGTTTCGCACTGGGTCGAGGAGAAGGATGAGTTCGCCCGGCTCGCGCGCGAATTGCTGGCGGCGGCGTTGCCGTTGCCCCAGCCGATCCGGCTGATGGGGCTGACGCTCTCGAGCCTCGATCGCGGCGAAGATCTGCCTGCGCGCGAGGACAGCGCGCAGCTCTCACTCCTGTGACGCCCGCCACAAAGCGAGCCGCGAGCGTGTGATCCGCCCCAGCGGCTCGGGCAGCGCATCGGGAGCGAAGAAGCGCGCCTCGATCACTTCGCGGCGATCGGGACGCGGCACATCCGGCGTGGTGGCGGCGAACAGGAAGCCGGTGTGCGGCGAGCCCGAGATCACCTCCTCGGCGGTGGCGATCAGGGTGAGGCCTTCCAGCCGCAGGCCGAGTTCTTCCTCCATCTCGCGCCGCGCGGCCAACTCGGGCGCTTCGCGAGCACCGATCCCCCCGCCCGGCAGCGCCCACACCTCGGGGCCGTAGGAATGGCGCAGCAGCAGGATTTCGCCCGCGCCGTTCTCGATCACCACCGCACAGCCGCGCAAAGGTGCCCCCCGCCAGCGGCGCCAGCGATGGCGCACGAGATGCGCGAGCGGAAGCAGGCGGCGCGCGACCGGTGCGGGGATCAGGCGCAGCACAAGGCGTTCGCGGTGCCGCGCCGCGAGGCGTTCAGGTGAAGCAGGTCAGCGGCTTTCCGAGCATCGCATCGCGCGCGGCCAACAAGCGGCGCACCGGCAGATCGTTCTCCCCCTCGATTGCTTCCTTGAACAGCGTCTTCTTGGCGATCCCGCGGATCACGATCACAATCTCCTCGCTCGCCAGCAGCGCCGGAAGGGTTAGCGAGAGGCGCTCATAGGGCGCATTTTCGGGCATGGGATCGGGCACGATCCGGCGGATCGGCTGCGGATCGTCCACCTGCGGATCGCTGCTCGGGAAAAGCGAGGCGATGTGCCCATCCGCACCCATGCCAAGCCAGACGAGGGAGAATTGCGGCACATCGAAGCCTTCGGCGAGCGGCGTCACCAAGGCGCCCGCAGGCTCGAGCGTATCGCGCAGCGCGCCGAAGTTGGAAGCGGGATCGTCCTCGTCGACATCGCGATCGTCGGTCGGATAGACGTTGATCCGGCTCCACGGCAATTGCCGCTCCGCCAGCTCGGCAAGGATCGGGGCCGGGGTCGAGCCGCCCGGAAAGGCAACCGCGATGCCGCCGCGCTCGCGCGAGAGCGCGCGGCGCAGGCGCATCTCGATGAAATCCGCCACCTGCGCATCGCTCGCGTGCGCGTGCATGGTGACGTTGCGGATGCGGGGACGACGGATGCGCATAGCGCCTCCATAATAGCAAAAGGGCCGCCCCCGCCTAGCGGAAACGACCCCTCCTGCATCGGAAAATGGCGCGGCCTCAGCCCAGGAACGAGTTGAGGAACCAGACGCGCTCCTCGGCCATGTCGGTCCAGTCGTCGAGCAGGCCATCGGTGGCGTTGTCTCCGGCCTTCTCGGCGGTCTCCTTCATGGCCTTGAGGCGCTCGACCATCTTGGCGTTATCGTCGCGCAGTTCGGCGATCATGTCCTCGGCGGAAAGCGATGCACTGTCCTGGTTCTTGATCTGGGTCAGCTCGGAGATCATGCCGAGCGAGGTGATCGTATCGCCGCCCAGCTTGCGGGCGCGCTCGCCGATCGCGTCGATCTGATCGCGGATCTCGATAGCCTGCTCGTCGAAGAGCAGGTGAAGATCGCGAAAGCGCGGGCCCTTGACGTGCCAGTGAAAGTTCTTGGTCTTGATGAAGAGCGCGAAATGGTCCGCCAGCAGGGCGTTGATTTCTGAGACCATCTGGTTAACGGAATTGTTGTTGGGATCAAGCATGGTTGTCCTCCTTGGATTGCTTGTCGGCCGCGCGAACAGGTGCGCAGCGCTTTTGACTACACCCGATCAATGTCTGAAATCGCTCCCGGGTCCGAGAAAAATGCCATCCGCATTGATCGAACGAAGCGATCAGTAAATCGCGTAACGAGCGTTCAATCCGATGAAGATCGCCGCAACAATCGTCAGGGCCGCAAGCGCCAGCCGCCAGCCGCGCAAAGGGAAGCGCGTGAGCCCGACGGCGCCCAGCCACCAGCCCAGCGCCACCGCGACCGATCCGCCGAGCGCTCCGCCGAGAAAGGCGGTGAGCGGATAGAGCGCCTCGGCGGCGAAGGCGAAGACAATGAACCGCGCCGCATCGCCGAACTGCCGCCAGACCAGGACGATGACGACCGCCACGCCGTTGCGGGTCGGCTCCCGGATCGGCTTCACGCGCACCGGCCAGGCAAGCTCGAACGCGGCGATGGCCAGCGCGAAGGCGATCAGCATCTCGGCCGCGCGCTGCGGCAGGAGCGCGGCAAGGCTTGCCCCCGCATAGGCCATCGCGGCAGCCGTCAGCGCCGCGCTCGCGCTGGCAAGCACGAGCACCGGGAGCGGCCTGCGCGGGTCGCCCGGACCCTTCGCGAAGGCATCGGAGAGCTGCGCGACGAGCCATTGGTCGCGCCCGCCCATCGCGATCCCGGTCACGAGCACGAGGCACAGAAGGAAGCTGTCCATCGCCTGCGCTCTATCGTTGCCCGCACTGGCGCAAAAGCGCTTTTCGAGCCGGGCGGGTGCACTTGGTTGAGCACTCGATCAATCACATTGGCCCGGCCCCTCTCGTTCAAAGGTCTAATAGCAATGGGACGCCAAAACGCCGACACTCCTTGCCAGCCGCAATCGATGGTGAAGAGGAGAAAGATCATGCTTGAACAAGCGCTGAGTGGTTTTGAAGGCAAATCCCTGATCAAGTCGAAATACGAAAACTTCATCGCAGGCTCCTGGGTCGCTCCGGTGAAGGGCCAGTATTTCGAGAACATCTCGCCGATCACGGGCAAACCGGTGTGCCGGGTCGCGCGCGGCAGCGCCGAGGATATCGAGCTGGCGCTCGATGCCGCGCACAAGGCGCGGGCCGCATGGGGCAGGACTTCCGCAACCGAGCGGGCCCTGATCCTCAATCGGATCGCTGACCGGATCGAGGAGAATCTCGATCTGCTGGCGCTGGTCGAGACGATCGACAACGGCAAGCCGATCCGCGAGACGACCGCAGCGGACCTGCCGCTGGCGGTCGATCACTTCCGCTACTTCGCCGGGTGCCTGCGCGCACAAGAAGGCGGCATCTCCGAGATCGATCACGACACCATCGCCTACCATTTCCACGAACCGCTGGGCGTGGTCGGGCAGATCATTCCGTGGAACTTCCCGATCCTGATGGCGGTCTGGAAGCTCGCCCCGGCGCTGGCTGCAGGCAATTGCGTGGTGCTTAAGCCTGCCGAACAGACCCCTATGTCGATCATGGCGCTGATGGAAGTGATCGGCGATCTGCTGCCCGAAGGCGTCGTCAATGTGGTCAATGGCTTCGGCATCGAGGCGGGCAAGCCGCTCGCGACCAGCCCGCGGATCGCCAAGATCGCCTTCACCGGCGAGACGACCACCGGTCGGCTCATCATGCAATATGCCAGCGAGAACCTCATCCCCTGCACGCTCGAACTGGGCGGCAAGAGCCCCAACATCTTCTTCGCCGACGTGATGCGCGAGGATGATGATTATCTCGACAAGGCGCTCGAAGGCTTTGCGATGTTCGCCTTGAACCAGGGCGAGGTCTGCACCTGCCCGAGCCGCGCGCTGATCCACGAATCGATCTATGACCGCTTCATGGAGAAGGCGCTCGCGAGGGTGAATGCGATCACGATGGGTAGCCCGCTGGATCCCGCGACCATGATCGGCGCGCAGGCCTCGAACGACCAGCTCGAGAAGATCCTGAGCTATATCGAGATCGGCAAGGGCGAAGGCGCCAAGGTGCTCATCGGCGGTCGCCGCCACATTCAGGAAGGCGAACTGGCCGAAGGCTATTACGTCCAGCCGACGGTGCTCGAGGGGCACAACAAGATGCGCATCTTCCAGGAGGAGATCTTCGGCCCGGTGCTTTCGGTCACCACCTTCAAGGACGATGCCGAGGCGCTCAGCATCGCCAACGACACGCTCTACGGCCTTGGCGCCGGGGTTTGGAGCCGCGATGCCAACACCTGCTATCGCTTCGGCCGCGCGATCGAGGCGGGCCGGGTGTGGACCAATTGCTACCACGCCTACCCCGCCCATGCCGCCTTCGGCGGCTACAAGCAGTCAGGGATTGGCCGGGAAAACCACAAGATGATGCTGGAGCACTACCAGCAGACCAAGAACTTGCTCGTGAGCTACAGCCCCAAGGCGCTGGGGTTCTTCTGAGCGGGAAGACCGGAGCCAAACCCCCACTCACCGCGCAAATCCTCTCCCGCGCGCGCGTGGGGCTCCGGCACCCTTGCGGGGCGGGTGGCAGCACAGCCGCCCGCCCCGATTTCTTCGCATTTTCTCGCTTCCGAGGCCCGCAATGGCGACCGATTCCCCACTGCCATCCCGCATCCTGGCGACGGCTGCCGCCGAGCGATGGATCGAGCGGCTGATAGAGCAGCATGGTCCGCTGATGTTCCATCAGTCGGGCGGATGCTGCGATGGCTCTGCCCCGATGTGCTTCGTGCGCGGCGAATTCCGGGTGGGGGCGCAGGACGTGCTGCTCGGCCACCTCGTCGGCGATACCCCGGTATGGATCGGCGCGCGGCAATTCGAATATTGGCGCCATACGCAAGTTACCGTGGATGTCGTTCCGGGGCGCGGATCGGGGATGAGCCTCGAAGCGCCCGAAGGCGTGCGATTCGTGATCCGCAGCCGCATCTTCACCGACGAGGAGGCGAAACGGCTCGAAGCGATCGGCGATCCGCCCACCGGGGCCACTGTCCAGTCCGCTTGACGGCGCTGTCGAGCGACACAGCACCGGAATCTCCTTGCCGATTTCACGAAAGTCCAACATTATGGACAGCGAAGCGAGGCAAATCCCGCTTCAAGGGTTTGGGAGGGAGAATTGCACGCACCGCGCCCCATGGCGGCCGGCGGCCTTATCGCTGCCAGTTCGCGCGCGCCCTGTCCGCAAGACGCGATCGCCGAACTCGCCCGTGCGATCGAGGGTTGCCAGCTCGCGGGGGGGATCATCTTCTGCTCCAGCCGCTATCCCCGGCAACAATTGGCGGAGGCGATCGACCGGAATCTCGGCGGGTTTCCGCTGATCGGCTGCACCAGTGCCGGCGAGATCACGGGGCGCGGCTATGACACCGACAGCCTCCAGTTCATGGGCTTTCCCAAGGACAGCTTCTCCTTCCGCGTCCTGCATGTCACCGAAATCGACGGATTTGACCGTGAGGAGGCGCGCCGCCGGGTGCGTCACCTCGCAGCCAGCGCCCGCGAGGACGCGCGCTGGCTGGGCGATGCCGCCAATCAGGTTGCGCTGTTCCTTGTCGACGGGCTCTCGCATCGCGAGGAATTGCTGACCATGACGGTGCAGGACGCGCTCGGCGATATCCCGCTGATCGGCGGTTCGAGCGGCGACGGCCTGATCTTCAGCGAGACCGGGGTGCTGTTCGAGGGGGCCTTCCGCAGCGGCACCGCCGCGATCGTGATGCTCTCCAGCACCCGCCGGATCCATGTCGTGTCGGAATGCTTCTACGAGCCCGGCGACGTGCGGATGGTGGTGACCGCTGCCGATGCCGAGCGGCGTATCGTTCACGAGATCAACGCCGCTCCGGCGGCCGACGAATACCGGCGGCTGGCAGGCGCGCCGGGCGCGCTGCTCGACACCGCCTTCTTTGCCGCCCACCCGCCGATGGTGCGCACCGGCGGAGCCTACCACGTGCGCGCGGTCCAGACCGCCAATCCCGACGGCAGCCTGACCTTCTACGGCGCGGTCGAACGCGGGATCGTGCTGGCGGTGGGCGAGCCGGTCGACCGGCTCGCTCGGATGGAGGCGTTCTTCGAGCGGCTGCGCGAAGAGCTCGACGAGATCGACCACGTCCTGTGCTTCGATTGCGTGCTCAACCGGATCGATGCGGAGAACCGGCAATTGGCAAAAGGGGTGTCCGAGCTTTACGCCGCCAACCGCGTCCGCGGCTTCAACACTTATGGCGAGCAGTTCCGCGCCGCGCATCTCAACCAGACGCTCAGCTGCCTTGCGATCGGTCGGTGATGGCCCGCCCGGGCGAGCCTGGCCGGACTGGCGCGCCCGCCGAGCCCGTTGACACGATCACCGCCGAGGATGAAATCGCATTTCTCGAGGCGCGCCTGCGCAAGCTGGAAACGATCAACGCCGCGCTGATGGACCGCGTTGAGCGCGCGACCGACATCGAGAGCGGCGCGTTTTCGATGTTCGAGAACGCCATTACCCTCGAGGCGATGGTCCGGGGCCGAACCGGCGAGCTGCAGGAAGCGCTCGGGAAGCTGGCCTCGATCAACGCCCAGATCGAGGCCGCCCATGCCGATGCCGATGCCGCCCGCGCGCGCCTGCGCGACGCGATCGAATCGCTGGCCGACGGGTTTGCGCTGTTCGACGCCGAGGACCGGCTCGTGATGTGCAACGCCGCCTTCCTCGATTTCTGGCCCGAGTTCCGCGCCATCGCCGATACGCGCCCGCGCTTTGCCGAGATGGTCGAATTGCTGGCCGTCAGCGGCAGCCCGATCGGCTCGCTCGTCGCGCCCGAGCGCTGGAAGCAGGAACGCCTCGCTCGCCACCGCGCCGCCGGGGCGCATGTCCAGCTGCTGGCGGACGGACGCTGGCTGCAGATCAACGAGCTGCGCACCAGCGAGGGCGGAACGGTCGGCATCTACACCGACATCACCAGCGTGAAGGCCGAGGACGCCCGCCAACGCGCGCGCGAGCTGGCAGAACGCAACCTCGCGCTGCAATCGACGCTCGACACCCTGTCCGAAGGCGCCTGCCTGTTCGGCCCCAACCGGCGACTGCAGGCGTGGAACGATGAGCTCGCCAATATCCTTCGGCTCGACCGCGATCTGCAGGTCAGGATCGGGACTCATGATGAATTCGTGCGCCACTGCATCGATGCGCGCAGGCTCGATCGCCCGCAGGCGGTCGAATGGCGCGAGGGGCGCGGCCCGCGGATCAGCACCGAATGCATGCTGGGCGATCGCCATTTCGTGATCCGCTCGGTCACGCTCGCCTCGGGCGGGATGGCCTTCGCGTTCGAGGATGTGACCGATCGGATGCGCTTCCAGAAATCGATGACCGAGATCGCCGAGACCCTCGAGCGCGCCGTCAAGGAGCGCACCGCCGAGCTGATCGAGGTCAATCGCCAGCTGGCCGAGGCCAAGGACGAGGCGGAACTGGCGAACCTTTCCAAGACCCGCTTCCTCGCTGCCGCCAGCCACGATCTGCTGCAACCACTCAATTCGGCCCGCCTGTTCGTGTCGGTGCTGGGCGAGACCCAAATGGACGAGGCCACCGGCAAACTGGTTGCGCAAACTTCGGTCGCGCTCGATTCGGTGGAGGACCTGCTTGAGGCCCTGTTCGAGATTTCCCGCTTGGATGCAGGCGCGATCCAGCCGAGGATTCGTCCCGTTGACCTAGACCGGATCCTCTCCGCGCTGCAAATCGAATTTGCGCCGCTGGCCGAGCAGAAGGGCTTGATGCTGAGAACCGCCGAGCCCGGCCTGCACGTGGCCAGCGACCCCCAGATCCTGCGGCGGATCCTGCAGAACCTCGTCTCCAACGCCATCCGCTACACCGCCAAGGGCTTTGTCGAGGTGCGGGTGGAGCCGAGAGGTGAGCAGGCGGTCGAGGTGTCAGTGAGGGATACCGGCCCCGGAATTGCGCCAGGCGAACAGGCGAGCATCTTCGAGGAGTTCAAGCGCCTCAACGCGACGCGCCACATCGCCGGCCACGGTCTGGGCCTGGCGATCGTCCGGCGCAGCTGCGCGAAACTTGGTCACTCAATCAATCTGCAATCCCAGGCCGGGCAAGGGGCGACCTTCACGCTCAGCCTGCCGCTTTCCCCTCCGGACGCCGGATCGGCCGCCGGGGAGGCTGCGCGCGGACACAAGGCAGGGGCCACCAGCGGGACAATCCTCGTGATCGACAACGATGCGTCGATCCTCGCCGGGATGCGCGCCCTTCTCACGAGCTGGGGCTACGAGCCGATCACGGCGCTGGGTCCTGATGATCCGGCCATAAGCGAGGCGGTCGGGGCCGGCTTCGCTTTCATGCTGGCCGACTACCACCTCGATGACGAGCTGACAGGTGACGTCGCCGTTGCGAGGGTCCGCGCGATGCATTCGGCCAACCTGCCCGCTGCGATCATCACTGCCGATCGCAGCGAGGAAGTTCGCGCGAAATTGGCGGCGCTCGAGCTTGCGGTCCTCGCCAAGCCCGTCAAACCCGCCCATCTTCGCGCGCTGCTGCGGCAGGTGAGCGTGCGGCGCTGAGCGCGCACCCTCGAGGCGGGCCGGTTCGCAAGACGACTAATCGCCCAGACCGACCCTGTTGACCATCACCACCGCCTGAGTGCGGCTCAGAACATTCAGTTTCATCAGGATCGCCGAGACATGCGCTTTCACGGTCGTCATCGAGATGTTGAGATCATGCGCGATCTGCTTGTTCAACCGTCCCGACACGAGATGGCCCAGAACAATGCGCTGTTGCGGCGTGAGGCTTTCAATCCGCGCGCGGATCGCCGCCTCCTCTTCGGCAAGGCTATCGTCCTGCAGGCCTTCGGGGACGAATATCTCGCCTGAGAGCACCTCTTCGAGCGCATGGAGCATCATCGCCCGATCGAGAGTCTTGGGAAGGAAGCCTGCTGCGCCGGCAGAGATGGCGCTGTGCACCGTTGCCCGATCATACGAGCCCGAAATCATCACGATCGGCAATGAAGGGAAATCGCGTCGAAGCTGCTCGAGCGCCGAAAAGCGGGAGGCCCCCGGAATATTGAGATCGAGCAGGACGAGATCGAAATCCACCGTTTTGCCGAGTTGATCCAGTGCCTCCGCGAAGCTCGCAGCCTCGCAGACGGCGCAAGCGGGTGCAGCCGAGAGCACGGCCGCTCGCAAACCGTCGCGGACAATCGAATGATCATCGACGATCAGAACGCGATCGACGTCGAGGCTGTCGGTCATGCCATGCCAACAGGGGAGATCGGTGCCCCGGTCACGGGGAAGTGCGCCCCTGACGCTCGCGTTCGCGCGCTTCCGTGATCCAGACCGGCTCGTTGGTTTGCCAGTCGGTTGGGCAACCGGTGCAGTCCTTCATCCAAGCATCCTGGAAGATCGCAAAGCGCAGCCTCACCCCTCTCATCTCGGCACCCTCGAGATTGGCCTGATAGAACTTGGCCTCGAGCAGATCGGCCTCGACGATGCGGGCCTTCCTGAAGCTCGCTCCTTTCAGCATCGCCTTCTCGAGATTCACCGCTTCCAGATCGGCGTTGTCGAACACCGTCTTTGCGGCACGCACAAACGAGAGGTCGGCTCCGTGCATGCGAGCCCCCGTCAGATCGGCCCGTCCGAGAAAGGCGGTGTAGAGGTTGGCCCCGTCAAGCACGGCCCCCTTCAGGTTGGCCCCGATCAGATTGGCGTGGCGCAAGTCGGCGCGCGCGAGGATGGCGCCTTCCAGATTGGCGCGGCTGAGATCGGCGTCCTTGAGATCGGCGAAGCTGAGATCGACGCCCGGGCATTGGGCGCCCGGTGCGATCGTGCACCCGTTGACGATCCAGGGGCTCTCGCGTTCTTCCTTGTTGATGATGATCTGCTGCGCGCTCGCCAGCGATGGCAGCATCAGCCCGCCCATCGCCGCTGCAAGCGCGAGGGTGGCGGCTTGTGCAAATCGAAGCATTGTTTCTCCTCTCCCGGTAGATCGTGCTGCCCGCGCGTGATTGCCCGGGCGGCAGACCATATGGCGGATCAGGCCTCTGGAAGTTCGAACACCCAGAAGCTTCCGCCTTGGCTGACGGTCTTGGTCAGGTCGGCCATGTCGCCGCCCCACAAGGGCACCGCGCCGCCATAGCCTGAGGTGATGCCGATATATTGCCGGCCGTCCATCTCCCAGGTGATCGGCACCCCGATCACACCAGAGCCGGTCTGGAACTTGTAGAGCTCCTCACCCGTGGTGGCGTTGAAGAGCTTGACGTAGCCGTCGCTCGTGCCCTGGACAACGATATTGCCCTTGGTGGTGAGGTTGCCGCCCCACAGCGGCAGCGGTTCGCGCGATTCCCAGGCGATCTTGCCATTGGTGGGATCGATCGCGCGAAGAACGCCGACATGGCTATCGAACTGGCGCTTGATGCGGAAGCCCTGGCCGAGATAGGCCGAACCCGGATTGTAGGTGATGTTCTCGGTCCAGTAATCTTCCGACCAATCGTTCGAAGGAATGTAGAACAGGTTGGTGTTGGGGTTGTAGGACATCGGCATCCAATTGGTGCCGCCAAGGAAGTTCGGCGTGACCTGGATTGTCTCGCCGCGGGTTTCCCCCTCGGCCGGGGGCGGCGGGCGCTGGCCCTCGACTTCATAGGGGCGACCGTTCGGAACGTCCCAGCCGGTGGCCCAGGAGATATCGGGAACGAACGGCCAGATGCCGATCGCGCTGCCCTTCTGCTTGCTGATCTTGCCATCGCGCTTGGTCAGCTTGTCGAGATCGGTGACGAAGAAGAAGCCGTTGCGATCCGCGTGTGCGCCGGCGCGGATCGTCTTGCCGTCCTTCTCGAGATCGAACAGCACGATCGGATTGTTGCCGGAGAAATCCCAGGCATCGTTGGGGGTGTGCTGGAAAAAGCCGACCGGCTCGCCGGTTGAAGGCTCGATATAGATCTGGCCTGAGGTGTAGAGGCTGTCTCCCGGCGAGCGCTTCCAGGTGTTCCACGGCGCCGGGTTTCCGGTGCCGATCACGATGGTGTTCGTCTGTGCGTCATAAGTGGCGGACTGCCACGGCGCACCGCCCCCGTGATACCACGCCTCGACCTTGCCGCCGTCCTTCTCGTTGGGCCAGCTCGGCGCTTTGGGATCGCCGGTATAGCTCGAGGGCTCGCCGTTAAGCCGGCCCTGGTGCCCTTCCACCATCGGACGCATCCAAAGCTCGTCCCCGGTGTCGACATCGCGGGCGAAGAGCTGTCCGACCACACCGAATTCATCGCCCGATGAACCATGGATCAGCATGACCTTGCCGGTTTTCTGATCCTGCACGATCGTCGGGGCGCCGGTCATCGTGTAGCCAACCTTGTGGTCACCGAACTTCTTGCGCCAGGCAACCTTGCCGGTCTTGCGATCAAGCGCCACAATGGCTGCATCGAGCGTGCCGAAGAAAATCTTGTCGCCATAGATCGCGGCGCCGCGGTTCACCACGTCGCAACAGGGCCGGATGTCGTCCGGCAAGCGAGCGGTGTAGGACCACAGCTTTTTGCCCGTGCGCGCATCGAGCGCGAACACCCGGCTGTAGGAGGCGGTGACATAGATCACGCCGTCATAGATCAGCGCCTGGGATTCCTGACCGCGCTGGCGTTCATCGCCGAACGAGAACACCCATTTGGGAACGACCTTGTGCGCGTTGTCGGAATTGATCTCGTTGAGCGTGCTGTATCGCTGCGCCCTGACCCCGAGGCCGTATTGCAGCACGTTGTCGTTGGTCGTCTCGTCGTTGAGAATATCCTCCCACGTGACCCCGGGAAGCTGGAAATCGTGCTGTTGAGCGGATGCCGCCCCCGCGGTCGCCATCGCTGCCCCTGACAGCATCAAGACTGTTAACCTGCTTTTCATTACATCCTCCTGTGCCGTGGATCCCGCTTCTGGGTCGGTCAAGTTCCAACCGATACGTCTCTGGCGATGGAATGCTGCAGCCTTCGGCATGGAATCGAAATTAGACTTTGGTGTTAGTCGGACAAGAACAGGCGTTCGAACGCCGGGTAGGTGCTCTCGTCATCCGAAAGTCTAATTACGATTAAGCATGGAACCTGCCACTTTTTGAGCCTGAGAATCATTACGAATGTATTCGGGACGGAGAGTTTGGCGATGAGGCGGAGTTCATATTTGATCGGGTGCGCGCTCGTGTTCGCATTGGCTGCATGTTCCGGCGAGAGCGGGGACGCACCCTCCGGTGCCTCCACAGGGCAGGCAGATACGATGGCGGTGGCCGACGATGCCCCGGCTGATGGCGCCGGCGTTGCGCCGCAAGACGGGGTCATCGAAGATGCAGAGGCGGGTGATGAAGCCAGCGCCGCCGCCAAGGCCGAGGCGGAAGATGCCGCTGCCAGGTTGGATGCCGCCGCTGAGGAGGCCGCGCTGGCTGCGAAGGCCGACGCCGCCAGGAAGGAAGCGACCATGGCCGCTGAAGCTGGCCCCGAGATCGTCAAGGTTGCGGCAAGCTCCGGTCCGCCCGCTTCATACACCCGCTGCGCGACCTGCCACACGGTCGACAAGGGTGGCGCTGACAAGCTCGGGCCAAACCTCTACGGCGTCTACAACTCCGCTGCGGCGCAGGGCTCTTTCGCCTATTCGGACGCTCTGAAGAATGCGGGGCTGACGTGGGACGAGGCTACCTTGCACACATGGCTTGAAAACCCGCGCAAGATGCTGCCCGGCAACCGCATGAGCTTTCCCGGCATCAAGGATGCTGCCAAGCGACAGGAAATCATCGATTACCTGAAGCAACAGGGCTGAGGGCGCCAAGCCAAAAGAGCCGCGCTCCCGGGTCGCCCTTTGCGCAGCGCGCTCATCGCGCCTCGGGCAGGGGCACCGGTTCGCCAGCGACGAGTTCGCGCCCGGCCGAATGCCACCCGTCGATCCCTTCCGCCAGCCACCGGACATTCTTCAGCCCGAGCCTGGCGAGCCGACGGGCGGCGTTCCAGCTCATCCAGCAATCGCTGAGGCAGAACACCACGAGATCACGTTCGGGTGCCTCGCGCCGAAGAGCGCGCATGTATTGCTCGAACGCATCCCACAGGTCCGCATCCGCAGGCGCGCGCCCCACTTCGGGAAACCACAGGGCTCCCGGAATTGTCGCATGCGCCTCGCGCAGCTTCCAAACACCGCTCCGAGGCTCCCGCACGCCGCCGATCGCGGGCATCACGTCGATGAAGATCGCATCCTCCCCCGGCTGCAGTGCCAGCGCTGCGGCAAGCGTGATCGGCAGCGCGGGAGCCGGATCAGCGAGGACCGGGCTGCGATACAGCGATTTGCGATAGCCCTCCTCGTCAAACAACACCTGAGCCTGGGCCTGAGCCTGGGCATTGTCCGTCGCGCTTGCCCGGTCCGCGGCGATCAGCGGTTCGGACATGGCGACCATTCCGGCCAGTCCCACGATGCGGAGTGCGCGCGCCATATCGATCTCCCTAGTCCAAAGGTCCAATATCGCCGTGCGCGAAAACGATACACTCTCCTTTGGTATGAGACTCAAAGGCATCGTCTTCGCTCTCGCCCTCTTGGCTCCGGCTCCTGCGCTGGCCGGGTCCATGCCGGTCGATGAACTCAATTCGCCAATGTGGGAGGCGCATGCAGAGCGGCTGTTCTCGGGCGCGCCTGTGGTGTTCGATCACCGGGTGAAGGTGCTTCTTCCGCTGCTGGTTGAAAATCAGCATGCCCTGCCTGTGACCGTGGACGCGCGCGAGCTGGGCGCGGTCGAGAAGATTGTGATATTCGCCGATTACAACCCGATCCCGATCGCTCTCGAACTCGAGCCGCTCAAAGCGCGAGCCTACATCGCGACCCGGATAAAGATCGATCAGGGCACTCCGGTGCGCGCGGCCGTGCGCACGAAAGATGGGACCTGGCGGATCGGCGGGGCGTGGGTGGATGCATCAGGCGGCGGGTGCTCTGCGCCCCCATCGAGCCGCGTGCGCGGCGACTGGACCACACTGTTTGGCCAGATGCGCGGCGCAGCCTGGCAGGACGCTGGGGGCACCCGGATGCGCGTCTCGATCAGGCACCCGATGGACACCGGGCTCGTCGAGAATATCGCCGCCTACAATCTCGAAGAGCTTGTCGTCGCGGATGCAAGCGGCATTCCCCTTGCCCGTCTGAAAATTCACGGCTCGGTGAGCGAGGATCCCTCCTTCACGCTGATGGTCGATCCAGCAGGGGATGGCGCGCTGGCGATCCGCGCGCGCGATACCGACGGGGTGCAATTCGTCGGCACGATAGAAACCGGCGATCAGGCGCCCAACCTGGCCATGCGGTGATGGTCACTCGCCGTCATTTGGTGGCCGGTGCGCTCGCGCTCCCGCTGGCGGCGCGCGCGTCCATCCTCGGCGCTCAGCAATTTGCCGGAACTTATGCGCCCGTGGCGCACGCAGTCGGCGATGGCATCTGGCTGGTGCGCGGCGCGGACGATCCGATCGAATTCGCCAATGGCGGGGCGATCGCCAACAGCATCATCCTCGCGAGCGATGCGGGAGCGATCGCGGTCGATCCCGGGCCATCGCTGGCCTTTGGCAAGGCGCTGGACGCGCTCGCCCGCCAAGTGACCGGAAAGCCTGTCACCCGCATCTATCTCACCAATCTTCACCCCGATCGCAGTTTCGGCAACGTTGCCTTCAAGCACCGCGAAATCCATGCCCTCCCGCAGACCACGGCCGGGCTGGAGCGTGATGGGCCGGGTTTTGCGGATGCGATGTATCGCCTGCTTGGCGGATGGATGACCGGCACTGAAGTGGTTCTGCCCACGCACGATGCCGTGAGCGGCCCTATCTCCTACGGTGGCAGAGAGCTCGAATTGTTCGACCTGTCCGGCCACACCGAGGGCGATCTTGCGCTGCTTGACAAGCCCACCGGCTCGCTGATCGCCGGCGGGCTGGTGTTCCACAATCGCGCGCCCGCCACCCCGCATGCGAACCTCGCTGCTTGGCAAAGCTCGCTCGGCAAACTCGAGACAATCCCGCACCGCCAGCTCCTGCCGGGGCATGGCCCTCTCGATCCTCAGGGGCAGGCAATCGCGCAAACCCGCGACTGGCTGATCTGGATCGAGGATGCCCTGCGCAGCGCCGTGGTGGGTGGCCTCGACATGACGGAGGCGAGCAACATCCCCATCCCGCAACGCTTCGCTGATGTCAGGGTGGCGCGCTACGAGATCCATCGCTCGGTGTCGCATTTCTATCCGGCACTCGAGGCAGAGCTTCTCCCTCGTATCGACGGCTGAGCCTCGGCCCGCCGCCTCCGACCGCAGGACGCAGAAGATTATTCGCAAACCTTCGATCCACACAGATCAGGCTTGGCAGCGCGCAGGCCGAGCGGCGCTGCGACAAGAAGGGGCCGGCAGGAGACAACCCCTCCCGCCGGCCCAGCCGCGTGGCCCCAAATTGTTTCAGATGTCGTCGGGAATTTGCGTCTCGAGATAGGCGCGGATCGCCCAGCCGGCCTTCTGGCCGAGATCCTGCCCGAAGGCAGGCATGTAGACGCGGCCTTCATGAGACGAGCCTTCCTTGAAGCGGTAGATGTACCAGGAATCGCCCTCGGCCCCGACCTCGAGGTAACGCAGGTCCGGCGCGATGCCGCCCGAAAGCGCATCAAGCCCGTGGCAGCGCGCGCAGTTCTGATTATATGCGGACGCACCGATCTCGATCGCACGCTCGTGGCCGGTATAGGGATTTTCCTCGAGCCATTCCTCGCCGATGTCCGGCAGATCGGAAGTGTCAACGGCCTGCGGCACCATGTCGCCATGGGCGTGGGCCGAAGGCACGGCGACAAGCGCGAAGGCGCCGGTTGCGGCTGCGAGAATGCCGTATCCGAAAATGTTTTTCATGGTGTCCCTCCTCTGACGCAGCCTTGCCGTTTTCCCTTCATTCCGGAAGCGCGCAAAGCATGAATTGATGCCGCTGTTTTACAGCCGCGTGAGGGGCGGTCCTATTCGACTTTAGTATTGCAGGAGGACGCGCAAGATTCGACTAAAGTCGCAAAACCAAGGTCTAATATCGGCTAAAAAATTAATGCTGCACCATCCGGCGGTCGAAAGGCACGACAAAAAAAGACGGATGGGGATGCGAAATGAAAATCAGATATCTGCTGCGCGGGGCTGCAGCGGCACTGGCTCTTGAGGCCGGATCCACGCCTACATTTGCACAAGATTCGGCGACGCAGCAATTGCTTCAGCGGCTCCACGAAAAGGGCATTCTCACCAAGGAGGAATTCGACCAGATCATGGCCGAAACCCGCACCAGACCGGACCCCGCTCCGGCTCCGGCTCCGGCTCCGGCTCAAGCAGCAGCGCCCGCAGCCTCGCCGCAGATCGCTGCCCAGGAGGAAGCCGCCGAAGACCTCGATTCCAGTCGGATGGTGCGGATGACGCAAAGCGGAATAGGGCTTGAGGTGGGGCCTGCGACGATCAAGTTCTCGGGTTCGATCAACGCCTTCTACGTCAACGATAATCCCGACACGCCGGGGCCAAACACCACGGTCGGCGGGGGGATCGCCGCGGTAGGCGCCAACAGTTCGAACGCGGTTCGCAACGGGCTGCTGCCCGGATACCTCCTGATCGATGTCACCACCGAGCAGGCCGGGCTCGATATCGGGGCGCATTTCGGGATGTATCCTGGTATCAATTCTGCCGTTTGGGGTCCGCTGGGCGCCAACAGCGGCGGTCAGCCGACTGCGCTCGCCACCGCCGGGATCGACTTTCGCCAAGTCTATCTGACGATCGGCGGCGAGTTCGGGAGGATCAAGATGGGCCGCGACATCGGCTTGTTCTCCTCCGAGGCGATCCTCAACGACATCACCCTGCTCGCCGCAGGCCCTCCGGGCGGCAATGTCGCTCCGGGCAACACCACGCTCGGGCGGATCGGCTCGGGCTATATCTATACCGATTTCCAGCCGCAGATCACTTACACCTCCCCCACTCTGGGCGGGTTCCAGGCGTCGGTCGGGGTGTTCCAACCGCTGCAATCGCTGACCGCCCCGCCACAGACCAACACCGCGCCGGGCTTCCAGGGCAAGCTCACCTATGACAAGGCCTTCGGGGAGATCGCGATGCGGCTGTGGGCCTCGGGCGTGACCCAGCGGCACGAGACGATCGGCGAAGGCACCGGCGGCCTCGTCTCCTACACCGGGCGCGGGCTCGATCTCGGCGGCAAGTTCACCGTGGGGCCGTTCTCCGCGGTCGCCAACTGGTACACCGCCAAGGGCCTCGGCACGACAGTGCTCAACCTGCTCGACACCGATGCGCTCGGCAATCCGCGCGGCAGCAACGGGTTCTACCTCCAGGGCCTCGCCACCTTCGGCAAGATTTCGCTCGGTGCGAGCTACGGCGAGAGCACTCTCGATCTGACCGAGAACGAGGCTGCGCCGAACAATGAGCTGGTGCGCACCAATTCGAGCTATGTCGGGCAACTGCGCTATGGCCTCACCGACTGGGTCACTCTGCTCGCGGAATACACGCGCGCGATGAGCGAGGCGCATGGCGGCAACGAGGCCCAAAGCGACAGCATCGCTGCAGGTGCAATCCTTTTCTTCTGAAAAGGAGTTGGATAGCTCGTTGCCATGGCGCGGCGGATAGGGATCTCGAGTTCTCTTGCCGTCGCCTACCACACCACACCATCGATCCGGGATATAGTTGATTATGAATGCCTCCGTTTCGCATCTGCCTGGACATGGCACACCGGCTTTTGCAGCGTTACAGCGCTACAATCGCGTGGCCCGGGCGCTGCATTGGGTCATCGCCATCCTCGTCATCGGCAATCTGCTGACCGGGCTGCTGAACGATGCGCTCGAAGACATCGTGCGTGTGATCCCGGCTCACAAGGCGATCGGGATGACGGTGCTGGCGTTGACGATCCTCAGAATCCTCTGGCGGTTGACCTGGAAGCATCCGGCCTATCCTGAGAGCGTTGGCGCCTGGGAGAAATCTGCGGCGCGTGCAGTCCAATTCGTCTTCTACTTCCTGATGCTTGCCATGCCGGTTTCGGGCTGGATCATGGCCTCGGCGGGTAAATATCCCTTGTCATGGTTCGGCCTTGTCGACTTGCCCAAGCTTGCCGTGACCCGCGCCGATCCGGCCTATCTCGTCGGGCGCGAGGCGCATGAAATCCTGGGCTGGCTGTTCGTCGCATTGATCGCGCTGCATGTCGGCGCGGCGCTGCGACACCATCTCATCCTGAAGGACAACGTGTTGCAGCGCATGACCTGACCCGCGGGCGAACGCTCCGCAGCAACACGACCTCGCTGGGCACCGCACCGCACCGATCGCATCGCCAGCCCCCTTGCAAGCGCCATTCCCTCAAGCTCAATCCGGAATCGACAATGAAGCTCCCTCCGCTCCGTGCCACCAGCCCTTTCGCCCTGGCGCTCTCCCTTGCCTTGGGCGCACCGCTGGCCGCGCAGGATAGCGAAACCGCGCAGGAGGAGGGGAAGGATCGGGAAGAGAAGAAGGCGGAGATCATCGTCACCGGACGCGGGCTCGATCCGGCGCTTTCCATCGGCATCTATGCGACCACCACGCTGGAGCGCGAGACGATCGTGACCAGTGGCTCTGGCCGCCTCGACGACGCGCTGCGCAATGTCGCGGGCTTCCAGCAGTTCCGCCGGTCTGACAGCCGGTCCTCCAATCCGACCGCGCAAGGCGTCACCCTGCGCGCGATCGGCGGCAACGCCACCAGCCGCGCGCTGGTGCTGCTGGATGGAGTGCCGATCGCCGATCCGTTCTTCGGCTATGTCCCCTTCACCTCCGTTGCCCCCGAGACACTGGGCTCGATCCGCATCACGCGCGGGGGAGGATCGGGTCCGTTTGGCGCGGGCGCGTTGACGGGAACGATCGAGTTGGAGAGTGCCGGGCCGCAAGTCGGGCCGCTGCTCGGCAATTTCGGCATCAATGACCGCGCCGAAACCGAGGCGAGCGGCGCGCTCACGCAGAGGCTTGGCGCAGGCTTCGCGACGGTGAGCGGGCGCTGGGACCGCGGACAAGGCTTCTTCACCACACCCCCCAACCAGCGCGACCCGGCCAGCGCCCGCGCGGCATTTGACAGCTGGCAGGCGGGCATACGCGGCGTTGCCCCGCTCGCACCCGGTTTCGAGCTTCAGGCGCGCCTGAGTGCTTTCGAGGATCGGCGCGCGCTGCGCTTCAATGGCGCGGATTCGATGATCGAAGGGCAGGATGCGAGCATTCGCCTGATCGGCCGTGGCGAATGGGAGGCCGATGCGCTCGGCTATGTCCAAGCCCGCAATTTCGACAATGTGGTCATATCGTCAACAAGGTTCGTGCCGGTGCTTGATCAGCGCAACACCCCCTCGACCGGCCTCGGCGGAAAGGTGGAAGTCCGCCCGCCGATCGACGAGGCGCACGATATCCGCATCGGCATCGACTACCGGCGTTCCGAAGGCGAGCTGTTCGAAACCGCGATCAGCGCCTTCACCGGCACCATCACCGAGCGGCGCAATGCAGGCGGCCACACCGACAATCTGGGCATCTTCATCGAGGACGATTGGCAAATCGGCCCGCTGCTGATCAATGGCGGCCTGCGCGCATATCGCACCAGCATCACCGACGGCTTTTTCATCGCGCGCAATGCATCGGGCGTGGTGGTCGACGAACTGATCGCGCCCGATCGCACCGACTGGGCCGTCAACTGGCGCGCGGGCGCGGTGTTCAACGCCACGAGGCGGCTCGAGCTGCGGGCGGCGGCCTATACCGGCATGCGCCTGCCGACACTGAATGAGCTTTACCGCCCCTTCGTCGTCTTCCCGGTGGTGACGCAGGCCAATGCCGCGCTCGAGAATGAGCGGCTGGAGGGCTTTGAAGTCGGATTTGACTGGCAGCCGGTCAATGAGGTGCTGGTTTCGATCACCGCCTTCGACAACGAGGTGAAAGACGCAATCGCCAACGTCACCATCGCACAGAACCTGCGTCAGCGGCGCAACCTGCCCGCAATCGAAGCGCGCGGGATCGAGGCCAGTCTTGCTGCCCTCTTCGGCACTCTCAGCCTCGATGGCTCAATCGCCTACACCGATGCGAGCATTCGCGGGCGAGGCGCTTCGATCGCGCTCGATGGCAACCGCCCGCCGCAAACGCCCGAATTCGCCGCCTCGGCGACGATCCGGTGGCAACCGGCCCCCGGCTGGCAGCTGGCAACCACCTTGCGCCACATCTCGGTGCAGTTCGAAGACGATCTCGAAACCGACCGGCTGGCGCCCGCCACCACGCTCGATGCGTTCTTCTCGGCTCCCCTTATCGACAGCTTCTCGCTGATCGTGCGAGGCGAGAACCTGCTCGATGAGGCGATCATCACGCGCAACCAGGGCGGCTCGATAGACCTTGGCGTTCCCCGGACCGTGTGGGTCGGCCTGCGCTACGGTTTCTGAGCGCGCGGCGTCAGCCGCTCAGATCGGAGGACTGGCATCGATGGGTCTGCTGCCTGCCCAAATCGGAGCGGGCGATTTTGGGGTTCGCTCCTGCCCCCGATCAGTGCATGATCGCACGCAAATGTGAGAGGAGCCCTGATGCACAGCCGACTGAAAGAGGCCGCGATCGTGATGTTCGCAATGGTGGGGGCCGCCGCAACCGTTCCCGCTTCCGGCTTCGACCGCGCGGCGGCAATCGCGCGCGCCAGCGAGTATGACGGCGTGATCGGACGCGACCAGTGGGGCGTCCCCCGGGTGCATGGCAGCCGCGATGCCGACGCCGCCTTTGCCCTGGGCTATGCCTTTGCCGAGGATGATTTCGCGCTCGTCCAGGAGGCGATGATGGCAGGCAACATGCATCGGCTCGTCACCCGGGATGCAGCGGAGGCCCAGACCGCATACCTGCTTCAGCTGTTGCGGGTGCCCGAAGAGGCAGAGGGGGCCTGGCCGCAGCTTGCTCCTGCAACCCGCGCCTATCTCGATGCCTATGCCGATGGGGTCAACCTCTACGCCGCGCGGCACCCGGAAGAGGTGGCCCGGCCCGATCTGTTCCCGCTCACGGGCATGGACATCCTGCGCAACGCAATTTTCCAGAGCCCGCTGTTCTACGGCATGTCGCGCACGCTCTCGCAACTGGTCGCGCCGGGCGGCGAGCGCAGCCTCGAGGCCGGGCAATCCCTGCAGGTCAAGGCCGGGCTTTGCGCGATGCCGCTCCTGTGCGCGCACCGGGCGGAATTGGGCAGCAACGCCTTTGCCGTCGCTCCCGCCGCCTCCAGCGATGGTGCCACCCGGCTTATCGCCAATTCGCATCAGCCGCTCAGCGGCATCCTCGCCTGGCTCGAGGCCACCGTGTCTTCGGATGAGGGCCTCAATTTCACGGGCGGCGCCTTTCCCGGTTCGCCCATGCTGCTGCTCGGGGCCAATGCCGATTTCGGCTGGGCGGCAACGGTCAACCGGCCCGATCTCATCGACACCTACAAGCTCACGATCAACCCCGACAATCCGGCGCAATATCGGCTCGATGGCGAGTGGCGGGACTTCGATCAGAGCGAAGCGTTGATCCGGGTGCGGGAAGGCCCTGGCGTCACCGAGCTGAAGCGGCCGCTGCGCTGGTCCGTCCACGGCCCCGTGTTCGACACAGACGAGGGGGCGGTCGCGCTGCGCTGGGCGAGCATGGACGAGGCGCTCGGGATCGAGGACACCTACCGTCTGATGAAGGCGCGCTCGGTGGCCGAGGGCCGGGCGATCGTGGCACAGGGCCGCATTCCCAGCACTTATCGCGTGATGGCCGATCGCGAGGGCAACATCGCGCGCTATTACCTCGCCCGGATGCCCGAGCGCGTGGAAGGGCCGGACTGGAAGGGTATGCTTCCGGGCGATGACAGCAGCCTCGTTTGGACCGGCTTCGAGCCTTTCGAGACGCTGCCGCATGTCGAGAACCCGCCCGAAGGATGGGTGACGGAAGCCAATTCCTCACCCTTCCAGCAGATGGGATCGGCAAGCGATCCCAAAGCGAGCGGCGTGCCCGGGCGCTTCGGGATCGAGACCGATCTTACCAACCGCGCGCGCCGCGCGACCGCGCTGATGAAAGCGGCCGGCAAAACCGATCGTGACGCCCTGTGGGCGATCAAGATGGACACCGCCTATGATCCCGCCTCGCTCGCCGGGCTGCTCAAGGCCTCGGTGCTCGCATCTCCTTGGGCGAGCGAGCCGGACTTGGCCGAGGCGGTGGCGCTGCTCAAAGCCTGGGACCTTTACATGACCGCCGACAACCGCTCGGCAGGCATTGCATTGCTCACGTTCCAGCCGATCGGGGCCGCGATCTTCCAGGGCCAGACCCCGCCGACGCTCAGGGCCAGTCTCGAGGCTGCGCGCGATTTCCTGATGCGCCATCATGGGCGTCTCGACGTCGAATGGAGCAAGCTCAACCAGCTGCATCGCGGGGAGAAGCGCGTTCCCTTGGCGGGCGGCCCCGACGTGCTGCGCGCGGTCAGTTCGGTGATCGACGAACCCACCGGCACGCTGCGGGCGATTGTGGGGGATGGTCTCGTCATTCTCGTCGAATGGGACGAGGATGGGCGGCAGCGCGTGGAGACCGTGTCTCCCTACGGTGCCGCGACCGGCCGTCCAGGCTCGCCGCATCATGATGACCAGATGGAGATGTTCGCAGCCGGGCTGACCAAGCGGGTGCCGATGGATCTGGCAGAGCGCAACGCGATGCTGGTGCGCCAATATCGGCCCGGCGAGGAATAGCCCGCCGCTTCGCGTCAGGCCAGACCCAGAGGAGAGAGGTATTCGGCGGCGCTGGATGGCCCGGCCCCGAGAAAGCGTGCGATAGCCCCGCGCTACGCTTGAAACATGCGCCCGGCTCAGCCCGCTGCGCTTTGTCGCTCCAATTCATCGGTGGCACGACTGCGCCCGATCAGCACGTGCCTTGGCAGGATCACCCAATACCCGGCACGGGTGCATTTGACCGTGCCAAGCCGCAAGCCATCCTCGAAGAGCTCAACCTCCCTGTCAGGAAGCTGGCGTTGCACGTAATTAAGGGCAGCGTGAGGCCCAGACCCTTCGAGTTCGACCACGCTGCCCGATCCCGGCGGCCCGCCATCGGCGATCAGGCTGTAGGAATGTTTTCGAAATTGCATTGGATGCACCATGACCTTTCACTTCCTGGCGCAGGAGAGCACGAACCGGTCGTCCCGTCCCTATCCTAGGTGATTCCTTTTCCCTTGAGTGTGTGCGGCTTGGCGACTTCACCTTGCGAAAATGGCGCAAGGCACATCCGGCGCAAGCAGGCTGCGCGCGCCCGTGTTCACCAGCCCCCGAACCCAGTCCGCTGGTTTGCCGGCCCGGGGCCGGAGCGCTGTGACCATGAGGAGACGGCCTGCACCCTCCCCGCGCTCGAAGGCAATGCAATCGGGATCGAGCGGGATCCTTTCATAACCGCCAGCAAAGACATCGGGCCGCTGCGCCCGAACTCGAAGACAATCGCGCACCAGGCGAAACTTCTTCGCCCCCGCCTGCCCGATCATCCGCTCGCGAGCGGCATAGTCGACAGGGCGGCGGTTGTCCGGATCGACCAGGCTGCGGTCGGCCAGTTCGGTGCCCTGGTAAGTGTCGGGCACGCCCGGGCAGGTGAGGCGCAGAAATGTCTGCGCAAGCGACTTGACCCGTTCGATCGGCCGGATCGTATCGAGGAATGCGATGATCTCGGCGCGCAAAGGGGCGGCCCGCTCGCCAAGAACCAGCGCCTCTACCGCGCGCAACACTGCGCGCTCATAGGCTTCGTCGGGCGCAGTCCATGAGGAGCGCAGCTTGGCCTCCCGCACGGTCTTGACCGCATAACCGCCCAGGCGATCGGCAAAGGCGGGGCGTGCGTCTCCGCTTTCGGGCCACGCGCCGACGATCGCCTGGAGGAGCATGGCTAGATCGCCCTCGTCGACATCATCGATATCCGGCCACGCCTCCCTCCAGCGCGCGCTTATGTCGATCCACTCGCCTGCCACCTCGCTGATCGCGAACAGCCGCGCGCGCACATCCTCGCCGCGCTTGTGGTCATGGGTCGCGGTGGCGAGCATGGCGTGCGGCCAGCGCGCGGCGCGATCCTCCTGCCGATCGTGAAATGCATCCGGCGGGGCGGCAAAGCGCGCGGGCGCAAAGCCGACATCGTTGCGCGAAATCAGCCGGCCGTGGCGATAAAAGGCGGTGTCCTCGACTGCCTTGGCGGCGATCGGCGCGGAGAGTTGCTGGAAGCGCTTGACGAAGGGGGCGGCGTATTCGGCGGCAGGTCCGTCTCCGGCGAGCCAGCGCAGGATCGTCCGCCCGAGCGGTGCCTCGCCCGGCGGGGCAACGGTCTCCAGCGCGCGCGCAGCCTCACCAAGGATCGGCGCATCTGCCGAAGGCGCCGCCTGCCCGGTGCCGTAAGTGCGATAAACGGGAAACACCGTGAGCAGCGCCTCCACTGCGCGCGCCCACGCGGCCCGGCTGTGGCGCATTGTGGCGGGCGAATGCCCGGCAAGCGCGACAAGTGCATCGACGCAGGCTTCGAACTGGGCAGTGAACTCCCAGTGCAGCAGCTGGCGGCGCGCAAGGTGTTCCTCCGCCTCGAAATCGGCTGGTCTGCCGGACACCCGAGCCCAGTCCTCCCCAAGCGCCTCGCCCGCGCCCTCGGCATGGAGCAGCAGCGCGACCTCCTCCATGAAATCGTAGCCGGTCGTCCCATCCACCGGCCAATCCTCGGGCAGGCTTTCGCCCGCTGCGAGGATCTTCTCCACCACCAGCCAGGCAGGCCCATCGTTGCGTCCGGCGTCCTCGAGCCGGGTGCGCAGCTTGCGCAGATAGGCGGCCGGATCTGTAAGGCCGTCGACGTGATCGATCCGGAAACCGTCGATCACCCCTTCGCGATAGAGCCGCAAGGGAAGCGCATGGACCGCCTCGAACACCGTCTCGTCCTCGATCTGCAGCCCGGCGAGCTCGCTGATGCTGAAGAAGCGCCGCCAGTTAAGCTCGTCATGCCCGCGCCGCCACCAGGCGAGGCAATAATGTTGCCGTTCGAGCGTTGCGGCGAGGTCGTCCTCTTCGCCAGTGCCGGCGGAAAGGGGATAATCCTGATCGCCATAAAGCCGAAGAACAGAGCCATCGGATGTCTCGGCGAGCGTGATGTCTCCGGCAGCGATGGCCTCTTCCAGCGGCGCGCCAAGGACCGGAAGCAGAATGCGCCCCCCATGCCGGCTCCAGTCGATGTCGAAGTACCGGGCGTAGCGGCTCGCCTCGCCATGACGCAGCATGTCCTTCCACCACGGGTTCTCGGGGTGGGCCGCCATGTGGTTGGGCACGATATCAAGGATAAGACCCATGCCGCGCTTGCCGAGATCGTGCGCTAGCAATTGCAGCGCCGCCTCGCCGCCCAGCGCTTGGCTGATCCGAGTGGGATCGACGACATCGTAGCCGTGGGCCGAGCCGGTGCGTGCCTCGGCGAGGGGCGAGCAATAGATGTGGCTGATCCCAAGATCGGCAAGATAGGGCACAATCCGGCGTGCGTCCTCGAGGGTGAAGCCGGGATGGAACTGGATGCGATAGGTCGCGCGCGGGATCATGCGTTTCTGCCTTTCGTCAACGCCGCGATGCGCTCGCTCACCTCCCGGCGTTCCAGCAGGGCGCTCGTGGCTTTCGGCATGCGTCGGCGCCAATTGGGGTGTTCTTCAAGGGTGCCGGGCAAATTAGGCTGCTCGGCGAGCCCGATCAGATCTTCGAGCGGCACGAGAGCGAGTTCGCAGGCGCTGCCGGCGACATGCGCGATGGCGGCGGTGACGAAAGGCTCGGGATCGGCGGGCGGCGGGCCGATCGCATGGCCGGATTCGCCGATGCGGTTCCACAGGTCGGCTTTCTCGCTCTCGCGCGCCGAGCGTGCTGTGACCTCGTTCGCCTGCGCAGCGCCCCGATCAAGGGCGCAAGCCCAATCCAGGTCGCGCCCCTGCCACCACCCGGCAAGGGTCGGCAAATCATGCGTGCTGGTCATCGCAGCGGCCTCGCGTGTCCAATCGGCCGGATCGGTAAAGTTGCCCGCCTTCCCGCGTTCGAACCACAAGACGCGCATCCCGCAGATATGCCGCTCGCGCAGCTCGTCGCGCAGGCCGGCCGGCACGGTCCCGAGATCCTCACCGATCACGATGCAATCGTGCCGCCAGCTCTCGAGCGCCAGCACGTTCAGGAGATCGCGTCGCGGCATCGCGAGGTAGCAGCCCTGCGAAGATGGCTGCCCAAGCGGCACCACCCATATTCTCGAAAGCCCCAGCGCATGGTCGATCCGAACGCCGCCCGCCTGTGCCATCGCGGCGGCAAGCGTCTCGCGAAAGGCGCGGAAACCGTCAGCATGGAGGGCAAGAGGATTGAAGGTGGTAAGGCCCCAGTCCTGCCCGTCGGGCCCGAGCAGGTCAGGCGGCGCACCCACGGAGAGGCCCTCGAGAAACGCCTCGGGCCGGGTCCACAAATCGGCGCCGCCCGGATCAACCCCGACCGCAAGATCGGTGACGAGACCGCAATGCATCCCCGCGCCCAGCGCTGCGTCTTGTGCGGCGAGCAGGCTCTCGTGGGCCAGCCCTTGCAACCAACGGTGGAAGGCGATCTCCTCGGGATGGTCTGCGGCAAAGGCCAGCGCTGCCGGAGCATCGGGGCGACGATAGGCCTTTGGCCATGCACGCCAGCCATGATGACCCTGAGCGGCAAAATGCGCATGCAGCGCTTCGTGGAGCGCGTGGCGGTCGATTTCATGCTCGGACACGTGGGGCGGGGCGCAGGCAATGCGCCGGCGTTCCTCGGGCGAGGCCGCGTCGAACTGGCGGCGAAACTGAGCCAGCCGGGCAGGGATCGCGCTTTCCCAATCGACGAGGTCGGGCGTGTGCATATCCTGGTCCCCCTCTCGCCCAGCCCGCGCCGGATCGCAGAGCAGACCGTTGAGCATGCGGCGGCTTGAGGGCGAATACGGGCTGTATCGGCGCGGATCGGCCGGGAACAGTGCGTGGACCGGGCTGATCGCGAGCAGGTCCGCGCCGGCCCGGCCGAGCGCCTGCGCCGTCTGTGCCAGCGTGCCGAGATGGCCAAACGCATCGGCCCGAGATCCGCGCAGCGAGGGGATCTGCACGGTGACGCCCCAGCCCCGCCCGCCGGGCAGGACGTCGCCAGGGGCACGGCAGCGCGAGGGCGCAACCGCGATCATCGTCTCGCCCGCTGCGTGGAGGAGGCGATGGTAGCCCGGCACGCCGATGCCGTCGCGCAAGCCCTCCTTGGCGTTGATCCCGCGCGCCTCGCCGTTCTCAAGGATCAGCGACAGCGGGCCTTCCAAGCCTTCAGGCAAAGCGATCGGTTCCCCGACCTGCGCGGTGAGGAAGCGGCGCGCGCCTGCGCTTCGCAGTTCGACAAGGCGGCGGCGGCTGGCGTCGATTTCTCCTTGCGTCGACGCGGGCAGTCCGAGAGCGGCGAGCACCCGCTCGAGCGTCCCGGCGCTCACCTCCTGCGGCTGACCCGCCGCATCCTCCCAGCGCGCGAACAGGCCGGCTTCGCGTGCGAGTTCTTCGAGCGTGCTCATACGGCCTCGCAGGTGGCCCGGCAGAACGGCCCGGCCGCCGGATTGCCGACTGCGCAGACGACCTCGCCCGGCGGCAGTTCGCCCGCAAAGCCCGTCGCCGCAAAGCCTGCACAGATGCGCCAGACCGTCCCGTCGCCGAGCCGCCATGCGGCGCACACCGTCTGCTCATCAATGGCCTCAGCCCCGAGGCTCCGGCATCCGCGCAGATGCGGGACGAGACGCTGCGCCCTGATCGCCAGCAAACCGCTGTAGAAGGCGCGCCACTCCTCCGCATCCGGCCCCGGCTCCGGCAGCGAGGCGGCGAAGGTCGCGGGCGCATTGGGATCGGGGATTGCAGCCCGCGCTGCGGGGTCTGTAAAGGCGGGGAAGCCTGCGAATTCGCGGCGGCGCCCCTCGCGCACGGCATCGGCAAGCTCGTTGTCGAAATCGGTGAAGAACAGGAAGGGCGCGCGCGATCCGCATTCCTCGCCCATGAACAGCAGCGGAATGCCCGGCGTGAGCAGCAGCAGCGCGCTCGTGGCCCTCGTCGCCGCCTCGCCCGCCAGCATCATCAGCCGCTCGCCCATCGCACGGTTGCCAATCTGGTCGTGATTCTGGAGGAAATTGACAAAAGCGGCAGGCGGCAGATGTCCGCTCGGCGCGCCCCTTATCCGGCCCGGCTCGATTGCCTCGCCCTGATAGGCGAAGCCCTCGGAAAGACACCGGGCGAGATGCTGGGCGGGGCGCTCCGCGAAGGCGGCGTAGTAGCTCGCGGTTTCGCCGGTCAGCAGCACGTGGGCGGCATTGTGGAAATCGTCGTTCCACTGCGCATCGAACGGCCCTTCGAGCCGCGCGGGATCGTTGGCCTCGTTCTCGAGCACGAGATGGGTGTGCCGCTCGGCGCACGCAGCGCGCAATTCGCGTCCCATGCGGTCGAGGAAGGCGGTGTCGCCGATCGCGTGGACCGCATCGAAGCGCAGGCCGTCGATGCGGTATTCCTCGAGCCACATCAGCGCATTGTCGATGAAGAAGCGCGCCACCGGCTCGCGATTGACGCTGACCGCCTGACCCCAGGGCGTGTGCGCATCGTGGAAGAAGTCGGCCGCATAGGCGCCGAGATAATTGCCGTCCGGGCCGAAGTGGTTGTAGACCACATCGAGGAGCACCGCGAGGCCGAGTTCGTGCGCGCGGTCGACCAGCGCCTTGAGATCGGCCGGCGAGCCATAGGCCTCGGCGGGAGCATAGGGCAGGACGCCGTCATAGCCCCAGTTGCGGCTACCCGAGAACGCGGCGACCGGCATCAGCTCGATCGCGGTAATGCCCATCGCGGCGAGCTCTGGCAGGCGCGCGGCAACCCCGGAAAAGCCGCCGAGGATGCCGGCATGGCATTCCCAGATGACCATTTCCTCCCACGGTCGGCCCTGCCAATCTGTTTTGTGCCAGGCGTGATCCTCCGGATCGCACACCACGCTCCAGCCGTGCACGCCCCCGTCCTGCCGCCGCGAGGCCGGGTCGGGCACCGCGAGCCCGCCGGGAAGCCGGAAGCGGTAGCGCGTGCGAGGCTCTGCGGAGGCCTCAGCGGTGAACCAGCCATCTGCGCCCGCCTCCATCGACACTTCCTCGCCATCGCCGAGCACCAGTGTCACGCCCTGCACCGAAGGCGCCCACAGCGTGAACTTCGCCCCTCCGCCGGGCAGGAGGCGCGGTCCCCAGCGCATCATACGCGGTGTTCCTGCCGCCACGAGAGCAACGCGGCCGCGCGCGGTGCGAGGACATAGGTATCTTGGATGTCGTCCCGCGCCTCGGCTTCGGGATGCGCGCTGTCGATCAACAGGCGACGCGGCACCTGCGGCGGGGGAAGCTTGAAGCTTAGCGCCTCTTCGCTCGCGTTGAGCAGCAAGCTCACCGCCTCGAGCGAGCCGTCCTCCCGCCTCTCGGCGCGGCGCATCAACAGAGCACGGCCCTCGCCATTATCCCAGTCCTCGGGCGCGAGATGGACACCGCGCTCGTCCCACCAGTCGATGTCGGGAAGGCCCTCGGCGGCCTCCTCTTGGCCGTGGAGGAAAACCCCGCTGCGCAGCACGGGATGATCACGCCGCAATTGCGCGAGCCGCGCGACGAACCGGGTCAGCTCCTCGCCCTGGACGCTGCGCGCTTGCTCCCAGTCGAGCCAGCTGATTGCATTATCCTGGCAATAAGCGTTGTTGTTGCCGCGCTGGGTCCGGCCGAACTCGTCGCCGCCAAGCAGCATTGGTGTGCCGAGCGCGCCGAAGAGGCTGACGAGCATCGAGCGGCGAACAAGCGCGCGGGTCTTGCGGATTGCTTCGTCGTCACTCGCCCCCTCGACGCCCCAGTTGCGGGCGAAGTTGTGCTCGTGCCCGTCGCGATTGCCCTCCTTGTTCGCCTCATTGTGGCGCTTCTCGTATGCGGTGAGATCGGCGAGCGTGTTGCCGTCATGGCTGGTCAGGAAATTGACCGAAGCCCACGGGCGCCGCGCGCGCCGGTCGAACAGGTCGCCCGAACCCGCAAGGCGCGCGGCCAGTTCGGGCCGCTGCGCGTTGTCGCCCCGCCAGTAGCGTCGGACGGTGTCGCGGAATCGGTCGTTCCACTCGGCGAAACCGGGCGGATAATTGCCAAGCTGGTAGCCGCCCGGCCCGATGTCCCATGGCTCCGCGATGAGCTTGAGCTTCTGCAACACCGGGTCCTGCCGGATGGCGGCGAAGAGCGGGGCGTTGGGGCGAAAGCCCTCGTCGGTGCGCCCGAGCACGGTGCCCAGATCAAACCGGAACCCGTCGATCCCGTAGCTCGTCGCCCAGTAGCGCAGCGAGTCCATCACCATCTGCACCACCCGCGCGCGCGAGAAATTGAGCGTGTTTCCCGTCCCGGTGTCGTTGACGAGATAACGCGGGTCGGTTTCCTGGAGCCGGTAATAAGTCGCGTTGTCGAGCCCGCGCCAGCTCAGCGTCGGCCCGAGTTCCGAGCCCTCGGCAGTATGGTTGTAGACGACATCGAGGATCACCTCGATCCCTGCGGCATGAAGGCGGCGCACCGCTATGCGCAGTTCATCATGGTCGTTCGCTTGCGCGAAATAGCCGCGTTGGGGGGCGAAATAGCTGAGCGTGTTGTAGCCCCAGTAATTGGAGAGCCCCTTTTCCTGAAGGAAGCGATCATTGGTGAAGGCGTGAATTGGCAGCAATTCGAGCGCGGTTATGCCGAGGCGCTGCAAATGCTCGATCACGCTGGGATGAGCGAGCGCGGCGTAGGTTCCGCGCTCGCTGGGCGGCACGTCCTCGAGCAGCTTGGTGAGGCCCTTCACATGCGCCTCGTAGATCACCGTTTCAGGCCACGGCGTGCGCGGGCGTGTGTCGCCCGACCAGTCGAAGCTCTCATTGGTGACCACGCTCTTGGGCAGCGCGCGCGCGCTGTCGCGGCGATCGAAGCTAAGATCGCCGCGCGGCGAACGGACATTGTAGCCGTGCAGGCTGTCCGTCCAGCGCAGCGGGCCTTCGAGCTTGCGGGCGTAAGGATCGATCAGGAGCTTGCCTGGATTGAAGCGGTGTCCCTCGTGCGGGGCATAAGGGCCGTGCGCGCGATAGCCGTAGAGCTGCCCGGGCCGGGCGCCGGGCAGGTAGCCGTGCCAAACCTCGTCGGTCCATTCGGGCAGATCGTAGCTCGCCAATTGCTTGCTGCCGGTCTGGTCGAACAGGCACAGCTCGATGCGCGTCGCATGCGCGGAGAAGACGGCGAAGTTCACCCCGAGCCCGTCAAAGGTCGAGCCGAGCGGATAGGGTGCGCCGGGCTCGAGCCGACCGACGATCAAGTGGCGCTCCCGGGCTTTAGCACCAGCAGGCCAAGCGGGGGCAGGACGAGCGAGAGCGAGGCGGGGCGGCCGTGCAGCGGTTCGTCCGAGCTGTCGATGCGGCCGCCATTGCCGGTGTCCGAGCCGCCATAGCAGCCTGCATCACTGTTGAAGATCTCGCGCCATGGCCCGCGCAAGGGCACACCGATGCGATAGCCGTGCTGCGGCTCGGGGGTGAGGTTTGCCGCGATTACCAGCGGCGCGTCGCCGTGCTTTCCTTCGCGCTGCCACACGAGCACGCTATTGACGCTGTCATCGCCCACGATCCAGTCGAAGTGCGAAGGGTCGGCGTCGCGTGCATGGAGTGCGCTTTCCTCGGTGTGCAGCCGGTTGAGATCGCGCACCAGCCGCTGGATGCCCGCGTGCTTCGCATCCTCGAGCAGGTCCCAAGGGATCTGCGCATCGTGGTTCCACTCGGAAGGCTGGCCAAGCTCGCAGCCCATGAACAGCAGCTTCTTGCCCGGATGGGTCCACAGGAAGGCGAGATAGGCACGCAGATTGGCAAATTGCCGCCATTCGTCCCCCGGCATCTTGCCGAGCAGCGAACCCTTGCCGTGCACCACCTCGTCGTGGCTGATTGGCAGGACGAACCGCTCGGAGAACGAATAGACGAGGCTGAAGGTAATCTCGTTGTGGTGCCACGAGCGGTGGACCGGATCACGTTTCACATATTCGAGGCTGTCGTGCATCCAGCCCATGTTCCACTTGTAGTCGAAGCCGAGCCCGCCTTCGGACGCGGGGGCGGTGACGCCGGGAAAGGCGGTCGATTCCTCGGCGAGCGTGATCGCGCCCATGCCGTCAGCGGCGAGCCTCTGGTTGAGTTCGCGCAGGAAGGCGATGCTCTCAAGGTTCTCGCGTCCGCCATGAACATTGGGCACCCATTCACCCTCCTTGCGGCTGTAATCGCGATAGAGCATCGAGGCGACCGCATCGACGCGCAGGCCATCGACATGGAATTCGCGCGCCCACCACAACGCGCTGGAGAGCAGGAAGCCCGCGACCTCGCGCCGGCCGAGATTATAGATCAGGGTGTTCCAGTCCTGATGAAATCCCTCGCGCGGATCGGCATGTTCGTAGAGATGCGTGCCATCGAAAGTGGCAAGACCGTGCGGATCGGTCGGGAAGTGTGCAGGCACCCAATCAAGGATCACGCCGATCCCGGCGCGGTGCGCCTCATCGACGAAATGCGCAAAGCCCTCGGGTGTGCCGAAGCGGGCGGAAGGGGCGAATTGCGAGAGCGGCTGATAACCCCACGAGCCCGCGAAGGGATGCTCCATGATCGGCAGAAACTCGACATGCGTAAATCCGAGATCGGCGACATAGGGAATGAGCCGCTCGGCCAGCGCGCGCCAGCCGAAGGTCGAGTGAATATCCTCCCCAGGCTTCATCCAGCTGCCGGGATGGACCTCGTAGATCGCCATCGGTCGATCGGGCTGCTGCACGGCGTGGCGGCGCTCCATCCAGTCCTCGTCGGACCAGCGAAAATCGGGAAGCGGCTCGACGATCGAGGCGGTTGCGGGGGGCAATTCGGTGCGACGGGCGAGCGGATCGGCCTTCTGGATCACCGTGCCCTGGGCCCCGGCCACCTCATACTTGTAGCGTTCGCCAGGGCCGAGGCGGGGAAGGAACAGCTCCCAGACACCCGCATCGTGGCGCAGGCGCATCGGGTGGCGGCGTCCATCCCAGCTGTTGAAATCGCCCACCACCGAGACGCGCCGTGCATTGGGCGCCCAGACGCTGAACAGCACCCCGTCAACGCCATCGATGCGCTTTGGCACAGCGCCGAAATTGCGTGCGAGATCGCGGTGGCGGCCTTCTGAGAAGAGGTGGAGGTCGAGATCACCCAGCAGCAGGCCGAATCCATAGGGATCCTCGGTCTCCTGGATCGTGTCGGGCCAGCGGATGCGCAGCCGGTAATGGCGGTTGCGGCCAAGCTTGCCGACGAACAGACCTTGGCCGATCTCCTCCATCTGCGCGATGGTCTTGCCCGATTTCGCATTGACGAGTGTTACCCCCTCGGCACCGGGCAGAAAGCTGCGCACGATCCGGTTCGCGCCCTCGCCATGCGGGCCGAACGCGGCGAAAGGATCGGTGAGACGGCCCTCGACCGCTTCCGAGGCGAGCGCGGCAAGGCCGCTATCGGTGAGCGGGGCGGGTTGGCTCAAGGGGGGACTCAATGCGTATCTCCGGATGTCAGGCGTTCTGCCGCGCTGGCGAGGCCGGCGAGCGGGATGGGCAGCCAGTCGGGCCGGCTGGAGGCTTCGTAGGCGATCTCGTAGGCGGCCTTCTCAAGCTCGAAGAGGTCGAGAAGGGATTGGGCAAAGGGCTCTGCGAGCGCGCTGTATGCGTTGAGGAAATCACGCCGCGCCTCGCTCTCGAACCGGGCGAAGAGTTCGCTGGCGCGCTCCTCTTCGAGCGCAGCGAGAGCGGGCAATTCGCGGCGCACCGCAGCGCCTGCATAGGCAAAGCTGCGCAGGATCCCTGCGACGTCGCGCAGCGGCACGTCCTTCTCGCGGCGCTCCTCGACCGGGCGGCTCGGCTCGCCCTCGAAATCGATGAACACGATCTCGTCGCCCGCGACAAGCAATTGGCCGAGATGGAGATCGCCATGGACACGGGCTATGCGCGTGCCAGTGGCGTCGGCGGCGATCGCGATGATCCGGTCGCGCAGCGCCTCGCGGCGATCGGCGAGCCGGGCGAGCGTGTCGGCTTCGCCGCCCTCGAGCCCGGCCTTGCGCAGGATCGCAAGCGCGCGGTCAAGGCCGCGGTTCACCCGCTCAGCCAGCCGGCCCGCTGCGCCTCTATCGAGAGTGCCGGGCGCGAAGGCCGGATCGTCCTCGGGAGCCTTGGCTAGCAAAGCGTGCATCTCGGCGAGGCGCTGGCCGAGGCGGGCGGCAAACCGGGCATAGCCAACCACTGGCGAGCCCTCATCGGGCAGAGCCCGCGCATCAAGCACAGCGCGCTCGAGCGCATCGAGCGTCCAGCGCCAGCCATCGCCTTGATTGCGCACGAAACCCTGCGCGAGGATCAGCGTGAAGCTCGTCCCGTCCGGCATGATCCGCCGCGCCTGCCCCAGAAAGGGGGCGACAGCGTTAAAACCGCGATCGCACAGGAACTTGGTGACCTCAGCCTCGGGATGGATACCCGCCTGGACCCGGCGCAGCAGCTTGACCACGACCTTGTCCGCAAGGATCAGGCTCGAATTCGACTGTTCGGCAGCGAGCCATTCGGCGGGCGTGTCCTCGTCGAGATCGAAGCCGTTCTCGCGCTCGAACACGAGCTTGCCCTCGCCGCTGTCGAATTCGGCGTTCTCGTGGAAGGCGCGGATGATCGCGCGCGGAAAACTGTTGACCGCGAATCCGTCGGTCAGGAGGCCGACATTGCGCCCCCTCCGCGCCCTGGCGAGCGCAAGATTAGGCGCGAACGGCCCTTCGTGCTGGCCCTCCCAGGCAATGCCGAGCGGCAGTGTGTAGATGCTCTGGCCGTCAGCGATGTCGACCTCGGTCAGCAGGAGGTCGCGGCCGAGTTCGACATGGCGCACCACATGCGCCTCACGCACGCCTTCGTCCTTCTCTCCGAACCAGCGCCGCTCAGGGATGTAGCCGGGCAGGATATCGTCCTCGAGCACCTCGCGATTGTGATCTTCGAGCACGTCCGCCAGCTCGGGGCGAAGCACGAAAGTGTGGTGTTCCACTCCCTCGCCGGGCGCGCCCGAACTCCAATCGGGCGCCTCCACATCCTCTGCGAGGCGAAACCAGTAGAAGCCGTAAGGCGGCAAGGTGAGGAGGAAGGGCAGCTGGCCAATCGCCGGAAAAGGCGTCTCGCCCGAAAGCTCGACCGGCACGCGCCCCGCATAGGCGGAGAGGTCCAGCTCGACCGCCTGCGCGCTTGAGGCGAGATTGGCGACGCACAGGATCGTCTGCCCCGCCTTGCCCTCCGCGTCCACCATGTGCTCGCGCAGATAGGCCAGCACCTTGCGGTTGCGGGGCTTGAGGAAATGCTGCTTGCCCCGTCCGAATACATCATATTGCTTGCGCACCGCCAGCATCCGGCGGGTCCAATTGAGCAAAGAGTGCCCGTCGCGCTCCTGGCTTTCGACGTTCACCACCTCATAGCCGTAAAGCGGATCCTGGATCGGGGGGAGGGCGAGGCGCGGCGGGTCAGCGCGGCTGAACCCGCCGGCGCGGTCTGGCGACCATTGCATCGGGGTCCGCACTCCGTCACGATCTCCGAGGAAGATGTTGTCGCCCATGCCGATCTCGTCGCCGTAATAGATGATCGGCGTGCCCGGCATCGTGAGCAGCAGCGCGTTCATCAGCTCGATCCGGCGACGGTCACGGCCCATCAGGGGGGCGAGGCGGCGGCGGATGCCAAGATTGATCCGTGCGCGCCGCTCGCTGGCATAGGTCTCCCACAGATAGTCGCGCTCGGCATCCGTCACCATCTCGAGCGTCAATTCATCGTGATTGCGCAGGAAGATCGCCCATTGCGATTGCTCGGGAATGGGCGGGGTCTGGCGCATGATGTCGGTGATCGGAAAGCGATCCTCCTGCGCCACCGCCATGTACATGCGAGGCATAAGCGGGAAGTGGAACGCCATGTGGCACTCCTCGCCTTGTGGCCCGAAATATTGCTGCGTATCCTCGGGCCACATATTGGCCTCGGCGATTAGCATGCGGTCGGGATAATGCTCGTCGAGATTCGCGCGGATCTTGCGCAACACCTCGTGCGTCTCGGGGAGGTTCTCGTTCGAGGTGCCCTCGCGCTCAATCAGATAGGGGATCGCATCGAGCCTGAGGCCGTCGACACCCATGTCGAGCCAGAAGTGCATCACCTTGATGACTTCCTCAAGCACGCGCGGATTGTCGAAATTGAGGTCTGGCTGGTGCGAATAGAAGCGATGCCAGTAATAGGCGCCCGCCTCCTCGTCCCAGCTCCAGTTCGATTTCTCGGTGTCGCAGAAGATGATCCGCGTGCCGGCATATTTCTCGTCGTCGTCCGACCAGACGTAGAAATCGCGCTCGGGGCTCCCGGGCGGGGCCTTGCGCGCCGCCTGGAACCACGGGTGCTGATCGGAGGTGTGATTGATAACGAGCTCGGTGATCACCCGGATGCCGCGCTTATGGGCGGCCTGTACGAAATTCCGAAAATCCTCGAGCGTCCCGTAATCCGAGCTCACCTCGTAATAGTCAGCGATATCGTAGCCATCGTCGCGGCGCGGACTGGGATAGAACGGCAGCAGCCAGACTGCGGTGACGCCCAGATTGGCGATGTGATCGAGCTTGCCGATCAATCCCTTGAAATCGCCGATCCCGTCATTGTCGGAATCGAAGAAGCTTTTGACGTGGAGCTGGTAGATCACCGCGTCCTTGTACCAGGAGGGATCGTGGTGCGGGTCCTCGAGCGGGAGAAAAGGGGCAGATTCAGGCATGGGTGCCTCCCTCGCGCTGGATGCGCCAGATGCGCCACGGATCGTCGGGAGTGAGGTGAAGCGATTGCACCTTGCCGTGCCAGTGGAAGCGCGTGCCACCGGCGAGGTCCTCGACCGCCACTGAGCCATCGTCGGGGAGGCCGAACTCCCACAGCGGCACCTCGAACTCGCACCCATGGGCGCCATGCGGATCGAGATTGACCGCAACGAGGATCATCTCGCCGCCCTCGGGTGAGGGCTTGCCGTAATAGAGGATGTTGTCGTCGTGCGCTGGCAGCACAATCGTGTTGCGATGCGTCTGCAGGGCGCGGTGCGAGCGGCGCAGACGATTGAGCAGGGTCACGTCCTCGACGATGTCGCCCGGTGTGCGCCAGCCGCGCGGGCGGATTTCGTATTTCTCGCTGTCGGCATATTCCTCGCGCCCCGGCAGCGGGGCGGCGTCGCACAGCTCGAAGCCCGCATAGACGCCCCACAGCCCCGATAGGGTCGCCGCCAGCACCGCGCGGATGCGATGCGCCGCGCGGCCGCCGGTCTGAAGGAAGACGGGGTTGATGTCGGGCGTGTTGACGAAGAAATGCGGGCGGAAGAAGTCCCTTGGCGCTTCTCGCGTCAGTTCCTTGATGTATTCGGTCAGCTCGGCCTTGGAATTGCGCCAGGTGAAGTAGGTATAGCTCTGCGAGAAGCCGATCTTCGCGAGCCGGTGCATGACCTTGGGCCGGGTGAAGGCTTCGGACAGGAAGATGACGTCAGGATGCGCGGCGCGCACCTCGCGGATCATCCACTCCCAGAACGGGAAGGGCTTGGTGTGCGGGTTGTCAACCCGGAAGACCTTGACGCCCTTGTCTATCCACAGCAGCACGATGTCGCGCAAAGCCAGCCATAGGCCGGGCACCGCATCCGGCCCGTAGAAATCGACATTGACGATGTCCTGATATTTCTTGGGCGGGTTCTCGGCGTATTTCATGCTTCCATCAGGGCGCCAGGCGAACCAGCCGGGGTGCTCTTTCAGCCATGGGTGATCGGGCGAGCACTGGATCGCGAAATCCAGCGCGATCTCCAGCCCGTGTTCCCGCGCCGCCGCCACAAGCGCGCGAAAATCGTCGAAATCGCCGAGCTCGGGATGGAGCGCATCGTGCCCGCCATCGTCGCTGCCGATCGCGTAGGGACTGCCGGGGTCCCCTTCCTCGGGCGTCAGGGTATTGTTCGGTCCCTTGCGGTTGGTCTTGCCGATCGGGTGGATCGGCGGGAAATAGAGCGTGTCGAAGCCCATCGCGGCGATTCTGGGCAAATGGTCGATCACGTCGCGAAGCGTGCCGTGGCGCGCCTTGTCGTCGGTCATCGAGCGCGGGAAGAGCTCGTACCAGCTCGCGAACTCCGCCTCGCGGCGCTCCGCATCGAGAAGGACCGGCTCCGCCATGATGTGATGCGGGCGCGGATCGAGCGCGTTCATCGCTTCGATTACGGCGGGATCAGTAAAGACATCTCGGCGCGAGCCATCATCACCGGCCCGGTCGAGCCGTGCGAGCGCCTCCTTGAGCGTCTTGTCGTGAGCCCCGTCGGCCCGTTCCAGCGCCGCTTCGAGCAGCACGCCGCCTTCGGCGAAATCGACCGGCTGGGCGACGCCCGCCTCGACCTTCTTTTCGATGCCGGAGCGGACATAGCCGAAGCGATCGTCCCACGCCTCGACCGTGAATTCATGGCGCCCGAGCCGCTCGGGCGTGAAGGCGGCGGACCATTCGTCATTGCCTTGCTCGAGCATCGGCACGGCACGCCACTTCTTCTCGTCCTCAGCCTTCCATAGAAGGCGCGCGGCGAGCATTTCGTGGCCGTCGGAGTAAACATGGGCCATAACCTCGACCCGCTCTCCGACGAGGCGCTTCACCGCGAAACGCCCGCCCGCAACCGCAGGAGCAAGGTTCTCGACCACGATCCGCGGGCTCGCCGCTGCCGCGCTGACTGCCTTGCGCGAGCCGCGCGGCTTCGTGGCGATGGCGCGCGGAGCCTCAAGGCTGACCTGACGAGCCTCATGGGGGGCGAGCGGCGCCAACCCATCGGTCGCCGATTGCGCCAGCCGCCAGAGCTTGCCGTCGAGCAGCGTCGGAGGCAGTGCCTGCGTCGTGTCGCTTGGATTGATGAGCAGCGCCATGGCGCGGCTCGCATTGCGCTCGTCCGGGGTGTCATAACGCACAAGCCCGGTGATGGACGCGCCGGCTGAGGTCAGGAACTCGATCCCGCCCTGCGGCACATCGGCATCGCCAAACTCGTCCAGCCCGCCGGTTTCCTGTAGGCGCGCCGCGAAGTCGGCGGGCATGATGACCCCTGCGCTCACGAACCGGGCAGCCGCGAGCATTGCCTTTGCCGCTGCGGGATCGCTCGCGCGGCCGGCTGCGGCGGGGGTGATCTCGGCGAGCAGAGGGCAGAAACGGGAGAGCGAGCGGTGTTCGTCGGCCAGCCAGCGCGCCTTCATGTCCCACCAGGCAAAGGAGGAGAGGCAATAGTCGAAGCCGCACTCAGCGATGCGCTCCGCATCATCTCGCGAGAGGCCAGGAGTTGCGGCGACAAGGAGCAGGCCCTCGCCGTGCTGACGCACTTCACTCAGAAGCCCGCGAACAAATGGCACTGCGCTCGCCTCGAGCCCATCAAGGACGAAGCCCGCCGCCCCTTTTTGCACGAGAGCCCCCAATCGATCGGCGATGCGCCGCCCGATCGGATGCTCGAAGGGCAGATGCCTTAGCCTCGCGCGCGCTTCGCCACTGGCGGGAGCAGGCCGGCGCGGGTCGAGCACCACATCCGCCGCTGGGTTGCGCGCCAGGCTGAACAGCTCCGGAAACTCGGAGACGAGATCATCGTCCGCTACAAACCTACTCGGTCGGAGGCGAAATAGTAATCGGTCGAAAAATTGATCTAGGTTATCATTCTGGCTTGTGTCCTGCCCTGCTTCGAGCTGTCTAATCGCACCATCGAAGGATATTGAGCTCAGTGCTTCCAATTCAGTATTGGCTAGCTTTTCAGGCAACGAGCACAGATTCAACATGCCTGCTCTCGAATCCGCCCCGGGCCTGTGCGCTTTGGTTCTTGCTTTTCCCATCAGCTTTTCAATAGCGCTCCGGGAGAAATGTTCCGTCCACCAGACCTGTTTAGACAGTCTGCTCGTCGCAGCATCGTCGGGCCATGCGAAGATCATCGGCCCATCGAACGCCGTTCGATTGGGCGCGGACGCCGGAAGGCCGCCTCCAGGCCGCAATCTGGAGCACGAGGCTAGGCGCAAACCTGTTTCTCGCGCGCCAGCATCCTGCGCGGCCTGAACCGACTTGCGCCGGTTGTCGGAACTCGGCCAAGGAAAGCTGCGGCGGTGCCACTGTCAACGACGAAAGGCCTTGCTCGGCGACCCGAATGCCTGACTTGCAAGGATGAAGCGCTGGATGCCCCGTGAGGATTCGAACCTCAATTGACGGAGTCAGAGTCCGTAGTCTTACCATTAGACGACGGGGCATCATGCGAGCATGGCTGCATCGGGAGGTGGCGGCGATCTGCCCGGCGCCGCGCTCGCGGTCCGGCCACTTAGATAGACGCGCACGCGAGGTCAAGCCCGCCGGGCTGCAGCGGGCCGGCAGCTTGGACGCTGTTCGTGCGCCATACGCTTGCTTGCGCTTGCCCCTCGCATAAGTTAACAATTGTGACAGGTGCTCGTGATCCGTTTTCACGAGTGAATTGGAAGACATGAAGTATGGCGGAGACGTTTCCGCCGGACGAGAACAGGAGAGCTGGAAGCAGAGGGAGCGTCAGGTCCGGCAAGGTAGTCGATTTTCGCTACAATCGCCCCTCCCAGCCAAAAGAAGACAGCGCAGGCCCGTGTCGCAGCGCGATGCCTTGCGATTCGTGCGCCACGCAAATGCCCACTGCGCAGAACCGCGCCGCGCGCTCAGACGGCAATAGCGCCGCTCATCAGACCGCTTGCAGCGAGGGCGTCCACAATCGCACGCACCAGCGCGATAAGGGCCGGAGCGGTCAGCGCCAGAGCGATCGGCGTGCTGGCCGTGAAGACGGCCGAACTCCCGGGGTCGGTCCGAAAGTCGAGGCCAGACATGCCGAGCCGATCCGCGCCCGATCAGGCGCACCCGGACCGGCCGCGCGCGCTGGCGAAGCCTATGCCGCCCTCGATCTCGGCACCAACAATTGCCGCCTGCTTATCGCCCGTCCCACCGGAGAGCGCGATTTCACCGTGATTGATGCGTTCAGCCGCGTGGTGAAGCTGGGAGAGGATCTCGCGGTAACCGGGAAACTCTCGCAGGAGGCGATGGACCGCGCGCTGGGCGCGCTGTCGGTCTGCGCTGAAAAACTTCGCCGCCGCAATGTTCGCCTCGCCCGCTCGGTCGCGACCGAGGCATGCCGCCGCGCCGCCAACGGGCCCGATTTCATTGAGCGCGTGCGACGCGAGACAGGCATCGCGCTCGACATCATCAGCGCCGAAGAGGAAGCAAGGCTCGCGGTGCTGGGCTGCCACATCCTGCTCGAGGAAGGAGACGGCCCCGCGATCATCTTTGACATAGGCGGCGGATCGACCGAACTCGTCCTCCTCGAGCCGGCAGGCCTTTCGGGCAGCCAGGTGCCGCGCATCGCCGACTGGCAGAGCGTGCCCTGGGGCGTTGTCTCGCTGACCGACACGGTCGAGGCCGAACTCCGCGATGGCCAGCCGCGAGCCGCGCGGCTCGAGCGCTATTCGCGGATGCGAGCGCTCGTCACGGAGAGCTTCGCCCCGTTCGCCCAGCGCATCGCTCAGGCGTCCCGCGCGCAAGACATCCGCCTCCTGGGCACCAGCGGCACCGTCACCACCCTGGCAAGCCTCCATCTCGAATTGCCGCATTATGATCGCAAGGCAGTCGACGGGCTGATCGTCCCCGCCGAGGCGATGCGCGCGATCAGCCGCGAGCTTTCGGGGATGTCGCCAGCCGAGCGCAGCGAGCTGCCGTGCATCGGCAATGACCGGGCCGATCTGGTAGTGGCAGGCTGCGCGATCCTCGAATCCATTCTCGACCTGTGGCCTGCCGGACGCCTCGGCGTTGCCGATCGGGGCATCCGCGAGGGCATCCTGCGCAGCCTCATGGCCGCCGAGCGCCAGAGCGAGGCGGCCCTGCGCGCGCTGCGCGAAGCGCGCCACACGAAGCGCTGAGCGAGACGATGACGCGCTCCGGACGCAATCCCGATCGGCGGGTCAAATCCGCCAAGGGGCGAACCGCCTCCCAGGTCCGATGGCTAGAGCGACAGCTCAACGACCCTTACGTGCGCCAGGCCAAGGCCGAGGGCTATCGCAGCCGCGCGGCCTACAAGCTGATCGAACTCGATGAGCGCTTCGGGCTGATCAAGGGCAGCAAGCGCGTGGTGGATCTCGGCATCGCGCCGGGTGGATGGAGCCAGGTTGTCCGGGCGCGCGCGCCAAAGGCCGAGGTGGTGGGGATAGACCTTCTCCCAACCGAGCCGATCGAGGGGGTGACGATCTTCCAGATGGATTTCATGGCCGATGAGGCCCCCCGAGCGCTGGAGGAGGCGCTGGGCGGACCGCCCGATCTCGTGCTCTCGGACATGGCGGCCAATACGGTGGGCCACAAGCAGACCGATCACCTGCGCACGATGGGGCTGGTCGAGGCGGCGGCGTGGTTCGCCTGCGAAACGCTCGAGCAAGGCGGCGCGTTCGTCGCCAAGGTGCTGGCGGGCGGGACCGACAGCGATCTCCTCGCGATGCTCAAGCAGCACTTTGCGCAGGTCAAGCACGCCAAGCCCCCGGCGAGCCGCAAGGGTTCGTCGGAGTGGTACGTGATCGCCCAAGGGTTCAAGGGCCGGGCCGCCTAGCGGCCGCCCAAAGTTTATTCTGCGGCTTCGGTTTCGGGAACGGCCTCGGCGCCAGCTTGGGCCTCGGCGGCGCCCGCTTCAGCGCCCTCGGCAGCCTCGCCTTCAGCGGCCCCTTCGCCTTCCGGTGCAGCGGCCGCAGGCGCAGCGGGCACCGGAATATTCGAGCCCATCGAGTTCATGTAAAGCGCGACAGCCGCGCGGTCCTCGATCTTGGACAGGCCAGCGAAGCTCATCTTGGTGCCCGTGGCGTAGCCCTTGGGGTTCTTGAGCCAGGCGTTCATCTCGTCCCAGGTCCACTGGCCGCCCTTGCTGGCGAGCGCATCCGAATAGGCAAAGCCGGGCTTGGCCGCAATGTTGGCACCCATGATGGCATGAAGATTCGGGCCGACGCCGTTCGCGCCGCCCGCCTCGATCGAGTGGCAGGCCGAGCACTTGGCAAACACCTTCTCGCCCGCCGCCGCATCGACGCCCTCGAGGTTGAGCGCCTCGGCCATGGTCAGCTCAGCTGCGGCGCCGCTTTCTTCGACCACGCCCTCGATCACATAGCCCAGCTGCTCGGGGCGCTGCGGATCGTTGCCGTGGAAATACTTGCCCGACAAGATCGAGAGACCAAGCCCCAGCCCTGCCGCGAACAAGACCCAGCCCGCCGCCGTGTTGAAAAGATCGCCACCTGCCTGATGGCCCTCCGTCTGCACCTCGGGCACAGTGTCCGTTTCGTTGTGTGTCGTCATCCCGGGCGTCCCTTAGTCATGCTGCTTTCGGGGCGCAAGCGCGAAGGCATCATCATTTGGTGCAATTGCAGCAAGCCCACTTGCCCCCTGTGATCGGGGTCTTTAGCAGCATCACCATGCAAGTCTTTCCAGAGCCAGCGCGGGCCATCGCCGAGGCCATGCGCGCCGCCGCCGGGGGCGATCCGGCGCGCGCCATCGCGTGGCAGGGATCGCCCGGCGCCAATTCTCATCGGGCCGCGACCGAGGCCCGGCCCGAGCGCCTGCCGCTGCCCTGTTTCAGCTTCGAGGACGCCCTTGATGCGGTGCGCGAGGGGCGCGCAGGCCAGGCGATCATCCCGATCGAGAACTCGCAGCACGGGCGCGTGGCCGACATCCATTTCCTGCTGCCCGAGAGCGGGCTCCACATTGTGGGCGAGTATTTCATGCCCATCCACCACGCGCTGATGGGAGTGAGCGAAGGGCCGTTCGAGGCGGTCTACAGCCATCCGCAGGCGCTCGGCCAGTCGCGCCGCTTCCTGCGCGAGCGCGGGCTCGTTCCGCTGAGCTATGTCGACACTGCCGGCGCCGCTGCCTTCGTCGCCGAGCGCGGCGATCCCAAGCTCGCCGCGATCGCCCCCGCGATCGCCGCCGAGCTCTATGGCCTGAAGGTCATCGCCCACAATGTCGAGGATGCTGCCGACAACATGACCCGGTTCGTGATTCTCGCCAAGGAGCCTGTCGCGCCCGCCGCGCTCGCGGGGAAGCCTGCGATCACAACCTTCGTGTTCGAGGTCAAGAACATCCCCGCCGCGCTTTATAAGGCGATGGGCGGCTTCGCCACCAATGGCGTCAACATGACCAAGCTCGAAAGCTATCAGCACGGCACGAGCTTTGCGGCAACCCGCTTTTACGCCGACATCATCGGCGCGCCTGGCGATCCTTTCGTCGACCGTGCGCTCGAGGAATGCGCGTTCCATTCCAAGGAGCTGCGCATCCTGGGCACTTACGAGCAGGGCCGCATGCGAGGCGAGGGCGTCGTGTCCGCGCGGCGCGCTGGATGAGCGCCGTGGTCACGGATCGGCGCGCGCTCATCAAGGCTGGCGTTCTGTGGGGCACCGGCGCAGCCGTGCTGGGCACCGCTACCGCCTGCGTCCCGCCAGACCAGAGCACGCTCGGCCGCCTCACCGCCCGCCTGCGCATCATCGAGAGCCTCGCCGACGGGACCCTCGGCGTGCAATTTCTCGACACTGGAACCGGGATCGCCGTCGGCCTTAATTCGGACCGCCGTTTCGGCCATTGCTCCTCGTTCAAACTCAGCCTCGCGGCCAAGGTGCTGGCGGAGGATGCGCGCGGATTGATCGACGCCGATCGGCGGGTGGTCTGGACGAAGGACGACCTCATGCCCGTCTCGCCCTTCACGGAACAACGGCTCGAGGAAGGCGCGACCTTGCGCGAGCTCGCCGAATTCACGCAGAAATATTCCGACAATACTGCCGCCAATGTCCTCCTGCGCGAAATCGGCGGACCACCGGCCATGACCGGCTTCTGGCGCACGATCGGCGACGAGGTCAGTCGGCTCGACCGTTACGAGCCCGCGCTCAACTATGTGCCCGTGCCCGAAGTGCGCGACACCACCACGCCCGCCGCGATGGCGCGCACGCTCGCCCGGCTGATCTATGGCGATGTCATGCCGCCCGAGCAGCGCGCCACGTTGCGCCAGTGGATGATCGACACGCCAACCGGCGTGCGCCGCGTGCGCGCAGGTCTGCCGCCCGAATGGCCCGCTGGCGACAAGACCGGCACCTCGCTGTGGCCGGGAATGGGCAGTCTCTATGTCGATATCGGCATCGTCGAGCCTGAAGACCGCGCCCCGATCACCTTCGCGACCTATTTCCGCGCCCGCACCCGGCACGAGACGATTCAGCCCGAAGCCGAAGCGGCGCTCTCGCGGGTGGGCGAGGTGCTGGCCGATTTCGGCGAGAAGGCGGACGCCTTCCCCTTCTGATCAAACGCAATTCCGATCAGTGATCCGGTGTCGCTGAAAGGGAGGCGCTTTCCTCGCCGCCGAAGATCGCCACTTCGCTCATTCCGGTGCTGTCGGCGCGCCCGCGATACATCCCGCTGGTGTTGAAGCTGTAGAGCGCGTGGCCTTGCGGAGTGACGAGGATGATCCCGCCATCGCCGCCGAGATCTTTGACCTCCCCCATCACGTCATCCGCGATCGCCTGCGCGGCGCTCGCGCGGGTGCTCTCGCTGATGCGTAGCCGCGTGCAGATCTCCTGGGCGACGCCGACGCGGATGAAGTACTCGCCCCAGCCGGTCGCCGAGAGCGCGCAGCTGCGATTGTCGGCATAGGTGCCCGCGCCGATCACGGGCGCATCGCCAATCCGGCCCCAGCGCTTGCCGGTCATCCCGCCAGTCGAGGTGCCCGCGGCAAGGTTGCCGTCCTGGTCGAGCGCGACCGCGCCCACGGTGCCATATTTGTGATCGACATCAAGCGCGGAAAGCTCCTGCGCCTTCATCCGCTCGAGCGAGCGGCGGCGATCCTCGGTGCCGAACCAGTCCGGCCCGGCGGTCTCGAGCGCCTTCCCGCTGGCGAACTCCTCGGCGCCCGCGCCCATCAGGAAGACGTGCGGGCTGTCGGTGCGCACTGTGTCGGCAAGCAGGATCGGGTTCTTGATCGTCGTCACCCCTGCGACCGCGCCCGCGCTGCGATCGCGCCCGTCCATGATCGAGGCGTCGAGTTCGTTGGTGCCTTCCCAGGTGAACACCGCGCCGCGCCCGGCGTTGAACAGGGGCGAATCCTCCATCGGCACGATCGCGGCCTTGACCGCGTCCATCGCGCTGCCGCCCTCAGCCAGCACCTTCGCCCCCGCATCGAGCGCGGCCTTGAGCGCGGCCTCGTATTCCGCCTGTTTCTCGGGCGTCATCGCCGATCGCTCGAGCGTGCCGGCCCCGCCATGGATCGCGATCGACCAGCGCGGGCCTTGCTTCGTCGCTTCCTCGTGCGCGTGGGCCGCAGGCGAGAGACCGGCAAGGCCGAGGACGAGGAGGGTGAATTTGGCTCGCAGGGCTGTTAGGGTGGTGCGCATTTCAGGAACGGGGTCTCGCTGGATCAAGAAACATCAGGCGTGCCCGCGGGGGGCGACGCGCGCCACATTCGGCCAAGGGGGATCACAATGCAAATCGGAAATTACCGCTGGGACGGGGACCTCGCGATGGTCCTGCTCGAGCGCGCGATCTATGCGGGCGCGATCCTGCTTGCGACATGGGCGCTGGCAAACACGGCCAAGTGGGCCTTCGCCAAGCTGGTCGATACGGTTCCCATTTTCAAGCGCGCGGACGGCTCGGGCGAGAGCATCGGGGTCTCGCTCGGAAGGATCGTCTCGCTCCTCATCTGGCTGTTTGGCCTGATCGCGATCCTCCAGGTGCTCGGGCTCGACACGCCCGCTGCGCCGATCAACGCGCTGCTCAACAACGTGATGGATTACATCCCCAATCTGGTGGGCGCTGGGCTGCTCCTGTTCATCGGGTTGATGATCGCCAAGATCGTGCGCGACATCGCGATGACGGCGATGCAGTCGATGGATCTCGACAAATGGGCGAACAGGGGCGGCGTCGAGGAGGTGACCGGCAACCGGGCGATCTCGAAGACGCTGGGCGCGCTGGTCTATGCGCTGGTGGCGATCCCCGTTGCGATCGGGGCGCTCGGCGTGCTCGAGATCGCGGCAATCTCGGTGCCAGCGACCAGAATGCTCGAAATTGTGCTTTCGGCGATCCCCAATATCATCGCAGCGGGCCTGTTGCTGGCGATCAGTTATTTCATCAGCCGTTTCGTGAAAGGGCTGGTGGAGGAACTCGTCGCGGGGCTCGGGGTCGATCTGCCGGTGACGGCGCTCGGCCTGCTGCCCGCCAGCACCAAGGCATCCGCCGTGCTCGCGCGGGTGGTGCAGATCGGGATCATCCTCTTCTTCGCGATCGCGGCGACGCGGCTGCTGGGCTTTCCCGAGCTCACCGCCATGCTCGACACCGTGCTCGAGCTCGGCGGGCGCATCCTGTTCGGCGCGGTGGTGATCGGGTTCGGCGTGCTGATCGGCAACGTGCTCGGCAAGATGGTCGGGGGCGGCACTTTCACGGGCAAGGCAGTGCGCTATGGAGCGATCGGCTTGTTCGCCTTCATGGGGCTGCAGTTCATGGGCGTGGGCGAGGCGATCGTCACCATCGCCTTCAGCGCGGCTGCGATCGGGCTCGCGGTCGCAGGCGCGCTCGCCTTCGGGCTCGGCGGGCGCGAATGGGCGGCGAGGAAGCTCGAGGAGTGGGACCAGCGGGCGGACGGGTGAGCCGGGATCAGCCCGCGCGCCCGAGCGCGGCGATCATCCCTTCGGTGAGCCATTGCCCGAGAAAGCCACCTGCGCGCATCGCGGCGGCCTCGAGCGCTGGCGGGCCCGCATCCTCGCCCGAAAGCAGCACGATCACCTCGCCATAGCTCGCACCCTCGCGCATCGCTTCAAAGGCGCGCGCATTGTCGGGCTCGGCCATCGCGAAGGTGGGTCGCTCGCCTTCGCGCCAGACAAGACAGCCGCGGGGGCTTCGCGCAAGAGCCGCCCTCTCGCCTGCATCGGCTGCGCGCCACAGCGCTTCAAGATCGTGCCCCACGATGCGCGCGGCGGCGCGCGGCATCATGGTGAGCGTTAATCCCATCCAATCGGCATCGCCGAACCCGGCGCTCGCATCGGCGAAGGCTTGCGGCTTAAGCGGCTGCGCATCGGGCGCGGTGGCGAGCTCGAGCATGGTCCATTCCAGCCAGGCAAGTTCTGCCACCTCCGGGTCTTGATTGAAGAACGCCGCGCAGCTCTCGGCAAACCCTGCGCCCACAGCATCCACCGTCCAGTGCGAGGGCGGGTTCGTGATCACGTGGTTGATTGCGACCTGCCGGAAGGCAGCATCGCCGACATGCGCCGCGGTGCGAGCGAAGGCATGAGCGAGCGCGCTCATCGCAGCGCTGCGATAATTGCCGCGATAGACCTGCATGCCCGCCTGCTGGCGCTCGCCCCAGCCTTGCGGTGCCGGGGCGCTCTCATCCAGCAGCGCGCGCATGAACGCCGCCTGGCGCTCGGTGAGCGACGCGCTCATGCCGACACCGGAGCGCGCGCGGCCACCGCGATCGCGCGTGCATGGTCGAGCTCGGCGAGGAGATCGGGCAGCGGCGGGACATGCTCATCGCGCTCGATCATGGTCGCGACTGGCTGCTTCATCAGCGCCATCGCCGCACGGTAGAGCGCCCAGACCGGCTCGATCACCGGTCGATCGTGCGTGTCGATGATGAGCGGGCGTTCGGGAGTGGCGGGATCGTGGCCGGCAAGATGGATCTGGCGCACCCGTTCGAGCGGGATCCCGCGCAGATAATCCATCGGATCGAACGCGTGGTTTTGGCTTGCGACATGAATGTTGTTGACATCGAGCAGCAGGTGGCAGCCGGTGCGCCGCGCCATTGCGCTGATGAACTCCCATTCGGGCATCTCGTCCTCGGGGAAGGCGAGATAGCTTGAAGGGTTCTCGAACAGCATCGCCCTCCCGAGTGCGCCTTGCGCGGCGTCAATGTTGTCGCAGACCAGCTCGAGCGCTTCGCGGGTGAGTGGCAGGGGGAGGAGATCGTGGCTGTTGTGCGCGCTGGTGCGGGTCCAGCACAGGTGGTCAGAGACCCATAGCGGCTCGATCCGCTCGGCGAGCGCCTTCAACCGCGCGAGATAGTCGACATCAAGACCGTGAGCCGAGCCGATCGAGAGCGAGACGCCGTGCAGGATCACCGGCATGCGCGCGCGCACCGCCTCGAGCACCCGCAGCGCGCGGCCGCCCGCGATCATGAAGTCCTCAGAGATCACCTCGACGAAATCGACCGGCACGCTGGCGCCCGGATCGAGCAACTCGTCATGGTGCTCGCGCCTGAGGCCAAGGCCAAAGCTGCCGAAGGGCGCGATCGCCCGCGTGTCCATGCTCACCTCTCCAACGCTGATGCGGGGGTTTGACCGTGATACGCGCCCGCCCGCCACGAGGTTACACCCCCTCGGCGAGCAATGCGTCGAACGTCGGCGGACGGAATTTGCGCAGAAGCTGTAACCAACCCTGCCGATGCGGCGAAACCGTCAGCAGCACGGGGCAATCGGCGCCGTGCCGCAAAACCCAGGATCAGACGGAAAGGATCAATCATGAAAACGCTCACCCTCACCGGCTTTGCCGGGCTCGCGCTCAGCGCCAGCGTCGCTGCCAACCTCGCCTCCACCCCTGTCGCCGCCGCCGGCGCCAAGGAGAAATGCTATGGCGTGAGCCTCGCTGGCAAGAACGATTGCGCCGCCGGGCCGGGCACGAGCTGCGCCGGCACCTCGACCAAGGACTATCAGGGCAACGCCTGGAAGTATGTCGACAAGGGCACCTGCACCGCGATCAAGACGCCCAAGGGCAACGGCTCGCTCAAGCAGGTCAAGCGCTGACGCGCGAGACGCATGGTCAGCCTGGATCGCGTCAGGTTAGACAGCGATCCGGGCCGACCATCCCTCAAGGAGGACATCATGACCGCACTCACCGATGGCTACCGCCAGCTCACCGGCTTCCTCTCCGGCCCGCTGGTCGAGAGCATCGCCCAACTGCTGGCGCGCGTCGCGCTGGCGGGCATCTTCTGGCGCTCCTACCGGACCAAGGTGGTCGAGGGCACCTGGCTGACGATCGACGAGACGCAGTATTTCATTTTCGAAAACGAGTTTGCAGGGCTTCCCCTGCCGGTCAACCTCGCCGTGCCGATGGCGACCTATGCCGAGTTCCTGTTTCCCGTTCTGCTCGTGGCCGGGCTTGCCTCGCGCCTCTCGGCGCTGGCGCTGATGGGCATGGCGCTGGTGATCCAGCTGTTCGTCTTCCCGACGATGGATCACTTCCTCGGCTGGGCGATCATGGTGATCGCGCTCGCCATGATCATCATCAGCCGCGGCCCCGGCCTTCTCTCGCTCGACGCGCTGCTCGGGCGGATCGGGCCTGGCAGGGCCAAGGCTCCGGCTGGCCTGCAGGCCGCCTGAACGCGACACGAGCCGGCAGGGGCACAGCCATGGTCGCCGACGAGCCCACCCTCGCCCGCCTGATGGCCGCATGCCAGGCCGGCGACAAGGCCGCGACCAATGTGCTCCTGTGCGAGGCAGGGCTGTGGCTCGAGCGCTATTTCCGCCGGCGCGTGCCCCCGAGCGCGGTGGATGATCTGGTCCAGGAAGTGCTCATCGCGCTCCACGCCAAGCGCGCCACGTGGGATCCGTCGCGTCCGTTTCTCCCTTGGCTGACCGCGATCGCGCGCTATCGCTGGGTCGATCACCTGCGCCGGGTCTACAAGCACCAGGCGCAGGAACTGATGGACGACGACGCCGCCGTGGACAGCGAGGAGGAGGTGCTGATGGCGCGCATCAGTCTCGATCGGCTGTTCGCGCTGCTCCCGAAGCGGCAGGCAGAAGCGATCGAGCTGGTCAAGATCGGCGGATTTTCGATCCGTGATGCCGCCGCCAGGACCGGGCAGAGCGAAAGCCTCGTCAAAGTGAACATTCATCGCGGCCTCAGGAAGCTGGCCGCGCTCGTTGAGAAAGCCGACTGACATGCCGAACCACAAACCGGGCTCGATGAGCCGAGAGCAATTGATCGCAGCGCTCAGCGACGAGATCGCGCCGGTCCGGCGCGTGCGCCCGCGCGAGGGGGCCGCGCTCATCACCTTCGCGACCGCGATCGCCGGGCTCGGCGCGATCGCGATCTTCGGCTTCTGGAGCGGGATGATCACCGGGGCGGCATCGCCCTTCTTCTGGATCGGCCATGGCCTCCTCGCTCTCGTCGGCGCAGCGAGCACCTCGGCGCTCGTCGCGAGCGCGCTGCCGCGGGTGGGGCCACGCAGCTGCGCGCCCGCATGGAGCGGTGCGATGCTCGCCGTGCTGCCGCTCGCCGCGCTGATCACGCTGGTCTCGCTCGAGGCGGGGCACGATCACGGCATGGACCTTCAGGATACGGGCCTTCAATATTGGGAATGCGCGCTCTACGGCCTTGCGGCGAGCTTGATCGTGGCGCTCGCCGCGATCGTGCACCTGCGGCGCGGCGCACCTGTCGCGATCGAGCGCGCAGGCTGGCTGATCGGGCTGGCGAGCGGATCGCTGGGCGCGCTCGCCTACGGCATTACCTGCCCGATCGACGGGTTCCTCCATATCGCAATCTGGCACGTCGTCCCGGTGTTTGCCGCGGCTCTGTTCTGGCGCATGGCCGCACCGCCGCTCATCCGCTGGTGATCCGCTGGTGATCCGCTGGTGATCCGGCGACCCACCACGCCGCCAGAGTGTCATTGCCCCGTCGCCCGCGCGCGATTATATAGCGCGCATGTCATCCGTTAGACCCTGGCGCGATATCGAGCGGCGCAAATGCCGGCAGATCATGGTGGGCAATGTCCCCGTGGGCGGCGATGCCCCGATCACCGTGCAGACCATGACCAACACCCCCACCGAGGACGCGGTCGCCACGCTCGACCAGATCCGGCGGTGCGAGGAGGTGGGCTGCGACATCATCCGCGTCTCCTGCCCCACCGAAGAGGCGACTGCGGCGTTCAGGAAAATCACGAAGGCCGCGCGCATCCCGGTCGTTGCGGACATCCACTTCCATTACAAGCGCGCACTCGAAGCTGCCGATGCGGGCGCGGCTTGCCTGAGGATCAATCCGGGCAATATCGGCGGAAGCAACCGGGTCGCCGAGGTGGTCCGCGCGGCCAAGGCCAATGGCTGCGCGATTCGCATCGGGGTCAATGCCGGAAGCCTCGAGAAGGACCTGCTCGAGAAATACGGCGAGCCCTGCCCCGAGGCGCTGATCGAGAGCGCGCTCGATCATATCAAGCTGCTTCAGGATCACGATTTCCACGAGTTCAAGGTGGCGGTGAAGGCGTCCGACGTGTTCCTCGCGGTCGCTGCCTATCATGGCCTTGCCGAAGCGGTCGATTGCCCGCTGCATCTCGGCATCACCGAGGCGGGCGGGCTGATCGGCGGCACGGTCAAGTCCTCGATCGGCATGGGCTCCTTGCTGTGGGCCGGGATCGGCGACACGATCCGCGTCAGCCTCTCGGCCGAGCCGGAGGAAGAGGTCAAGGTCGGCTACGAGATGCTCAAGGCACTGGGCCTTCGCACCCGCGGCGTGCGCGTCGTGTCGTGCCCCTCGTGCTCGCGTCAGGGCTTCGACGTGATCCGCACGGTCGAGGCGCTCGAGAAGCGGCTCGAACACATCAAGACCCCGATGAGCCTCAGCGTGCTCGGCTGCGTCGTCAACGGCCCCGGCGAAGCGCGCGACACCGATATCGGCCTCACCGGCGGTGGATCGGGCAAGCACATGGTCTATCTCTCCGGCCTCAAGGACCACACGGTCGAGGACGAGGCGATGCTCGATCACATCGTGCGCCTTGTCGAGGAGAAAGCCGCGGCGATCGAGGCGGGCGAAGCGGTCGCGTTCGATCCACACGCAGCGCCCGCCGAAGCGGCGGAATAGGGTGAGCTTGCAAGCGATTTTGAGCGCGCGGCCGGAGCGCGCATGATCAAGCCGATTCTCGCGGGTCTGCTCGGCGGGGTGCTGCTTGTGGGCTGCGCCGCTCTCACCGGGGACATGGCGCAAAGCAGCGAGGCGCAACACGGCTATCCGGAAGCGGAGTCCTTCACGGTGAGTGACGATGCGATGGCGGATGTCGATGCGGCTCTCGCCCGTGCCGCCGCGAGCGACAAGCGCGTGCTCCTCGTGATGGGAGCGAACTGGTGCCATGACAGCCGCGCGCTTGCGGGCTGGCTCGCGACCGAGCGCTTCGCCGGCCTGGTAGATCAGCGATATGAATTGGTTTTCGTTAATATCGGAATGCCGCAATCGGGCGATGGGCATAATCTCGAGGTGGCGCGCCGCTTCGGCATCGAGGAGCTGGAAGGCACGCCTGCTGTGATGGTGCTGAGTGCCGCGGGCGAGCCGGTCAACGCCGACACGGCGATCTCCTGGCGCAACGCCGCGAGCCGCGAGGAAGATGCGATCTACGACGAGCTTGCCCTGCTGGCCGAGGCACCCCCGCCCGCCGCGCGATGACGGGGGCGTCGCTGTGATCGAAGGGTTCCTGCTGGCGGTCGCCTTGGCGATGGACGCCTTCGCCGTGGCGCTGACGCAGGGAGCACGCTTCCGCCCCGGATGGCGCGGCGGCATGGCTATCGCGCTGACCTTCGGCGGGATGCAGGCGCTGATGCCGCTCGTCGGCTGGGCCATCGGCGCGGTTGCTCTCGTCTATGTGGCGGCGATCGATCACTGGATCGCCTTCGGCCTGCTCTCGCTCCTCGGAGTGCGAATGCTGGGAGGCCACGTGGGTGAGGATGAGGCGGCGCGCGCGCTTACCGGGCGGGCGCTGCTGGTGGCGGGCCTCGCGACCAGCCTCGATGCGCTCGCCGCCGGGATCACCCTGCCCACGCTGGCCCTTGCGCCAATGCAGGCGGTGGCGCTGATCGGGCTCGTCACCTTCGCGCTGAGCGTCGCTGGCGTTGCGCTTGGGCGCGTGGCGGGCGATCGCTGGGGCACCTGGGCCGAGCGCGCGGGCGGCGTCATCCTGATCGCGCTCGGCTGCAAGATCCTGGCCGAGCACACGGGCTACTGGTGAGGCCAATGCTACACGTCGTCCACCATGCCGACTACATGGCCCCGCGCCCGGCGAGAGGGAGCTTCCGGTTCGACAAATACTACCTCGTAATGGAGGAGCTGCGTGCGCAGGCGGCCAAGAAAGGAGCCCCTCTGACCGAACACGCACCCGAACCCATGCCGCGCGAATGGCTCGAGGCGGTGCACGATCCCGATTATGTCGCGCAGGTCTTCGCCGCCGAGGTGCCGCGCGAGAAGGAGCGGCGGATCGGCTTTCCGGTGACGGAGCGCATCGCTTCCCGCGTGCGCCATACCAATGGTGGCACCTGGCTCGCAGCGAGGCTCGCGATGCGCCACGGCTATGCCGCGAACAGTGCTGCGGGAAGCCATCATGCCCTGCACGATACGGGCGCGGGCTATTGCGTGTTCAACGATCTCGCGGTCGCCTCGAACCGGCTGATCGCTGAGGGCCATGCGCGCCGAATCCTGATTGTCGATCTTGACGTCCACCAGGGCGACGGCACCGCCAGCCTTACTGCCGGTCGGGAGGATATCTTCACCCTCTCGCTCCACGCCGAGAAGAACTTTCCGGTCAGGAAGGCACGCTCCAATCGCGATGTCGGGCTGCCTGACGGGTGCGACGACGATGGCTACATGGCCGCGCTAGAGGCGCATCTCCCCGCGATCCTCGCCGATTTCGCGCCCGATTTCGTGTTCTACCAGGCCGGCGTCGATCCCCATGCGCGCGATAAGCTCGGCCGCCTCGCGCTCACCGACGAGGGGCTGGCGCGGCGCGATGCCTATGTCGTGCGCCAAGCGAGGGCATGCGGGCTGCCGATCGCCTCGGCGCTGGGCGGCGGCTATGGCGATGATCAGCGCGAGGTCGCCGCGCGCCATGCCGCCTCGATGCTGACGATGGCGGCGGTCAATGCCCGCTTCCCCGCCCCAGGCTAGCGCAGGCCGGGCGCGAAATAGATGTCGACATAGTCGGTCAGATAGTCGCACCATTCGAATTCGCGCAGCCGATAATAGCTGCGCCGCTGCGTCGCGCCGAAACGCCATATCTTGTTTGCCGAGCAGGCCCGGCCCGGGTCAGGCGTATCGTTGATCGCGACTGTTCCGTCTAGCAGGAAGTAGTCCTCGCCAATCTCGGTGATGACACCCTCCACGCGCACGCTCGCACCGCTGGCGTCGACCTGCACACCGGTGAGGTGCCACACGCCGCGATCAGAGACGCTCACCTCGACATGGCCGCGCTCGTTTGCCTCGATCCACTGGAGCGTGATCCCCTGCACGGTGCGCAGCCGCTCGGCATCCGTCTCGCTGAGGACGCTTGTCGGCGCAGGCTCCTCGGCCCGCAGCGGCGCTCCCGTAAGACCGGCCAAGATCAGCCAATTAATGATCAGGGGCATCGCGCCCAACCGTGTTAACACCCTTCCAGGGTCCCCATCGCGATTCGCCGAAGGATACAGCAGACATGGCTACGCACGAAACCGATTATCTCGTCATCGGCGCTGGCGCGGTAGGCCTCGCTTTTGTCGACACCCTGCTCGACGAGGACCCCGATTGCCACATCACCATCGTTGACAAGCACGCCAGGCCCGGCGGCCACTGGAACGATGCCTATCCCTTCGTCACCCTGCATCAGCCCAGCGCGACCTATGGCGTAAATTCGATTGAGCTGTGCCCCGACCGGGTCGATACCCATGGCCACAACAAGGGCATGTATCCGCTCGCCAAACATGCCGAGATCCTTGCCTATTACGGCCGGCTGATGGAGGAGAAACTGCTGCCCAGCGGGCGCGTCACCTATCATCGGCTGAGCGCATATTGCGGAAGGAGCGAAAGCGGCCATGTGGTTCGCGGCATCCTTTCGGGCGAGGAAACCCGCATCCCGGTCCGGCGCAAGCTGGTCGATGGCACTTTCTTCAAGACCTCGGTTCCCGCCACCCACACACCCAGTTTCGAGATCGCCTCCAAAACGCGCTTTGCGATCCCCGGCGATCTGCCCGGCCTGTGGAAGCACGCGGATCATCTGCCCGAACACTTCATCATCCTTGGCGGGGGGAAGACCGCGATGGATACGGCCGTCTGGCTGCTTGAAGCCGGAATTGCGCCGGAGAGGATCGGCTGGGTACGCCCGCGCGATTCGTGGATGTTCAACCGTCGCCTGTTGCAACCCGCCCATGTCGCGATCGAAGGCCTGGTGGAATTTCAGCTGGCGCTGGTCGAATGCGCCACCGCTTCGGACAGCGGCGATGAGATGCTGCTCAAGCTGGAGGAACGCGGGGTCTTCCTGCGGATCGATCGCAGCGTGGCGCCCAAGATGATGCATTATGCCGTCATTTCGGAAACCGAGATCGACATGCTCCGCTCCATCACTCAGGTATACCGGCAGGGTCGCGTCACCCGGATCGAGCCAGGCGCGATGCATTTCGGCGATGAGATTGTCGCGGTGCAGGACAACACTCTGTTCATCAACTGCACCGCCACCGCCGTTCCCTTTGAAGCGCGGGCGGATGCACGGCCGTTCTTCAATGGCGACACGATCACGCTCCAGCTCGTCCAGACGCCCTTCGTTCCCTACAGCGCGGCGCTGGCGGCCTTTCTCGAAGCCAATTTCGAGACTGACGCGGAGCGGAACGCGTTGTGCCCGCCCGCGCCGCTGACCGACAGCAGCGACACCTATCCCTATGCGGTGATGGCAAACCTCATCAGCAATGGCATTCTGGGCGCAAACGAGAAGACCAATGCCTTCAATGCGAGGAGCCGCCTGCATCCGACCGGGCCGGCAATCGCGAAGATGATGGCACAGGGCGATCCCCGGCTCGCAGCGCTGGCGAAACTGGGCCCTGTGATCAAGGCCAACATGCCCGGGGTCATCCGGCTGGGCATGGCGGCCAAGGCCATCCATGAGGGCGAAGTCCGCCCAGCGGACAATGCGAGCAGCGTCGCTGCGTAAACGTCCCTAATCCGGAACCTGGGGGTTCACCTGAGCGCTATCTTGAGTGTATTAGGGGAAGACATGAACCGGCGCGATCTCTTGAAGGGCACTCTCGCAGCGGGCGCGGCGCTTGCCGTCGCGGGTCCGGCACGATTGGCTGCAACGGTGCCCGCAGCCCCGCTCAAGGGCTCACGCCGCGATCGCACGCTGTTCGAGATCGCCGCGCGCGAGCTGGCGCGGGCCGGAGACGCGATCTGGAAGCGCGATATCGTGGGCATCGCCGATTATGGCCTGCATTCGGCCGAGCGGCGCTTCCACTTCGTCAATCTCGATCGCGAGGAAGTGCAAAGCTTCCATGTCAGCCACGGCACGGGCTCGGACCCGGAGCATGATGGCTGGCTCAACCAATTCTCCAATGTCGAGGGCTCGAACGCCTCTAGCCGCGGGGCCTATGTGACCTGGGAATGGTATCAGGGCCGGTATGGCACCTCGGTGCGTTTGGGCGGGCTCGATGCGACGAATGATGCCGCGCTGCGGCGCTATATAGTGATGCACCGCGCCGAGTATGCCGAGCCCTCGCATATTGATCGCTGGGGGCGGCTTGGGCGCTCCAACGGCTGCTTCGCGATGGGCGAGGAGCAATTCCGGATCGCTCTCCTCAATCTTTCGGGCGGGCGCCTGTTGTTCGCCGATAGCCTCGGCCTCAAGGAAGATGGCAGCGTGATCGCCTACAACGATCTCGTGCCGCTCCAGCCTGAGCGACCGAACGCGATCCAGCGCTACATGCCCGGCACTTTCTAGCGCGCCCGCGCCCTCAGCCGCGCCGCCGGATCACCCTTGCGCGCGCGGATCGTCCTCGATCACGATCACCTCGTCATCGCTGGTCGTCGCGCGATTGGCCTTGCGCGGCTTGTCGAGGCTCGCGAGCACCGGAGCATCGCGCTCGTAGATGTCGCTGAAGGTGGTTAGCTTGCCGTCCACGTCGCTGCCCATGGTGAAATAGGTGATGTAGGCGGGGATCTCGCGGTTGATCGCGACCTTGGTGTATTCGCCCGAGGTCGCGATCTCGACTGCCTCTTCCTTGGTCGCCGCCTTGCCGAGGATCGCAACCGTCATCGCCAACTCCAGCGCGCGCTCGGTGCGGATGCAGCCGTGCGACAGTGCGCGGTTGGCCTGGTTGAACAGCTCGCGTGCGGGCGTGTCATGGAAGAAGATCGCGTGGGGGTTGGGCATTTCAAGCTTCATCCGGCCAAGCGAATTGGTCGGCCCGGGCTGCTGCACGACCGAAATGTAGCCGTTCGCGCCCCGCGTCGCCTTGTAGCCCTTGGCCCGCGCCCAGCCGGGATTGGCGAGCACGCGCTCGCCCAGCCCCTCGCCCTTGACGATCGATTGCGGCACTGTCCAGGTCGGGTTGAAGACCACGCCCGAGACCGCCTCGGCGAGCTGCGGGGTCGCGGTGCGCCCCGGCTTGCCGACGATGGTTTTGTAGGTGAAGGTCTTCTCGCCCGCGCGCAGGCGAAGCTGAAATTCGGGGATGTTGGTGATGAGATGGATCGTGCCCAGATCGCGCGCGAGCCAGCGCCAGCGGTCCATGTTGGCGCGGATGAGCTTGCGCTTCGCCTTGTCAGATGCCGGGGTGCGCGCGAGCGCCTCGCGCAGCATGGCGTAATCGGCATGAACCGGGTTCAACCCCCCCAGCACGCCGCTCACATCGCCGCTGCTCGCCGCCTGCTTCAGCAGGTCGGACGTGCGATACCGATCGCGATCGGGATCGACGATGAACCATTGCTCGCGCGCCTCCATCGGGGTGCGCCCGTCGCGCAAGTCCTCGACCAGCCAGACGAAGTTCTTGGACGCCAGCTTATCGAGCTCTTCCGACGGGCCTGAGCGCATGGCGACCCGCAGCGCCTCGAGATCATAGTCGGCGGGATCGAGCCCCTCGGCTCCGATGCCCTCGATGAAGCGCACAAGATCGCCCGCCGCACCAAGCGACCAACTCTCGATCAGCGGGCCGGGCGCGGGCAAATCGCCCTGAACGACCTCCTCGGAGATCATCTGTGGGAAGGCCTCCTCGAACCGCTCCGGCGGGGTCCCCGGCTTGCTAGCCATCGGCGCGGTGTCCGCAGGCGCCTGCGTGCCCGCGCTCTCCTGCGAATAGGCCGCGCCGGCGCTGAGCGCTGTCAGCGCCGCAGCCGCCATCATGCGAGCCAGAAACATGCTCATCCCGGTTTTCATGGGTAATCCTTTATCGCCCCACCCTGCCATGCGGCCGCTCATAGCGCGCACGGCCTGTCGGCTGCCTTAATATAGGTGATATACAAGCTGTGCGCAGCCCTGATCAATCCGCCCGCCCTGCAGCGCATGATCCGTGCACAGTTCTGCGCGCGTGACCTTGGCCCGGACCGCCTCTAGAAGGCGCTGCTCATGCCAAGCCACCACCACCTTCTCCCCATCCTCGCCGCTTTTCTCGCGGTCGCCGCGCTCTCGCTGATGGACGCGGTGATGAAGGGCGCAGCCTTGGCGACGGGGGTCTACACCGCGACCTTCCTGCGGGCGGTGATGGGCGCGGCGATCATCGCGCCTTTCTGGCTGCTGCGAGACTTTCGCTTCCCGTCGCGCGTGGTTATGCGGCTTCATCTCGAGCGCGGCGTGGTCTCGGCCTTCATGGCGCTCGCCTTCTTCTATTCGCTCACCAAGCTGCCGATCAACGAGGCGATCGCGATCAGCTTCATTGCGCCGCTGATTGCGCTTTATCTTGCCCGCGTGCTGCTGGGCGAGGTCATCCGGCCGCAGGCGATCATCGCCAGCGTTCTCGGCTTTGCAGGGACGCTCGTCATCGTCGGCGGCAAGATCGGGCAGGGCGCCTTTGATGAGGAGGCGGCGCTCGGGCTTGCCGCGGTGCTTTTCTCGGCGCTGCTCTATGCCTACAATTTCATCGTCATCCGCAAGCAATCGCAACTCGCTGGCCCGCTCGAGGTCGCGACCTTTCACAGCGGGGTGGGTGGGCTTGTCCTCGCCGGGTTCGCCCCGTTCTTCTGGCAGACGCCCGACATGCCCGCCCTCGGCGCGATCGGGGCGGGCGCGGCGCTGACCGTGATCGCCTCGCTGGCGCTCGCCTGGTCCTATGCCCGCGCCGAGACGCAAGTGCTGGTGCCGATCGAGTATTCGGGCTTCCTCTGGGCGATCCTGTTCGGGTGGGCGTTCTTCGGCGAAGGGGTGAGCGCGGCGACGCTGGCGGGGACGGGCCTCATCGTCACGGGCTGCTGGCTTGCCACCCGCCGCCCGCAGGTGCGCCGCGAGCAGCTGTCCTGAGGCGCGCACCCGCTTTTCGCAATCGACTCGCAAGAGAGCGGGAATCAGGGGCTTCCCCTTGACCTCGCCCGCGCAGTCTAGCACTTGCGCGGGGCCAGAATTATCGCCCGCCATCGGGATCCATCGAGCGGGCCAGCACAAAGGATGGGACCCTCATGACTGCCACCGGCAAGGACACGCTCGCCACCCGCGCCACACTCGAAGTGAACGGCACGACCTACGCCTATTACTCGCTGGCGAAGGCCGCCGAACAGCTCGGCGATGTCTCCCGGCTGCCGACCTCGATGAAGGTGCTGCTGGAAAACCTGCTGCGCTTCGAGGACGAGGGCTTCACCGTCGGGCGCGAGCACATCCAGGCAATCGTCGACTGGCAAAATGATCCCAAGACCGGCAACGAGATCCAGTATCGCCCGGCGCGCGTGCTGCTGCAGGATTTCACCGGCGTCCCCTGCGTCGTCGATCTCGCCGCGATGCGCGATGCGATCAAGAAGCTCGGCGGCGATACGCAGAAGATCAACCCGCTGGTGCCGGTCAACCTCGTGATCGATCACTCGGTGATGGTCGACGAATTCGGCCACCCCAAGGCGATGGAAGCCAACATGGCGCTCGAATATGAGCGCAACGCCGAGCGCTACGACTTCCTCAAGTGGGGCTCGAAGAGCTTCAAGAACTTCTCCGCCGTGCCGCCGGGCACCGGCATTTGCCACCAGGTCAATCTCGAGCACATCGCCAAGGGCGTGTGGGCGAGCGAGGATGAAAGCGGCCAGATGGTTGCCTATCCGGACACCTGCGTGGGCACCGACAGCCACACCACGATGATCAACGGTCTGGGCGTCTTGGGCTGGGGCGTGGGCGGGATCGAGGCCGAGGCCGCGATGCTCGGCCAGCCGATCTCGATGCTGATCCCCGAAGTGGTCGGCTTCAAGCTCGAAGGTCGCATGGCCGAGGGCGTCACCGCGACCGATCTGGTGTTGACCTGCGTGCAGATGCTGCGCGAGGTGGGCGTCGTCGGCCGCTTCGTCGAGTTCTATGGGCCCGGCGTCGCCAATCTCACCCTCGCCGACCGCGCGACCATCGCCAACATGGCGCCGGAATATGGCGCCACCTGCGGCTTCTTCGGGATCGATGCGGCAACGATCGACTATCTGCGCCTCACCGGCCGCAGCGAGGACGAGATCGCGCTGGTCGAGGCCTATTCCAGGGCGCAGGGCATGTGGTTCGATCCGGCCGCCGAGCCAGTCTTCACCAAGACGCTCGAACTCGACATGGCCTCGGTCGTGCCCAGCCTTGCCGGCCCCAAGCGCCCGCAGGACAAGGTGATCCTCCCCGAGGTCGACGAGCTGTTCAATTCCGATCTCACCAAGGTCTATGGCAAGTCCGGCCCGGCGCGCGTCGGGGTCGAGGGCAAGGATCACGATATCGGCGATGGCGATGTCGTGATCGCCGCGATCACCTCGTGCACCAACACGTCCAACCCGGACGTGCTGATCGCCGCCGGCCTCGTTGCCAAGAAGGCGAACGAAAAGGGCCTGAAGCCCAAGCCCTGGGTCAAGACGTCGCTCGCTCCGGGTTCGCAGGTCGTCACCGACTATCTCGTGAAGTCGGGCCTGCAGGAGCACTTGAATGCGATCGGGTTCGATCTTGTCGGCTATGGTTGCACCACCTGCATCGGCAATTCCGGCCCGCTCGCCCCGCCGATCAGCGCCGCGATCAACGGCAACGATATCGTCGCGGCATCCGTCCTGTCAGGCAACCGCAACTTCGAAGGCCGCGTCAGCCCGGATGTGCGCGCCAACTTCCTCGCCTCGCCGCCGCTGGTGGTGGCGTATGCGCTCAAGGGCACCGTCACCGAGGACATGACCACCACCCCGCTCGGCCACGATCAGGACGGCAAGCCGGTGATGCTGGCGGATCTTTGGCCCACCAACGCCGAGATCGCCGAGCACCGCGCTGCCAATATCGACCGCTCGATGTTCGAGAGCCGCTACGCCAATGTCTATGATGGCGACGAGCACTGGCAGGCGATCACGGTCGAGCCGTCCGACACCTATCAATGGCGTGCAGGCAGCACCTATGTCGCCAACCCGCCCTATTTCGAGGGCATGAGCATGACGCCCGCACCGATCACCGACATCCTCGATGCAAAGCCGCTCGCGATCCTCGGCGACAGCGTGACGACCGATCACATCTCGCCCGCCGGCTCCATCAAGGAGGACAGCCCGGCAGGCTCATATCTCATTTCGAACCAGGTCGCGAAGAAGGACTTCAACTCCTACGGCTCGCGCCGCGGCAACCATGAAGTGATGATGCGCGGCACCTTTGCCAATATCCGCATCCGCAACGAGATGGTCCCGGGCATCGAGGGCGGTTACACCACCTACAAGGGCGAGCGGATGCCGATCTACGATGCGGCGATGCGCCACAAGGTGGACGGCACCCCGCTGATCGTGGTCGGCGGCAAGGAATACGGGACCGGCTCCTCGCGCGATTGGGCTGCCAAGGGCACGATCCTGCTTGGCGTGCGCGTCGTCATCGTCGAGAGCTTCGAGCGCATCCACCGCTCCAACCTTGTCGGGATGGGCGTGCTGCCGCTCCAGTTCAAGGACGGCGACACGCGCGAAACGCTCGGCCTCGACGCGGACACCACCTTCTCGATCCGCGGTCTGGCCGACCTTACGCCCGGGCAGGATGTCGAGATCGAGGCGACACGCGCCGACGGGACGAGCTTCACATTCAAGGCGCTGTGCCGTATCGATACCGCGAATGAGATGGAATATTACCGCAATGGCGGCATCCTTCACTACGTGCTGCGCAAGCTGGCGGCCTGATCGAAGCAGAGGATCAGGTGGGGCGCAGCGCATCGCCCCGATGCTCGCGTTGCTGCTGGGGCTGTGCCTCGCTGCCTGTTCGGGCGGGCCGGACGAGTGCGAGGAGGATCGCCGCGCGCCTTCCTCGGTCCCGCTTGGCATCGAGCTCGCGGCCCTGGCCGTGGCTAAGGCCGTTCGCGCAGGCTAGCCCGCCGAGCCTTTCAGCGCATTGAGGCACAAACGAAAGGGGCGGCTCCGCATGGATGCCGCCCCTTCGATTATCGACCGCAAGCCCTTCTTGGGCCTTGCCTGTTCTATTCGGCTCTGGCCTTCTTTCCGAAGCGCCGCCGCCCCAGAACCGCAGCCGCCGCGAGCCCAAACAGCGCCATCATCGGCGGAGCGGGCACGTCGGTGCCATGCGAGCTCGACCCGGAGGTCGAGGACGAGCTGGAAGACGAAGAGGAGCTCGAGCTGGAGGAGGAGCTGGAGCTCGACGAGGAGCTGGTGCCAGTGCTGCTGCCAGTGCTGCTGCCGGTGCTTGTGCCGGTGCTGCTCGAGCTGGAGGAGGAGGAGCTCGACGAGGACGAGGACGAGGACGAGCCTGTGCTGCTCGTCATATCGCCGGAACTCGTGCTGCTCGATCCGCTGGAGGACGAGCTGGACGAGGACGAGCCCGAGGAAGAGCCGCTCGATCCTGTGGATGACCCATTCGACCCGCCACCTGAGGAACTCGACGAGGACGAGCTCGAGGAGGAGGAAGATGAGGACGAACTCGAGGACGATGAGCTGCTGCTGCCCGAGGTGCTGGTAACGCTGCCGGTCGAGGTCGACACGTTCCCCGAGGAGCTGGTCACGCCCGAAGAGGTCGAAACGTTGCCCGAAGAGCTGGAGACGTTGCCCGAAGAGGACGAAACATTGCCTGAAGAGGACGAGACCTGCCCCGTCGTCGAGGAGACCTGGCCGGTGGAGGAGCTCACTTGCCCGGTGGAGGAGCTGACCTGCCCCGTGCTTGAGGAAACCTGACCCGTCGACGAGCTCACCTGACCAGTGCTCGAGGACACTTGCCCGGTGGTCGAGGAGATCTGGCCAGTGGTTGAGGAGATCTGGCCCGTGGTCGAGCTTGAGGAGACCTGTCCGGTCGAGGACGAAATGCTGCCCGTTGAAGAGGTGGAGCTCACCTCGCCGGTGGTCGAGCTGATCTGGCCGCTCGACGAGGTCGAGCTCACCTGGCCGCTCGACGAGGTCGAGGTGACGGTGCCCGAGCTGGTCGAGTTGTCGATGTCGATGATGATGTCGCCGCTGCTGGCGCCGGGCGTCCCGCTGGTGGTCGTGGTGGTGGTCGTCGTGGTGGTCGAGCCTTCGCCGCCGGTGCTGCCAGAGGTCGAGGAAGAGGATCCGTTGTCGCCCCCGCTGGTGGTCGTCGAGACCACCGACACATCGCCCGAGGACGAGCCGCCGCCCCCGAAGAAGCCGCCGAAGAAGCCGCCGCCGCCGAGCCCGCCGCCGAAGCCGCCGAGCCCGCCGCCCACCAGGACGGGCGCTCCGCCACCGCCGCCACCGCGCACGGGCGGGAGCGGGGGAAGCGGCGCGGCGGCATAGGCGAGCTGCGCGATCGGCGGGCATTCCTCAGGATCGACATAGGCCTGGACAATGCCGGCCGGCAGCCCCGATTGCGCCACACCGAAGCCCTGCGGGATCGGCTGGCACTCGATCGTGCGCTCGACGATCCGGCGGCGGCGCAACTCGGGCTCGGGCAATGCGCGGGTGCGCGTCTTGATGTATTGCGGCTCGCCCTTGATGAGCTTGCCGTCAACATCCGAACCGTAGATCGGATTGTCGGTCACCATCGGCTCTGCCGTGCGCACCGCGCCACCCTGCTGCGCGACATGGACTGCGCCGCCCGTCATGAGGACGACGCCGGCAGCGGTTGCGGAGAGCTTTGCAGCAGCCAGTTTGAGCGACATAGTGCGAGGCCTTGTTTCTGTGGCACCGGACAGCGCAGACCACCTGCACTGTCACAAAGTCCAAGCCTGTCATGCCCCCCGAAGGCTCGTTGCCACAACCCGGTTAACCACGTCTGACGGCCGGAACCGACCCCAAAGCGCCTGAAAAGGACGGATTTGAGGGACGCTGTCCCGATATGACACCGAACCGGAGGGCTGCGTTAGCCGTTGCGTCCGCTGAGCTCCCCCACCTCCGCTCATTCGCCCTCGTCGAACAGCCCGCGCGGGCGCTTGACGCCCGAATCGAGCCCCAGATGCGCCCAACCGGCATCGTTGAGCACCCGCCCGCGCTCGGTCCGCGCAACCAAGCCGAGCTGGATGAGATAGGGCTCGACCACCTCCTCGATCGTGTCGCGCTGCTCGGCCAGCCCCGCCGCCAACGCCGCGACGCCCACCGGCCCGCCCTTGTAGGTGGTGCCGATCATGGTGAGGTAGCGCCGGTCCATCGCGTCGAGCCCGAGGCGGTCGATCTCGAGCCGGGTCAGCGCATCGTCGGCGATCGCGCGCGTCACCTCGGCCTCACGTGCCACCTGCGCGAAGTC
>JAZBNR010000035.1:0-4344 GCA_036350735.1 Erythrobacter sp.
CGCGCCTTCCGCTATCCTGAGGAGAACCCCATTGTCGGCTAGACGCAAACGCCCCGTCCTCGTCATCGGCCTCGGCCGGTTCGGCGGCGCGGTCGCCACCACGCTTGAGCGTATGGGCCACGAAGTGCTCGGCGCGGATGCCAGCCATGAGCGGGTTCAGGAATTCGCCTCCGCGCTGACCAAGGTGGTCGAGGCCGATTGCACCCAGGCGCGCGTGCTCGAGGAGCTCGGCGTCGGCGATTTCGAGGCGGCGGTGGTCGCGATCGGGACCGACATCGAGGCGAGCGTGCTGGTGGTGCTCGCGCTCGCCGAGATGGGCGTCACCAATATCTGGGCCAAGGCCACCAATGAGCGCCACGCGCGCATTCTCGAGCGGATCGGCGCGGCGCACGTGGTCTTTCCCGAACAGAGCATGGGCGAGCGCGTCGCCCACCTCCTCAACGAGCGCCTGCTCGATTTCATCTCCTTTGGCGACGAGTTCGCGATCGCGCGCCTCAAGGCGCCCGAGGCGATCACCGGCCTGCCGCTCGTCACCAGCGAGTGCCGCCGCAAACACGAGGTCACGGTGGTCGGCGTCAAGCGGCGGGGCGAGGATTTCATCCACGCAACGCCCGACACGCTCATCCTGCCCGAGGACGAGCTGGTGGTCTCGGGGCGGATCGACCGGATCGAGGCCTTCGCGGCGCTGAAGAACGGCTAAGTCGGCACTATTTGCCCGCCGCGCCAGCGGCTGGCGCCGCCGGATCGGCCGGGTCGCGCGGGGCAAACCACGGGCGCTTGAACTTCTGCTCGATATCCTTGGGCAGTATGCCGTCCAGCAGCAGGTTGGCGATCACCGGCCCTTGCCTAGTCATGGTGATCCACAGGAAATGGTCGAACTCGCCATAATCCACCCCGCGCAGCCCCGAGACACCCCCGGTTGAGGCGAGCGTGATGCGATGCTGGTGCGGCACGCCCTTGGTCTCCTCGTAATCGTAGACATGCTCATGGCCGGCAAAGAAGGTGTAGGGTCGGCGCCCGAGCATCCGTTCCACCCGGAACCATTCGGGCGGGCGCACCTCGTGCTTCTCCCACGGGCCGCTTGCGGGAAGCTCGGGGCGCTCGCCGGTGGCCGGATCGGGCTCGGGGCGCACCCAGGTCTCTTTCCAGTAGGGCCGGTGCATGAACAGGAAGGTCCAGGCGGCATCCTCATTTGCCTCGAGCGTCGCGTCGAGCCAGGCGAGCTGCGCCGCCTGCTCCGCCGCCCAATCGCCCCCGCGCTTGCCGTAGCCCTCCACGCCGGCGCGATCGAACAGCGCGGAATTGAGCACGATGAACAGCGCGCCCTTGTATCTGAAGCTGTAATAGCTCGGCCCCAGCCGCTCGGCCCAAACCTGCGCCATCACCTCGTTCGAATAATCGTGATTGCCCGAGACATAGAAGAACGGCGCATCGAGCGCACCGATCATCCGGTCGATCTCGTCCCATTCGCGCGCGAGCTGGCGGCGATCGGTCGTGTAGCCCTCGATCAGATCGCCCACGCTGACGACGAAGGCGGGCTGAACGAGATTAATCCTGGCCATCGCCTCCTCCCACACGCCGGGGCGATGCCCGCCGGTGCGATCGGAGACGACGACGAAATGAAACCGTGCCTCGGCATCGAGCGCGGCGAGGCTGGTCCACGGGCGCTGTTCGCCCTCGCTGCCGCGCTGCGGCGGAATCTGCGCCTCGATGGCGGGGCTTTCGTGGCTGGGCCGCTCACGCTCGGCATGTTCGGCTTCGGCGGGGCCAAGGTTGGCAGCCGAGCCGGCTTGCCCTTGGGCCTCTTGAGCGGTGCCGTGGCCGGGATGGGCAAAGGCGGTTGCGGCTAGCAGGGCGGTTAACAGGATGGCTAGCAGGGCTAACTGGGCGGCGGGCGTGCCCGATGCAGCAAGGCGTTGGTGAATCATGGATTGAGCGGCCTCCTTGGCGCTTCCTTGAGCGCGCAATGTTACCCTCCCCGGTCAGCGGACCTGACCAAACCATTTTCCTACTCGGCGTCTATCTGCCTAATCGTGCGGCCTCATCAGTCATGCAAGGAGGCCCATGCAATGTCGCTGTTCGATCACGATCCTGCCCGCCCGCCCAAGACCCGTCCCATCTTCAGCGCCATGCGCGCGATGCTGGCGCGCCCGCAGGCCGCTGCGCGCGAGGCTGTCGGCAAGGGCGCGCCGCCAAGCAGCCGTTTTTCCGCTCTGGACCGTGTAACAGGCGGTTCAGGCGTTCCGCTCATACGACGAACCGAGCGCAAGTCGAGGGCTTGCCCCACGGCGGTGAGCCCGGCGGGCGCAGCGCTGATCAAGCGCTTCGAAGGCTGCGCGCGGCTGCGGCGCGATGGGCTGATAGAGGCCTATCCCGATCCCGGCACCGGGGGCGAGCCATGGACGATCGGCTGGGGCGCGACCGGCGCGGGGCTGAAGCGCGGCGAGCGGATCGGGCCGGGCACCGTGTGGACGCAGGCGCAATGCGATGCGCGGCTCGAGGCCGATCTCAGGCGCTATGCCCGCGAGGTCGCAGCCGCGCTCGGTGCCGCGCCCACCACGCAAGCCCAGTTCGATGCGCTGGTAAGCTTCCACTACAACACCGGCGCGATCGCCCGCGCGACGCTGACCCGGCTGCACATTGCGGGCGAACACGAGCGCGCCGCGGCCGAGTTCAAGCGCTGGAACCAGGCTGGAGGGCGCGTGCTCAAGGGCCTCGTGCGCCGCCGCGCCGCCGAGGAGCGGATGTATCGGGGCGAGGCCACATGACGTCGAAGCGCCATCCAACCGGCTGCACCCAAGCCGCTAGCGCGACCGCGCACCCGCAGGAGCCCCGCAGCGAAGCGAAGGGAACAGCCCCGAGAACGCGGGCGCGGATGCGCCTTCGCAATACATCAGTAATCCCGGCTGATCCGCGCGGAGACACTGTCGCGCCCGATCGTCGTCACAGTCGCGAGCAGCGCAAGCCAGCGGGTGACGCGATACTCGACCTGCGTTGCGGAATAGCCCTGCCCATCGGTGATGATCTCGACATAGACCCGCTTGCCCAGGTTCTTGCCGATCGCCACGCCGGTGCCGCGCCCGATCGCGGGATCGGCGCTGATGATGCGCAACTGGTCCAGCCCGATCGACCGGCGCAGCTCGCCGATCGGATCGAGCCCGCCCCCGCCACCGCGCAGCGATGCGAGCGCGGCGCCGAGCTGGATCGCGTCGGTCGCCGAGAGCGAGGTGACCGATCCGCCGAACAGGAGCTGGGCGAGGATCTCCTCCTCGGGCAGCGCGGGCTGCGAGGAGAAGGCGATCTCGGGCGCCTGGCTGTTGCCGGTGATCGCGATGTCGACATCGGTGCCGTTGGCGGTGGTCTCGGCGAGGATGTCGAGGCGCGGGTCGATCGGGGCATTGGCATCGAAGCGGATGCGCCCGCGGGTGAGATCGAAACGGGTGCCCGCGAAGGTGTAGCTGCCGCGCACGAGGAAGGCCTCGCCTCCGATGCGCGGATCATCGACCGTGCCGCGCAGCTGGATGTTGGCACCCCATTCGCTGTCGAGGCCGAGCCCGTCGACCGCGATCTGGCTGACGGCGCGCGCATCGACGAGATAGCGCCATGCGCCCTGCGGCTCGGACACGGCGGGGCGGGTGCCGTTGGCGGGGGTGTTGATCTCGCGGGTGGCGATCTGTGGGAGGCTCACGTCCTCGGCGGCATAGCCCAGCCGCCAGCTCGCCTGATCGATGATCACGCGCCCGGCGATGGTGCCGCCGCGCCCGGAGCTGACGATGCGCAAGGGGCCGGTAAGCGTCGCCTCGAGCCCGGCAGCGTTGAGGAGGCGCGCGTTGCGGGCCGCGGCGCGCAGGTCGAGGCGCGGGCCTAGCCCGTCGCTGAGCGGGGCGAGGTCGACCGTGCCGCTGCCGCTGATCGTGCCGCCGCCGCTGGTCGCGCCGGCAAAACGGGTGAGCTCGAGGCGCGATCCGGCGAAGCGTCCGCGGGCGCTCACCCCGGTGATGCTGGTGCCCGAGATGGCGCTCTGGAGGCCAAGATCGTCGCTCGCGACATTGCCGGTGATGCGGGGGTCCGCTAGCGTGCCGGTGGCGCGCGCGGTAACGCTGATCGGGCCGGTGAGGTCGAACGCCTCGAGCGCGGCCAATCGCCACAGCGCCTCGGCCGCACCCTCGTAGGAGAGGCTCGCCTCGAGCCGGCCGCGCCGCAGCTTGGCCGCGATGTCGCCGGGCACGCCCGCAAGGCCGGTGATGCGCGCGTCGGCCCGGCCGAGCCGGCCGCTCTCGCCATCGAGCCGGGCGGCAAGGCGCGCCGCATCAGCGCCGAGATCGGCGCCGATCACGAGGTCGA
>JAZBNR010000036.1:0-2580 GCA_036350735.1 Erythrobacter sp.
GCGATCTGCTGCAAGGCGCGCTCGAACTTGAGCCGCTGGCGGGTCGAATCACGGAACTGGACGAGATGGAGCGCAGGCACCCCCAGCGCGCGGGAGGAACGGTAATCGGCGTGTTCGTTGTCGCCGATATGCAGCGCCTGACGGGCCGGACACTTGATCGCCTTCAGCGCCCTGCGCAGCAGGCCCTGCGACTTCGAGACGCCTTCCTGCGAGGAGGCGAACACCCGGTCGATCATGCCCGCCACCTCCTGGCCCGCCGCCCCTTCGATGAGCGCCAGCAATTGCGCCGCATCGAGATAGGTGTCGGAGACGATGATGACGGTCAGACCACGCCTCTTTGCCCTGCGCATCAGTTCCACCGTCGGCGCGAAGGCGAAACAGGCGGAGGCTTCCGCTGCCAGTTCCTCGGCGATCGCCGCCTGGCGTGTCGCCTCGTCCGCATTGGGCATGGCGTGAGCGTAGATCGCGGCGAGTCCCACCTCGCTGCGCCGGCGCAGCGTTGCTTCGGCCTTGCGCGCCTGCGTCTCGGCGACCACGCGCTGCTGCACGCTGAGCCGCGGGAGCGCGGCGAAGACATCGGTCGGCGCATAGCAATCGCGCCACAGTAACGTATCGAAGCAATCGAGCGAGAGCACTTTCACTCCCTCGCCTGCGCGATCGAGCGCGTGGGGCAGTTCGTGCGGCAGGATGGTCTCGGTCATCGGTCTGTCTCCATCGGCGATGGCGCACAGGCGTAAACCGACATGGTTTACGAGACGGGACTGCCGCCCTCGGGGCTTTTGCGTAGAGCCGTCTCTCCGCCGCGCGCCGCGCCAGGCCGACTACGCAGGCGGTCTCCCTCGAGCAGAAGGAGCGAAATCCGGCGGTTGCGCGGATCGGCGGGATCGTCCGCGACCAGCGGTTCGGTATCGGCAACGCCTTCGATCCGGGCAAAGCGCCCGCCAGGAATACCGCTGCGGATCAGCTGCTGGCGGGTGGCTTCGGCGCGGCCCGCGGAAAGCGACCAGTTGTTCGCGTTCACCCCGTCGCGCCAAGGCAATGAATCGGTGTGCCCGCGTAGGATCAGTGGCTGGGGCTCGTCGGCGACGATCTCGCCGATAATGCCGAGCAGCCCGCGCGCCTCGTCGGTGAGGATCGTGGTGCCCAGAGCGAACATCGAGAAATCGGCATCGTCGACGAGGTCGATGCGAATCCCATCGGGCGCGCGCATCACCCGAACCTGGCGCGCAAGGTGCGAGAGCTGGCGGCGCTTGGCGAGTTCCTTGTCGATTTCGTCGCGCAATTCCTTGAGCTTGTCCGCCTCCAGCTCGCCGCGCCCGCCGCCTTCGACCGGACCGCCAGTGAGCCCGCGCGGGATGGTGATGGTGCGCGTGCCGGTCTGCCCCATTGCGTTGGGATAATTGTCGACATCGGTGAGCGAACTGCCGCCGAGCAGGCCATCCGAACCCGCGCTCTGCTGCCGCGTCTTGACCAGGGTGGGCGCGAAATAGTCAGCGATGCCCTTGCGCTGGTTTTCCTCGGTCGCGCCCAGCAGCCAAAGTAGCAGGAAGAAGGCCATCATCGCGGTCACGAAATCGGCATAGGCGACCTTCCATGCACCGCCATGATGCCCGGCTTCCTCGATTGTTATCTTCTTGACGATGATCGGCGCGAGCGGCGCGTTGGGTGTCGCTTCCTCGGCCATCTCACTTGCCCCGCATCATGTCGAGCAAGTCGGTGAGCTTGGGCCGGTATGCGGGCGGGAGTCCCGAACGCGCGGCCTCGAGCACCAGTGGCTGCGGATAGCCGTGGAGACTGGCGACAATCACCTGCTTGACCGAATGAAATATCTGCTGGTCATGCGCGTTGATCTGCTTGAGCCGGGTTGCCATGGGCCCGGCAAAGCCATAGGCGAGCAGCACGCCAAGGAACGTTCCCACTAGCGCCCCGCCTATCATCTTGCCCAGGATTTCGGGCGGCTCGTTGATCGAACCCATCGTTTTGATCACCCCCAGCACCGCCGCAACGATACCGAGTGCGGGGAAAGCATCGGCAAGTGACTGGATGGTGTGCGCAGGCTCGTCCATCTCGTGCAGTTGGGTTTTAATGGCATTGTCAATCACGTCCTCGACCGCATGGGTGTCGAGCGTGCCCGAGGATACCACCATTAGCATTAGCGGATCGCAGATCAGCGCGACGAGAGCGGGGTCCTTCTGGAGCCGCGGATATTCGCTGAAGATCGCGGAACTCGCAGGGTCAGTAACATGTGCTTCGAGCGCGACTGCGCCTTCGGAGCGCAGCAGCTTCATCAGCTTGCTGGTCAGCGCTATCACGTCGATATGGTCTTGGTCGGTGTATTTGGGACCCTTGAATACCTTTCCCAGCCCCGCTCCCAGCAGCTTTATCTCGTGCATGGAATTGCCCACCAGCACCGCGCCGATGGCCGCGCCGCCGATCATCATCAGCTCGAGCGGCAGGGCGGCAAGGATCGGCCCCATGGCGCCGCCCGCCAGCGTGTAGCCGCCGAAGACCATGACGATGAGAACGACGATACCGATCGCGGCAAACACGGGCCGGGTTTCCTTTCCTTGGGCGCGGCGC
>JAZBNR010000037.1:0-35806 GCA_036350735.1 Erythrobacter sp.
ATCGCGGAGCCCACTTCCCACAGGATGATGTCGCGCGCGGTGCGGCCCCAGCCGTCGCCGTCGTAATCATCATCGTCGTCGCGCTTGCCCCAGGGGCCCTTGCCCTTGGCGCGATATTTCCGCCGGCGCCTGCTGCCGCGGATGATCGGCAGGACGAAGAAGAAGAACATGAAGGCGAGCCAGATCAGCGTGCCGACCGGGAAGCCGCCTTCCTCGCTGCCGCGATTGCCCGCCTCCTCGGCTATCCGGGCCGCCTCCTCGGGCGGGAGCTGCAATTGCTGAACGATCGCATTCGTGCCCGCAACGATGCCGCCCGTCATGTCGCCCTCGCGAAAGCGCGGCAGGATCGCGTTCTGGATGATGAGCGAGGAGAGCGCATCGGTGAGATAGCCCTCGAGCCCGTAGCCGACTTCGATGCGCACCTTGCGATCGTTGGGCGCGACGATCAGCAATGCGCCGTCATTGCGGCTCTCATCGCCGATCCCCCAGGCGCGCCCCAATTGATAGCCGTAATCGGCGATGTCGTAGCCGCCCAGATCGGGGATGGTCGCGATCACCAGCTGGCGCTGCGATTGCTCCTCCAGCGCGGCGAGCTCAGCGGTCAGCTGCGCCTCGACCTCATCGGGGATGATCCCGGCCTCGTCGACCACGCGGCCCGTCAGCTCGGGGAAGGCCGGTTGCGCTGCCGCGGGGGCGGCAAGCAGCGCCCCCGCAAGACCGAGGGCAAGAAGGAGCCGGGCGAGCACGCCGATCAGTTGGACGTCAGATCGAGCGTGGGGGCGACTTCGGCGCCTTCGGTCACGGCGCTGTAGGGCACCAGCGGCTCGGCGCCGTGGATGAGGTTTGCGCCGATCGTATCGGGGAAGGTGCGGATGGTGGTGTTATACTTGCGCACCGATTCGTTATAGTCGCGGATCGCGACCGCGATGCGGTTTTCCGTGCCCTCGAGCTGGCTTTGCAGCGCGAGGAAGTTCTGGTTCGACTGGATCTGCGGATAGGCCTCGAAGCTCGCGAGCAGGCGGCCGAGCCCCTGGCTAAGCTGCCCTTGCGCGGCGGCGAACTGTTCCATCTTCGCCGGATCGTCGAGATCATCGGCGGTAACGTTTATCGCGGTTGCGCGGGCGCGCGCCTCGGTGACTTCGGTGAGAATGCCGCGCTCGTTTTCGGCCGCGCCTTGCGCGACCTCGGCGAGGTTGGGGATGAGATTGGCGCGGCGCTGGAACTGCGCCTCGACATCGGCCCATTTGGCCTTGGCCTCTTCCTCGGCTGCGGGCACCGAGTTGATCCCGCAGGCGGCGAGCGTGAGCGAAACCGCAGCGACCATCAAAGCGCGCCCGAAATTGCGTAGGTTCATCGATATCCCTCCAAAAGCGCGCGGCCCGGCCGCGCACAATGCCTGTATTGCCGATATAGCACACCGCCTGAGCCTTGCAAGAAGTCCACAAGCGCCGGTCCCCGCCCTTGGCACGAATCGCGCAAGGTGCAAGTAACTGCCGAGGCTGACATTTTGAAGGGGACGCACATGCTGAACGAATTCAAGGAGTTCATCGCGAAGGGCAATGTGCTCGACCTCGCTGTTGCGGTTATCATCGCGGGCGCGTTCGGCACTATCGTGACTTCGCTGACCCAGGATGTGATCATGCCGTTCGTCGGCTTTGTCTTCGGGGGTGCGGATTTCTCGTCCTATTTCATCCTGCTCTCGGTGCCCGAGGGCTATGCCGGCTCGCTCACCGACTACGCCGCGCTCAAGGAGGCGGGCGCGGCGATGATCGGCTATGGTGCGCTCGTCACCGCAGTGATCAACTTCGTGATCCTCGCCTTCATCATCTTCCTGCTGGTGCGCTATGCCAAGAGGGTGACGGCTCAATTCGAGGAGAAGGGCGAGGTGACGCCGCCCGAGGAAGCCGCCGGCCCGACCGAGATCGAACTGCTCACCGAAATCCGGGATGCGCTGAGGAAGGATTGAAAGGGGGGCGTCCCCTCTTGCCAGCAGAAGGCTTTAGTCACTTCAAATTCAGCTCGCGCGCGCTATATAGGCCTCGTCGGTTCGCCGACTATGACGATAAATTGCGCCGTATAATAGGCACAACGGACCCGGGGGCAGTACCCGGCGGCTCCACCATTTGAGCCGAGCCAAGCGGTCAGCATGCGTGAAGCGTGCCGACCGAGCGGCTCAGCTGATGGGGCCGAACCAGGATCGACGTGGGCTGAAAAGCGGTGTTTTCGTCCGGGCTGAGTAACCCGTTAAAGGCTCAAAACCCATAAGTGCCAACGATAACGAAGCACTCGCAATCGCTGCGTAATCTGACGGCTTAGCGGCCTGATCTTACAAAGCTAAAGCGCGGTTGGACCCACCGGGCAACAGAAGCGGATTCCGGGGGCCCGGGGGGGCCTAGCAACAGAACCCCCCACCCATTACGCCCGAAGGCGAGCGCAACCCAATCGGCATGCGCGACGGTGCTCCCCCCAAAAAAGAGAAAAACGTGGGGCCTAGCAACAGAACCCCTCACCCATTACGCCTGAAGGCGAGCGCAGCCCAATCGGCATGCGCGACGGTGCTCCCCCCCAAAAAGAGAAAAACGTGGGGCCTGGCAACAGAACCCCCCACCCATTACGCCCGAAGGCGAGCGCAGCCCAATCGGCATGCGCGACGGTGCTCCCGCCCAAAGAAGAGAAAAACGTGGGGCCTGGCAACAGAACGCCCCACCCTCATTCATGATGAGGCGCGCTGCAAAAGCGGCCGCTGCGCCGGTCCTCCCCCCAGAAAGGTCGGCAAGGTGGAGCCTCGCAAGGCAAGCCCCCCACCTTGATGACCGGTCGGATCCGCCCTGCGCTTTTGCGAGGGCCCACCCATCCACCATACGAGCGCCGGGCCTGGTGCCGGACCCCGCGTCAGACGCGCGCATCGGGCGCCCGTGTTAAGCTGCCATACAGTAACCCGTGAATAGCCTGCTGCCGTCATGAAAGCGTTGCCTGGTCAGGAGGTTGGCATGCGTCTTTTGGTCGTGGTCGCATCAGTCTGCGCGCTCTTGACGATCCCGCTTGCCGCCCGCGCCGAAACCGCTCCGACACTCCCGGCCGAGGCCTATGAGGACTATCTCGATCGGCTGCGTTATGTCTGCGAGGTGGATTGCCTGCCGCGGCGCGAACTCCTGCGGACCGCGCGCAAACGGGGACGCGGCGCCTCTCACGAGATGGCCGGTATCCTCGACATCGGTTTTGTGAGCGAGTGGAACGGGAAGTATCTGCTGCATGCCGGCGGTGTCCAGAATGTTGACGGGCGGCTCGGCCTCACGCCCATGTCGTTTCGCCCGATCACCGCCCCCGAAGCCGTCGTCGTCGAGCTCGATCGGCAGACCTTCTTCGATCTGCTCAATGTGCCACTGCCCGGCACGGGTCGCTCGGGTCCGCCGGTTATCGACGAAAACGGCAATATCATCGTCTCGCGGGATCGCTACGCCAAGTTCTCCCGCCCGACCATCAGGCGGCTGCGCGCGGCATTCCGTGATCGCCGGATCGTGGTCCGCGGGATGCCCCGGCTTGAAGAGGTGTTCGTCGGCGGAAGGCTGGACTATCGTCGAAAGAAGCTGTTTCTCACGGTCGATGATCCCGATGATATCGTCCTGCTGCCGCGCTATGATGCGCAAGGCAACATGAGGGCGGAAGATCTGCCATGGCTGGCGGCTGCCCGCCAGGGCAATTGATGCCGCTGCAAAGGGAGACCCTCGTCTCGTGAAGCCATCTCTTGTCGCCCTTGCGCTGCTCGCCTGCGCAAGCCTGGCCGAGCCCGCCGCCGCCCAGAGCGAGACGCGCGCGCAATATCTGGCCCGGCTCAAGGAGATCTGCGCTGCCCAGTGCCTCGAGCCGCGCCCATTCCAGCGCGCCGCGCGCAAGCGATCCGGCCTCGAGAGGAACGGGGCCGAGAGCGAGGACATGGCGGTGATCATGGATGTTGCCGATGTGCGCCGCAACGGCGACCGGTTCGAACTCTTCAACCTCGATCTGAGCACGTCGGATCTCGAGACGGTCCAGCTGCTCGCTTCGGCGGGCGTCAACACCTCGTCCTCGACCGGGATCGGCGGCCTGCCGCGCGGGCGCGGGCCGGAGCTTCACCCGGAGGTGATCGTGGTCTCGCTCGATGCGCAGGCCTTTGGCGATCTGCTCAACCCGATCGCGGCGGCGAGCGAGGAGGAGGCCGGTGAGGGGGAAAGCGACAGTGCCGGTGCGGCTGCGCCGCAGCGCGGTGCGGTCGGTCCGGATGGTCGGATCATCGTCGAGGGCGCAGGCAAGAAGCAAGCCAGTCAGGCGCGGCGCGAGCCCGGTCTGAGCGCGCTGCGAACCACTTTCCGCAATCGCCGGATCGTCGCGCGCGGCACGCCCAAGCTCACCGCGCAATGGGTCGGCGGGCGGATCGACCGGCGCAACAAGCAGGTGACGCTCCTGGTCGATAATGCCGATGATCTCGTGCTGCTGCCGCGCTATGACGAGAACGGCGAACCAATCCTCGAAGGGGCGCTGGCGGGGCTGGCTGCGAGTGGCGGAGCGGCGGGGAAATAGCCGCGGAGGGCGCGCTGTCTAGCCGCCCGCCTCGTCGCGACCGGCGAGCGCCGCCTTGAGTTCGGCGACCTCGCGCTTGGCCTTGAGGCCATCGAGGATCGCGGCACCGGCGAGAAACACCGCGCCCGTCGCGGCGGCGAACAGGAGCTGCCCGCCGATACCCGGATATTGCTCGAGATAAGCCGCTCCGCGCGATGTGGCGCCGAGCGCGAGGGCATAGATGATCGCGAAAGCCTCGAACCTGTTCTTGATCACGAACAGCCGGCCGAATTTTCGCAATGGCTCGAGCACTCGGACCCTTTCTCCCTTAACCCCTTACGCAGCAAGTGTCGTGCCAACGGCACTTCGCCAGCGAGGGAATGGTTAATTCGTTCTGCCAGTGTAAACCTTTCCGACGCGGGCACGCAATCGCGTTAACCAAGCATTTCGAGGTCCAATGCGGCGAGCAGGGCCTGACGCGCGGCGATCACCGTTCGGGCCAATGCCTCTTTGCCAAGATCGGTCGGATCGATCTGCTCGGGCCAGCTTTTCGCGATGACGCGCTCGATCCGATCGGCCTTGGCGTCATCGAGCAGGAAACGCGGATCGACGCTCGCGGGATCGCACACCACCCGCAGCCGCAGGCAGGCGGGGCCGCCGCCATTCGCCATCGACTGGCGCACATCGACGGGGATAATTTCGCGGATCGGGCCGCCATTTCCCGAATTTGAATCGGCGATCATCGTCTCGCACCATCCCCACACGCTTGGCGAATCGCGGCACTCCTCAGGCACGATCAGCGCCATCGTGCCATCGGGCAGGGTGAGCAATTGCGCGTTGAAGAGATAGGTCCGGATCGCTTCGGCAAGGCTGACAGCGGAGGACGGCACCTCGACCACCTCGAGCGCCGGGAAGGCCGCGCGGATCGCCTCGTAGGCACCCGCCTGATCGGCGAAGGCCTCGGCATGAGTGAACAGCACCCGCTCGTTGGCGACCGCGACGACATCGTTATGGAACGCACCCGCCTCGATCGCGGCGGGGTTCTGCTCGATGAACACGCACCGCGCCGGGTCCAGCCCATGCGCGCGGGCGACGAGGCGGCTTGCCTGCTCGTGCTGGCGCGCGGGGAAGCGGCCGCCCGGTTGACCGTAAACGAACACCTCGACGCCAGGGCTGGCATGGCCCTCGCACAGCCGCATGTGATTGGCCGCGCCCTCATCGCCGAAGGTCGGCGGCACGGGGCCATGCAGCGCGAAGTGGTCGCGATTGCCGAAGGCCACGGCGAGCTGCGCGGCGGTGTCGGGCCATTCCTGCGCCCGGTGGAGCATGGTGACGAGATTGGCGGGGGTGAGGTGGCATTTGCCATCGCGCGTATCGGGCGCGGGCGAGACGGTCGCTGCGTTGGCGGTCCACATCGAGGAGGCAGACCAAGTCGCCGCGAGCAGCTGGGGCGCGGCGGTCTCGTCGAGCGCTAGCGCGCATCGGAGCGCATCATTGGGGCGGGGGAGCGGGAGGAGAAAGCCCTGCACACCGAGGCGCGCATGGTTGCCGCGCATCTTGGCGAGCCCCTGCAAGGCGGCAGCGCGCGGAAAGGAGGGATCGCCCCTGTGGCTCGCGCTCGCGATGTTGCCCAGGCTTAGCCCGGCGTAGTTGTGGCTGGGGCCAACGATGCCGTCAAAATTGATTTCGGTAACACTCATCGTGCCACGCTCCACACCACATCGCCGGGGCACACGTCGAGCGTGTCGGCTGCGCCCGCGTCGATCGCGATGCTGCCGTCCCCGCGCAATTTGCGCGCGCCGAAACAGGCGCGGAAGGTGTCGAGCTCGCCGGTTGCGAGGATCGCGCGTTCGCCTTGCTCAAGGTCCATGTCCGAGAGGACCGCCCGGCATGCTCCCTGCACGCTCGCAACCGCGTCGGTCTGCGCAACCATGGTCGGGCCGCCGTCGAAGATGTCGACATAGCCCTCGTAGCGAAAGCCCTCGTTCTCGAGCATCCGCATCGCCGCGCGGCCCGAGAGATGCGGCACGCCGATCACCTTGCGCGCCTCCTCGTCGAGCATCGCGACATAGACCGGGTGCTTGGGCATGAGATCGGCGATGAACTGGTTGCCGTTGATCGCATTGAAATAGTCCGCCTCGTTGAAGCTCATCCCGAAGAAGCGCCCCGCGACATTGTCCCAGAAGGGCGAATCGCCGCGTTCATCGATGATGCCGCGCAGCTCGGCGAGGATGCGATCGGCAAAGCGCTTGCGGTGCATCGCGATGAAGACATAGCGCGAGCGCGCGAGCAGAAGGCCGAGCCCGCCGGCGCGCTCATTGGGGTGGAGGAACAGCCCGCCGACCTCGCTGGCGCCTTCGAGATCGGTGACGAGGCTGAGGATCTCGGCGCGCACGGTGCGATCGAGCTCGCGGCTGTATTGGGTGAGCGTGTTGAGCCGGTAGGAATAGAACGGCCAGCGCTGGCCAACCTTGGTCATCAGCTGGCACGTGCCGCGCACCGCCCCGGTGCGGATGTCCTCCAGCACCAGCACGAACTGCTCGTCGGCGAGGGTATCTGCCTTGTTGGAGAAGCCTTCGGCTGCGCGCTCGAGCTTGGCGGCGAGCGCGTTGCGATCAGCCGGCAGATTGGTGAACCCGCCGCCCGTGAGTTTGGCCATCTCGTAAAGATGCTCCAGATCGCTGCGGCGCGCTGCGCGCAGGCGTTTGCTCACCTTGCGCGCTCCCTCATATCCTTGATGCCCCTCGTCATGGCGACGGGCTTAGCCGCCCCGCAGCCCTAATCCAACCCGTTGCAATGCACCCGCGCTTGCTTCATACGCCGCCGCGTCCTCCTCCCCAGGAAGGTTTGCTGCAACCTTTCGCAAAAGGACAATCATGCCCGATCATATCACCCGCGCCGGGCTTTCGGTCGACGAGGAACTCGCGAAGCTGATCGAGGAGCGCGTGCTGCGCCCGCTCGAGCGAGACGTGGACGCCTTCTGGCAAGGCTTCGCGGCGCTGCTCGCTGATTTCGTGCCGCGCAATCGCGCGCTGCTGGAGAAGCGCGCCGAGCTCAAGGCGGCGATCGATGCCTGGCACAAGGAGCGGCGCGGGCAGCCGCACGATGCGGGTGAATACCGTGCCTTGCTTGAGCGGATCGGCTATCTTGTGCCCGAGCCGGGCGACTTCACGATCGGCACGCGCAATGTCGATCCCGAGATCGCGATCATGGCCGGGCCGCAGCTGGTCGTGCCGATCCTCAATGCGCGCTTTCTCCTGAACGCGGCCAATGCGCGCTGGGGCAGCCTCTACGATGCGTTCTACGGCACCGACGCGCTCGATGCGCCCCCGGCGCGCCCCGGCGGCTATGACGAGGCGCGAGGGCAAGCGGTGATCGCGCGCGGGCGCGCATTTCTCGACGAGGCGCTGCCGCTTGCCGGCGGCGCAAGCTGGGCCGATCTCGCCGGGCGCGAAGGCGTGATCCTGGCCGATCCGGGCCAATTCGTCGGCGAAACCGAGAACGGCCTGCTCTTGCGCAATAACGGGCTGCACGTCGAAGTGGTTTTCAATCCGAGCACCCCCGTCGGCAAGAGCGACACGGCCGGCATTGCCGATATCGTGTGCGAGGCCGCGCTCACCACCATCGCGGATTGCGAGGATTCAGTCGCAGCGGTCGATGCCGAGGACAAGCTCCTCGCCTATTCCAACTGGCTCGGCATCATTCGCGGCGATCTTGAGGAGAGCTTCGAGAAGGGAGGGCGCACACTGACCCGCACCCTCGCGGGCGACAAGAGCTACACCGCGCCCGATGGCTCGCAGCACACGCTGCCGGGGCGCAGCCTGATGTTCGTGCGCAATGTCGGCCACCTGATGACCAATCCGGCGATCCGCCTGCCCGATGGCAGCGAGATCCCCGAGGGCATCATGGACGCGGTCTTCACCAGCGCGATCTCCACGCTCGATGTCGAGGGCCATGCACGCCTCGGCAATTCGAAGACGGGCAGCATCTACATCGTCAAGCCCAAGATGCACGGGCCGGAGGAATGCGCCTTCACCAACGATCTGTTCGATCGGGTCGAAGATCTGCTGGGCCTTGAGCGCCACACGATCAAGGTCGGGGTGATGGACGAGGAGCGGCGCACCAGCGCCAACCTTGCCGCCTGCATTCACGCGGTGAAGGACCGGATCGTGTTCATCAACACCGGCTTCCTCGATCGCACCGGGGACGAGATCCACACCTCGATGGAAGCGGGCGCGATGCTGCGCAAGGGCGCGATGAAGGGCTCGGAGTGGCTCACCGCCTATGAAGCGCGCAATGTCGCGATCGGCCTCGCGCATGGCCTCTCGGGCAAGGCGCAGATCGGCAAGGGCATGTGGGCCGCGCCCGACAAGATGGCCGAGATGATGGAGCAGAAGATCGGGCACCTGCGCGCCGGGGCCAACACCGCCTGGGTGCCTTCGCCCACCGCCGCGACGCTCCACGCGCTGCATTACCACCGTGAAAATGTGTTCGAGATCCAGAAGACGCTCCCGCAGGCGCCGGGGCTCGATGCGCTGCTGACGATCCCGCTGGCGGACGGCGTGAACTGGTCCGAGGACGAGCTGCGCGACGAGCTCGACAACAATTGCCAGGGGCTGCTCGGCTATGTCGTGCGCTGGGTCGATGCGGGGGTGGGGTGCTCCAAGGTGCCCGACATCAACGATGTCGGCCTGATGGAGGACCGCGCGACTTTGCGCATCTCTTCGCAGCATATCGCCAACTGGCTGCATCATGGCGTGGTGAGCGAGGCGCAGGTGATGGATTCGCTTCGCCGCATGGCCGCCAAGGTCGACGCCCAGAACGCCGGCGATCCGGGCTATCGCCCGCTGATCGGCAACGAGGACGGCCCCGCCTTCAGCGCGGCGAGGGATTTGATCTTCAAGGGAACCGAGCAGCCGAGCGGCTACACCGAGCCGCTGCTCCACCATTGGCGGCAGGTCGCCAAGGCGGGCCGCTGAGCCCGCCTCAGGCGCCGGTTCATGCCAGTGCCATGAAGGTCTCGGCGACGATCTGAGGGTGCGTCAGGAACCCGTCGCGCGCCACTGGGATCGTGCGGAAATCCCAGCCGGGACCGCGCCCTGGGCCGAGCATCGCTTCGGAACTGGGTTGCCATGCTTGCGCGCCCGCCTGGATGCAGCTCCGCGGCAGGCCCTCCCAGCCACCGTTCTCAAGCCTTAGCGGCTGGGTCCACTGCCCCGCTGGATGCCATGTGAGATAGCGCTTGAGGAGCGCGATGTTCGCCGCATCGTCCTCGGGGACGAGCATGCGCAGATCGTAATGGTCGAAGAAGCTCATCTTGTAGCCGTCCCCGAAGGCGGGCAGGCGCTTCTTCCACCATTCGGGCCACTCGCCCGTTGCGGGATCGCGCACCACCGCAGCGGGGCGCGCCTCGGTCGGGATCAGCGCATCGAAGAAGACGATCCGGCGGACGCTCTCGCGCAGCCGGTCGGCGACCCCGGTGATGGTGAGCCCGGCGAAGGAATGGCCGACAAGCACGAATTCGTCGATCCCGGCAAACTCGACCGCGTTGACGACGTCCTCGATGTGGGTGGTGAGGCCCACCTGCGGCCCGATGAGGTGTCGCCGCTCGCCGCAGCCGGTCATGGTCGGTGCGATCACGCGATGGCCTGCCTCGCGCAGGATCTCCGCGACCCGGTCCCAGCACCAGCCGCCGTGCCAGGTGCCGTGGACGAGCACGAAAGCGGTGCGCCTTTTGGTCTGGATCGCCGGGGCAGTCCTGAGGCCGGTCGCCAGGGTAGGGCTGGCGATGACCACCGTGCCTGCCGCCAGCGCGCCGCGCCGCGATATCCTCAAGCCATCCATGTCTTGCGCCCCGTTCTGCCAAATGACGCGGGCATCTATCGCAAGCGCTTGCCCAGAAGGTCAATCTCTCCGCGCAGCACCGCGAAGACGTATTCGATCCGTTTGTTCTTCGTCTCGGCGCGCTTGGCCGAGGCAACCATGTGAGCGAGCGCGCGCTGCTTGCCGGGCGTCGCCTGCGCCCACAGATCCGCCATTGCAGGCACCCGTGCGAGCGCCTCGCGCAGCCGCGCCGGGATCTCGACCGCATCCTGATCGGCGATGCGGAAGCGGATGTCGACCACGTCGCCCACCCGCTTGCCGATCGCGCCGAGCAGCCTTTTCGAAAGCAGGATGTAGTGCTCGCTCCCCAGCGGGATCAGCGCCGCCTCGATCGGGTGATCGTCGACCTCGCCAGTGATGCGCAGCTTGGGGTATTCACCCAGCGGGAGCGCCGCCTTCACCTCCTCGGGCACGAACACGACCGTGTAGCGATAGCGCTGCGAGCCGACATCGTGCCGGACGATCTCGGCGTTAAAGCCGTGGGGGTAATAAAGGCTCATGAAAGCGCCCGTGCCACCGCCACGAACTCAGCGACGGTGAGCGTCTCGGCGCGGCGGGTCTCGTCGATGCCGAGCGCGGCGAGCGCATCGAGCGCGCCCGGCACCCCCTTGAGGCTCTGGCGCAGCATCTTGCGACGCTGGCCGAAGGCGGCTTCGGTCAGCCGCTCGAGCATGCGCGCCGAGACACCTGCGGGCGCCTCTTGCGGGGTCACATGCACCACCGCACTCATCACCTTGGGCGGCGGGGTGAAGGCGCTGCGGTGGACCTTCATTGCGAGCCTGGCCGAGCTGCGCCACTGCGCGAGAATGGCGAGGCGGCCAAAAGCGTCCGAGGCGGGCGCCGCGACGATCCGCTCGGCCACCTCGCGCTGGAACATCAGCGTGAGCGAGCGCCATGGCGGGGGCCATGCCTCGCCGCCGAGCCAGCGCACCAGCAGCGCAGTGCCGACATTGTAGGGCAGGTTTGAGACGACGTGGAACGGTTCGCCTTGCATCAGTGCGCCGGAATCGAGTTTCAACGCATCGCCCTCGATCACGCGGAGCTGCCCGGGAAACGCCTCTGCGAGTTCAGCGAGCGCGGGCAGGCAGCGCCGGTCCATCTCCACCGCGCTCACCTGCGCGCCGGCTCGCAGAAGCGCGCGCGTCAAGCCGCCGGGGCCGGGGCCGATCTCAAGCACGCGTGCGGCCGTAAGGTCGCCCGGAATGGCGACGATGCGGGCCAGCAATTGCTCGTCGAGGAGGAAATTCTGGCCGAGAGCCTTGGAAGCCGAGAGCCCATGCCTGGCGATGACCTCGCGGATCGGCGGCAATTCGGGCCGGTGGGTCAGCTCAACCATGCACGCTCACCGCCATGCGCGCCTCGGCGCAGGCTGCGGCCATCGCGATCGCGGCCTTCATCGCGCCCGGATCGGCCAAACCCTTGCCCGCGATATCGAACGCGGTGCCGTGATCGGGCGAGGTGCGAATGATCGGCAGGCCGAGCGTGACGTTGACCCCGTCATCGACCTCGAGCGCCTTCAGCGGGATCAGCGCCTGATCGTGATACATGCAGATCGCGACGTCATAAGTCGCCCGCGCGCGCGGCATGAACAGCGCGTCGGCCGGGATCGGTCCGCGCACGTCGATCCCCTCTGCACGCATGGCGGCAATCGCGGGGGCGATGATACGCGCCTCCTCGTCGCCGAACTGGCCTTCCTCGCCCGCATGGGGATTAAGTCCGGCAACCGCGAGCCGCGGGCGCACGAGGCCGAAATCGCGGATCAGCCCCTGGTGCGCGATCACGCTCTTGCGGATGATGAGATCGGTGGTGAGCAAGCGCGGGACATCGGCGAGCGCGGCATGGACGGTCACGGGGACGGTGCGCAAGCTGGGGCCGGCTAGCATCATCACCGCATCGTCCGCCGCTCGCCCGCAGGCGGCGGCGAGGAATTCGGTCTGGCCCGGATGCGCAAAGCCGATCGCGACAAGCTCCTTCTTTGCGACCGGCGCTGTCACCAGCGCCGAAGCCTCGCCGCCAAGCGCAAAGCGGGTCGCATATTCGAGCGAGGCCAGCGCAAGGCGCGCGCCATCGGCAGTGGGCCGCCCCGGCGTGTAGGGCGCCTCGAGCCCCGCCATCACCGGCAGCCCGGCATGAGCGGCCAGCGCCGCCTCGGCAGGCTCGGCGATCGGCACGAGCGGGCAGTCGATCCCGCTCGCCTGGCTTGCGGCCCGCAGCACCTCAAGCCCGCCGACCACAAAGAACGGGCGCTTGAGGAGGCATTCGGGCCTTTTGAAATGCTGCCATGCGGCAAGGATCAGCTCAGGTCCGATCCCGGCCGGATCGCCCAGCGCGATCGCGAGGGGGGCGTCCGAAGCGAGCGCGGGGCCGGTCATGCTAGCGAGGCTGCGTCAATTGTATTCGATATAGGCGTCGTTGCGCAGGTCGCGCAGATAACGCTGGGCGCGCTTGTTGATCCGCTCCTGCTCAATCTGCTGCTCGATGCTCGCGAAGGTGGGCGCGCCGGCATCGGTGGGATCATCGCGACCGCACAGCATCAGCACCCGCACGCCCTCCTCGGGGCTGCCGAAGGCGGGCGTGGTCTGCCCGATCTGCAGGCCGAGGATGAGGTTCTGGAGCTGTTCAGGCAGCTGGTTGGCCTGGACCTGTTCGTTCGAGACGACGGTGGCGCCGATCCGCTCGCGCGCGGTCTCGGCATCCGCGCAGCCGCGCAAGCCGCCGATGAAGCCGGTGAACTCCTGCACCCGGCGCTCGACCTCCGCCTGGGAAGCGCCTTCCGGGATGCTGATCGAGATCTGCTTGAGGCTGAGCACGGCATCGCGCGGATCAGCGGTCAGCACCTTGCGCTTGTTGATAAGGTATAGCAGCGAAAACCCGCCCGGGATCTCGATCGGGCCGACCAGCTGGCCGACCTGCATCCCGCGCGCGGCATTGGCGAGCGCGGGCGGCAGCTGGGCGAGCCGCACCCAGCCAAGGTCGCCGCCGACCGCCGCAGTCGAGGCCTCGGAAAACTGGCGCGCATAGGCTACAAAGCTGCCGCCATTCTCGAGCTGCTGCATGATCCGCTGGGCGTTCTCGAGCACGGCGGCACGGTTCTCGGTGGTGGCCGAGAGGAAGATCTCGCCGAGGCGATGCTCCTCCGTCCCGCGCGAGGCCTCGAGCCGCTGAAGCACCTCGTTGACCTCCTCGGCCGCGACATTGACGAACGGGTTGACGTTGCGGCGCAGGAGGTTGTCCCAGGCGAGCTCGCCCTCGATCTGGCGCTTCAAGGCGTTGGGCGAGGAGCCGATCGAGCGGAGATATTCGTCCATTTTCTCGGGTTCGGAGCCGAAATTCTGCGCTGCGAGCTGTTGATATGTCTGCTCGATCTGGTCGCGCGTCACCGGCATTTCCAGCTCTGCGGCCGCCTGCACCTTGAGCGTCTCGTCGATCAGGTTGCGCAGGACCTGGACGCGCAGCCGCTTGAGCTCCTCGTCCGAGATGGCGCCTTCCGATGCCGCAGTCACCAGCGCAACCCGCTGGGCGACGTCGGTGCCGGTGATGACAAAGCCGTTCACCACCGCAGTCGCGGTGCGCAGATTGGGGTTGTCGTTGGTGAGGAGGGTGATCTCGTCGGGCAGGCCGAGCGGATTGTCAGCCGTGGGGACGGCGGCGGTCTGCGCGGCTGCGGGGGCAGGGGCGAGGCTCGCCAACGGCGCGGCAAGGGCCAGGGCTGCCAGCGCCAGCGCGCTCAGCGCCGTACCCGACAATCTTACTGCGCCTTGCGCCGAGGCGCGTCCGATCGATCGCATCATCTGGGTCACTTTCACGTCAAAAATCCGAGTGTTTCAAGGTGCGCTGCGCGGTGCCCTGTCGTCGCCCGAGCCCGTCCCCCCGACCAGCCGTCATCACTCGCGCCTGCAGCCCGCATTCCGGCGCGGTTAGCCTACCCTGGCTGAACCCGCGCTGAGTTCTTTCCATCATTTCTGCGGTCAGCGCCTTTAGCGCAAGTCAGCCCGCCTGCCAAATCCCCTGTCGCGCGCTCTCGCCTCAGCGAAAGCCGAGATTGCGCAGCGCGAAGAACAGCTGGAAAGCGTTGCCCGCGCGCGCGTCGCCCGCATCGATGAAGTCGCGCCGCCAGGTGAGGCCGAATTCGATGCAATCGTCCTGATAGGCGACGCCGAGGCGGGTGCGGATCGGTTCGAATCCGTCGGGCAGAAAGACGGGGTCCTCGTCCTCGTCAGTGAGGTTGAACACGCCCGAGCCGAACGCGGACCAATTGCGGTTGAACGCGACGCGCGCCGCCGCGCGCAGCTCTTCGCGGTCGCGCAGATCCTCGACCTCGTCGATATTGCGATTGAGCCGGAGATAGCCGAGTTCGACATAGGTGCGCTGCGAGCCGACACTGGCGTCGATCTCGTTGCGCCGCACCGCGAGATTGTCCTTGTCGAGCCGGAAGCGGTGGGTGAAAGCGAGGAAGTTGCGGAACCTCACCTCGGTCCGGCCGACGAAATCGGAGACCTGTTCGGAAAGGCCGGTGCCGTCGGGAAAGTCGTCGTTTGCCGAATTGAACCGGTACGACTGGCCGACATTGGTCTTGACCCGCCAGCCAGGCTTGGTGAGCTCCCAGTCGAGCCCGTAGGTCAGCCGCACCCCGTCCTCGACCCGGTCATAGCCGGGGAAGCGATTGAGCGCAAAGAGGTTCGAATCCTCCAGATCGATCGCGCGCGCATCCTCGTTGGGAATGGCGAGATTGCGGATCGCCGGGCTGGCGACGAGCTGGACGCGCGGGGTGAAGACCTGCGTGCCGCCGAAGGCCGCGCCCACGAACGGCCATTCGACATCGATCGCGGCGGTGGCGATGCCACGCGCGCTGAAGCCCTCCTCGCCGCGATAGATCTCTGTCAGTGTCGCGCCGGTGTTGTCGGTGTTGTAGACATCGCCGCGCGCCAGCGCCGAGAAGGTGACGACCTGGCCGAGCCCCGTCAGCGTGCGCAGATCCCACCTTGCGCCCGCGAAGGCGCGCTGGGTGTCCTGCCCGTCATTGCGGATGAGGCTGAGGGTGTTAGCCTGGAACTGGATCTGCCCCCCCAGCACCGGGTCCCGGGCGAGGTAGCGATAATCGAAGGCGGGCACGGCGAGCGGGATCTGGCCCTGCTCGGCGTTGATCCGCAAGGTCTGCGTCGCCCAGCCGGCAAGGCTGAGATAGGAGCGATCGTCGATCCGCTCGAGGTTGACAGTCGAGCGCAGGCGATCATCGCGGCTGAGATCGTAGCGCCGCAGGAAGGTGCGGTCGCTCGCAAGGCGGACCGAGCCGGTGATGCTCCAGTGCGGGCTGAACTGGAAGCGGCCATTGGCGAAGAGGTAGCCGCGCAGGCTGCTCTCCTCGGTCGGGGTCGTGTTGCCGAAATCGGCGACGCGGCTGCTCGAGGTGGCATAGCCGGTGATCTGGTAGGCGCCCTTGCCGGTCAATTCACGATATTGCGCAGACACCATCGGGGCGACAGCGGAATAGACGAAGCCGCCCAGCGTCAGGTCACGGTCCTGGGCGAGGCGCCAGTAATATTCGCCCGAAAGCTCCACCCCGTTGACCTGCGTCACACGGAAATTGGGGTTGACAAAGCCGGTCTCCGCGCCGCCATCGGTGCGCACCGAGAGGCCGGGCAGGGGCAGCAGCCGCGCGCCGAACAGCTCTAGCATGGCGCCCGAAAAGCGGATCTTGCTCGCCTGCTGATCGAACACCACACGCTCGGCGGTGATCCGCCAGCTCGGGTCTCTGGCGCAGCCCGCGGCATCGGTCACGGCGCAGGCGGTGTAGGCCGCATCGGTCAGGATGACGATACCATCGCTCGCGCGCGTCGCCGATTGCGCCGCGAGCCGCCCGCCGGCGCGAAGGGCGATGAGGAGGCGGCTCATCGCGCCCGCCTCGAAGGTGTCGGTCAGCTCGATCTGGTCGGTGAACAGCTGGTTGCCGCTCTCGTCAACCAGACGGATGTTTCCGCTCGCGAAGATGCGCCCCTCGCCGCGCCGCCACACGACCTCGTCCGCGCGCACCGAGCGATCGCCGCTGCGCAGGATGACGTCGCCGCGCGCGATGACGATGTCGGCCTCGTTGTCATAGGCGAGCTGTTCGGCCTCGAAGTCGATCGTCTCCTCGAGCACCTCGGCGGCCTCGAGAGTGGGGGCGGCGGACTCAGACGGAATCGGAGCGGGATCCGCGGGCTCAGCTTGCGGTCCTGGCTCCTGCGGCCCCTGTTCCCGCGGCCCCTGTTCCTGCGGCCCCTGCTCCTGCGGCTCGGCCATCGGCTCGGCCTCCTGGGCGAGCAGCGCGGCGGGCGGCAGGGCGATCGCGGCGAGCCCCGAGGCGAGCCCCGCAGCAAGCGCCCGCAGCGATGCGCGGGCGAGCGCGCCGCCCATTCGCGCGCACGGATCATGCGGGCACGGCACGACGCCGTCCTCAAGGTGAGTGCTGCCCGACATGGCTTGCCTATTGCACCGCTCACGCCTAATCGCAATCCGCATCTATGGCGCTGAACGCACGGCCCCTTCAGCCTGGCTCAGGGGGGTGCCAAGGGCCTTCCTCCCCGAACAGAGCGTTCACCTCATCAAGGAGAGAACATGCAAATCCACTTCGACCAGACCGCGGCCTCCTCCGTCCGCCTGATCGCGCGCATCGTCAACCAGAACGACACTCCCAAGGGGCTCGATGCGAGCATCGTCGATGGCGCGAAGGCTGCGCGCTTCACGGGCCGCGCCGGGCAGAGCTTCGAGAGCTTCCTGGTCGAAGAAGGCGTGCTGCGGCGGATCGCTCTGGCCGGCGCGGGCGAAGTCGATGCCGAGCAACGCGCTTTGCATCTGGAGCGCGCCGGCGCGGCGCTGACGGCGAAATACCTGACCTCGGGCGAGACGGAGATGGTGCTCGATCTTGGCACCGCCGATCTCTCCGGCGAGGAGGCTGCGGGCGTGCTCCTGGGCCTGCGCCTGCGCGCCTGGCGCCACGACCAGTATCGCACCCGCCTCGCGGCCGAGAAGCGCGCGACGCTCGAGACCGTCCACGTGATCAACGCGCCCGCGGGGACCAAGGAGGCGTGGGAGCGCGCCTCGGCCATCGCCGAGGGGGTCGAATTCACCCGCACCCTCGTCACCGAGCCCGCCAACATCGTCTATCCCGAGAGCTTCGTCGAGCGCTGCCAGGCGGCGTTCGAGGGGACGGGGGCGGAACTCACCGTGCTGGACGATGCCGCGATGGAGGCGCTCGGCATGGGCGCGCTGCTGGGCGTCGGGCTCGGCTCGGAGCGTGGCTCGCGCATTCTCGCGGTGCGCTGGAACGGCGGCAAGGAGAGCGACAGCCCGACCGTGTTCGTGGGCAAGGGCGTGACCTTCGACACCGGCGGCATCTCGATCAAGCCCGCACCGGGCATGGAAGACATGAAGTGGGACATGGGCGGCGCGGGCGCTGTTGCAGGCGCGATGCTCGCGCTCGTCAAGCGCCGCGCCAAGGCCAATGTGATCGGTGTCGTGGGCCTCGTCGAGAACATGCCCGACGGCAAGGCGCAGCGCCCCGGCGATGTCGTCACCACAATGAGCGGGCAGACGGTCGAGGTGATCAACACCGATGCCGAAGGCCGCCTTGTCCTATGCGATGCGCTGCACTGGGCACAGGAGGAATTCGACCCCGCGCGCATCGTCGATCTGGCCACGCTGACGGGCGCGATGATCATCTCGCTTGGCAACGAATATGGCGGCATGTTTGCCAATGACGATACGCTCGCCGAGCAGCTCATCGCTGCGGGCAACGCGACCGGCGACAAGCTGTGGCGGATGCCGCTCGGCTCCGCTTATGACAAGCTCATCGACAGCCCGATCGCCGACATCAAGAATGTCGGCCCGCGCGAGGCCGGCTCGATCACTGCGGCGCAGTTCCTCCAGCGCTTCATCAAGCCTGGCACACCCTGGGCGCATCTCGACATTGCGGGCGTGGTGTGGTCGAACAAGCCGGGCCACAGCTGGGACAAGGGCGCAACAGGCTATGGCGTGCGGCTGATCGACGCAATGGTTGCGCAAAACCTCGAAGGCTGAGCCCGCAGGCCCGGAACCGGGAGACGCCGCCATCCCGAAGATGCGCAAGAAGTCCGATCTGCCGACCAAGATCTGCCCCGCATGCGGGCTCCCCTTTGCGTGGCGCAAGAAATGGGAGCGCGACTGGGACAGCGTGGTCTATTGCTCCGAACGGTGCCGGCGCGGCGGCAAGGCCAAGGGGTGAGGGAGAGCGGGCGGTGAAGGTCGACTTCTGGCAGCTTTCGCACGATCCGGTCGAGAAGGTCGTCGCGCTGATTGCCGCGCGCGTGCTCGATCAGGGCGAGCGGCTGCTGGTGGTGAGCGAGGATGCCGCGCTGCGCCAGGCCATCGCTCAGGCGCTGTGGAGTGCAGGGGAGACGACCTTTCTCGCCAATGGCGAAGCGGGCCAGCCGGGCGAGGAGCGCCAGCCGATCCTCCTTTCGGGCGAATGCGTTCCCGCCAACGGTGCGAGCCATGTAATCTTCGCGGATGGGCAATTTCGCGATCCGCATGCCTTTGCGCGCAGCTTCCTGCTGTTCGGCGAAGCCAGCCTCGAGCACGCGCGCCAGACCTGGAAGGCGCTGGCGACGCGCGAGGGGCTGACACGTGCCTTCTTTCGCCAGGATGCCGGCAAATGGGTCAAGGTCGCGTGAGCAGCGCCCGCGCCGATTGCCCCTTGCCCTGCGCCTGTTGATGGGGAAGAACGCGGGCGATCAATCAACGGGAGGGATCATCATGCGCATCGTCACCTTCAGCGCTTTGAGCGCACTCTCACTCGCGCTCGCTGCGTGCGGTTCGGAAAGCTCGGGCACGATCGAAGGGGAGAACGGCGAGCGGGGCGAATACACGATCGACCAGTCGACCGGCGAGACCAAGGCGACCATCAGGACCGACGAGGGCACCGCCACCCTACGCTCGGGCGCGGATGTCGAGGTCGATCTTCCTGCCGGTTTCACCGCTTATCCGGGCGCGACGATCGTCAGCAACACGGTGGTCAACCAGGCGCAGGGTTCAGGCTCGATGCTGTTCTTCGAAACCGACGATCCGCCCGCCGACGTGATCGCCTTCTACAAGCGCCAAGCGGAGGCCGCCGGGGTGGACATTCAGCTCGACGCCACGATCAATGGCGGCGCGATGATCGGCGGCGAGAACCCGGATGGCCTCACTTTCTCGGTCAATGCCAATCCGGGCGAGGAGCGCACCAGCGCGCAGCTCATCGTCGGCAACAAGGGCGAATGAACGCGCAGCCTCGGTGGCCCTGAAACCGCCTCTTGAACAGCCGCGCCCGCGCGGCTAAAGGCGCGCCCGCACGCAACGCTCTTCGCGCCCGCCGATCCCGGCGGCGCTCCCTCCGGCGTCCCTCTCCCGCGGCGCCTCTTTCAAGGAACTACAATCATGGCGGTCACCCGCACCTTTTCGATCATCAAGCCCGATGCCCCCCGCCGCAACCTGACCGGCGCGGTCACCAAGATGCTGGAGGAGGCCGGCCTGCGCGTCGTCGCCTCCAAGCGCATCCACATGACCCGCGAGCAGGCCGAAGGCTTCTACGCGGTCCACTCCGAGCGCCCGTTCTTCGGCGAACTGGTCGATTTCATGATCAGCGAACCGGTCGTGGTGCAGGTGCTCGAGGGCGAGGACGCCGTCGCCAAGAACCGCGAAGTGATGGGCGCGACCAACCCGGCCGACGCCGCGCCGGGCACGATCCGCAAGGAGCTCGCGCTCTCGATCGGCGAGAACACCGTCCACGGTTCAGACAGCGAAGAGAACGCCGCGATCGAGATCGCCTACTTCTTCTCGGACGACGAAATCGTCGGCTGATCAGTCTAAGCCGTCTTGGCTGAAAAGGGGCGCCCGGCAAACGAGCGCCCCTTTTTGCATCATGGCTGGACGGCGGCGAAGTGCTGCAATTGCCGCGCATGCGATCGATGCGCGCCAGAGCCGCTCGCCGCCATCATCGCGCGCATCGCGGCGCGAGCGGGCTCGCTGAGCTCGAGGCCCAGTTCGCGATAGATGCGGGCGATCTCGCGCTCCCAGTCCTCGTTCATCGCCGCGAAGTCGATCTCGACCAGCGGTCCGCGCCAGTCCGCCAGCGCGGCGCTGCGGCGCTCCTCGCGCAGCGCGAGCTTGTGCCGCCAGAACGCACGGATATCCTCGATCGAGCAAGTGTCGCACTGCACCGCCATCTGGTTCGCCGCGAGGCTGACCGAGCTTTCGAGCACCTCGGCTGGATCGCGTTGCGCCAGGATCAGCCGCGCCTCGGGGAATTGCGAAAGGAGTTCGGGCAGGTTCTCGCAAAACACCGGCACCTTGAGCACGCGAGGCTTGAGCGCATTGCCGCGATGCCACGCATCGGTGCGCAGCAATCGAGCAAATTCGCGATAGACCGGCCCTGCCTCGCGCGCCTCGCTGAAGGCCGAATAGGAAGGGATCCGCCACTGCGTCTCATAGATCGAGTGGCCCAGGGCAGCCCCAAGCCAGCCGAGCTCTTCCTCTACCGCCGCAGCGGCGACCGGGTGGATCGATTGCAGCCAGGGGTTGAGCCAGGAGAGCAGCGCGATCTCGGCGGCAGCTTTCGCCCGCCGCTGGTCCGGGCGCGCGGGGACGGGGTGGAAGGCATCGCAATAGCGGGTGTGAGAATGCGCGGGATCGCTCGCAAGGAGCTTGTGGATGCGTGTGGTGCCTGAGCGCATGTGGCCCACGATGATGATCGGCGCGGCGAGCTGTGTTGCCAAGACATCGGGCTGGCGCTGCCACAGGCGCCCGAGCGCCAGGCGCTGCCTGATCGCGCGCACGATCTGACCATGCGCCATGGTGCGCCCCAATGGATTGAGGTCGGCCTCCCCGCTCACCGCTTGCATCAACCGCTCGAGGCGCAGGCGGAAATCGGCCACGTCCTCGCCGCTGCGCCCGCCGCTCTCGCTTGGCGCGTCATGACCTCCGGCGGCGATGCCCCACAGCTCGCCGGGATCCAGCGTAGGCTCGGGCATCCAGCCTTTCGCCCAGGCTTTGGCAAGAAAGCGCGAAACGCTTTGCGCGCGCGCGCTGCGGGCGAGGGGATGGGGACGTGGCGGGGGGTTCGAGGCCATGATCAGTCGGCTTCAGAACTGGTCCGCCGCATCGAGCAGCCGGGTGAGCCGCGCGGGTGCGACGCGGCGCCAGCTGCGCTCCAGCCATTCCTCGATGTGCGCCCAATCGACCTGCGGGCGGTTGAGGATCAGCCCGACCCACCCGCTTGCCCCGTAATAAGCCGGCTTGAAATAGATATCGGGCTGAGCCTCGACGAGATTGAGCAGCTCATCGATCCCGTCCGTTTTGACCAGCAGGCCGATATGCGGCGAGCCGTGGTGACGATCGGCGAAATGGGCGAAGAACTTGCCCGATTTCTCGGTTCCGACCCGGAAGCCGGGCGCCCCGTGGCTCTCGCGCTCCTGCGTTTCCGGCAGCGCCAGCGCCCGCTCGCGGATCCGCGCCAGCAGGTGCTCGGGGTCGTTTCCGCGTGAAACATAGTCAGCCAGCGCGCGCGGATAGAGCTGATGCTCGGCGAGCTTGACCCGGGCTGCGAGGCTCGCTGCGTCATCCCCTGGCGCAATCGCGACGCGCACCTGCGCCAGCACTTCGCCCGCATCAAGCTCGGGGGTGACAAGATGCACGCTCGCGCCCGCGTGACTGTCCCCCGCCGCGATCGCGCGGGCGTGCGGCTCGAGGCCCTTGTAGCGGGGCAGCAGCGAGGGGTGGATGTTGAGGATGCGCCCCTGCCAGCGCGCCACGAAGGCGTCAGAGAGAATGCGCATATAACCTGCAAGCACGATCAGCCGCGCACCTGACGCAATCACCGCCTCCTCCATCGCGGCATCGTGCGCCTCGCGGCTCAGGCCCTTGTGCGGTTTGGCGAAGGTGGGGATGCCCTCGAGCTCGGCGAGCGCGAGGCCGGGCGCATCCGCGCGATTGCTCGCGACGAGCACGATCTCGTAGGGCGCGCCCTTGAGCCGGCTTGCATAGAGCAGCGCTGCCATGTTGGTGCCGCTGCCCGAGATGAACACCGCGATCCTCTCGCGGTCAGCCATGGTGGGTCGCTTCCCAGTCCTCGCGCGCGGACCAGCTCCCGCGGGGGCCCGCGACGGTGCAGCCGCGCTGGCCCTCCTCGATCCGGCCGATGCGCAGCGCGGTCTCTCCTGCGTCGTCAAGGCGGGCGATGAGGTCCGAGGCGTCATCCGCGGCGACTGCGAGCACCATGCCGATGCCGCAATTGAAAGTGCGCGCCATTTCCGGCGGCTCGATCGCGCCTTGCCCCTGAAGGAAGGCCATCAGGCGCGGCAGTGGCCAGCTCGCTACGTCGATATGCGCGTGCGCGCCCTCGGGGAGGATGCGCGGCACATTCTCGAGCAGGCCCCCGCCCGTGATGTGCGCAAGGCCGTGGATAAGCCCCTCGCGGATCAGCGGGAGCAGGCTTTTGACGTAGATGCGAGTGGGCTCCATCAGCGCGTCGATCAGCAGTCGCTCGGGATCGAACAGGGCAGGGCGGGCGAGCTTCCAGCCGCAATCCTCGGCAAGGCGTCGCACCAGGGAATAGCCGTTGGAGTGAATGCCCGATGAGGCGAGCCCGATCAGCACATCGCCCGGTTGCACCAGCTCGCCCGTCAATTGCTCCCCGCGCTCCACCGCGCCAACGCAGAAGCCGGCCAGATCGTAGTCTCCGGGCGCATACATGCCCGGCATCTCGGCCGTCTCGCCGCCGATAAGCGCGCAGCCAGCCTCCCTGCATCCGCACGCGATGCCCGCGATCACCCGCTCGGCATTGCCGCTCTCGAGCTTGCCGGTGGCGAAATAATCGAGAAAGAACAGCGGCTCGGCGCCCTGAACGATCAGATCGTTGACGCACATCGCGACCAGATCGATGCCGACGGTGTCGTGCCGATCATGCTCGATCGCGAGCTTCAGTTTGGTGCCGACCCCATCGTTCGCAGCGACCAGCAGCGGATCGCTGTATCCCGCCGCCCTGGGATCGAAGAAGCCGCCGAAGCCGCCCAGCTCGCTCGTCGCGCCGGGGCGGGCGGTGGCCTTGGCGAGCGGGGCGATCGCGCGCACCAGCGCGTTGCCCGCCGCGATCGAGACTCCGGCCTGTTCGTATGTGTAGCCTTTCGGGTTCTCGCCCCGGGGCTCGCCGTTCGGTGTGGGTTCATCGCTTTGTGCCATCGCCACCGCCTTAGCGTTTCGCGCTTGGAATTCCACTCGCCTTTGGGCAATAGCAACCCGATTTCGATGGCTTCGCGCCCCGCCTCTGTACGCCCGACCTTCGTGATGCCTCTCAAGTCGGCGCGGCTGCGCCTGGCGGGCATGGTCGTGCTTGCGCTGGCGCTGCTCGGCGGGCTGTTCGCGCTCGGCCTCGTGCTGGCGCAGGTGACGGGGGACCGCGGCATCGCGCCGACCGCGTCGAGCGCGGATATCGAGGTGCGCGGGATCAAGGTCGATGTTCGCGCCGACAGCGCCGAGGAAGCGCGCGACGAGGCCTGGCGCGAGGCGCAGCGGCTCGCCTGGAAGAAGGCGGGCGGTCCGGGCATCTCGGATGCGCAGCTCGCCGGGCTCGTCTCGGCGATCGTGATCCAGCAGGAGCGGCTCGGCCCGCGTCGTTATATCGGCACGCTCGGCGTGATCTTCGACCGCCAGCGCGCCTCTCGCTTCCTCGGAGGGGCGAACGAGGCGCGCAGCTCCGCGCCGATGCTGCTCATCCCCGTCACCGCAAGCGCGGGCACCTTCACTGCCTTCGAGGTGCGCAATCCGTGGCAGCGTGCCTGGGCCGAGTTCAATCCGGGCACCAGCCGGATCAATTATGTCCGCCCGAGCGGGGCGGGGGGGGATTCGCTGCTGCTCAATTTCGGTCAGACCGGGCGGCGCAGCCGCGCCTGGTGGCGCTCGACGCTCGATCAATATGGTGCGGCAGATGTGCTCGTGCCGGTGGCGGATCTCAGGTATCAGTTTCCCGGCGGCCCCGTGATCGGCACGTTTGTCGCACGATACGGGCCCGACAGCAGGGTGCTCGGCAGCTTCACGATGCAGGCGTCAAGCCCCGCGCAGCTTCCTGCGATGCTCGTGCAGGCGGTCGAGCGGCTTGACGGCATCTTCGAACAGGCGCTGGCGCAGGGCAAGCTCCAGCCCGACCCGACCTTGCGCATCGGCGGCTCGGGCGAGATCGATCCTGCGCTCGAGCGCCTGATCGAGATCGGCCGCGCGGTGCGTGCCGCCGAAGCGGCGCGGGCTGCCGCGGCCACCAGCGATGCGCCATCCGCCCCAAGCGCCGCTGCCTCCCCGAGCGCGCAGCCGACGCCCGAGACCGCGGCACCGGCCGCACGCACCTTGCTCGTCCAGTTCGCCTCGCTCGATGCCGCCAGCTTCGATGCGGCGCTTTCGGGCGTGCGCGGGACGGCCGGCGTGCGCTCGGTCGCTGTCACCAGCACGGCCATGGGCGGCACCTCGGTGATGAGCGTTACCTATGGCGGCACGATCGAGGAGCTCGCCGCCGCGCTGAGAGCGCGCGGGTTCAATGTTCGCCAAGGCGGCAACACGCTCGCGATCAGCCGCTGAGGTTGCCTGCGATGGCGAAGGCGAAGGGCATGGCGGCGCAGGCGGCCCTGCCGCTCGAGCCGGGCGGCGAAGCCGGGCCCGAGGCGATCGTGATCGGCAACGCCAACGCGCCCGTTATCGCCGCGCTGCGCGAGCCGGACGGTTGGCCCTATCACGCCGCGATCCTCACCGGGCCGCCGCGCTCGGGCAAGTCGCTGCTGGGGCGCTGGGCGGCGGGGGCCGGAATTCACGTGATCGATGGGGCCGAGCGCGAAGACGAGACGCGCCTCTTCCACCTTTGGAACGCGCGGCAGGCGGGCGGAAGCGAGCCGGGGCGGCCTTTGCTTCTGATTGCCGATGCGCAGCCCTGGCGCGTGCATTTGCCCGATCTCGCCTCGCGGCTCGGCGGGTCGCTCCAGCTCGCGATCGGCGAGCCCGACGATGCGATGGCCGCGCGGCTGATCGAAGCGCACGCCGCCCAGCGCGGTCTCGTTCTTGGCGAAGGCGCTGCCGATTACCTCGCCCCGCGCCTCATCCGCAGCTTCGCGGCGATCGAGGAGACGGTGCGTGCGATCGACCGGATCAGCCTTGAACGCCAGACCCCGGCCACCATGTCGGTCTGGCGAGCGGCGCTCGAAGCGGTTCAGGGCCCGGAGCAACAAAGCCTGCTTTGAGACGGCAAAAGCGCAGCTTATTTGCCTTTGTGCGCAAATGGTGGAAGGAAGGCGGGGTCATGTTCCAAGGGCTGACCGATTATCTGGACTCGATCCGCGCGCGCGATCCTGCGCCGCGCTCGCGCTGGGAGATCCTGCTCTATCCCGGCGTCCTCGCGCTTGGCATGCATCGGGTGGCGCACTGGCTGTTCGAGGCGCGGCTGCATTTCCTCGCGCGCTTCGTCAATCATTTCGCCCGCATGCTCACCGCGATCGACATTCACCCGGGCGCCAAGATCGGGAAAAACCTCTTCATCGACCATGGCTTCACCGTGATCGGCGAGACCGCCGAGATCGGCGACAATGTGACGATCTATCAGTGCGTGACGCTGGGCGGCACCAACCCCACCAATGGCGTGGGCGGCAAGCGCCACCCGACGCTGGAGGACAATGTCATCATCGGATCGGGCGCGCAGATCATCGGGCCGATCACGATCGGCGCGCGCGCGCGGGTCGGTGCCAATGCGGTGGTGATGGAGGATGTGCCGGCGGGCGCCACGATGGTCGGCGTCAAGGCGCGCTCGACCCTGGTGCCTGCGGAAGAGTGGATCAAGGAGTTCATCCCCTATGCGGTGACGCCCGATTGCGAGGATGCGGAAGGCAACCGGGTGGACTGCGTGGAGAAGCTCGAAAGCGAATTGGCGGCGCTGCGCGCCGAGGTCGAGCAGATGCGCGCCGAACTGTTTGAGCGCGCTGGGGACCCTGCCAGCCGGGGGCAGCTTGATCTGCCACCCAAGAGCGGGACCGACAACGCATGAGCGCTTCAGCGGGCCCTGCGGGAGGGATGGGCCAGATCTTCGCGTTTCCCGGCCGTTCGACCGGGCAGGTCGGCTTTGAGCGCGACGAATTGCAGCGCATCCTCGATCTTTACGGGCGGATGGTGGCGGCGGGCCAGTGGCGCGACTACGCGATGGATTTTGACCGCCACGCGGCGAGCTTCGCCGCCTTCCGCCGTGCCGCCGAGCGTCCGCAGGCGCGCATCGAGAAGCGCCCGGCCCTGCGCGCCAAGCAGGGAATGTGGACGCTCTATGGCGAGCACGGCCAGGTGCTCAAGCGCGGCCACGATCTCGCCAATGTCCTTGCCCCGATGGAGCGGCGGCTGTTGAAGGCGGTGGAAGACTAGAGCTTTCGGGACAACAAAAGGCCCGCCTCCATGCGGAAGCGGGCCTTTCTGACCTCGCGGTGAGGCTGATCAGCCCCGCGCCGAATTCGGCCCGGTGCCGGTGACTTTCTGCATCGCTTTGAGGATATTGCCCGATTGCTCGCTGCCCGATTGCGGGGCGACGAGATTGGTGAAGGAATTGATGTCCTCCCACCGCGCGGCGAAGCCTTCGACCGTGCGCTCGCCCTCGGGCAGCCACACGGCATCATTCATAACGGTCCAGGAGGAGTGGAAGCCGCCCGCGCCCGCGCCCACGATGGCGTTGGTCGGCGCATCCTCGGAGACGAGGAAGAGCGCGGCCGGAACCACGTTCTCAGGCGCGAACAGCTTGAACGCTTCTTCGGGGAAGAGGTCCTCGGTCATGCGCGTGCCCGCGACCGGCGAGAGGGTGTTGCAGCGGATATTGTATTTCGCGCCTTCGAGCTGAAGCGTCTTGGTGAGGCCGGCCAGGCCGAGCTTGGCCGCGCCGTAATTCGCCTGGCCGAAATTGCCGAATAGGCCGGTTGACGATGCGGTCATCAGCACGCGGCCATAGGCCTGCTCGCGGAAGGTCTCCCAGCAGGCCTTGGTGACGAAGGCCGAGCCGGTGAGATGCACCTTGAGGACGAACTCGAAATCTTCCGGGCTCATCTTGTGGAAGGTCTTGTCGCGCAGCACGCCCGCATTGTTGATGAGGACATGCACGCCGCCCCACTTCTGCTTGGTGTCGGCGACCATCTTTTCCATCTGCTCGTATTCGGTCACGCTGCCGCCATTGGCGATTGCCTCGCCGCCCGCCGCCTCGATCTCGGCGACGACTTCGGCCGCCGCGTCCGAGGTGCCGGTGCCGTCGCGCGAGCCGCCCAGGTCATTGACGACGACCTTCGCGCCGCGCTTGGCGAGCTCGAGCGCGTAAGCCTTGCCGAGCCCTCCGCCAGCCCCGGTAACGATCGCGACTTTATCCTTGAAGGTGATGCTCATGGGTTCCCTTTCCCTGATGGTGCTGGATGCGCTTTACGGGCGCGTAAACTGAAGTTCGGCGCGCTGCGTGGCACTTTTGGGAGGCCAGCGCAACCGCCTGCCGCATGCCGCGCGCACCGGCGCGCCGATCCGTAGGGTCAATCACCTGCGCCGAGGCGCTCTAGCGCGGGGATGAGCTCGGCCAGCGAATCGATCACGGCATCCGCGCCCAGCTCGTCGGCCGGACGGTCGCAATAGCCGTAGGCCGCGGCGACCACCGGGACGCGCGCCGCGCGTGCGGCGGCGACATCATAGGTCGAATCGCCCACGAAGACGAACCTGCCCAGCGCCGCCGGATCGCGCGCGCAGCGCAGTCGCGCCTCGATGATCGGATCGGGCAGGGGCTTGGAGAGGAAGGCTCCATCCGCCCCGCGCCCGAGCGTATCCCCGCCGATGACCGTCGCGAATGGTTCGAGGAAGCCGATCTCGGCGAGAATCGAGCGCGCAAAGGCCTCAAACTTGTTGGTGACGATGGCGAGCGTGACCCCGCGCCTCGCCAGCTCGGCCACAACCTCGCGCGCGCCCGGGTAGGGCGCGGAATGAACCGCGTTGTTGTCCGCATAATAGCGCAGCATCGCCTTGTAGAGCCCGCGAAAGTCGTCCCCCTCGAGCCCGCCCGGCAGGCCGCCCTGATCCTGCACCGCGCGCGCCAGCATCGCCTTTGCGCCCCCGCCGATGAGGTCTTTCGAGCTTTCGACCGGCACGAGGCGGAAGCCCCCCAGCGCAAGCGCGTGATTGACCGCGGCGCCGAGGTCACGGAAGGTGTCGAGCAGGGTTCCATCAAGATCGAACCCAACGGTTTCGAACGGAAAGTCTCTCATCGCGGAGGGCGACGTGGGGCAAACGACTTCAATTCGCAAGCAATTGCTGGCAAGCCGCGCGCAAACAGCGAAATCAGGCGCATGAGGCCTGGCCGGGGCCGCGCAGGGAAATGGAAATACGATGACCGATCTTGCCGTAATCATCCTTGCCGCGGGCAAGGGCACGCGGATGAAGAGCGCGCTGCACAAGGTGCTGCACCCGATCGCGGGCAAGCCGATGCTGCTGCATCTGCTCGATGAATTCGAGGAACTGAGCCCTGGCCGCACGGTGGTGGTCGCGGGCGATCGGCGCGAGCAGCTCGAGGAGGCGCTCGCCGGGCGCGACATCACCACCGCACTTCAGGAGCCGCAGCTCGGCACCGCGCATGCCGCGCTTCAGGCGAAACCCGCGCTCGAAGGCTTTTCGGGCCACATCCTCGTGTGCTTCGGTGATGTGCCGATGGTGCGCGCTGCGACCGTGCGCCGGCTCGTCGAGGCGCTCGAGCGCGGGGCGGCGGTGGCGGTCCTCGGATTTCGCCCGGCGGACGCGCTCGCCTATGGCCGGATCATCGCCGATGCCGAGGGCCGCGTCGCCAAGATGGTCGAATACAAGGATGCAACCAAGGAAGAGCGCAGCGTTGATCTGTGCAATTCCGGGCTCATCCTTGCCCATTCGAACGACATGTGGCCGCTACTGGAAGCCATCGGCAACGATAACGCGCAAGGCGAATACTACCTGCCTGATGTCGCGACCGGGGCGATCGCGCGGGGGCAGGTGGTGGTTGTGATCGAGACCGACGCAGACGAGGTCGCCGGGATCAACAGCCGTGCCGAGCTCGCCGCCGTGGAAGCGCGCTGGCAGGCCGCGCGGCGCGAGGCGGCGATGGCGGGGGGCGCAACGCTCAAGGCGCCCGACACGGTCTTCTTCAGCCACGACACCGTGCTCGGGCAGGACGTGACGATCGAGCCCAACGTGGTGTTCGGCCCCGGCGTCGAGGTGGCGGATGGGGTGCACATCAAGGCGTTCTGCCACATCGAGGGCGCGCGGCTGGCGAGCGGGGCCGAGGTCGGCCCGTTCGCCCGGCTGCGCCCCGGCGCGGTAATGGAGGAGGGCAGTTTCGTCGGCAATTTCGTCGAGATGAAGAACGCCGTGCTCGGCCCCGGCGCCAAGGCCAGCCACCTTTCCTATATCGGCGATGCAACTGTGGGCGCAAAGGCCAATATCGGCGCGGGCACGATCACCTGCAATTATGACGGCTACTTCAAGTATCGGACGCAAATCGGCGAGCGCGCCTTCATCGGCTCGAATTCGGCGCTGGTCGCCCCGGTCAGCATCGGCGCGGATGCGATCGTCGCCGCCGGCTCGACCGTCAGCCGCGATGTCGCGGCGGGCGAGATGCGCATGGTGCGCGGCGAGCAGCTGGTGAAGCCGGGCTGGGCGGATCGGTTTCACGATACGATGCGCAAGAAGAAGGAGGCGGCGAAGAAGAAGGGGTGAGCGAGGAGCAGCATCTCACCTGCTGGCTGTGCAGCCGAGCGTTCGAGCAGCGCATCCAGTGGCACCACCCGGTGCCCAAGTCGAAGAAGGGCCGCTCGACGGTGCCGGTCCACCCGATCTGCCACAAGGCGATCCACCGCCACTTCACGAACGCCGAGCTCGCCCGGATCGGCGATGATCCCGAGACGGTGCGCGCGCATCCCGAGATCGAGAAGTTCGTGCGCTGGGTGCGCGGCAAGCCGCCCGATTTTCACGCTCCGACCCGTTGACGCTCGCGCAGGCGGAACCATTTGCGCTGCCGGGGGCTGATGCAGCAGATCGGCACAGGAGCAGACACATGGCATGGACGAAGCGGCTCGGCATAGGCGCGGGCGTGGCGCTGGGAGCAGCGGCGATCGCGGGCACGGCCTACGCGCAGTATCGCGATGGCAATGAGGAGCCCTCCTACCGGGTGGTCCTTTCAGACGGCGACTTCGAGCTGCGCGACTACGCCCCGATGATCGTCGCCGAAATCATGCATGAGGGCGATCGCCGCGAGGCGAGCTCGCGCAGCTTTCGCCGGCTCGCCGCCTACATCTTCGCCAAGGACCGGCCCGCGGGCGGTGAGAAGATCGCGATGACCTCGCCCGTGCTGCAGGAAGAGACGAGCGGCGACCGCTGGCGAATGCGCTTTGTCATGCCCTCATCCTACACCATGGCGAGCCTTCCGCCCCCTCCCTCCGACATCAAGCTCACCGAGCTTCCCGCTCGCCGCCTTGCCGCGCTGCGGTTCAGCGGCAATGGCTCGCCCGAGGACCTGGCGCGCATGGAAGCACGGCTGGTCGCCAAGCTCGCCGCACAAGGCCTCACCCTGCGCGGCGATCCCGAATACGCCTTCTACGATGCGCCGATGGTGCCCGGACCCTTGCGCCGCAACGAGGTGCTGCTCGAGGTCGAGGCCCAGTAGCGCCACAGGCTTAGCCGCCCTGCTGATCCATCAGCTGTTGCATCAGGTAGACGTATTGCAGCGCCTCAAGCTTGGCGCGCTGCTCGTTATCGACCCCGCCCGAGTGCCCGCCGACCGTGTCCTCGAAGTAGTAGTAGGGCTGGCCGAGTTCCTTCAGCCGCGCCGCTCCCTTGCGCGCGTGGCTCGGATGAGTGCGATCGTCCGCGGTTGAGGCCCACAGGAAGGGCGTCGGGTAGTCGACGCCCGCCGCGAGCTTCTGATAGGGCGAATAGGCCCTGATCCATTCCTGCTGCTCGGGGATGCGCGGATCGCCATATTCGCCGACCCACGAGGCGCCCGCGCCGATGAGCGGCAGGCGCAGCATGTCAAACAGCGGGACCGCGATGATCGCCGCTCCGAAGGCTTCCGGCGCCTGAGTGATCGCGGTGCCGACCAGCAGCCCGCCCTGCGAGCCGCCCTCGATGCCGAGCCGCTCCGGCCTGGTGAAGCCGCGCGCGACCAAGTCCTGGCCGATCGCGATGAAGTCGTCCCAGGTGCGCTGCTTGTTCTCGCGTTGTGCGCTCTGGTGCCAGGCGGGTCCGAACTCGCCCCCGCCGCGCAGATTGGTGAGCACGAAGGCGCCCCCGCGCTCGAGCCACAGCTTGCCCAGCACGCTGCGATAGCTCGGCAGCTGCGAGACCTGGAAGCCGCCATAGCCATACATCAGCGTGGGCGTCTCGCCGGTCATTGCCATGCCCTCGGGCTTCACGAGGAAGTAGGGCACCTTGGTGCCGTCCTTGCTGGTCGCCTCGAGCTGCTCGACCTCCATCCCGCTCGCATCGAACCGGGCGGGCGCGCGCTTGATGACGCTCGGGGTCTCGCCTTCTTCCGAATAGTAGAGCGTGGTGGGGTTGAGGAAGTCCGTCACGGTGAACATGATCTCGCCGGTCTTGTCCGCGCTCGAGGCGATGCTCACGGTCGCGTTGTCCGGCAGGTCGACCCGCTCGCTCGACCACGTCCCGTCGGCGTAGGTGTACTTGAGCACCTTGCCCGCGACGTTGTCGAGCAGGCCCACATAGAGCGCGTTGGCGGTCGAGGCGAGGCCGCTGCGGGTCTGGCGCTCGCCCGGTGCCCACACCAGCGTCTTGGCCGCGCCATTGGGGTTCGCCTTCCACGCCTCGAGGTCCATCGCGATCAGGCTGTCGGGCGCGAAGGTGGTGCCATCGACCGCCCATTCCTCGTCGATCGAGACCAGCACCTGGTCCTCGACGATCCCGAGAATGCCCGAGCGCTTGGGCAGATCGAGCTTCACCCATTCGCCGTCCTGCTCGAGGTAGTGCTCGTTCTCGAAGAACGAGACCGCTCGGCTGGCAACGCGGGCGCGGATCACGTCATCGGCATCGCGCAGGAGGCTGATCCCGGCGGCGACGTCGGTCGGCTCGCCGCGGAAGGCTTCGGTCGCTTGCGCGAGCGGCGTGCCGCGCTGCCAGATGCGCGAGGTGAAGGGGTAGCCGCTTTCGGTCAGCGTGCCATCGCCGAAGTCGCGCTCGATGAGCAGCGTGTCCGCGTCGATCCACGAGACGCCGCCCTTGCTCGTGGGCAGCACGAAGCCGCCTTCGACGAAGCTCTTGGTTTGCATGTCGTATTCGCGATAGGTCGTCGCATCCTCGCCGCCATCGCTGAGCGCGACCATGCAGCGGGTGCGCTCAGGGGGAAGGCAGACCGAGCCCTTGTAGGCCCACTCGATCCCGTCAGCGGCCGCGATCGCGTCGACGTCGAGCATCGTCTCCCATTCGGGCGACTCGGTCCTGAAGCTCTCGCGGGTGGTGCGGCGCACGATGCCCTTGGGGTGGTCCTTGTCCTGCCAGAAGTTGTAGAGCCCGTCGGGGCGGAAGGCGGGGACGATCAGCCGGTCCTTGCTGTCGAGGATCGCGCGCGCCTCCTCCTTGAGCTGGTCGAAGCGCGGATCAGTGGCGAGCGCTGCCAGCGTGCGCTCGTTCTCGGCCTCGACCCAGGCGAGCGCCTCTTCGCTGCGCGCCTGCTCGAGCCAGATGTAGGGATCCTCGTCGGGGCCGGGGAGCGGCGCGGCGGCGGTGGCGGTGGCGGTGCCGGTGGCGGCGGGCGCGTCTTGCGCGGCGGCGGGCTGAGCGGGGATCGTCATGAGTGCAGCGGCCAGTGCGGTGCTGTAGGCAAGGGATGCGACAAGCTTCAAGTATCCTCTCCAATCAGGGGGTTGGTGGCGGCACTTTGGCGCGCTGCGATCCGCGTGTGAAGAGGGCGACTCGCCAGCCGGTTAAGCTGCCTGCCCGGCCGCTCGGTTCGCCGTGCATGGAGCACGCTTGAACCGCCTGTTACACAGTTCAGGCGCAAATAATTCGCCCTCGCGCAGATCGGCCCCCGGAGCGGGCGGCACAGGGGTGAGAGCAGACGCGTTCATGCGCGCCCCATGCCAGAGTGTGCTCGAGTAGGAAAACGGGTGGGTGGGCGTCTCAGCCCTCGACATGCTCCGCCAGCACGGTCAGGCCCCAGTCACTCGCCGACATGTTCGGCAAGGACAGTCAAACCAGCGTCGCCGACCTCGGCGAAGCCGCCGCGCACCTCGATCCGCTCAGGCGTTCCGCCGGCGGTCTTGTAAACCTGCACCGCGCCATCGCGGATGGTCGACATGAAGGGCGCATGGCCCTCGAGCACGCCGAATTCGCCCTCGGCGCCGGGCACGACGACCATGTGGACATCTTCCGAGCGCACGAGCTTGGCGGGAGTCACGAGTTCGAAATGCAATGCCATCTTCGCTTCCTTGCTCCCCTCCCGCTTGCGGAAGGGGCTGGGGGTGGGAATGGGCCACGCAGGGCCCACCCCGCTGCGACCAGGCCCGGCGGGGCCGGACCAGGTCTCGCTCCCCTCCCGCTAGCGGGAGGGGAGTGAACTCACGCCTCTTCGGCGAGCTTCTGCGCCTTCTCGATCGCCATGTCGATCCCGCCGACCATGTAGAAGGCGCTCTCGGGCAGGTGATCGTATTCGCCATCGACCACCGCCTTGAAGCTCTTGATCGTGTCTTCAAGCTGCACGAAGATGCCTGGAATGTTGGTGAACACCTCGGCGACGTGGAACGGCTGGCTCAGGAACTTCTGGATCTTGCGCGCGCGTGCGACCGTCAGCTTGTCCTCTTCGGAAAGCTCGTCCATCCCGAGGATCGCGATGATGTCCTGCAGGCTCTTGTATTTCTGCAGGATTTCCTGAACGCGGCGGGCGGTCTCGTAATGCTCCTGGCCGACGATGCGCGGCTCGAGCACGCGGCTGGTGGAATCGAGCGGGTCGACCGCGGGGTAGATGCCGAGTTCTGAGATCGCGCGGTTGAGCGTGGTGGTCGCGTCAAGGTGCGCAAACGAGGTCGCGGGCGCAGGGTCGGTCAGATCGTCCGCGGGAACGTAGATCGCCTGCACCGAGGTGATCGAGCCCTTGGTGGTCGAGGTGATGCGCTCCTGCAGGTTGCCCATGTCGGTCGCGAGGGTCGGCTGGTAGCCCACCGCCGAGGGGATGCGGCCGAGCAGCGCGGACACTTCGGAGCCGGCCTGCGTGAAGCGGAAGATGTTGTCGATGAAGAACAGCACATCCTGGCCTTCGACGTCGCGGAAATATTCCGCCATCGTCAGGCCCGAAAGCGCCACGCGGGCACGCGCGCCGGGAGGCTCGTTCATCTGGCCGAACACGAGCGCCACCTTGGAGCCTTCGCTGGTGGCGTTTCCATCGGCGTCCTTGGCGATAACGCCGGCGTCGAGGAATTCGTGGTAGAGATCGTTGCCTTCGCGGGTGCGCTCACCCACGCCGGCGAACACCGACACGCCGCCGTGGCCCTTGGCGATGTTGTTGATGAGTTCCTGGATCAGCACGGTCTTGCCCACGCCGGCGCCGCCGAACAGGCCGATCTTGCCGCCGCGCGCATAGGGCGCGAGCAGGTCGATCACCTTGATGCCGGTGACGAGGATCGCCGCGTCGGTCGACTGGTCGATGAACAGCGGGGCTTCGGCGTGGATCGGCATGGTGCTGTCCGCGCCGATGGGGCCGCGTTCGTCGATCGCTTCGCCGATCACGTTCATGATCCGGCCCAGAACCTTGGGGCCGACCGGCACAGAAATCTGCGCGCCGGTGTTGACCACCTCGGTGCCGCGCACGAGGCCTTCGGTCGCGTCCATCGCGATGGTGCGGACGGTGTTTTCGCCAAGGTGCTGGGCGACTTCGAGCACCAGCGTCTTGCCGTTGTTCTTGGTTTCCAGCGCGGTCAGGATCGCGGGCAGTTCACCGGGGAACTGCACGTCGACGACAGCGCCGATGACTTGGCTGATGGTGCCATTGGTGGTCTGGTTCAAAGCGGGGGCGGTGGCCATTGTTGTTTCCTGTAGGCTTGCGTGGCGGGTGTTGAATTGCCGTGCCGATTATTCGGTGGGAAGGGTATCGATCGCAACGTCGGCGGCGGGCTGATCCGCCAGAGCATTTGCCCGCTCCAGCGATTCGCAGAAGCGCGGCTCTTGCTCGACCGTCCAGCCTTCTCCCAGCTGTTCGATGGTCAGGCTGCGCTCCGTGCCTTCGGGATCGGTTTCGAAGGCGAATTCGCAAGTGAAGGACGCACCGAGATTTTGCGCCAAACAAGTCGATGTCCGGATGGTGTTGCGCAAGGTGGGGCAGGCTTCCTCAAGCGCC
>JAZBNR010000038.1:0-126861 GCA_036350735.1 Erythrobacter sp.
GTCGGGCATGCGGATGAAGGGCGCCTCGATCCCGTTGGCGCGCAGCGTCTTCACCATCACCTCGGTCTCGTAGATGTCGATGCGCGGGTCCATCACGCCGTGCGAATAGAGCACCGGGACGGTGATCTGGCCGGCTTTGCGGATCGGCGAATTGACCCGGTAGAATTCGCGCCACTTGGGATCGGTGATGTCGCCATATTCGATCCGGTCGGACGCCTTGAGCGAGGGCGAGGCGATCTCCATCGCGGTGATCCAGTCGGCGACGCCGAACAGCGAGACGCCCGCCCTGAAAACGCCCGGATGCTCCGCGAGCACGGCGTTGACCATGTAGCCGCCATAGGAGCCGCCGAGCACGGCGGCGCGGGTCTCGTCGACGAGGCCCTGATTGCCCAGAAAGCTGAGCATGTCGACGAGATCGCGCACCGAATCGAGCCGCTTTTCCTGATCATCGAGCGTCGAATAGGTGCGCCCGAGCCCGGTGCTCCCCCGCACATTGGGCGCAAACACCGCCACTCCGCGCGCGACGTGATATTGCGCGACCGGGTTGAAGGTCGCCTGCGACTGGCCCGAAGGCCCGCCATGGACCGAAAACAGCACCGGCGGGGCTTCATCGCCCGTGCCCGCGCCTTCGGGGAGGTAGAGCAGGCCCTGCAGTTCCACCCCGTCGCGCGCTGTCATCCGCACGACCTGCGGGCGCACGAGGCGCGTCGGATCGAGCCCGGCGAGATTGGGTGCGAAGACCTCTTCGGCCGCCCCGCTTGCAACGTCGATCATCCAGATCGCGCCCGGCGTCTTCCACCCGTTGACCGTGACCATCAGCTTGGGATCGGCCTCTCCCTCGCAGTCGAGCGAATAGGTGCCCTCGGGCAGGCTCGGCATGGCGATCGGGCGCTTTTGGGTGGTGTGCCAGCCCCTGAGCGTGTCGAACCCGTCCTCGTTCTGGGTCCAGAACAGGTAGGAGCCGCCATTGCCCGGCCCGCACAGCGTCAGGCTGCCGACATCGCTGGTTGTCTCGAACACGCGCGCGAAGGAGGCTGCCTCGAGATCGTAGAAGGCAAGCGTGCCGTATTCGCGATCGCGATTGGTGGAGAAGTAGAAGCCCTTGGAGCCCGGCATCCACTCGAACCCGCCGAGCGTGTGGCTGGCGCGGTCCTCCAGCGGGGGCTTGCTGATCGTTTTCATCTCTCTCGTGGCGAGATCGAGCAGATAGAGGTTGTCTGCATCCTCGCCGACCGTTTCGGTGACGAGCGCATATTTGCCATCTGGCGAGATTGATCGAGCGATCATGCCAAGCTCGGAATCGACAATCAGCTCGGTCTCGCCCGCCATGGTGGCGCGGTAGATGTCAAACACCCCTTTGCCGCGTGCGGTCGAGGCGTAGATGAAGCTGCCGTCCTTGGCGAAGGCACCGAAATTGCGGAAATCGCCGCGCGCAGCGGGAAGGATCGCGGTCTCGGTCATGCCGTCGGGGGTGAGCGAGAAATAGCCGGGTTGCTCGTTGCCATCGCGATCGGCGGAATAGAACAGGCTTGATCCGTCGGGCGTCCAGATCGGGGCGTTGACGCTGGTCTTGAAGGTGAGCTGGCGCGGGACGCCGCCGGTGGCGGGCATCACCCACAGCTCGTTCTGGCCGGTGACGTCCCAGGTGAAGGCGATGGTCTTGCCATCGGGCGAGAGGTTGGCCCTGCCAACGCCGCCTGCGAGCAGATAGCGCGCGATATCAGCCGGGTATTCGCCCGCGCGCCCGAGCGTGACCGGCGCATTGTCGGGTTCCATCGCCTCGATCGAGAGATCAGCGCCCTTGGCGCCGCCGAAGCTCTCGTCAGTCTCCTGCGCGTGAGCGACGGTGGTGGTCAGAGCGGCGGTGGTAAGGAGCGATGCGATGGTGCGGCGGATCATAAGCTCTCCTCGGATCGAAATAGCTCGGGCTGCGACCATAATCGTTGCGTCGGTCGATGCAATCGCCCGCTTCGTCGATGCGAACTCGCGCTTTGATCCTGCCGCACAAAGCGGTTAGGCAAGCTCAGGACGCGTGTTCAGAGCGCTTCCGCCGATCATAAAAGGGTGAGGAATTTCATGATGAAGACTGCCTGGCTTGCCGCGATGATGCTCGGCACCAGCGCGCTTGCGGCACCGATGGCCGCGGCGCAGACCACCGAGACCAGGCTGCTGCGCGATCCGGCGCTGTCCGACAACGCGCTCGCCTTCGTTTATGCCGGCGACATCTGGATCGCCGCGCCCGATGGCAGCAATCCCCGTCGCCTCACCTCGCATCCCGCCGACGAGCGCGACCCGGTCTTCTCGCCCGACGGCAGCAAGATCGCCTACACCGCCAATTACGACGGCAATGACGATGTCTTCGTGATCGACGTTGCGGGCGGCGAGCCCACGCGGCTCACCTGGTTTCCGGGCAGCGACGAGGCGATCGACTGGTCGCGCGATGGCTCGGCCATCGCCATGGTCAGCACCCGCGCGCGGCGTTCTGGCCGCTCGGGCCAGCTCTTCCACGTGCCGCTCGACGGCTCGGCCCCGCGCCAGATCTCCGAGGCTCCCGTCGAGGGCGGCGCCTATGACGAGAGCGGGCGCATCTTCGCCAACGTGCCCACCCGCTCGGGCAATGCGGTGCTCACCGGCGGGGTCAATGGCTGGCGCGGCTATCGCGGCGGGCTCTCGCCCTCGCTCCAGCTGATCGACTTTGCTGGCGGCACCAAGACCGACATTCCCGGCGAGCGCACCACCGAGTTCGATCCTGTGTGGATGGACGGCCAGCTCTATTTCCTCTCGGACCGCTGGAACACCCGCGCGAATATCTTCCGCTACGATCCTGCCACAGGCGAGATCACCCAGCTCACCCAGCGGACCGACTGGGACATCCGCAACATCACCGCGAAGAACGGCCAGATCGTCTACGAGGCGGGCGGCACGCTCCACGCGTTCGATGTCGCGAGCGGCACCACCACGCCCATGCCGATCAGCCTTACCGCTGACTTGCCCGCGCGCCGCCCCGAATGGAAAACCGTCGGCGACCAGATGACCAGCGCATCGCTCTCGCCGTCCGCCAAGCGGGTCGCGATCACCGCACGCGGCGAGGTCTTCACCGTGCCGACCGACAAGGGCACCACGCGCAACATCTCCGATAGCGCCGCAACGCGCGACTACAGCGCGATCTGGTCGCATGACGGCACCAGCCTTGCCTACATCACCGATGATGGCGCCGGGCAGGTGCTCAGGATCGAGGACCAGAGCGGGATCAAGCCGGTGCGCACCATTGCGCTGGGCGAGGACTTCCACGAGCTCATCGAATGGGGCAATGAAGGCAAGCACATCGTCTATTCGACCAATCGCCTTGCGCTGCGCGCGCTCGATGTGGCGAGCGGCACCAGCTGGCAGATCGCAACCAGCCCGCGCCGCAATGGCAATTTCTCGGCGACCATCTCGCCCAAGGGCCGCTGGCTTGCCTATACGACGCGCGGCGCCAACGCGAATGCGATGCTCAACCTCTACGATCTAGAGACGCGCCGTGCCTACAATGTCACCGAAGGCTATGCCGATATCGGCGCGCCGACCTTCTCCAAGGACGGCAAGCTCCTCTTCTTCGCCGCTTCGACCAATGCCGGATCGGTCTATTCCGGGCTCGACATGACAACGCAGGACCGCCCGTTCCGCGCCGCGCTCTATGCCGCTGTGCTGGAGGCGGATGGCAAGTCGCCGCTCGCCCCGATCCTGGCGGAAGAAGAAGCCGAAAAGCCCGAGGAAGCGGCGGGCGAGGACAAGAAGAAGGACGACAAGAGCGAGGCCAAGAAGGACGAGGCCATCAAGGTCGCGCCTGAGGGCCTTGCCAACCGCATCGTTGCGATCCCGATGGCCGAAACCGCCTATGGCAGCCTTGCCACCGCCAAGGATGGCGCGCTGTTCGCGGTCGAACTCGCGCAGCCCGGCACCGCCACCGGCCCCGGCAGCGGGCAGGAGCGCGCCCGCCTGCTGCGTTACGATTTCGAGGAGCGCAAGATGGAGCAGGTCGGCGATGGCATCACCGCAGTCTCCACCAACCGCGAAGGCGACAAGCTGCTGCTCTTCACTCATGATGGAAAGCTGCTGACCAGCGATGCCGCCAAGAAGCTCGAGCCCAAGCCGGTCGACATGAGCGGCGCGCGAATGCTGGTCGATCCGCTGGAAGAGTGGAAGCAGATCTTCGGCGATGTCTGGCGGATGGAAAAGGCGTTTTTCTACGATCCCAACATGCACGGGCTCGATTGGGCGGCGGTGCGCGCCAAGTTCGAGCCGCTGCTGCCGCATCTGGGCCGGCGCGAGGATCTCAATGAGCTGCTCGTCGAGATGGCGGGCGAGATGGGCGTCGGGCACAATTATATCGGCGGCGGCGACGTCTACGACAACAGCGCCGCCTCGCCCGGCCTGCTCGGCGCGGACTTCGAGATCGCGAACGGGCGTTACCGGATCGAGCGGATCTACACCGGCGAGAAGTGGAACCCGATGCTCAAGGCCCCCCTCGCCGCGCCCGGCGTCGATGCGAAGGTCGGCGATTACATCATTGCGATCAATGGCAAGGAAGTGACCGCGCGTGACAACATCTATGCCGCGCTCTCGGGCGCGCTCGGCACGCAGGTCGCGCTGACCGTCGCGGCAACACCTGATGGCCCGCGCCGCACCTCGACGATCGAGCCGGTCGCGAGCGAGGGCCTGTTGCGGCTGTGGTCGTGGATCGAGGACAATCGCCGCCGGGTGGACGAGGCGACGGGTGGCCGGGTCGCCTATGTCTACATGCCCAACACCGCAGGCGAGGGCTTCACCCTGTTCAACCGGATGTATTTTGCGCAGACCGACAAAGAAGCGCTGATCCTCGATGAGCGCTCGAATGGCGGCGGGCAGGCAGCCAATTACATCATCGACATTCTCAGCCGCAAATGGCTGGCAGGCTGGAAGGATCGCGAGGGGCTCGATTGGGCAACGCCGGGCGGCGGAATCTACGGGCCCAAGGTGATGCTGATCGATCAGGATGCCGGATCGGGCGGGGACTGGATGCCCTATGCCTTCCGCGAGAGCGGGCTTGGCACGCTGATCGGCACGCGCACCTGGGGCGGGCTCATCGGCATAAGCGCCAATCCGGGCCTGATCGATGGCGGCTTCCTGACCGTGCCGTTCTTCCGCTTCTACGACACCGACGGGCGCTACACGATCGAGAACGAGGGCGTTGCGCCCGATATCGAGGTGCCGCTCGATCCGATCGCGCTCGATCGCGGGCAGGATACCCAGCTCGAGGCGGCGATCGCGGTGGTGCTCCAGCAACTCGAGACGGCGCAGAGCCCAGTCAGGCCCGCTCCGCCTTATCCAACCGAGATCGGGAAGTAGAACAGGCTCACAGGGGCGGCGCTTCCGGGCGCTGCCCTAGAGCTTGAGCGGGAAGAACGTCATGGCGAAGTGAAAGCCGTCATCCTGCATGTCGCGCGCGCCGCCGACGACCACGTCCTGAAAGCCATAGGCATAGATGACGCGCGCACTCAGCGCCGGGATCGGGCTCCAGGCGAGGCTCGCCCCGGCGCTGGCGAGGAAGCCTCGCGGCGGCTGCGGATCGGCTCTGTTGCCAAAGGCCACCGCATCGACAAAGGCCGCGACGGTGATCGCTCCCGGACCTGCGCGGTCTGACCTCGCGCCGGGGGCGAGATCGAACGAGCGCGCAAGCTCGAGGCTGCCGCGCAGCGCATTATCGGCCAGATAGAGCGTCTCGCGAAAGCCGCGCACGCTGGCGATGCCGCCCACCGGAGCGCGCTCGCCGGGATAGACGACGCTGGAATGCCAGCGCCCCTCGGCGCGCGCGCGCAGCTCGAGCCCGCTATCATCAAGCCTCCGGGCGAAATTGAACTGGCCGAGCACGCCGACGAAATTCTCATCGGGCGTGGGCACACCGGGAACATCGCTGCGCGTGCCATCGAGCCCGAGCGTGACGGTGAACGATCCCGCGAGCACCTGGCGGACCGAGCGCTGAAGATAATCGAGCCCCGCCCGCGCGGCGGTGTAGCGGGCGATGCCGTCTTGCGCGCCGGGGCTGAAGCTGAAGCGTTCGCCCAGCAGGAAGGTCGTGGTGTCGCGATGGGTGACGCTAAGCCGCGCGGTGAGCGATTGCGCGGGCGAAAAGGTGCCGTTGCCGCGCGGAAGCAGCGGCTCGCGGATGAGGGCGCGCTCGATCCCGGCGTCAAATGCATGGCTGCGCGTGCGGATATCGAGCGGGCGCAATTGCTCGTCGATCACGATCGCATCGTTGACGAAGCCGTTGATGAACACGCCGAGCGAGCGCGTGAGGGGCCCGCGATAGCTGAGCGTTGCGTCCTCGACCCCGGCGGTGGTCCCGATCTCGGCGAACAGCAGATCGCCTGCGCCCAGGACATTGCGAACCGAGCCGCCAAGCGCCAAGCGCTCGCCGCCGATCGAGGGCGAGCGGTTGTTGGCGAAGGCGGTGTAGAGGTCGAAACGGTCGGCGGGGATCGCCGCAACGCGCAGGGCGGCCTCGCCCGCACGGGCGGTGGGTGCAAGATCGGCATTGATGGTGGCGAGCGCCTCGTCTTCGGCAAGCAGGCGAAATTCGCGCTCGAAGGCGGCGGCGTTGAACGGGATCGCGCCCGCCGAGGGCAAGCGGCGGGAGATGTAGCGCGAGGCCAGCCCCTTGGCGGGGGCCTCGATCAAGATTGTCCCCTCCCCCGCAATCCGCCCGAGCACGAGATCGAGCCTCAGCACGCCTTCGCGCTCGATGGCTGGCTGCGGCGAAACGAGCACGCCTGAATTGACATAGCCCAATGCGACAAAGCGCTGGTTGATGAGCTGGATGAGGCCGATCACGCGGCCCAGCTCAGCGGGTTTGCCAATCAACCCGTTCGCGGCGAACTGGCGCCTGAGCCAGGCGGGGCCGATCGCCTCGCCGGGAGCGAGCGTCGTCATAAGCCCGCTCGCCTCGTCGCGCAGATCGGGCCAGGCGAGATTGGCGGCCGGCGCGCTGTCTCCCTCCACCGCCACATCGGTCAGCACCACCGTTGCCTGCGATGTGGTTGCAGCGAGCGGATCGGGCGATGCGAGCGTGGGCGCAGGGCCGGGCCCAGGGCCGGGCGCGGGCCCGGGCACGGGGCCGGGCACGGGGTCGGGCGGGATCGCGAAATCGGGGAGCGGCGTCTCGCGCCGGTCGGGCGCGGGCTGGAGCGCGCCGCCCGGCACCTCCTGCGCCGCAGCGACACCGGGCAGGGCCGCGCTCGTCGTCGCGAGGGCGAGGATCAGCAGGCGGGCGATCATCGACAGGGATCGAGGCCGGCCGCGCCAGCCTGCGGCGCCTCTGGCGCATCAGCGGTCAGGCCAGTCGGCGCGCGGGCGAACGGGCCCGTCGGGGCGAGGCTGAACTGGCTTGCCGCCCCGCTCGCGCGCTCGCTGCGGCAGCGGCCCGAGAGCACCGCGCCCGCATCGAGCGGGTTGATCTCCTGCGCCTCCTCGCCCGCAGCGAAATAATCGAGATTGCCGTCGAAGGTCAGCATGCCGTCGACGAGCACCGCATCGGCTGTGTCGGCGGCCTCGATGAAGAACGGCGTTGCGAGCAGCACGTTGGCCCCGCCCTGCTCGCCCAGCGCCCTGATCTCGCCGCCCTGCGAGATGATCGCGAGCGGGCGCGCGATGGCGATCACCCCGCCCGTCCCCGGACCGGAGGACGTGGTGATGACGCTCGGCCCCCCCGCCCCCTCGCGCAATCGCAGCGTGCCCTCGCCCGGCAGGGTGATCGCGATGTTGCCCGCAGGGCCGGCGGCGGAATTGGTGGTGATCTCGGAAGCCCCAACGAGATCGAGGGTCGCCGCGGCGATCGCGATCGTGCCCGAGCTGCCTGCCCCGGTGTTGCTGCCGTCATTGGTGGAAGCGATCGCGGAGAGGTTCTCCAGCACCAGATCGCCCGCAATGGTCAGCGTGATGTCGCCCGCAGTGCCTGCCGCCCGGGGGCTCGCGGAGGTGACGATCACGCTCTCGCTGAGGCTCAGCGCATCGGCAGAGACATCGATCGCGCCCGCATCCCCGAGCCCGCCCGTGCTCGAGGTGACGTCGCTGAAATCGAACTCGGCGGTCCCGGCATCGATGGAGATGGAGCCCGCATTGCCGGTGGGCAGGCCGAATTCCTCGTCGAAGCTGAAAGTCGAGGAGGAGACTGCGCTCGAGCGCAAGGTGAGCGTGTCGCCTTCGAGCCGGATCATCCCCGCATCGCCTGATCCAAAGATGACGCTGGCGATGATGCTATCGTCCACCAGCACATCCTGTGCGCTGACGGTGATCGTCCCCGCATTGCTCTCGCGCAGCGTGCTAACGCTCACGATCGAGCCATCGAGGATCCTCACGGCGCCGCCTTGGCCGCCGATCAGCACCCGCCCGCCATCGCCGCCCTCGAAGGCGTTGGCATCGATCGAGCTGGCGGCCACCAGCACGTCGGGCGAGGAGAGCACGATATTGCCGCCCGTGCTCGATCCGAAGGCCGCGCTCGATACGCTCGAAGCCTCGAGCGCCAGGCTCTCGCTGGCGAGCAGCCCGATGAGGCCGCTCGCGCCTGCCTCGCCGATGGTCGAGCTGATCGAACTGTCGGAGATGGCGATCCGCGCAGCGTCGAACACGATCTGACCCGAATCCGAAATGGTCGAGGCGGTCGAGATCAGCGATCCGTCCATCGCGATGCTCTCGCCCAGCACATTGATCGAGCCTGCCGCGCCGGGGCCGAAGCTGGCGCTGTCGAGCTCGCTCGCGCTGATCGATATATCCCGCGCTGAAAGCTCGATCAGGCCGGCCGCGCCCTTGGCAAAGGCGCTTGTCGCAATTGTCGTGCGCGCGAGCGCCAGCGTCTCGTCGACGGCGAGCGCGACGAGGCCGCCGCGTCCCGCCGCCGCTGTATTCGATTCGATCACCGAATCCCTGATCGACAGGTCGGAGGCGAAAAGGATGAACTCCCCGGCATCGCCCGCAGCCGTTGTGCCAAGCTGCACACCGGCATTAACGATGCGCGCCGTGTTCGCCTCGATCAGCACTGCGCCCGCATTACCCTCGCCATTGGCGAGCGCAGTGAAGCCGGATCCCCCCGCAATTTCGAGCTCCTGCGCGCCGATCCGCAGGACCCCGCCATCGCCCGCCCCCGAAGAAGTCAGCGAGAACACCGTCCGGTCCTCGATTGTCAGCGTGTCGGCGAAGATCGCGTTGAGCCCGCCCGAACCGCTCCCGCTCGCCTCGGTGATGAACACCGTGTTCGCAAGCCGCACGTCCCCGGCGGTAAACCGCAGCGCGCCGACCGCACCCTCGCCGAACGAGGAGAAGATGAGCAGCGCGTCCTCGAGCGCGAGCGTTTGCGCATCAATGGTAAACAGCCCTCCCGCGCCCGTCCCCAGCGTGCCGGCGGTAACGACAAGGCCCGCGCCCTCGACCGCCGGGGCGGTCAGCCGGATGAAGCCGGCATCGCCCGCGCTGAGCGCCGAACTGGTGAGGATCGTGCCATCGAGCCGGATGCTCTCATCGGCGGTGAGGAAGATGAGCCCTCCGGCGCCGCTCGCCTCGGCATCGCTCGTGAAGCTCGAATCGATCGCCTCGATCGTGCCCGCATTGATGTTGATCGCTCCCGAAGCGCCCCGGTCGAGCGAGCGCTGGAGGAAGGCGGCGTTTTGGGCGAAGACGCTCGCGGCCTCGATGTTGACAAGCGCCCCGCTGCCGCTGCCGCTGGTGGTGCTGGCGATTTGCGAGCCCGGCAGCAAGGCGAGGCTGTCTGCGGCAATCAGGATCGCGCCACTGTCGCCCGATCCCGCGGTGTTGCTCGCAATCGCGCTGGCCTCGGTCAGCATGCGATCGACGTTGACGACGATATTGGAGCCCCTCGCGGCTGCGAAGCTCTCGGAGAGGATCAGCGAGCCGTTCACCAGCGCGAGGTCTTGGGCGCGGATCGCGATGCTGCTGATGTCGAACCCGCCGAAATTAGTCTGGGTGATGCCGCTGCCGTCGAGCGTGATGGTGGGCGCGAGCAGCCCGATCGTCCCGATGGTGCCGCTGCCGAGCGAATCATTGGCGATCAGCGACAGATTGGAGAGTTCGAGGGCCTGCGCGCCGAGCTGGATGTTCCCGCTGGCGCCGCTCGCCTGCGCGTGCGAGCGAGAGATCACCTCGCTCCCGCTCAGGCCGATGAACGCAGCGCCCATGATGATGTCGCCGGCTGCGCCGCCGGCGAAGGTGTTGGTGCGGATGCCTGAGCCATCGACGATGAGGCTGTTGAGCACATCGATCCGGATAAGGCCGCCAATGCCCTGCCCGCTGGCCCTGGTTTCGAGCACCGAGCCGCCAAGCAGAGCGAAATCGCCTGCAGCGAACAGCAGATTGGCGCCATCCGCCTCGTGCGCATCGCTAAGCAGCTGGGATCCGTCAGCGATCTGTACTGTGCCGGCGGCAAGGCCGATGCCGGTTGCGGCGGGGTTTGACAGGGTCGATCCGCCGATGGCGATCACCCCATCGCCGAAAGCGGCATCGGGATTGGCCAAGCGCACCCCGACGTCGATCTGGCCCGTGCCCGTTGCTGTCATCGCGATCAGATCGGCCGAGATGCTGCGCTCGAAGATCGCGACGGTGCTCGCCGAGAGCGCCAGTTCGCCCACCTGGCCGAGCGCGGGCCGCGCCTGGTTGCCGAACACCGCGAGCACGCCCTCATCGCCCAGGAAGCCGAAGGTGGAAGGGGGCGCCATGGTGAAGGCTGCCCCTTCCGGGGTGATCGCGGAAAAGCGCGTGCCGTCGGCGAAATCGACATGCGAGGCGGTGGAGAAATGCGCCGCAGCCGGAACGTTGACTTCAGCACTCTCGCCGAACACGATCCCTGCTGGGTTGATGAAGTAGAAGTCGGCATTGGGGATGAGCGTTGCATCGAGTGTGCCGTCGATCAGCGAGGGAGCGCCGCCCGTCACGCGGTTGACGATCGTCTCGATCGAGGCAGGATCGCCAAAGGAGAAGACCCATTGCGCGCTCTCGCCGCTCGCAAGATCGAACTGGCTGAAGGAGTGGAAGAGGTTGCCGCCACTCAAGGTGCCCCCATCGATGATGGTCACATCCGCCTGTGCCTCGACCAGCGTGCCTGTCGCGCCGTTGGCGCTCTGGTCAGCGATGATCGCGGTTTCCTGCGCGAGCGAGGGGCTCGCCGCCAGCGCGCAGGCGATCGCTGCGAGCGAGGCGGCGCGCCGGGCGCTGCGGCGCGCGCTCATCGCCAGCTCCCCAGCAAAGTGAAGGCGGCCCAGATGTTGGGATCGGCGAATTCGTCCCCGCCCCCAAGCAGCGCGAGCTGCGCGCCGCGCATTGCATCGGCCTTGCTCGCGCCGGTCGCGTAGCGGGCGTAGAATTGGCGCATCAGCTCGGCCGTGCCCAGATCGCTGACCTGCCATAGGGAGGCGAGCGCGCTGCGGGCGCCGGCCTGCACCGCCGCGCCCGCAAGGCCCATACTTGCCTCATCGTCGCCGATCGCGGTCTCGCAGGCGCTGAGCACGATAAGATCGAGCGTGCCGCCGCGCACGGCGTTCGTGTCGATCAGCTCGCGCAGCTCGCTAAGATAGATCGCGGCGCCATCGGCGACGATGAAGCTGCGGTCCGATCCGCCGTTGAACGAGGCGTGAGTGGCGAGGTGGAGCACGTCGATTGCCTGACCCTGAAGCGCCCCGACAAGATCGTCGCGGCCGAAATTCTCGATCATGAGGCTGCCCCTGCCCCTGCCGATTCCGGCGGCGATGCGGGCCTCCGCGCTCGTTCCTGAAAGCGCGGGGAAGGTGCCGGCGGGAAGCTCCACCGCGCGCTCGAGCGAGACCGAAAGCACTCGCAGGCTCTCGCCGCGCGCCGCGCTTTCGCCTGGCTGCGAAAAGCCCAGCGCGGGGCTCACCCCGAGGCGCGTTTGCTCGACGAGATAGCCCCCATCAGGCCCGATGAGCGCGGCAAACGGAAGCGGGCGCAGCGGCCCGTCGGGGATGATGACAAGCGTCGTATCCTCTCCGAGCGACGCGCCGATCGGCGCGATCAGCAGCGCATGGAGCTGGCGCGCGGCATCCTGCCAAGTGCCGTCATCGCCATAGCTCAGCGCCAGGATCACTTGCTCGACCAACCCTGCAACCTGCTGCCGGTTGGCGCTCCGATTGGGCTCGAGCCGCCGATACCGTGCGCCCGATCCGTCGCTCGCCTCCTCGGTCACGATCAGCTCTATCCTGTCTTCCAGCAGGACAGGATAGAGCAGGATTTCGTTGGCGGCGAGCTGACCGGGGTTGATCGCGAGGCGCGGGGGCACGCATTCGCTGCCGAACACGCTTTGAATTTCGGCCTCGCGATAGGTCTCGATGATCGCCTGCGCCCGCGCGATCGCGACCTGATCGAGCGCGCCCGCGCCCTCGAGCGTGACGTCGACCGCGCGCTCGAACACGCGGCGCATCCTCAGAGCGAAGGTCGATTCCTCGGTCAGCGGGTCGGATGGCGGGAGCAGCAGCCGCACCGCCTCGAGCGCGCGATAAGCGGCAAGCGCGTGCGCGGTTCGCTGCCCGGGCTCGGCCTCGGCGAGGATGAGATACCAGTCGGCAAGGCGCGCCGGCAGCGCGCGCTGGCTTTCAAGAAAGATGGCGCGGTTTGCAGCAGCAGCGGCGGCCGCGCGATCTCCGCGCGCGAGTGCGATGCGCGCGTGCAGGGCTTCGGCGAAGGCGAGGAGGCCGGGATCGCCCGCGGCTGCTCGGGCCAGAGCCGCCACCGGGGCGGCGAAGCGGGCGGGCGGGAGCGTCCCTTCGTCGAGCGCGATCTCGATCAGCCGGCCGGTCATCTCGGCACCCAGGGCCGCGTCATCGATTAGGCCGGCTGTGGCAAGCCCATCCTCGATCGTCGCGGCCATGGCCGAGCGCAGCTCGGGCAGGTCCGCATCGGTTTGCGCGATTGTGCCCAGGGCGGCGCGCGCCAGGCGCAGCTGGGCAAGCGCCGCAGTGGCGTAGCGGCCTGCCTCGAGCCCGCGCTCGGCCGCGCATTCGAACGAGAGCACCGAGACATATTCCGACGCATCCTGCGCAAGATCGACCCTTGCGAGTTCGCCGCACACGCCCTGTCCGAAGCCTTGCGCGCGGGTTTGCTCGGCGGCCGCGCTGCGAGTGCCCTCGCGGCGCAGACCCCTGACGGCCGGCACGGTGGTCCCCTTGACCACCACCAGCCCGAGACGCAGCGCGGCAGTCGCCGCGAGATCGGCCGCGCCTGCCGCTTCGGCCAGGAGGAAGGCGGATTTGAGGAAAGTGCGCGCCTGAAATTCGCTACCGCGTTCGCTCGAGCGCATGGCTTCGCCGGCGGCGGCGCAATAGGCGGCGAGCGTGCGCAGCGGCGCGGCCTCAAGCGCAGCGCGATCGACCCTGAGCGTCTCGAGCGCTGCCGAGCCGCGCGTCAGCCGGGTGTCATCTTCGGCGAGGAGGTTTTCTGCGGCCTGCGTTGCGGCCCGGATCGCCGCATCGTCGCCGGCTGCTTCGATCGGCGCGGCCCGGGGCGAGCGGCAGGCCTCGTCATAGACCTGTGCGCTGGCGGGCGTGGCAAGCAGGACGGGCGAGGCGAGCAGGAGAGCCGCGCCAACGGCAGGTGCCGACAGTGCGGCGCAGAATTTGGCAAGGTTGCGCGCGATCATGGTCCCCCTTCCCCATGAATGCGGTTATGAATGGACGCTGTTAGCCGCTTCACCGAACACGGCGCAAGGCTGCTGCGATCATTCTGCCAGAGCAAGCGCGCTTAAACAGCGCCCGACAGGCGTTGGTCTGAATTGGGACGAGGGATCCTGCGCTCTGTGCAAAGGGTGGTGCCCCTGGCCCGACTCGAACGGGCACTCCTGAAAGGAAAGCGATTTTGAGTCGCTCGCGTCTACCAATTCCACCACAGGGGCACACGCGGACAACGCGTGGAAAGCGCGCTCCTAGCCCCGCCGCCGCGCCGCTTCAAGTCATTGCCATCGCCCGACGCGAATGCGATAGCGGCGGGGGATCTGGAAGCCTTGCGGAAGGCTTTGTTTTTTGGGGCGCAGCATGAGAATCTTGGCCTGGATCAGGCGACATCCGATCATCAGTGCGCTCGGCGTGCTGATTCTCGTCGCCATCGGCTTTGCCGTCGTCAGCGGTTCGACGCGCGACTACGAATACGTCACCGAAGAGGTCAGCCGCGGGGAAGTGATCCGGGTGGTCTCGGCGAGCGGCACCTTGCGCGCGCTCAACACGATCAATGTCGGCGCTGAGGTTTCGGGGCAGATCACGGCGGTCTATGTCGATTTCAACAGCCCGGTTTCGCAAGGGCAGCTCCTCGCCGAAATCGACCCGACCAGGCCGCAGGCGCAGGTGACGCAGGCGCGCGCGCAGGTCGAGCTCGCCCGCGCGAGCCTCGCTCAGGCGACGGCCGCGATCATCCGTTCGCGGACCGATGTCGAGATCCAGTCCCGCGAGTTCGACCGACGCAAGGAGCTTGCCGCCAAGGGTTTCGTCTCGGGCGCGGGGCTCGATCAGGCGGAAAACGCGCTGGTTGCCGCCAAGGCCGCGCTCAGCACCGCCGAGGCGCAGGCACAGAGCGCGCGGGCGCAGATCGCGCAGAGCACTGCGCAGCTCGAATCGGCCCAGCTCGATCTCTCGCGCACCCGCATCATCGCGCCCACCAGCGGCGTGGTGATCGATAAGCTGGTCGAGCCCGGCACCACGGTCGCGGCCAATTTCCAGACCCCAAACCTCTTCACCATCGCCGCCGATACGAGCCGGATGCAAGTCGAGGCGGCGGTCGACGAGGCCGATATCGGCGAAGTCCGCGTCGGTCAGGACGTGCGCTTCACGGTCGACAGCTATCCGGACGACACCTTCGTCGCCAAGGTCGGGCAGATCCGCCAGTCGGCGACGCAAGGCACGGGCGCGGTGAGCTATCTCGTGATCCTCGATGTCGACAATCCCGAAGGCAAGCTGCTCACAGGGATGACGGCCAATGTCGATATCATCACCGGGCGCAAGGCCAAGGCGCTGCGCATCCCGGTCGCTGCGCTGCGGTTCCTGCCGCGCGAGGGGGATCGCGCCGTGGAAGCCGGGACAGAACAGCCCGCCACCGAAGAAGGCGAGGAAGTGACCAAGGAAGTTGCGGTGTGGCTGCCCGGCGAGGAGCCCTATGCCCCCGTCAAGCGGGTGATTGCAACGGGGCTGGTCGGCGAGGATTACGTCGAAGTCACCAGGGGCCTCGAGCCCGGCGTGCCCGTGATGGTGCGCACACGGCAGAAAAGCGGCGACGAGGAGGACTGATGGCCGCCCAAGCCCACCCGCTCGTCGAGACGCGCAATCTCGTCAAGACCTACCATCTGGGCGGCGAGACGATCCATGCGGTCAACGATGTCTCGCTCGCCATCGCTCGCGGCGAATATGTCGCGATCATGGGCGCGAGCGGCTCGGGCAAATCGACCTTCATGAACATGATCGGCTGCCTCGATGTGCCCACCAGCGGGCAGGTGCTGATCGACGGGATCGCAACCGAGGCGATGACGAGCGACGAGCTTGCGGGCCTTCGCAACCGCAAGATCGGCTTCGTCTTTCAGCAGTTCAACCTGCTCGCGCGGACCTCCTCGATCGAAAATGTCGCCGTGCCGCTGATCTATGCCGGCATCGATGCCGCCGCCCGCCGCGAGCGCGCGACGCAAAAACTGATCGCGATGGGCCTTGGCGAAAGGCTGCTCAACACGCCCGCCAAGCTTTCGGGCGGGCAGCAGCAACGTGTCGCGATCGCCCGTGCGCTCGTCACCGAGCCGCTGATCCTGCTCGCCGATGAGCCGACCGGCGCGCTCGACACCAAGACGGGCGAAGACATCATGGCGATTTTCGAGCAGCTCAACGCCTCGGGGATCACGCTGATCGTGGTCACGCACGAAAGCGAGATCGCCGATCACGCCAAGCGGCGCATCACCTTTCGCGACGGGAAGGTGATCGAAGACCGGCTGACGGCCGATCGCAGGGTCGCCGCCGCGCCGAGCGAGGCGGCCTGATGGCGAGCGCGGGCGACAGCTACACCGGAGCCGATAGCCCCAAGCGCGGTATCCTCTCGAGCTGGGCGGTCAACGTCTCGATCGCGCTGACGGCTTTGCGCACCAATCTCATGCGCTCGATCCTCACCATGCTCGGCGTGATGATCGGCGTCTTCGCGGTGACGCTCGCGGTGGCGGTCGGCAACGGCGCCTCGGAGGCGGTGACCGAGACGATCAATCGCTTCGGCTCGAACATGGCGATCCTGATCCCGCGCCCCGACGACGAGCAGGACGGCCCGCCGCGCCGCCGCCCCGAGCGCGGCCGTCTGACAGAGCGCGACGTGCGCGCGATCGCCAACGAGGTGCCCCGCGTCAGCAACACCGCGGCGCAATTGCTCAATCAACTTACCGCCGAAGTCCCCGGAGCTTCGGCCACCACCGAGGCCGTCGGCACCACGCCGGGCTATGGCGTGGTCACTAACCAGCTTGCCGCGCGCGGGCGCTATATCACCCAGTCCGACGTGCGCAGCGCAGCGCGTGTCGTGGTGCTGGGGCGCACCGTTTCGGATAATCTGTTCGGCGAGTTCGACCCCGTCGGCGAGACGGTGCGCATCGACGGCGTGCCCTTTAGCGTCATCGGCCTGCTCGAAGAGAAGGGCTCGAGCCTCGGCAATGACAGCGACGATACACTCGTCATGCCGATCACGACCATGCGCCAGCGGTTCAGCACCGAGGCCCTGCCCGGCCCATACGATCTCGCGCTCGCCTTCATCGCCTTCGAGGACGGCGCCTCGCTTGCGCAGGGCAAGGACGATATCGTCGCGGTGCTCAAGGATCGCTACCGCGTGAAGGAGGGAGAGATCACCCCGTTCACCGTGCGCACCACCGAGGAATTCGTCGAGCAGAGCAATTTCGTGACCGGCATTCTGCAGGCGCTGCTGGTCTCGATCGCTTCGATCTCGCTGCTGGTGGGCGGGATCGGGATCATGAACATCATGCTCGTCAGCGTCACCGAGCGCACCCGCGAGATCGGCCTGCGCATGGCGCTGGGGGCGCGGCGCAGCGACATTCGCAACCAGTTCCTCGTCGAGGCGGCGGTGCTGTGCGTGCTGGGCGGCGCGGTCGGCATCGTGCTGGCCTGGGTGAGCGGTGCGGCGCTCGAGACCTTCGCCGACTTTCCGGTGCCGGTGGGCCTCGGCGTGGCGCTGGGCGCGCTTGTCTTTTCGGCGCTGATCGGCCTGATCTTCGGCGGTTACCCGGCGGTTCGGGCCTCGCGCCTGTCGCCGATCGAGGCGCTCAGGACTGAATAGTTTGCGAGGGCGCATCCGCGCCCTCGTCCTCGGTGCTGTTCCCTACCCCCGGACCGGGTCCGGGGTCCGGGGTCCGGGGGGCACCCGCGGGCGCACAGTCGCGCTTGCGACGCCGGATGACACACAATCGCTTGTGGGACTCAGCGAAGGCTGCCCGCGAGCAGCTTGTGCAGCTTGGAGTGCAGCGCATCGTTGGCGGCGAGGATCTCGCTGTCGTGCAGGGGCTGCGAGCGGCCGCGGAAGTCGGTCAGGAAGCCGCCCGCCTCGCGCACCAGCAGCCCGCCCGCGGCCGTATCCCACGGGCTGAGGCCGCTCTCCCAGAACGCATCGAAGCGTCCTGCGGCAACCCATGCCAGATCGAGCGCAGCCGCGCCGAACCGGCGGATGCCGGCAACTTCCGGGCCGATCGCGCGGTAGATCTTGGTCCACTGATCGAAATCGCCCACGCCCTGGAACGGGATGCCGGTCGCCACCAGCGCGTCCGACAGGCCTCGCCGCGCCGAGACCCGCAGGCGCGCATCCTGCAACCAGGCGCCGCGCGTCTTCTCGGCCCAGAAGGTTTCGTCGGTGATCGGCTGATAGACCACGCCCGCGGTGATCTCGCCCCAGCCTTTCCCGTCGAGCCGCGGCTCCTGCACCGCGATGCTGATCGCGAAATGCGGGATGCCGTGAAGAAAGTTGGAGGTGCCATCGAGCGGGTCGACGATCCAGCGCGGCTTGCCCGCCGCGCCCTCGATGGTGCCCGCCTCCTCCATCAGGAAGCCCCAATCGGGCCGCGCGTGAAGCAGTTCGTCGTAGATCGTGCGCTCGGCGCGCATATCGGCCTTGGAGACGAAATCGGCAGGCCCCTTGCGGCTCACCTGCAGATGCTCGACTTCGCCGAAATCGCGCCGCAGCCGCTGACCCGCCTTGCGCGCGGCGCGCTCCATGACGCGGATGAGACCGGAATACATGCTCATATCAGTTAACCCGGCTTAGCCGGCCTTCCCGACATAGCTCTGCTCGTAGACATCGACCACGATCCGCGTGCCGCTCTCGATGTGCGGGGGGACCATGATGCGCACGCCATTATCGAGGATTGCGGGCTTGTAGCTGGAAGAGGCGGTCTGCCCCTTCACCACCGCATCAGCCTCGACGATGGTGGCCTCGACCTGCCCCGGTAGCGCGACCGAGATCGGCTTCTCGTCCCACAATTCGAGGCTCACCTGCATCCCGTCCTGCAGGAACGGGCGGGCATCGCCGAGAAGGTCGGACGGCAGGTTGATCTGCTCGTAGGTGTCCTGGTCCATGAACACCAGCATGTCGCCGTCCTCGTAGAGGAACTGGAAGTCCTTGGTGTCGAGCCGCACCCGCTCGACAGTGTCGGCACTGCGGAAGCGCACATTGGTCTTGCGGCCGTCCTGCAGGTTCTTCATCTCGACCTGCATGTAGGCCCCGCCCTTGCCGGGCTGGGTGTGCTGGATCTTGGCGACCTTCCAGATGCCGCCTTCATATTCGAGGATGTTGCCGGGACGGATATCGACGCCGCTGATTTTCATGAGGATGCGCTCTTCGTGGGCTGGAGGTTGGGATGCGAGGTGATTGGAACCTTGTGCCTGCACAGGGCCGCCCCGAGGGCCGCGCCGTGCCGGCGTGATGCGCGCGCATAGCCGAGGGGCTGGCTGACAGCAAGCGCGCGCGGCCCGAACAGCCCCGGAGCCGCGCTCAACCCCGCAGCAATGTGGTTAATCGCGTGGATTGGTCGCGCGTGCGATGCTACAGGCGCTCTTCCTTGGCTAACAGGATCTTAATCCCTCGATGAAACATGCCCATGTCATCCTCCTCACCGCCACCGCCGCCGGGATCGCTGCAGCGGGCCCGCTGATGGGGCAGGAGGGGCGGATGCTCGATACCATGCCGCATGGCACCTATGAGTGCGCGCTGCCCGGCGATGCGGCGGGCGATGCCTATGAGGTTGTCGAGGGGAAGACATTCGCGATCGGCCCTGCCTCGAGCTACACGACCGACCGAGGGGACGGGGTCTATCTCATGAAGGGGCGCGAACTTGTCTTCACCCGCGGCCCAAAGAAAGGCGAGAGGTTCAAGCGGATGGGTCGCAACCAGCTCCAGGAGATGGACGAAAAGGGCGAACTCGGCCGCCTTTTGTGCACACGGCTGGGCTCAACCGGCTGAAGTGTGGAGGCGCTGGCGCGCTAGTCCTGCTGCGTGAGCAGCGGATAGGGGTTGATCGCCGTCCCGGGCTCCCACCAGCGCGCATCGCTTGTAGTCTCGATCATCGCGAAGTGCAGGTGCGGCGCGTCGGGTGAGGCATTGCCGGTGCTGCCGACCGTGCCGAGGCGATCGCCCGCGCGCACGGCCCCTCCCTCGCGCAGGTCAGGGGCATATTCGTCGAGATGCGCATAATAATAAATGATGCGCCGGTCAGGGCTGCGGATATAGATCGTTTTGCCGCCCGCCGCAGAATCATGGAGCTTGGCGACCGTTCCGCCGGCAGCGGCGATCACCGCCGTGCCGCCGGGCGCCATGATGTCGATCGCCTCGTGCAGGCGCACATCGTCGGGGCCCCGGGCATCGAGGAAGCTATCAGTTAGCTGCGCCGCTGCAACCCCCTCGACGGGGATCCGCGCGATGAGACTTGTGGGCATTGCCTCACGGCTCTGCGCCTCGGCGGGCGTCATGTCTGTATCGGCCTCGAGGGGGGGCGACGATCCGTCGAAGCCGCCCGGATCCTCGGACATCGCCGTATCGGGAACACTGGCCCCGGCCCGGTCTCGCTCCGCATTCTCCAGCCAGGTTCCGCCAAAGACGATCCAGATCGCGCAAGTCAGGGTCGCGGTGATGACGATGGTGAGCACGCGATCGAAAATCTTCATGCCGGGCAACATAACGCCGATGCGCGGGCGGGTCACTCGATTTGCCCCACTGGCTCTGGCAGCATGAGAAGCCGCCGCCGCCCAGTGATCCTCAATCCGCGATCACCTTGCGAAAGGCCCTGACCGCTTCCACCTCGTCGCCGCTCCAAACCCCACCCGAAACGGCGAGGAAATCGGCGCCCGCCGCCACCAGCGGGGCGCAATTGGCCGGCGTGATCCCGCCAATCGCCACCACGGGCAACTCGAACAGCTTGGCCCACCATTCGATGATGGCGGGGTCAGGGCGCGGCGCGTCCTCGCCTCTATCCTTGGCGATGTCTTTGGTGGTGGAGGGGAAGAACGCGCCGAACGCGACATAGTCGGCTCCCGCCTCGCCCGCTTCCATCGCGAGGTGCTTGCTCGCATGGCAGGTGACGCCGATCTGCGCTTCGCGGCCGAGCTCCCGCCTCGCTTCGGCAGGGTCGCCGTCGCCCTGCCCCAGATGGACGCCATCGGCTTTGAGGCGCTTGGCGAGCGCGATGCTGTCATTGACGATGAAGGCGACATCCTGCGCGGCGCAGATCGCCTGGAGCGGCGCTGCAAGGCGCGCAGCCTCGTGGCTGTCGACGCCCTTCACGCGGAACTGGAAGGCCGCGACCAGCCCTTCGCCGGCTGCGATCGCTTTCTCGAGCCGCTCGGGAAAGGCGCCGCCGACATCGAGCGGAGAGATGAGATAGAGCTGCGTCGAAGAGGACTGAGGCATGGTGCGCATCCTCTAGCGCCGGGGGCGAAGGGCTGTCCATCGCCGAGACAGGCTGTGCGAGAGCTTTTCCCTCCACCACGCGCTCGTGCTATCCTCGCATCTTGCTTGGGAGTTGAGAATGATGGTCCGCTCTGCCCTGTTTCATGCCTTGCTCGCCGCCAGTATGATGGTCGCCGCACCGCCTGGCTTCGCTCAGACCGGATCCTTTCCCACCGACGAGCCCCCCAGAGAAACCGCCTCGCGTGTCGCCTTTTTCGAGAGGATCGAGCTTGGCGGCCTGCGCATGAGCCCGGTCAACATCTTCTACGATCAGCGCTGTGTTGACCCCTCGTTCTGCTTCACCAGCGGCGACATGAAGATCTCGGTGGTCCTGTTCACGCCGAACGGTCCGCAAGAGGTGATCCTGCGCCTCGGCGAACCCACGCCGGTCCCTGGCGGCACGTTGACGCTCGCCGGTGCCGGAACCCCGGCGAGCGAGAATGGCGCTATCGAACTTGAGCGTTACGGGCTCGAATTGGTGTTCAGGCCCGGCGAAACCGGAGCCTTCGCCTCAGCCCGCGACGCTCGCGTGCTCGATCCGTTCGATCGCTTCCCCGAGCGTCCGATCGAATTCGACATCGCTTTGGGCCTTTCGCAGATCCTGCAACAGCCCGCGGCTGAAGCTGGCGATCATTCCCGGGTTCCGTGAGAGGTGCGAGCAGGCCTCTTCGGTCGAATAGCCGCCTGAAAGCGCGACCACCCGCAACACACGCGGATGCTCTATCAGCGGGGTATAGAAGCGCGGCTCCGCCGGGATCGAGAGCTTGAGCATCACCTGACGGCCCTCGGGCAGCGCATCGAGCCCTTGCATGATTTCCTCGCGCAGCATCGCCTCGCCCTCGGCGCGGTCTTCGGCGGTGATGTCGTATTCGGGCTCCAGTATCGGCATCAGGCCTGCATCCGAAATCTGTGCCCCCACCTCGAACTGCTGCGCCACGATCGCGGCGATCCCCGATGCGTTCGCCGACTTGATGACCGAGCGCATCTTGGTCCCGAACATGCCCTTGGCGACCGATTTCTCCAGCAGCGCCGGGAGCTTGCGCAGCGGCTTCATGAGCTGGACCCCGTCCGCCTCTTCCGCCAGACCCTCATCGACCTTGATGAAGGGCACGATGCCGCGCTCCTTGAGCGCATCGGCGGTCGGCTTGCCGGCAACGTCACTGTCCATCGTGCGCTCGAACAGGATTGCGCCGATCACCTTGCCGCTCGAGAAGCAGGGCGAGAGGATGACGCGGCTGCGCATCTCGTGGATCGCGGCGAACATCTCCTCTTCGCTGGACCACTCGCTGTCCTCGATGCCATAGCCTCGCAGCGCCTTCGGGGTCGATCCGCCCGACTGGTCGAGCGCGGCAATGAAGCCCCTGCCTTGCGCGACCTTGGCGGTCATCTCCGCTGTGTTCATGTCCGTTCCCTCGTACGTCTTGTGTGCTTGGGCTCTAGCCAGCCCGCTGGCGCGCTGCAACGTCCGCCTGGCCGGTCTTCGACCCATCAACGGGACGGACCGTCTCACAGGAGCGTTCAGCGGGGCGAGAGCTTGCGGATGATCCCGGTGAAACTCAGTGCCGGTGTGCCATCGCCGGTGACAAGGCCGCGCACGAAGATCGTCTTGCCCCCGCCGCGCGTGACCTCGCCGCGCGCCTCCACCAGCGCACCCTCAGGCACGGCACCGAGAAAGTCGCCCGCAAGGTTCAGCGTTACCGCATTCGCGCCGGCGAGCTCGTCTGTGGCGATGGCGAAGAGCGAGAAATCGGCGAAAGTGAGCAGGCACCCGCCATGCATCGCCCCTGCCCCGTTCATGTGGCGCTCCTCGGCGCGAAAGGCGCTGAGGTAAGAGCCATCCGCCTCGCGGCGCATGAAGAACGGGCCCGAGCGGGTCTCGAACGGGTCATGGTTCCAGTGATGCCACCCGGCGAACTCGCCCTCGCGGCACTCGACGGCGCTGCCGTATCCGTATTCGGTTTTCTGATCGGTCATCGCCTGGCGCTCGCTCAGCGCCACAATTGCAGCGCGCGGATGGCACCGGCAAAGCCCGCATCGCCCATCAGCGGCGCCATGGTGCGCTCGGCAAGCTGCCAGCGCCGCCGCAGCCCGGATTTGCGCCACAGGTCGGTGAGCAGAAAGTGCCCCGACCAATCCGTCCCGGCGACCGACCATTCGAGCTCGAGATGCCCCGTGAACCACACGCACCCGCCGTGAGGCAGCGCGCTGCGTTCGCGGAAGCGGAAGCCCCGGCACACCAGATCGCGCTCGATCGCAGCTATGAAGCTGGGCCGGTCGAGCATGACCGGAGGGGTCGAGCCGAAGAGGAACAGGCAATCGCGCGCCATGCACGCCTTCAGCTCGGCGGCATCGCGGTGAAGCCACGCGGCCATCAGGCGGTTAGAGCGGAGGTCGAACTCCGCATCGAGGTCAGCCATGGCCGCGTCCGAGTGCGAGAACGCCGGGGAGCTCTTTGCCTTCCATCCATTCGAGGAAGGCTCCGCCCGCGGTCGAGATGTATGAGATGTCGTCGATCACGCCGGCCTTGGCCAGCGCGGCGACGGTGTCGCCGCCGCCCACGACGCTGGTGAGCGAGCCCTCCTGCGTGAGCGCTGCGGCCATGCGCGCGAGGGCCAGCGTCGCGGTATCGAACGGCTCGGTCTCGAACGCGCCGAGCGGCCCGTTCCACACCAAGGTGCGGCAGGTCTTGAGCACGTCGCCCAGCGCCTCGGTTGCCTGCGGGCCGATGTCGAGGATCATCTCGTCGGGTCCGACCTCGTGCACGTTGCAGGTGCGCAGCGAAGGCGGATTGGGCTTGAACTCCTTGGCGACCACCACGTCATAGGGCAGATGGACGGTGCAGCCTGCATGGTCGGCCTCGTCCATGATCCGCAATGCATCAGCCTTGAGATCGTGTTCGGCCAGGCTCGCCCCGACATCGACCCCGCGCGCGGCGAGGAATGTGTTGGCCATGCCCCCGCCGATGATGAGATGCTGGACCTTGGCGACAAGGTTCTCGAGCACGCCGAGCTTGGTCGAGACCTTGGCCCCGCCGATCACTGCGGCGACCGGCGTCTCGGGGCTGCCGAGCGCGCGTTCGAGCGCCTTTAGCTCAGCCTCCATCGAGCGTCCGGCAAAAGCGGGGAGCTGGTGCGCGATCCCCTCGGTCGAGACATGCGCGCGGTGCGAGCAGGAGAAGGCATCGTTGACGTAAAGATCGCCATGCGCCGCGAGGGCCTGCGCGAGATTGGGATCGTTCGCCTCTTCGCCAGGCCAGAACCGGGTGTTGTCGAGCAGCCCGATGTCGCCGGGGCGCAGGATGCCGATCGCCTGTTCGACGACAGGCCCCGCGATCTCGGGGATGAACATGATCTCCTTGCCCAGCACCTCCTCGACATCGCCCTGAACAAAGCTGGTCGAGAGCACGCTCGAGCGCATGCCGCCCGGCCGCCCGAAATGCGCCAGCAGCAGCACCTTGGCGCCCTTGTCGGCGAGTTCGAGGATCGTCGGGCGGACCGCCTCGACCCGGGTCACGTCGCTTGCCGAACCATCACGCATCGGCAGATTGAGATCGACGCGCACGAGCGCAACCTTGCCGGTGAGATCGGCGGGGAGGTCATCGAGGGTCTTGAAGGCAGCCATGCCGTGCAGCTCCCGCGCGGATCAGATCAGCTTCGCCATCACGCCGGCGGTGTCGATCATGCGGTTCGAGAAGCCCCACTCGTTGTCGTACCAGCTGACGACCCGCGCGAGCTTGCCCTCCATCACGCTGGTCTCGAGGCTGTCGACGGTGGAGCTTGCTGGCTGATGGTTGAAATCCGAGCTCACGAGCGGCTGATCGGTGTAATCGAGCACGCCCTTCATCGGCCCTTCCGCCGCGGCCTTCAGCGCCGCGTTGAGTTCCTCGGCGCTGGTGTCTCGGGTCGGCACGAACGTGAGGTCAACCAGGCTGACATTGGGCGTGGGCACACGGACCGAGGAGCCGTCGAGCTTGCCGTTGAGCTCGGGCAGGACAAGCCCGACCGCGCGCGCGGCGCCGGTCGTGGTGGGGATCATGTTGGTGGCGCCGGCGCGGGCGCGGCGCAGATCGCTGTGGATCTGATCAAGCATGCGCTGGTCGTTGGTGTAGGAGTGGATCGTGGTCATGAACCCGCGCTCAATCCCGACCAGATCGTTGAGCACCTTGGCGACGGGGGCCAAGCAATTGGTGGTGCAGCTCGCATTGGAGACGACCTCGTCATCGGCTGTGAGCGTTTCGTGGTTCACCCCGTAAACAATTGTCTTGGAAACATTCTTTGCAGGCGCCGAGATCAGCACGCGCTTGGCCCCGGCGGCGATGTGCGGGCGCGAGGCTTCGTCCGACTGGAAAAAGCCGGTGCACTCAAGCACGATGTCGATGCCCATTTGCCCGTGCGGCAATTTGCCCGGATCGCGCTCCGCAGTGACCTTGATGGTGCGCCCGCCCGCATGGATCTCGCCCTCGCCCGCGGTGACTTCACCGGCGAAGCGGCCGTGCACGCTGTCATAGCCGAACAGGAGCGCGTTCGACTTCGCATCGGCCAGATCGTTGATCGAGACCAGTTCGAGATCATGGTCGCCGCGCTCGAGCAGCGCGCGTGCCACGAGCCGCCCGATGCGACCGAAACCGTTGATGGCGACCCTGGTGGCCATATGAGAAACTCCTTGTTATCCGTTCAATTTGTTCTTGATCATGCTGGCGATTTCGTCAGCCGTGAAGCCGAAGCGGGCGAACAGGTCAGGGGCAGGAGCCGAGGCGCCGAAGCCGTCCATGCCGATGCTGAGCCCGCGCGCAAAGGCGGCGTTGCTCGTGTAGCGCTCCCAACCGAAGGTGCTGCCCGCCTCGACCGAGACGATCAGCGCATCCTCGGGTAGCAGCTCGGCGCGGTAGGCCTCGTCCTGCTCGTCGAACAATTCTGTGCAGACCATCGAGACGACATCGGCCTCGATCCCCTCGTCCGCGAGCGCCTCGGCGGCCTTCATCGCCAAATGCACTTCGGACCCGGTCGCCAGGATCACCACCCGGCGCTTGCTATCGGCCGCGCGCACACGATAGGCCCCGCGCGCCGACAGGATCTCATCGGCAGCCTCGAGCCGGTATTGCGGCAGGTTCTGACGCGACAGAGCCAGGATCGAGGGGCGTCCCTGCTGCTCAAGCGCGATCTGCCAGCATTCCGCCGTCTCCACCGCATCGCCGGGGCGCATCACCAGGATGCCCGGCATGGCACGAAGCGAAGCGAGATGCTCGATCGGCTGATGGGTCGGGCCATCTTCGCCAAGGCCGATGCTGTCATGTGTCATCACGTAGATCACCCGCGCCTGCTGCAGCGCGGAAAGCCGGATCGCGCCGCGGGCATAATCGGTGAAGACCAGGAACGTGCCGCCATAAGGGATGATCCCGCCATGCAGCGCCATCCCGTTCATCGCCGCGGCCATGCCGAACTCGCGGATGCCGTAATAAATGTAGCGACCCGAGCGATCATCGGCGGTGAAGGGCTCGATGCCGCCTGCCTTGGTGTTGTTCGAGCCGGTGAGATCGGCGCTGCCGCCGAGCAGATCGGGAATCGCGGGATTGAGCGCGGCGAGCGCGATCTCGCTTGCCTTGCGGGTGGCGATATTCTGAGGTTCGGCGATGAGCTGCGCGATATGGGCCGACAGCGCATCGGTGTGCGGAATCTCGCCCGCCATGCGCCGCTCGAACTCCTTTTGATGGGGCGACTGCGCGAGCCGTGCTTGCCAGGCAGCGGAGGCTTCCTTGCCGTGATCGCCCGTCGCGCGCCAATCTGCCAGAATATCGTCGGGCACTTCGAACGGGGCGGCCTCCCAGCCCAGCGCCTCGCGCGCGGCGGCGACCTCGTCCGGCCCGAGCGGCGATCCGTGGGTGGCGCTGGTGCCCTGCTTGCTGGGCGCGCCCTTGCCGATCACGGTGCGGCAGGCGATCAGCGAGGGTCGCTCGCTCGCTTTCGCCGCCTCGATCGCAGCGTCGATCGCCTCGAAATCGTGCCCGTCGCATGTCACCACATGCCATCCGGTCGCCTCGTAGCGAGCGCTGATATCCTCGCTGGTCGAGAGCTCGGTGCCGCCGTCGATCGTGATGCGATTGTCGTCCCACAGCACGATCAGCCGCCCGAGCTTGAGATGCCCGGCGAGCCCGATTGCTTCGTGGTTGATGCCCTCCATCAGGCAGCCATCGCCCGCGATCACCCAGGTGCGATGGTCGACCAGATCGTCGCCGAACGCCGCGTTGAGGTGCCGCTCGGCGATCGCCATGCCCACCGCCATCGCAAGCCCCTGCCCGAGCGGGCCGGTGGTGCATTCGATGCCTTCGAGCAGGAAGTTCTCAGGATGGCCCGCGCATGGGCTGCCGAGCTGGCGGAACTTGCGGATGTCATCCATCGTCGGCCGGGCATATCCGGCAAGGTGCAGCAAGCTGTAGACCAGCATCGAACCATGCCCGGCCGAGAGCACGAACCGGTCGCGGTCAGGCCAGTCGGGCCGCGCAGCGTCGAACTTCAGGTGACGCGCGAACAGCACGCTCGCGACATCGGCCATGCCCATCGGCATTCCGGGGTGGCCACTATTGGCCGCCTGAACGGCATCCATCGAGAGCGCGCGGATGGCATTGGCCATCGGCTGCAGGCGTGCCGGATCGATTGTCATGACGATGAAGCTGCCTTTCGTGTCTGCTGCGGGCTCGGTCCGGTTGTCGAACGCCTTCTGCCCAACGGGGGTCCGTGTTGCAGGATGTGCCTTGCCCGGCCGCAAAGGCCCGATCAACCGGGCGATTCGATGCCATTTGTCCTCTCACCCGCCATTGCCGAGGCTTGGGTGCAGGTCAACACCATGCGATGCGATAGGCGGGAGACGTGCGCATCGCGTGCGGTCAAGAGCAATTATCAACAGGCCGCGCCAATCCTTTGCGCGCGAAACATAGTCTTGGTAATCAGCAACCCATGACCACTCGCCCGATCGACGCCGCGACCGCGCGGCTTGAGGCCGCCCTTGCGCGCATCGAGGCCGCACGGGACAGGCTGATGGAGGAGCGTGGCGAGAGCCTCGCCAAGGCAGGCGCGCCCGCCAATGCCAACAGCGGCAGGGTGATGGCGCTCGTCAACAGCCACGAGAAGCTGCGCGAGGAGGTGGCGGACACGCTGCGCGATCTCGATAAGCTGATCGAAGAGCTCGAAGGCTGACGCGCGCCATGCCCGAGGTGACGCTCAGGATCGGTCCCAAATCCTATGCGGTCGCGTGCGGGCCGGGCGAAGAGGACAAGGTGCGGCGCCTCGGCGCGATGATCGCCGAGCGCTACGATCGCCTCGGCAATGCCCGCGCCCCGCTCGAGGCGCACAATCTCGTCTTTGCCGCCCTGTTCATGGCCGACGAGCTGTCTGACCTTGCGGCACGGCTCGCCGAGGCGGAGCACTCGGTGCGCAAAGCACAGGCGGCGAGCGATCGGGCGGCCGGCGCGAGGGGCGAGCTCGAGCGCGAGATGGAGACGCTGCGCAAGGCCGAGATGCGCGCGCGCGAAGACGCAAAGGCTCTGCGCCATGAACTTGCCGAGCTGCACGAGGCCCAGCGCCATCAGCACGACCTGTTCGGCAGCGAGATCGACGAGACCGCTCTTGCCATGGTGCTCGAGCGGCTCGCCGACCAGGCCGAGAGCGCAGCAGCCGCGCTCGAGGCGGCACATCTTGAAGTGCCGCGCGACACCGCCTAGTTTCATTATTGGCGGAGCTGCCCGGTACGAGCCGTTTGAACATCCCTGAGGCTATAAGCAATCCATGGGAGCTGTCCCTGCCTTGGTCTGCGGGTTCGTCCTGGAGGCCGGGGTACACGGTGCCCACCTGACGTTCAGGCGTCAGAGGATTTCGAGGAAAACGACCCATGGTGGTTCCGTCACGCCCTTCTCGCGCCATCGCTGCGCTGCTTGAGCGCGGGGCTTGCCGCGCTGTCGTTCTGCCGCAACATCGGAAAGCGGCGTGAGCGGCAAGAGCGAGCTGCGCAGGGCCTTGCGCACAGCACGGCGCGAGCATGTCCGCGCCCTGCCCGGCAGCGTCTCCGCGCTCATCTTCAATCGCCCCCCGAGGCCACTGGTCGATGCGATCGACGAGAACGCCGTGATCGGCCTCTACGCCGCGACCCGCTATGAAGCGCCCGCCAATGGGTATGCCCGGTTCTTCAAGGAGGCAGGTCACACTATCGCCCTCCCTCACCTCGTCGCAGCCTCAGGCCCGATGGTGTTCCGTGAATATCGCGATCCCTTCGCTCACACCGATCTCGAGAAGGGGCCCATGAGCATTGCGCAGCCGCCAAGAACCGCGCGGCTGCTCACTCCGCGCGTGCTGATCGTGCCGCTGGTCGGCTTCACTGCGAGGGGAGACAGGCTTGGCCAGGGCGGCGGGCATTACGATCGCTGGCTGGCGGAACATCCTGGCACGATGGCGGTTGGCCTTGCGTGGGACGTGCAGCTTATCGGCGAGGGGTCGGAGCTCACGGTCGAGGCGCACGATGCACGGCTCGATGCCATCATCACACCCACGAGGATTTACGGAGACCTGTGATGCGCGAGACACCGACCTGGCGGATTCCGGTGGGGATCATCGGCCTGTTTATCGCCCTGATGATCTACGGCTTGGTGATTGCGCGCTATGCACCCGAATTGATCGGCGCGTGGCCGGGCTGGGCGCAGACGATCGTCTATGTCGTCCTCGGGCTTGTGTGGCTCTTGCCCCTGCGCAATTTTCTGATCTGGATGGAGACCGGGAGCTGGTCCCCCCCCGCCCCTTCAAACGACGCTGACGAGACGCCGGCGATCGGACCCAAGCGCCCCTGACCGCCGCGAGACGCTCGAGTGAGCGCCCCGCCGCTGGCGGCCAAACCTAAGGCTTGAGGAAATAAGGGTCCCAAGTGGCGCGAGTGACGGGACTTGAACCCGCGACCCTCGGCGTGACAGGCCGATACTCTAACCAACTGAGCTACACCCGCGCATGTGAACGCGTCAGCGCCTCTTGGGAGACGCGCCACTAAGGCAGCGACGAAGGGCTGTCAACGCCCTCGATAGCCCTCGTGGCGCTTTTTTTGCGCCCTTAGTCCGAGAGCAGCAGAACCGGGGTCTCGATGAGCTTTTTCATCTCCTGGACGAAGCTCGCCGCGTCGTATCCATCGACCACGCGGTGATCGCAGGAAATCGAGATGTTCATGAGCTTGCGTTTCTCGATCCGCTCGCCGCCCATGCCGTCGGGCACGAACATCGGGCGCTCGATGATGCGATTGGGTCCGATGATCGCGACCTCGGGCCGGTTGATGACCGGCGTCGTGGCGACGCCGCCAAGCGGCCCCAGCGAGGTGATCGTAAGCGTCGAACCGCTGAGCTCCTCGGACCTGGCCGAGCCATCGCGCGCAGCGTTCGCGAGGCGGCCGATCTCGCTGGCGAGCTGCCACAGATTGCGCGCCTGCGCATCGCGGATCACCGGCACGATCAGCCCCGCATCGGTCTGTGTCGCCATGCCGAGATGCACGCTGCCGTGGCGAGTGACCACGTTCGCCTCGTCGTCATAGCGCGCATTGATCATCGGGTATGCGGGGATCAGCTTGCAGATCGCGCTGATCAGCAGCGGGAGCAGGGTGAGCTTGGGCTTGTGCCCCCGCGACCCGTTGAGATCGGCGCGCATCCGTTCGAGTTCGGTAACGTCGCATTCCTCGACATAGGTGAAGTGCGGGATGTGACGCTTGGAGGCGCTCATGTTCTGCGCGATGCGCTTCCTGAGGCCGATGACCTTGATCGTCTCGTCCTCGCGCGAGCGCCCTGCAGGAGAGAAGCCGCCGCCCGCATTGTAGGCGAGGAACTGGTCGAGATCGCCGTGGCGCACGCGGCCATCCTCGGCTGGCTTCACCTGGGCAAGATCGATGCCGAGATCGCGCGCGCGCTTGCGCACGGCGGGGCTGGCGAGAACCTTGGCGGCGGGCGCGGCAGGTTCAGGAGCGGGCGGCGCCGGCTGCGGCGGCGCTGGTGCGGGGTCCGCTTCCATTGCGTCATCGGCGTCGGAAGCGTCCGAATTCTCGGTCTCGATCCGCTCCTCGACCTCCTCGTCCTTGGGAGCGGGCGCGGCCTCCTCGCTGCTCTCCTCGGCCTCCTCGGGCACCTCGCCTTCCACTTCGATCACCAGCAGCATCGAGCCCACCGCGATCGTCTCGCCGAGTTCGCCCGCGACCTCGAGCACCTTGCCCGTGACCGGGCTCTCGATGTCGATCGTCGCCTTGTCGGTCATCACGTCAACGAGGTGCTGGTCCTCCTCGACGCGGTCGCCAACCTTCACGTGCCATTCGACGATTTCCGCCTCGGCAACGCCTTCGCCCACATCGGGCATGTTGAACGTGAACTTGGCCATGATTTGGGGTCAGTCCTTCATGATCTTGTCGATGGCCTCGCCGATCCGCACCGGGCCGGGAAAATAGGCCCATTCGAGGCTGTGCGGATAGGGCGTGTCGAAGCCGGTGACGCGCTCTACCGGGGCTTCGAGATGATAGAAGCAGCGCTCGGTAACGAGCGCGGAGAGTTCGGCGCCAAAGCCGCTGGTGCGGGTCGCCTCGTGGACAATCAGGCACTTGCCGGTTTTTTTGACGGAGGCCTCGATCGCCTCGATATCGAGCGGAACGAGCGTTCGCAGATCGAGGATCTCGGCATCGACGCCTTTCGCCTTGCACACCGCCTCGGCGACGTGGACCATCGTGCCATAGGCGAGCACGGTAAGCGCCTCGCCCTGCGTGACATGCCGCGCCTTGCCGAGCGGGATGCGGTAATAGCCTTCGGGCACGACACTTTGCGGGTGCTTCTTCCAGGGTTCCACCGGCTTGTCGTAGAAACCCGAAAAAGGGCCGTTGTAGATCCGCTTGGGCTCGAAGAAGATGACCGGATCATTATCCTCGATCGCGGCGATCAGCAAGCCTTTGGCGTCGTAGGGCGTCGAGGGGATCACCGTCTTGAGCCCCGAGACATGGGTGAACAGGCTCTCAGGGCTCTGGCTGTGGGTCTGCCCGCCGAAGATGCCTCCGCCGAAGGGCGAGCGCACCGTCATCGGGGCGATGTATTCGGTCGCAGAGCGATAGCGCAGCCGCGCGGCCTCGGAGATGAGCTGATCGAGGCCGGGATAGATGTAGTCGGCGAACTGGATCTCGGGCACGGGCCTGAGGCCATAGGCTCCCATGCCAACCGCGACGCCGATGATGCCGCATTCGCTGATCGGCGTATCAAACACGCGGGTCTTGCCGTGCTTTTCCTGAAGGCCGGCAGTGCAGCGGAAGACGCCGCCAAAATAGCCGACATCCTCGCCCATCACGATCACGTCGGGATCGCGGCCGAGCATGATATCGAGCGCCTCGTTGATCGCCTCGATCATGTTGATGCGGCGCTCGCTCGCACCCTCGGCCGGTGCTGCCGTTTTCGCCTCGGCGCTCATTCGTAGGGCCTTTCCTTGCCGAACTTCGCGATCCGCTCGCGCGTGGCCTGCTCGGCCTGCTCCTTGAGGTGCCACGGCAGCTCCTCGAACACGTCCTCGAACATGGTGTGAAACGGATGATGGAGGCCGTGGCCCAGGATGCCGTTCTTCTCGGCTTCCTTGGTGGTGGCCTTGACTTCCTCGGCGCAGCGGCGGTCCATTTCGGCCTGGCGTTCCTCGTCCCACTCCCCGAGTGCGATGAGATGGTTCTTGAGCCGCATCACCGGATCACCGAGCGGCCATTCCTCGCGTTCCTGCGCGCTGCGATAGCCGCTCGGATCATCCGAGGTGGAATGTCCCTCCGCGCGATAGGTGAAATATTCGATCAGCGTCGGGCCCTGATTGGCGCGGGCGCGATTGGCGGCCCAGGCCTGTGCGGCGTAGCAGGCGAGCGCATCGTTTCCGTCAACCCGCAGCGAGGCGATGCCGTAGCCCAGCCCGCGCGCCGCGAAGGTGGTGCGCTCCGCACCCGCGAAACCCGAAAAACTCGAAATCGCCCACTGATTGTTGATGACGTTGAGGATAACCGGTGCATTGTAGACGGCAGCAAAGGTGCACGCGCTGTGGAAATCGCCCTCCGCGGTCGAGCCCTCGCCCACCCAGGTTGCCGCGATCCGGCTGTCGCGCTTGATCGCTGATGCCATCGCCCAGCCCACCGCCTGCGGGGTCTGCGTGGCGAGGTTGCCCGATATGCTGAAGAAGCTGTGCTCGCGGCTCGAATACATGATCGGGAGCTGGCGGCCCTTCAGCTTGTCGCCCTTGTTCGAATAGATCTGGTTGATCATCTCGAGCAGCGGATAGCCGCGCGCGATCAAAATGCCCTGCTGGCGGTAGCTCGGGAACACCATGTCATCGCTCGCCAGCGCCATCGCGGCGGCAACCGAGGTCGCCTCCTCGCCGGTGCACTTCATGTAAAAGCTGGTCTTGCCCTGGCGCTGCCCGCGGAACATCCGCTCGTCGAAGGCGCGCACCATCGCCATGTTACGCAGCATAGTGCGCAGCGTGTCGGGATCGAGCTTGGGATCCCAGGGGCCGTGCGCGCGATCATCCTCGCCCAGCACCCGGATGAGGCCATAGGCGAAATCGCGCATCTGATCGGGATGGACGCTCTCGTCGGGGCGCGGCTGCACGCCCGCCTGGCCAACCTCGATGTCGCTGAAATCGACCGTATCGCCGGGCCGGTATTTGGGCTCGGGCACGTGCAGTGCGAGCGCAGGGCGATTGCCCTGTTGCGGCGGATTGTCGGCCGGATCGGCCATCGGCTTGCTCTCCCGGCAGCGGTAATTCAGCCTCGCCTATGGCACGCCGAAAGGAGGGTCAAGCAGCGCCGATCACACCGCAACAGGAGCCTTTATCGGCGGGTGCGGCGCGTAATCATGCACCACGAAATCCTCAATGCGGTAGTCGAATATTGTTTCCGGCTTGCGCGTGATCTCAAGCCGCGGCGTGCCGCGCGGGGTCCGGGCGAGCTGCTCCTCGATGAGCTCGGCGTGGTTGAGGTAGAGATGCGTGTCGCCGCCCATCCAGACGAGTTCGCCCGGCTCATGCCCGGTCTGCTGCGCCATCATCCGGGTGAGCAGCGCGGCCGACCACAGGTTGAACGGCAGCCCCAGCGCGACATCGCAGCTGCGCTGGTAGAGCAGGCAACTGAGCCGCTCTCCAGCCACATGAAACTGGTACGTCTTGTGGCAGGGCGGAAGCGCCATGCGATCGAGCTCGGCGACATTCCAGCCCTCGATGATGTGGCGCCGGCTCGCGGGGCTCGCCTTGAGGCTCTCGACCACCTGCGCAACCTGATTGATCCCCTCGCCTGGCTCATAGAGCCCGTCGGGGCGATAGCGATAGGTCGGCCAGTCGACCCATTGCTTGCCGTAAACCGGGCCGAGATCGCCCCAGCGCTTGGCGAAGGCTTCGTCCTCAGCGATCCGCTCGATGAAATCCTCGAGAGCCAGCGCCTCGCCCGTCTCGCGAACATAGCGCGCATGCGGCCACTCGTTCCAGATCTTGACGCCCTGCAGCACCAGCGGGCGGATATTGGTCTCGCCGGTGAGGAACCACAGCAGCTCGCGGGTAGCGGTCTTCCAGTAGACCCGCTTGGTGGTGACGAGCGGCATCGCGCCGCCTGCCAGATCGAACCGCAGCTGCGCCCCGAACACCGCTCGGGTGCCCACCCCTGTGCGATCAACCCGCTCGCTGCCGCTCTCCCAGATCGCACGCATGAGGTCGAGATACTGGTGTTCCGGATGATCGGCGCCGGCACGCGGCGAGGGAATCGCGGCGGATTTTCGATGTGAGGCCATGTGCAGAGCATAGATCGCAAATGGCCGCTTGCCACTGCCGCTATCCACACCTATAGGGCGCCCCTTGCCTCGATCCGCACCGGCCGCAAGGCCCGCGGAAACGATCGGTCGGGGAGTAGCTCAGCCTGGTAGAGCACTGTCTTCGGGAGGCAGGGGCCGGAGGTTCGAATCCTCTCTCCCCGACCAGCATGCCATTTGGCAAATGGTCCTAGACCATCTCCGTTGCCGCGGCCGGGCTTGCGTGCGGATTGGTCGGCAGGCTCGGTGCCATCGCGGTCGTTCCAAGGACGCCAAGCAGGATCGTGAGCCCGCCGAGCCCGAGCGAGAGCTGCCAGCGCAGGCGCATGAAGTCTGGTCTGGCATAGCCTAGCGCGCGGTCGATCATCGGGCTCAGCGCGATGAATGCCCCGAGATAAAGCAGCGCCGGCCCCGGCCATTCCCATCCGATGTTGAGCGGGAAGAACAGCGCAGCTCCGATCAGGCTGGGCAGCACCGCGAGCACGTAGACCTGCGCCCTCGCTTGCCGCCCGCCGGAAATCGCCTGCCCCCACCACACCCCGCCGAGAAAGCTGAAGATCATCGTTGCATAGACGAAGCCCATGAAGAGCGCGGTGAAGCGATATTCGCTGTCTGTCGCCACGAGCGCAACGCAAATGACCTGCGGCAGCAGCCCCGAATAGCCCAGCAGCCTCGATGCGGCGGTGAGCGAGCCTTGTTGATCCATACCAGCCCCAAGCGTTTCTGAGCGCACTCAGTTCCATAGTAGAGCTTGCGGGATACAACGCCAGTGCCCATCGTTTCTGGATTGTCCGATGCTCTCATCGTGAACCTGATCCGCAAGGGGCTCTCATGTCAGAAGATTTCGACGACTTTCCGCGCAGCGACAAGTCGCGCGAGCGCGCCGTTCCCTCGGGGCGCATCGCGCGCTTCAGCACGTTCGGCCGGCTCGTCGGTGGCGTCGCCACCGGCATGGCGGCAGAAGGGGCCCGGCGGCTCACCAGCGGCGAGCGCATCTCGACGCGCGATCTCATCCTCACCCCCGGCAACGTCAAGCGCCTCACCAACAAGCTTTCGCACCTGCGCGGCGCGGCGATGAAGATGGGGCAGATGATCAGCCTGGATTCGGGCGATTTCCTGCCGCCCGAACTGCTCGAGATCATCTCCACCCTGCGCGATCAGGCCAATTACATGCCCACCCGCCAGCTTGACCAGGTGCTCAAAGCCGAATGGGGGCCGGACTGGCGCAGAAACTTCAAATGGTTCAACCCGCGCCCGATCGCTGCCGCCTCGATCGGCCAGGTCCACAAGGCGATGACCCGCGAGGGTGAGGAGCTGGCGATCAAGGTCCAGTATCCGGGCGTCGCCAAGAGCATCGACAGCGATGTCGACAATATGATGACGCTGCTGCGCGTGGCCGGCTTCGCGCCGCCCGAGCTGGAGATCGATAAGCTGCTCGCGGCCGCCAAGCAGCAGCTCCACGAGGAAGCCGATTACGAGCGCGAAGGCCAGCAGATGGAACTCTATCGTGAGCGCCTCGCGTATGTGCCGGGTTTCGTCGTCCCGCGGCTCCACCGGGGCCTTACGCGCGGCTCGATCCTTGCGATGAGTTTCGAGGAAGGCGTCGGCATCGAGGAACTCGCCAACGAACCCGAAGAGCAGCGGAACGAAGTGTTTGCCCGGCTCATCCGCCTCGTCGCGCGCGAACTGTTCGATTTCGGCGTGATGCAGACCGATCCCAATTTCGCCAATTTCCGTTACCGGCGCGAAACGGGCGAGATCGTCCTTCTTGACTTCGGCGCGTGCCGCGAAGTCGATCCGGACGTGTCGGATGGCTATCGCGAGATGCTCAAGGCCGGTCTTGAGGGCAACCGCGCCGAAGTCCTCAAGGCCACGATCGATGCCGGCTTCATGATGCCGATCGTCGCGCAAAAGCACCCCGAGCGGGTCAATCGCATGATCGACATCGTCATCAACGAGATGCGCGAGGATGCCCCGTTCGATTTCGGCGACCGGGCCTTCATCCCGTTGCTGCGCGAGGAAGGCTACGCGATCGCGCAGGATAAGGACACCTGGGCCTTCCCCCCGATCGAGACGCTGTTTGTCCAGCGCAAGGTTTCGGGCACGGCGCTGCTGGGCGCGCGGCTCAGGGCCAAGGTCAATATCCGCCGGATCACCGAAGATGTGCTGGCCTCGACCAAGCCGATGCGCGCGCGCGCCGCTTGAGCTTGCGCAAGGGCGATGCGCAGATCTGGCGCGAGGCGGCCTGACTTCGTTGAATTGCTGAGATTGCCTTAATCTTGTCCCAACCATAAAGCATAGGTCCGAAGCGATACTTGCAATGGTATGGGAAATTCATGGTAGAGCGAACAGACACGAGACTTGCAGTGCTTTTTGTCTGCTTGGGGAATATTTGCCGGTCGCCTATGGCGGAGGGAGCATTCCGTGCGGCGTGCGAGCGCGCAGGCCTTGCTTGCGAGGTGGATTCAGCGGGAACCGCGTCCTACCATATCGGCGAGCCGCCTGATCCGCGTGCGATTGCCACCGCGAAGGCGAATGGCGTCGATATCAGCCAGTTGCTCGCCCGGCAGCTCATACCCGACGATTTTCAGAGATTCAGCCATATTTTTGCGCTGGACAAAGCCAACTACGCAGGGATCAGGTCGCGTGCGCCGCAGGATCCGCGGGCAAGCATCAACCTCTTGATGGACGCTGTCGAGGGCCAGGAAGGGTCTGCGATCATGGATCCCTATCATGGCGAGATCGAAGACTTTGAACTGGCGTGGCGCGATATCGAAACCGCCGTGAGCGGCTTGGTTGAGAGGTTCTGCCAGGATGGGGCTGGCGCCCGGTTCGGTTGACGGCTTCCCCGCCCTACCCGCCCTATCCGCCGCGCAGCAGCTGCACGCCCCAGTCGCGCTCGAACAGATAGAGCAGCGTGCGAGCCGCCTCGCCGCGCCCCTCGAGGAGCCCACCTTCGCGCTCGATAATCAGGCGCGCATCGGCATGGGCCACCGGAAGCAGCCGCTGGGTCTGATCGAGATCGGCGATCCGAAACCCTGCCTCGCCCGATTGCCGTGTGCCCAGCAGTTCGCCCCCGCCCCGCAGCTCCAGGTCCTCTTCGGCGATGCGGAAGCCATCCTGGGTTTCGCGCATGAGCGCGAGCCGCTTCTTGCCCGTCTCCGATAATTCGCTTCCCCGCAGCAGCAGGCACACTGATTTCTCCGATCCCCGCCCCACGCGGCCGCGCAGCTGGTGCAGCTGGGCCAAGCCGAAGCGCTCGGCCTGTTCGATCACCATCAGCGTTGCCGAGGGCACATCGACACCGACCTCGATCACGGTGGTCGCCACCAGCAGCTTGGCCTCGCCGCCCGCGAACCGCTCCATATTGGCGTCCTTCACCGGCGGGGCGAGCTGGCCGTGGACCAGCACCACCGCTTCGCCAAAGCGCTCCCTGAGCGCGGCATAGCGCGCCTCGGCCGCGGCGATGTCGGCGGTCTCGCTGTCGCGCACCATGGGGCAGACCCAGTAGGCCTGCTGTCCGCTTTCGAGGTGCCGATCGACCCCGGCGATTACGTCATCGATCCGGTCCTGCGCGATCACGCGAGTGTCGATCGCTTGTCGGCCGGGCGGCAATTCATCAAGGCGGCTGACATCCATTTCGCCATATTGCGCGAGGGTGAGGCTGCGCGGGATCGGGGTCGCGGTCATGGCGAGCGTGTGCGGCGCGCGCTTGCCTTTAGCGGCGAGCGCGAGGCGCTGGGCAACGCCGAAGCGGTGCTGCTCGTCGATCACCACCAGCGCGAGATCACGATAGGCGACGCTGTCCTGAAAGATCGCGTGAGTGCCGACGAGAATGTCGATCTCGCCGTTCAGCAGCCCCATCAGGATGCCCTCGCGCTCACGGCCCTTCGCGCGACCGGTGAGCAGCGCGACCACGACCCCGGTGGATGCGGCCATCCGGCGCAATGTCTCGAAATGCTGACGCGCGAGAATCTCGGTAGGCGCAAGCATCGCGGCCTGCTTGCCAGCTTCGCAGGCGATCAGCATTGCCGCCAGCGCCACCACCGTCTTACCGGCGCCGACATCGCCTTGAAGCAGTCGCAGCATCGGCGCCCCCTGTGCCAGATCCCCTTCGATCTCGGCGATCGAGCGCTTCTGCGCGCCCGTCATCTCGAACGGCAGGTCAAGCCGGCCCCTGAGCGAGCCATCGCCTTGCAGCGATTGCCCCCTGCGCCGCCGTCCCTCGGCCTTGACCAGCAGCAGCGCGAGGCTGTTGGCGAGAAGCTCATCATAGGCGAGGCGATCGCGGGCGGCCGGGTGCTCGCTCTTGTGCGCAAGGTGCAGAGCATCGCGCCAGTTCGGCCAGCCCGATCGTTCGAGCTGACTGGGCTCGATCCATTCGGGCAGGTCGGGCACGTTTGCGAGCGCCTGCTCGACCAGCCCGGCAACGCGCGGCTGCGTCAGCCCTTCGGACAATCGGTATACGGGCTCGTTGAGGCGGCCGAGATTGGCCTTAGACGAGGTTTCGATGTGATCGGGATGGACGATCTGGAGCATGTCGCCATAGCGATCGAGCCGGCCGGCGATCCAGCGCTTCTCGCCCACTGGCAGCTGCTTCTTTGCCGAATAGGACGCCCGCCCGAAGAAAGTGAGCGCGCAAGAGTTGCCCGCCTCGTCCTGCGCCAGCACGCGGTACGGCCCTCGTCCGGGATTGCGCGCGGCGCGATGCTCGGTGGGCGTGAGCGCGATCACCACCTGCTCGCCCTCGGCCCCCTCGTCCAGGTTGGCGATCACCCGGCGGCTGACGAAGCGCTCGGGGAAATGGTAGGCGATATCCTTGAGCCGGGTGAGCCCGAGCCGCTCGAGCGGCTTGGCGATCTTCGCGCCCACGCCTGCAAGGCTCGCGCTGTCGGCAAACAGATCATTGAGGATATCGGGACGCATCGTCCTGCTCCCTATACCCGCTTGCGCGCCCAGTGCGAGTGTCTTACCTCGCAGGTCATGTCCGAAAGCACCCCCTCCCCCGAAGAGCGCACCCTCGATCAGCGCCTGGCGCGTGCCCGGTTTCGCGCCTGGCACCGCGGCACGCGCGAGGCTGATTACATGATCGGCGGCTTCTTCGATGCCTACGCGGCAGGCTGGGGCGAGCAAGAACTTGCTTGGTTCGAGAACCTGCTCGAGCAGGAGGATGTCGACATCATGGCTTGGGCGCTCAAGACGCAGGAAGTCCCCGAAGCCTTCGCCGGGCCGCTGATCGACAAGATGATGAAGCTCGATTACGTGACGATCGCGCGCTAAGGCGCCTCGCACCTTGATCGCCCAGCCTGGGGCCATGCTGAGCGGGAACGCAAGCGCCCCTTGGCCCTTTACAGAGCACCTATGCCCGAACTGAGCCGGATCCTCGAGAGCGCCACTGCTCTCACGCTCACCTCTCTTCCGCGCGGAAGCCAGCCTCTTGTGCTGGCGGATCTCGCGCGCGCCTCGCGTAAGCGCGCCGTGTTCATCGCGCCTGACGATGCGGCGATGCGCGCGCTCGCCCAGGCCGCGCGCTATTTCGCGCCCGAACTCGAGGTGATCGAACTTCCGGCGTGGGACTGTCTGCCCTATGACCGCGCGAGCCCCGCGCTCTCGATCAGCGCGGCGCGCCTCTCGGCGCTGTTCAAGCTGCAATCGAAAGCGGCGCGCGGGCCGCAACTGCTGGTAACCACCGTAAATGCCGCGCTCCAGCGGGTGCTGACCCCGTTCCGCATCCGCGAGAGCGTGCGCGAATTTCGCCCCGGCACCACGATCGGCCATGAAGGCCTCGCGGCGCTGCTGCAGCGGCAGGGCTATTCGCGCACCGACACGGTGATCGATCATGGCGAATTCGCCGTGCGCGGCTCGATCGTCGATATCTTCCCCTCCTCGCTCGATGAGGGATTGCGGCTCGATTTCTTCGGCGACGAGCTCGAAAGCCTTCGTCTGTTCGATCCGAGCACCCAGCGCTCGACCGGTCGGCTCGACGAACACCTCCTGCTGCCGGCCTCCGAGACGCTGATCGACGAGGACAGCATCAAGCGGTTCCGCTCGCGCTATCGCGAGCTGTTCGGCGCGAGCGCGACGCAGGATCCGCTTTACGAGGCTGTCAGCGATGGGCGGCGGCTTGCGGGCATGGAGCACTGGCTCCCGCTGTTCGAGGAGCGCCTTGTCAGCCTGTTCGATTACTTCGCGCCAGAGGACGTGGTGGTGATCGACCAAAGTGCATTGGGCGCCGCGCAGGAGCGCATTGCGGAGATCGCAGACTACCGCGAGCAACGAGAACGCGTCGCCAGCGCCAAGGCGGGCAGCTATCGCCCCTTGCCCACTGACGCGCTTTATCTGACCCAGGCCGAATTCGACGCAGCTATGGCCGAGGCACCGGCGCACAGGGCACAGGTTTTCGCCGCGCCCGAAGGCGAGGCTTCTGTCGATTTTGGCTTCCGGGCGGCGCGCGACTTCGCACCCGAGCGCGCGCGCGGCGACAATGTCTACGAAGCCGCCGCCAAGCATCTGGGCAGCGTATCCAAGGCCGGGCGCAAAGCGCTGTTCGCCGCCTATTCGAGAGGGTACGCCAAGCGTATTCGCTCGATCCTCGCCGAAACCGGCCTCGCGACTGTTTCTGCCGAGAGCTGGCAGGAAGCCTTGGGCCTTGCCGCCAAAGGCAGCCTCGCGGTGGTCGAGCTCCCGCTCGAGACGGGCTTTGCGAATGACGAGGTCGAGATCGTCACCGAGCAGGACATGCTCGGCGACCGGCTCGTGCGCCGCAAGAAGAAGCGCAAGGATTCCGACGCCTTCCTCGCCGAACTCCAGGCGCTCGGCAAAGGGGACCTCGTTGTCCATGTCGAGCACGGGATCGGGAAGTATCTCGGGCTCGAGCCAATCGCGGTCGGCAAAAGCCAGCACGATTGCGTCGCGCTCGAATATGCGGGCGGCGACAAACTGTTCATCCCGGTCGAGAATATCGATGTGCTCAGCCGCTATGGCTCCTCCGAGGATGCGGTCGCGCTTGATCGTCTTGGCGGCGAGGCGTGGCAGAAGCGCCGCGCCCGCCTCAAGGAGCGGATCACCGCGATCGCGGGCGAACTGATGAAGGTGGCGGCCGAGCGCGCACTCAAGCAGGCGCCCGTGTTCGAGGCGGAGGAAGCGAGCTTCAACCAGTTCGTCGATCGCTTCCCCTGGGAGGAAACCGAGGATCAGGACGCTGCGATCGCCGATGTGCTGCGCGATCTGGAAAGCGGCAAGCCGATGGACCGGCTCGTGTGCGGCGATGTCGGTTTCGGCAAGACCGAGGTCGCCCTGCGCGCTGCATTCGTTGCAGCGATGAACGGGCAACAGGTCGCGGTTGTCGCCCCGACCACCCTGCTCGCGCGCCAGCATTACCAGAACTTCAGCGAACGCTTCGCGGGTTTTCCGCTGAGGCTCGGGCGGCTCTCGCGTCTCGTCTCGGCAAGGGAAGCGGCAGACACCCGCAATGGCCTCGCCGACGGCACGATCGATCTCGTGGTGGGCACGCATGCGATCCTCTCTAAGTCGACCGTATTCAAGAATCTCGGTCTCGTGATCGTTGACGAGGAGCAGCGCTTCGGCGTCACCCACAAGGAAAAACTGAAGCAGCTGCGCGCCAACGTCCACATGCTCACCCTCACCGCGACGCCGATCCCGCGCACCCTGCAGATGGCGATGACGGGGCTGCGCGAGCTCTCCACCATCCAGACGCCGCCGGTCGACCGGCTCGCTGTGCGCACCTATGTGATGGAGTGGGACGACATGGTGATGCGCGAGGCGCTTTTGCGCGAGCATCACCGGGGCGGGCAAAGCTTCATCATCGTGCCCCGCATCTCGGACATGGCCGACATGGAAGGCTGGCTGCGCGAGAACGTGCCCGAGGTGAAGGTGGTCGCAGCGCACGGCCAGATGGGCGCGGGAGAGATCGAGGAGCGAATGAGCGCCTTCTACGAGGGCAAGTACGAGGTGCTGCTCTCGACCACGATCGTCGAATCGGGGCTCGACCTGCCAAGCGCCAACACGATCATCATCCACCGCGCAGATCGCTTCGGCCTTGCCCAACTCTACCAGCTGCGCGGGCGCGTCGGCCGCTCGAAGATCCGCGCCTATGCCTATCTGACAACGCCCGCCGACACCCAGCTTTCCGAGATCGCCGAGAAGCGCCTGAAGGTGCTGAGCGATCTCGACAGCCTCGGCGCGGGGTTCCAGCTGGCCAGCCACGACCTCGATATTCGCGGCGCCGGCAATCTGCTGGGAGACGAACAATCAGGGCACATCCGCGAGGTGGGCTTCGAACTCTACCAGTCGATGCTTGAGGATGCGATCCTCGCGGCTAAGGCCGGCGAAATGGGTCTTGAGCCCGCGCGCGACAAGGTGAGCCCGCAGATCACGGTCGATGCGCCGATCATGATCCCCGAGGATTACGTGCCGGATCTCAGCGTCCGCATGGCGCTTTACCGCCGCCTCAATCAGGCGCAGGACAAGGCCGAGATCGAGAGCCTCGCGGCCGAGATGATCGACCGCTTTGGCGACCTTCCCTCGCCGACGCAAAATCTCGTCCGGCTGATCGAGATCAAGCACCAGGCGATCGAGGCCAACATCGCCAAGATCGATGTCGGCGCGCGCGGCACGCTGGTGACCTTCCACAAGGACGACTTCCCCGACGGGCCAGGCCTAATCGCCTATGTCGATCGCCTGAAGGACACCGCCAAGCTGCGCCCCGACATGAAGCTGGTGATCAACCGCGCCTGGGGCGATCCGCAGAGCCGCCTCAACGGGCTGTTCCAGCTGACCAAGGGGCTGTCGAGCATCGCGCGCAAGGCAGGGCGGGCGAAGGGGAAGAAGGCGGCCTAGCGCCGGGTCGGGCTCATCCGTGCCCGCGCCCGCGCGCCGTACGGGCGAGCGCCATCACCGCAGCACTCGACATGGGTTGCGCTCGCAGGAATCCCTGCCAGTAGTCACACCCCTCCGCAGTAATCGTCGCACGCTGGATTTCCGTCTCGATCCCCTCGGCATAGACATCCAGATCGAGCGCGCGCGCCAGCGCGATGATTGCGCGCAACACCGCCAGCGCCTTGGCATCGCCCGGCACCCCATCGACCATGACCTTGTCAAGCTTGAGCGCATCGAGCGGCAGTTCACGCAAATAGCGAAAATTGCAGAAGCCGGCACCGAAATCGTCGAGTGCGGTACGAAAACCGAGCTTGCGCAGCGTGCCGAGCGCCACGTTGGCCTGATCGAGATTGCGCACCAGCAAGTCTTCGGTGATCTCGAGCATCAGCCGCTCGGGCGCGATTGTGCCGCGCCCGATGAGCGCCGCAAAATCGGCTGCGAAACGCGAATCCCCGATTTCCTCAGGCGTGATGTTGAGCGAGAGCGTGAGCTCGCTCGGCCAGTTCTTTGCATCCTCAAGGGCGCGCGCCACAAGGTAGCGCGAGACGGGCGCCACGACCGCAGCTCGTTCGGCGATCGCGAACAGGTCTCGCGCGCCGATCACACCCAGCGTGGGATGCTGCCAACGCGCGAGCGCTTCTGCGCCTGTAACCGCGCCGCTGGCAGCTGCAAATTGCGGTTGGAACAGGACCTCGATCTCGGTGCGATCGAGCGCACGCAGAAGGTCAGCCTCCATCGCACCCGGGCTGACCCCGGGAAACGCTCCGCGCGTTGGGCGGCGCAGCGATTTTCCTCGATCGGTCAGCGGCGAATCCATCATCGGGCCTTAGCGGTAGTTCCGGCGATACTCTCTCATCAATTGCAATCCGCCCGAATTTGGAACATCAGGACAAGCCTGTAGGGGCACAGGGCGGGCGGATTGCACCGGGAGGGGAGAAACGAGGCATGACAAAGAGTCACGCTGACGAGAGCCAGTGCGCTGTCTCACCCAGGCGCGAGGCTGCGTTCGACCGGATGGCTCTCGTCGCTTCGGAGACGCCGCGTGCTCAGGAGGCGCACCGCGCGCTGATGGAGCTCGGGGACTGGGTTCCGCTCGAACATGCGGAGACGGTCGTCGTGCTGGGCGGAGACGGCTTCATGCTTCAAACGCTGCACGCCATGCTCGATGCACGTCGGGTGATCCCGGCCTATGGCATGAATCTCGGCACGGTTGGCTTCCTGATGAACCGCTATGAGAAGCGCACCTCGATCGGGAAGCGCCTCGCTCAGGCCAAGGCGAAGTCGATTGCGCCCTTGCGGGTCGAAGCCGTCACGCAGGCAGGCGAGCGGCACGAATTGTGGGCGATCAATGAGGTCTCGCTGCTGCGCGAGACACGCCAGACCGCGAAAATCGAGGTGACAGTGGGGAGCCGGGTGCGGATCCGCGAACTGGTCGGCGATGGCGTGCTGGTCTCGACCCCGGCGGGCTCGACCGCATACAATCTTTCCGCGAACGGGCCGATCCTGCCGCTCGACTGCCAGCTTCTCGCGCTGACGCCGATCAGCCCGTTTCGCCCGCGGCGCTGGCGGGGCGCGATCCTGCCGGACCGAATGGCGATAACCCTGCGCGTGCTTGAGCCACACAAGCGACCCGTCTCTGCAGTTGCGGACCAGAAAGAGCTGCGCGACATCGCTGAAGTCTCCGTCAGAATCGATCATTCGCGCGAGCTTCACCTGTTGTTCGATCCCGGCCAATCGCTCGAGGAACGTATCGTCGCCGAGCAATTCGCGACCGATTGAGCGATAGTTCGCGATTGAGCAACGCAATCGCAAACTCCCTCTTGCAATGCACTGCGCGCGCACATATAGGCGCGCTCTCGCACACGGAGAGAAACCCGTTCGTGCTGCTCCCCGATAGCTCAGCGGTAGAGTAGGTGACTGTTAATCACTTGGTCGTTGGTTCGAATCCAACTCGGGGAGCCATTTCTTCCTAATTCCTGCTTATATTTCAGAGACTTAGGGCGAAAATGTGGAATAGTTACAACAGCAGATGTAACGCAAAGCCGGGGCTTTGAGCGTGCGCTTTCACTCGCCATTCCCCGCTTCCAATTCCTCAAGTCGGGCAAGCAGCGCCTTCTGGTGCTGATAGATTTCGACCGGATCGCTCACCGGCACGCGTGTCTCTTCCTTGCCAGTGAACACACCCAAATAGCGCGCAGTGGGGCTGTTGAAGTGCATGCGAGCGACGGTGCGCCGGTTGTTATCGTCGAGCAGCACTGCGCAATATGACTTGGCATCTCGCATCACGATGCGGGTGGGCGAAACCTTGCTCGCGCAAATCGCTCGGATGATGTTGAAGCCGTCGATCTCGACCTGCGTCGTTTCAATCCCGTCGTCATCCGCCGGTGCGGGCGGCACTTCCGCAACCTCTCCGCCATGACTGATCGCGCTCTCGAGCCTCTCATTGATGCCGTCGCGAATGAGCGACGCGATTGAGCTTGCGATTGCGCTCCGGAATCGCTCCCGCACAGCCTCAGTCATCCGCCCGTCATGAAGGCGCCCAGCGACCAGGCGAACGAAATCCTCGGACGGCTCCGCGAACTCCTTGCGCAGTTCGGCCGTGACTTCGGATTGAAGCTTGAGGGCTCCGGCATGCGACACGATGCGCTCAAGGTTGAAATCGGCTCGCTCGAATGCCGCAAGGGTCCGCAGATCCGACTTCTTGTAATTGTCGAGATCGAAGCTGAAGAATGGCCGATCGTCCATCATATTGGCTTTTTCGGCATCGGTGAAGAAGCGATAGATCACGCCATTCGTGAGCAGGGCGATGCGGGCGTCCGTCGCTGCAAAGTAGCGATAGAGCTGACTGGCATGCTTGATCGAGAGATCGCCATTGGCCGGCTTGCACTCGACGAGCATTTGAATCTCGCCGCCCACGCAGATCGCATAATCGACCTTCTCGCCCTTCTTCGTGCCAACGTCGCACACGAATTCGGGAATCACCTCGTCGGGATTGAAAATGTCGTAACCGAGAGCGCGCAAGAACGGCAGCACAAGCGTAGTTTTTGCAGCTTCTTCGGTGAGCAGCTTTTCGCGATGCTTGCGCAGCGTCGCTTGCAATTCTGCAATTGTGTTCTCGAGTTCCATCGGCCACCCCCTATTGATGTGCCGAAGCTATCGCGAAAATCCTCTATTGCAAACAGCTCATTGGCTGCTGGGGGAAATCTGATCGGAGGAAGCAAAATGAAACGGATTCTTGCCCTGTTGTCACTGGCCGGTTTCACGGCGTGCGCGCCTTATCCGGAGAGCTCGAACTTCACCAGTAATCAGCATGACGAGATCACCGACATCGCGGATGCGTCGGCTTTTGGGGCATTGGAGGATGCCGACCAGATTCGCGAGATCAACGATCGTCTCGATGAGATTGAACAACGGCTCGACAACGCAGGGTTGTGAGGTCGTCGATCTCATCGAGGCGCAAGTTTCAAGGGAGAGGTGCTATTGCGCCCGAGTCCATCCCACCGCCCGCTCGACCGTATCGGCATAGCTCCTGATCAGCTGCGCATAGGCCCGCACGCCCTCCTCGCCGCCCAGCTTCGCGAGCTCGTAGGCTGAGGCCACAATGCCCATGGCCGCGCACAGATAGTCGCCGCGATCGATCTCGCGGCCCTCGCGGCTCGCATCGGAAGCGACAAGTGGTTGCATTCATTAGTGAGAGTGCGAAGGGCCGGTCGGATTAATTTGAGGTCCAGATAAACCAAAATAAGAGCGCGCCGATAGGAAAAACAAACCACAACTCCTTGAGCCTATTTAATCTTTCCCGAACTTGTATTTCCTGAACGTCGCTTCCAGAAAAAATTTCTAGTTCAAACCCGTTGTACCTGTCCTGGCAATTATATACTTTACTTAGCAACGGCTAATTCGTGTGGGAGGGCCGCGATGTCAACGCAGTGCCCCCTCGGTCGAGGCCGTCGCAAAAGTCTCGACTATTTTTGCCGTCTCGCTGAGCGCATCACTGAGGAAGCTAACCGCCCCTATGTGGGGTTGAATTTGGTTGGCCGTGAAACCGAGACGGATATTGATCTTAATTGGACCATCGACTGAGACTTTTACACCGTGGTCGAAGTCAATGAGTGACGCTTCCGGCTCTTCTCGCGATAAGCGGGCATACTGCTTGGCTCGCATCTGTATGGGTTTGTTTTCTACATGGCTCAGGGTCATGCCGCTTAGGGCCATCCCACCCCGATGGACTGACATGCCTAGAAGGGCCTGGTGCTTATCAATCCCAGCAAGGTGAGAGATGGCGTAAAGAATGTCATTGCCACCGGCCCAAGGTTTGAATGAACGGGTCAGTTGAACGATTGCCGGGGTTGCCGCCTTCATCCGCTTGCGCTTGCCCGTGACGAGATCATCCCAACCGCGTTCACCCTCTTTGGCTATAGCGAAATAAGTGTTGCCTAGGTTGGTGGTTCCGTTCGCGCGGCACGCCGCGCTGATTGTCAGGTCTAACGCTGATCGAAGATTGTTTATGGCGTCGCCCGCGACTACCGATGCAGCCAGCGGCGGAAAGCTTGTTGCTCGGATCATGATGGAAAAGTTGCCTTCTGGTCGAAGGCCAAGATAGGCTTCCACTGGCCTGCTCGCAGCGAACGCAGCCTCTTCGTGGGCTAGTTCTCGAAGATGCTTTTTGACACGTTCGAGTTTGGCTCGCGGTTCATCAAAAAGGTCAATTGTCATGACGAAGCCCGACCCTGAAACCTACTCCGAAGAGGAAACCAAGCGCCGCCGTGAGGCCGCCCTAAAGCGTATGCTGGCAACGCCGCATAAGCCTCATGGGAACGCCAAGAAGCCGAAGAGAAAAAAGCGATGACGGCTACGGAGGCATCGATGGAGGTATCAGAGCTTCAAATCAACGACAAAGCGATGATGCTTATCATGCGCAGTCTTGCCCTCGAAGCGCATGATTTTGCTGCCTCGTGCGGCATCCCGCATGGCTCGGTTGAGGATCAGTTGTCCCTCGTCTTTGGCGTAATCCACAGACATTTGAACGACCTCTTGGAGGTCCGCAACGTTCCCGCAACCGACACAGCCGACGTCGCCGCCATTCGCATTGGCTTCTCCAATGTAGGTTACCGGCTTGCGGCACAGGCCGCAAAGGATCAGGTGGCTCGTCTCGTTGATTGAAATGCAAATGTCATCAGCCACAGGCCCCTCCGTTTTTGCGATTAACGGAGGATGACACAGGTTAGCTTTTCGTCCAGCGTTTTCGGGGCTCACCAATCTGGCGAGGCATCACCGCGAACTTAGGCGGCGAGCTTATCAGTCCGCCGATAGGTAAGGCGGCGTCCAATGCCGCCCTTGATGATTTCGGTAGCGCGCTCCGCGTCCGTCAGGTCGCGGGTGTTGTAGCGCAGATCGAACTCGGCGCAGTAGCGGCCAAGGTGAGCCTCGCTCATGTGGTGATACGTGCCGATCACGCCGCGCTTGAAGATCGAGAAGAAGTTTTCAGCCGTGTTGGAGTGCTTGAAGCCGCCTGTGGTGACGTATTCCTTGGCCGAATGGTTGACGACCGAGTGACCGTTATATTCTTTGCCGAGGCGGGTGTAGACGGGGCTCTCGTCGGTCATGAGGTGGGCGGTGCGCTCCACATTGGTAACGAGGACGCTGCGCACGTTCTTGGCGTTGATGTTTGCGATATGGAATGAGCGGGCAACGCCATCGCGTTCCACCAGTGCGAGAACAGCCTTCTTGGGAGCGGGCTTGCGGGTGGAGCGGTTCTTGGCCTTGCCGCCGACATAAGTTTCGTCGGCTTCAACAACGCTATCGGGCTTGCCGCCCATGGGGCCGGTGGGCGCAGCGCCTTCCATGGCCTCACGGATGCGGTGGCAAAGGAACCAAGCGGTCTTGTAGGTCACGCCGATCATACGGCCCATCTGAGCAGCGCTCATGCCCTTCTTGGAAGCGGCCATAAGGTGTGTAGCAAGGAGCCACTTGTGAAGCGGAACGTGCGAGCGTTCCATGACTGTGCCAGTGCGGACAGTGAACTTTTCGCGGCAACCGTTGCACTGGAAGTAGCCGGCTTGCGTCTCACCTTTGAGGCGAGTGACTTCGACCGAACCGCAGTGGGGGCAATTCGGCTCGCCACCCCAGCGGGTCTCTTCGATATGAGCGGTGGCTTTGGCTTCGTCGTGGAAGATCGGGTTGGTGATGTTGATGTCCATGCCTGATTATATGCCACATTGAAGCTGCTAAGTAAAGTATATAATTGCCCCTGTCCTGGCGAACATTTTTTCGATGGACTCTTGCGAGGATTGGGGCCAGCGTCAGTATTTCTCCAGAAGGACCGTTAGCTCTTTCGAACGCGACTTGGATTAGCCATTCAAGATCATTTTTATCACCAATGTGCCCGTACAAAATGAGGTCTGGCGCTCCCGATACCGGGTCGAAAGTGCGCACACCAACATCAACCCCATTTTGCACTAAATCGTGCTCCCCGGATTTCAAGAATCGAATGTGCCGATCGGTGATGTCGACCGCAAGCCAAGAGTCGATTTCTATATGATCGTTGGCGTTCTTCCACCATCCAGAGCTTCTCGCATAAACAATTCTTCGCGCCAAAGCCGCCCCCTGCTTTTCCTAGATTCTTTCGCAATCCTGCGAAATTTCGACGGTTGACGGAAAAATGCAAGCGTTGTGCCCGATCGTGGGTTCCAAGATCGCTTGGCACCACACAGCGCGATGAAGGACATTCAGTCGATCGGGTCACGCCAGCTGGCGATCTCGAATTGCTCCACGCCGCTGGCAAGGTAAATACCCCTCACTTCCCGCTCCTCTTGATCGCCCGGCGAACCGCCCTGGCAAAAATGCGCTGCACCTCAGGAAGCGACTTGTCCGCGCGGGCCTGACAAACGGCCGTGATGCCATCTTGCTCGTGCCGAACTCGAGCGCGCGCGAGTAAGGCGTCTCGGCGCGAAACTCCGCCTTGAGCGGGCCTGTCTGGGCAGTCTCAAATCCGGCCTGCAAGGTCCCCTCATCTCGATTTGGGCTCTCCCTGGGGCCGAAGGAACATGCCCAGCGCCGGACACAGAGCCGGCCGAGACTAGTCGAAAGGCCTCCGCCCGGACAACGTCAGCCCCCTCATAGACCGCGGCTGAGAGCTCGGGATCGCTGGCGATGCGCGATAGCTGGCGCATGCGGCGCAGATGCTTGTCGAGGCCTTTGATGGTCACGCGGCGCTCCTCAGTTTGGGCCATGCCCAGCGCAGCGGACGCCATGAGCGCCGCTCGCCGATCTTGCGCCCGATCGGATCCCGCCAGCGCATGATCTCGAATTGCTCGACACCGCCAGCATGCACCCGCAACGCCCGGTAGGTGCCGCCCACGCGCACGGTGCCGTCGGTGTCCGGCGTTTCACGCTGCAGTTCGGCGAGACGCTTGCCATCAACCCGAGGGTCGAAGTCATCCGGCCAAGGTGACGGATCGAGGCGAGGAGTGAAAATGCTGCCAATGTGGCGGGCTTCATAGGGCTTACAGCCAATCGTCGCGGCCATGCGCTCATTGCTGCCAATCATGGCGATGCGCCCGTGATCGCGTTCCGAATCCCAATAGGCAAGCGTGAGACGGAAGCCCTCGGGGTGCCCAGCATAATCGCCGGTGGCGAGTTCAGCATCGATCTCGGCCACGAGTGCGGGCAGGTTCGCAAGTGCAGTGGTGGCATCCGTCTGGTGTGCGAGCCATTGCTGGGCTGGGTCTGCAACATATCGAGGCAGCGCGCCGCTCCATCCGACTGCAGCGCGCAGGTTCTCATCTGCAACGGCCTTGCCCATGTTTCCGATGACCGTGCCATCTGCAGCATACTGCGCGCCGTCGAACAGCAGCCAAGCGCCATCAGCGCGCCCAAAGGCGTTCATCGCGGTCATCGGATATCCACACCCATCGCAGAAATCCCGATCATTGTTTTGCGCGGCGTGAGCGGATCGATATTGGCGCGAAGGCGGTCGACGTTGGAAGGGCTGTTGCGAGGTGCGCGCGCGCCTGGAGCAATGAGCGAGCCGCCCACCGTGAGCGCCGCCGCGATGAAGCCAGAGCCAAGCGCCGAGAGCCCCAGCTTTGTTGCAAGGAGACTGGTGCCGCCAGAGACAGGGGCAAGCGCGATGCCTGCGATGATAGCGCCCACCGAGAGGACGCTCCGAACAACCTTGCTCATGATTTATGCTCCTTTGAGTTTTGCGACAATCTAGCCCCGTCATCATCGCCCAGCCCCCACCGCGAGGAGCTCGGGATGCCGAGCCATGAGATCCTTCCGGAAATGCCAGTAAAGCCCGGCGGCATGCTTCGAAAGCTTGAGATCGTGCCAGTGCGCCGCGCGGGCCTCGCCCAGCTGCGCCATGGTCACAGCCCGTAGCGCGGTGCGGAAGCGATCGGCGAACAGCCCTTCGCACGGCGCAAGCGCGTTGACGGCCTGAGCGAGCCGGTCGAAGGGATCGCCGTCGCTGAGGCCAGAAAGGTCGACGATGGCCACGGCCATGAATGCGGCCATGATATCGGCATAATGCTCGCGCAGTTCGGCATTGCCCGCGATGACTGTCGGGTATTGCGAAGCGCCCATCACCTCGCCCAGCTGTGCGTTAGAGCGTCGAGAGGTCATAAGTCCTCCCACGGCCCTGCAATTCGGTGAGCGTCCACACCAGCGCATCGGCCCGATCGGGCGAGCCCTCGCCCACATAACCGGCGGGCGTCATTGCGCACATCTGGTCTTCGAGCGTGTCGAAGTGCCCGACATGCGAGACTTTTTCTTGCTCGTACAAGGCCGCGATCGGTTCCGCGCGCACGGCCTTGCCGCGCGAGGCTGTCACCAGCTTGATCGGAAGTTCACGGGCAACATTGCGCATGACGGCCGCCACCATGTCGCCGCCGAAGTTCTTTTCGGCGATGACGCGATCGGCGCCCCACTTGTCATAAAGCTGGGCAACCCTGCGCGCCCATCCCTCGGGCGAGAGCTGGCAGCTGCCATCCTCAAGGACGTAATACCGCCCTTCGCGGCTCTTGCCGGCCACCACGATCCCGATTTCGTCACCGCCATCCTTGCCGCTCGTGCCGCTCGGGTCGACGGCAACAACAATGCGCTGCAAGTCCGGCGCACCTTTGACGCGGTGCGGCTCGATCATCGCCGTTGTCCACAGCGCGCCCTGAACGTCCTCCAAGAGCTCGGCGAAGAGCTCTTGGCGCCCGAGCCGGGTGCCTTCATACTTCTCGCGCAGCCGATCGAGCGTGCCAGCGGGCAGGTTGTCCTTGTTGTCGAAGGTCGAGCCGCGCGTCACCATGGCGCCCGGCGTTCGCAAGATCGAGCGGATCAATGGCGTCGGCTTGGGGGTAGTGGTGGCGATGACTTGCGGATTCTCGCCCAGGCGCAGGCCGAACAGGAGTTGATCCCACGCAGACGGATCCGGCCAAGCGGCGACCTCGTCGCCCCAAGCCCGATGATGCTGCGGGCCGCGAAGGCGCTCCGGCTCGGTTGCCGAGAACAGCTTGAAGCGCGAGCCGTTCCAGAGCGTCACCTCGCCGATCGAGCGATTCCAGTTCTCGACGCACACCTTGGGCAGGACGGCCAGCAAGCCGCTCTCGCCCTCGACGCAAGTGTCGCGCGCGTCGGCTGCAGTGGGAGCGACAATGGCGATGCGGGTGCCAGCATTGGCGCAGCCGAACCACGCGACGTCCTCGGCCCCGGTGCGGGTCTTGCCCCAGCCACGGCCCGCCAGCGCGAGCCACACTGGCCAGTCAATCCCCGGCGGGGTGATCTGATCCGGGCGGGCCTGTGAGAGCCACTTGGCTCGTGCTGTCAGCGCGGCTTGCAATTCCGGCTGCAGCCCGCTCAAGTGCTTCGGCGAAAGCTCCGAAGGCATCGTTTCCGGCGACATTCACAGTCCCCTCGATGAGCGGCTTGTCGCGGAAAGCGATCGAGAGTTTGCCCAGCTTCCACCGGACAGCATCGAAGGCAAGGCGAGCGGCCTGCGGATCTGTCGGATTCTCGGCAGCGGGCGCGAATGCCATCGACATGCCTTCCTCGGCGAGAGCGAGATAGCCGATTTCGCGAGCCTCGCGCAGTCGCCCGGCGAGCTCGTCATTGCCCTCGCACCAGCGCCAGACAGTCGAGCGGCTCGGGAAGCCGTCAATCGCGCAGATTTCCCGGAGCGACTTGCCCTCTTCGAGCAGACCAGCGATTCGCTCGATGATTGCCTCGGGGTAGCGGGTCGGCTCCATTTCAGTTCCTCAAGAGTGGGGTTGGCGGGGACACGGATCATCGCGCCCCCGCCGCCCGGCCTGTCTGACGCGGCGACGAAAACGCCCCGAGCCGGGACATTGGGAAAGGGGTTGCCGCGCGGAAGCGGGGGGTGGGATGGCCTCCGCGCGGTGCTCTCGGCGGGGAAGGTGGTGAGGCCGCCCGCCGCGAGATTGGAAAGGGTGCCGCGCGCCTTTTGCGGGGTGACAAGCCCCAGACGCGCGGCGTCCGCTTCGGCCCAGCAAAGGAAAGCCGTTGCGGAATTCATTGGTGGCCCCCATCGAGGCGCGTGACCTTGAAGCGGGGCGCGGCGCCCAGCTTCTCGGCGACGGTATGCGGGAGCACGAGTTGCTTGACGTCCCACGGCCCCATGGCAGCGGGAAGGTTGCCGCCGATCAATTCCTCGGGAACGTGGGCGACCGTGTCGCCGTGTTCGATCGAATACTCGACCTCGATCTGATACGTGCCATGCTCGGCTGCAAATTTGGCGGCGGCGTCAGCCTTTTCCTGCTCGGCGCGCGCATCATCCTCACGCCCGCGCCGGATCTGCTCGGCGCAATTGTTCGCGATCGCGCCCGATATCGCATTGGCGGTTTCCGCCGGCCATGCACGCCCAGCGCCGGTGAAGTCCGGGATCTTCAGTTTCGTGAACGGCATTGCAGGCGAGATGCCGCCCACCAAGCCGTTGCCGGCGAAGCCGCGCGCCTTCCACTCGGCATTCGCCTCGAAGATGCCAGCGGCCCGCATGCGGGCTTCATTGGCCTCCACGGCTTTGAACAGCTCGATCAACTCGGCGGTGAGCACCGGCACGCGCTCGGCGAACCGGGCGGCGATCTCGTCGCGCTCGGCAATGGCGCTGGCCTTTTCGGCAGCCTTGCCCCGCTGGGCATCGCTGTTGCGCTTGGCGTCAAGCTTCGCCTCGAGCTCCTCGATGGCGGATGCCAGGGCAGCAAGCGAGCGGGCATAGCGGCCGGCGTTGGCGGCGGCCTCCTCGCGATCATCCTCGGCGAGAGCAAAGTCGATACTGTCGGCGCTGGCGCGCTCGTGCGCAGCCGTGAGCCGCTCACGCTCAGCGCGGGCGTCCTCGATCAACTTGGCGAGGGTTTCGATGGTTACGCGATCGGTTTCCCGCGCGCTGGCGAGCCGTTCCTGCAGGTTCTTGGCCATGTCCGCTCACCCCTGATAGCGCAGGGCGCGCAGGGCATTGATCCCGGAAGGCTTGGCCTGCGCACCGGCATCGAGCGTTGCCGTACCGGCATTGGGCCGGGCCTCGACGTCGACCAAAGGCGCAGCACCGCTGTAGCGCGCCGTCGAAAGGGAGCGGGTCACGTCCGCATCGGTGAGGGTGGCAGTGTCGCGGGCCTGTGCGCCGAACTTGGCGCGGGCGAGGAACTCGGCGCGTTCGCGATCAAAGGCCGGTGCGGCATCGCCGAGGAAGGCAAACTTGGCATCATGGCGGGCGTGTTCACCGTCGACCAGACGGCGCACGATGCTGTCGAATGCGAAGCCGCGAGCAACGCCCTCGCCGCTCAGGGCCGAGACGTGCGCCTTGGCTGCACCCTCGATAATGCGTTCGATATCGCGCGCGCTGGCATTGGCCAGCCAAGCGGCTGGCTTCTGATTGGCGAGCTTGGCCTGTTGCTCGATCGCTTCCTTGACGGTCGCATCGATCGAGGCGGGGCGGCCTTTCGGCGCGGCATCGCGAAACGCAATGTCGAAGCTCAGGCGCTCGCCGTCCTCGAGGACTTTGCCCTTGCGCTTCTGCGCATCGGTGCCCGTGAAGGCGCGGTAATTCTCGGGATGGATGACGTAGGTCACTGGTGATCGCTCCGTTTCTGCCCTCGGACTGCGCGAAGGGCGGCGCGTCGGTGGTGCCGACGCGAGCAGATTGGCATCAGGGAAGGCGGCAATTCCCGCCGCTATTGCGGGTGAGCGCTGATCGGCGCGGGCTCATCTTCGCCTTCGGCGCTTTCCCTCCGAAGCACTCGCCGAGTCTTTGCGCCCGTCATGGCAATCCATTTCTTGAGGCAATCGGTTCGCGCCCCATAGAGCAGCTCGACGCGCTCCCAGCCTCCCCGCGCGAACTCCTCGGCGAACTCGGGCGGGGGTGGCGGGAAGCGGCGCATGCGGCCTCGCACAGCTGGGGCAGTCACGGCTCCACGATCCCAAAGCCGCTGTCAGCCGCCTCCTCGGCCATGGCGAAGAAGTCTTCGCGGACGGGCTTGGGCGCTCGATTCCACGCCCGACACAGCGCGAGCATGGCGTCATCCTCGGGATCGTCTTCGCGGGGGAGCACAAGGCCGAGATCGACTTTGCGCATCATCGCTTCGAGGCGCACCTTGCGGGCTGGCATCTTTTCCTTGCCGGCTTTCTGTAGAAGCGGGAGGGCCTCTTGCTTGGGGAGATCGGCGAGGTGGGCGTGATGCTCGAATGTCAGCCCCTTGTGGCGCACGCTGGGCGGGAAGGCTCGCGCGACTTTCTCAAGGCATTTGAGGGCGCGCGCATGCTCCGCGTCGGCAGCGATCTCGCCGAGCGCCAGTTCGATCTGTTCGGGGAAAAAGCGATCGCGGCCCTTGGCCAGCCAATCGCCGATTTCAAAGTCGAGCGTGAGGCGGATACCGGCAAGGCGGCGGCCCTCGGCAAGCCAAAGGTCAAACTCGCTCGGCGCATCCGTCGCCGGTGCGGTGGGCAGGTCAGTCTGTTGTGTCATAGCAACCTCGCTAGAGGTCGCCGCGTCGAGGTCTGAGATAGGCGATTGAGAGCAAAAAGGGAAGAACAAAGCGGGCCTAGTCCGCTGAATGATCCCCAATTGACTTGGCCCCCGGCATCGCGATTGCAGTGGCGGCGCGCCATCGAAGCGCCCGGGCTTTTACCTGGGAACGGTTCGGACGTTCGGCTTTGGGGGCGCGTCACCCCCTCACAAGCTCAGCCGCCTACAGAGGCCCCAGAATTGCGCCCAGCCCTTGGAGGCTGTTCAGCGACGCGGCGCGGCTTCAATCCTGCGCCGCCGTGGCGAGGCTGGCGGGCCGTTAGGCCGCCACTGCCACCTTGCTCTCATCGATCGGCTCGCCATCCTCGGGAAGCTCGATCAGCTGGCCATTGCGCAGCAAGAGCACGGGTGCGGTAGAGGCGGCGCAGTTGGCAGCGCCGAAGGCATCGCCCGTGATGCGCCAGCGGGCGATCATTCCGCCCGAGGGCACCTCAAGCCGTGCCGGTTCCGGATCGAAGGCGATGACGGCGCCAGCATCATCGATCGCGACACAGTGGATTGCGAGGCGCTTTCCATCATCGATCAGGCGGAAGGCGTTGAAGGCGGGCGCGGTGCTGGCGGGCGTCTCGATCATCGGGGCGGGATCCTCGTCATTGTCAGGGGTGCCGGGCTGGTGTCAGGGGAAGGCCGGGCGGGGCCTGCAAGGTGCCGCGTGGGCGGGCGCGGGCTTCCCGCCGTTGGGAGACTGTTTTCGGCCCGAGTGTTGCGACTGGTGTTGTAACCCGAAAATCAAGATGCGCTGAAAGTGCAGCAAATGCAGGATAGAACCGCGATCTCATGGCTCCCTTTGTGGGAACCGAACCTCGCTTTTCGCCCTTCGCCCACAGCCTTGTTTCCCGATTGTTCTCGCCGCGCATTTCCTACAGCGGCCGAGCAAGGCATCGCCCTGGCATGGGCAGCAAACACCTTCGCGAGATCGCCGATTTCGCCCGCCTTGGCTATCGGCTGCGCGTTCAATGCCGCGCCTGCCATCACCGCGAGCTCCTCGATCCGGTGCCCATTGCGTTGGCCTGCCATGATCGGGGCTGGCGCCGCGAGCTCGAGGCCCTGGGCGAGCGGATGCGATGCAGCCGGTGCGGTGCCAGGGGCGCCGAGTGCGGGCCGGGCTGATGCCGCGCGCGTGCGCGCGATAGCGGCTCGGTGAGGTTGCGAGGGCAAGCGGCTCGCGCGCGCGTAACTGCGACGCAGCTGGGCGGTGTGGGCGGCCCGGCCTTGCGCGCGCGTAGCGGTTCGGCTGGGTGCGGGATGGGAGGGGCTGCAGCCTAGTCGGATTGGTTCGGACGGCAGATGCTTTCACATGGTGTCGATACTTATGAGGTTCCACGTGTCACGATCAGTCGAAGATGGTTCGAGTTCCACCACGAAATATTCTCGCACCGTGCCTCCAAATGCATTCTGTGCGTCGACGTGAGTGGTGACGCGAAAGGCACAGATTTCTCCTTTCGGAACTGCCACGATCGACGCCTCAGTCACGCTCGGGAAATCTGCGGTCGAAGGGCTGCGAAGCTGCTGTTCGATGAAGCGCTGAGACATGACGAAGGCTTCGATATCCCTCTCGCACGGTGGTGTTTCACTGCAGGCGCTCAACAAAGCAAGTCCGCCGATCAAACCGTAGCGCATCACCTGCCCCCCTTTCGATCCACCCTCAATTCGAAACCGCTTAGCACCCTATCAAACCGTTCAAACCATTCAATCTTCAACTTTGAACAGATTGAATACTTTGATCGTATATCTAAGAGAGAGTCCATTTCCCGTAGCCGGCCTTCACGACTTTCCCCTCTTCGAGCAACGAAGTCAGCTGGTGCGAAATGTTGGATGTCTCCTTGCCCAAGGCCTCTGCAATCTCGCCAGTCGACATCACGCCCCCGGCATCACGAAGCGTGCGAATGATGTCGGTGCGCTCCTTAGTTTTGGCGACGAAAGCAGGCGGCCCGTCCAATAGCCACGTTCCGAAGGCGTTGTTGAACTGAACCGCCTTCTCGATCTCCTCGATATCGCGCCCACGGCCATAGAGGGTCGGCAGGATGGCATCAGGCAGTTTGCATAGGACAAGGATGGTATCGGCGGCCCCAGTGATCCCGCGCGTCCCACTCACTGTGTCAAAGGGGTCTTCGGCCGTCATCTTGCGGGTGTGGTGCACGATCATAATGGCTAAGCCGAGCTCGCCAGCCAGCTTTTGCAGTGGGGCCATGTCTTGATAGTCGACGTCGTATTGCTGCGCGCTGCCCTTCTTCGGCGGGCGGACACGGTTGAACACGTCAATAACGACCATGCCGGGGTTTCGACTGCGCGCAGCCCACTCGCGGATCTTATTCTCGCATCCGCTCCCGATCGCAGGCCAATCGAAAACGACCTCGAGCGCGTCGGGAATGGGGCATTGCAGTATCTGGGCTCGTTTCTGCATTCGGCGCGGGTTATCCTCGAGGGCGATGTAGAGGACGTCCGCTTGAGAGCATTGGATGCTGCCAAGCGCTTGCGTTCCGCCAGCGACAGCGACAGCGAGGTTCAGCGCCATCCAGCTTTTGCCGATCTTGGGAGCGCCCGCGAGCACTGTGAGGCCTTCGGCAACGTATCCCGGCACCACGTATTTGATGGCCGGGAATTGCATCTTCATGAGGTCGGCGAGCTTGACTGGGCGAACGAGAGAGTTCGGAGCCGACTCGTCCTCTCCATTAGGCTTGGATTTGGCCGCGAGGGTCGCCGGATCAAAGCGCAGCGGCTCCGACGATGCGTCTGGCACGCCCTTGGGCTCTGCCATGCCATCGCGCAGCGCGCGGTCGACCTTGGCCGTGATGATCTCGGGCTTCCAAGGGTCGGCGGGGTTGTGCGAGTGCATCTGCATCCCGGCGGCGATGAGGCGGGCGAGAGCGGTTTCGTATCGGATCACCCCGCCACCGACATAGTGCCCGATCTTGAGCGCGGCACTGTTCAGCGTCGCCTCTTGCCCGCCATCCGCCGCGCACCGGATCGCCTCGCACTCGGCATCGAGCGCGGCGAGCGCATAGGGATGCTCCTCCACGAGCTCGCTTCGCGGAATGGCTGGCGCGCGGGCTGGCGCGGCTCGAGCTTTGTCAGCGGCGGGCTGTTTGGCCTTGCCGCGCGGCGCGGTGACGATCGCCATGAGCTCGGCGGGCGCGTTTGCCGGCTGATTGTCATTCGCCCAGCGATAGTGACGCCCGCTCGGGTGCGGAGAAGGTGGCAGGATGACATAGCCGCCCTCCCCCCTGACTTCGGCCCCGGGAAGTTCGGGGAACGGCCAGGCCCCGCCCTTGCCTGGGCGCTGCGCGTTCTTGATCGGCTCGCGGTAGGCGAAGTGCAGATGGTAGCCCTTTCCCGTATCGCTGCGCCGAGTGGCGGGGAGCGGGACAGGACAGGCGGGCTCGAAAACGCCGGGATCATCGATATCGAGCGCCCAGACGCCTGATCGGGAGCCGGTCGGCATTCCGATCATCGCGCCCGGCCATTGTGCCCACCAGCGCCGGATCTGCTCGGCATCGGTGGTGGCCTCCTTAAACCCGTGTGCGGTGTAAGGCCGCTTGCTGTTTTCCCGGCACGGAAACACCGGCACACCCTCGGCCGCGTAGGCGAGTGCGGCGTCGACAAGCGCGCGCGGTTGGTTCTCGGCCGCACTCATGTCCCAGCTCTCCGCATGAACGCGCCGCACCAGTTGGAGGCGCCAATGCGGGGCCAGCCCCAGCTGGGATAGGTGTCTTCGGTCCGTTGCGGAGGCTCGGCGCGACACTCGCCCTGATTGCGATACCTCGGATCGTCATAGGCGTAGAACAGCGCGCAGTCGGCGCAGCGCGGCCTTGCAATTTCGGCCTGTTCGCTGTATGTCTCTTTGTGAAACTCGCCCCTGACAAGACGATTTTCGGAGCCCCGCCCGCCAGCGGGGCTTTTTCGTTCTGGCGGTCCGATCATGCTGCGTCCTCCGGCATCAGCGCGAGAATGTCGGTCGCGGGGATCACCGAACGGCGACCGATCTTCACCTTGCGGATCTGGCCAGCATCGATCAGGTTGTAGATCGAGCGCCGGGAAAGGCCGAGCGCGGCGGCAGCATCATTGATGTTGTAGGCAACCGGGACAACTTGGGTCATTGGTATGCTCCGTGCATTGTTGTGACGGAGCGAGATTGCCGACAAAGACGACACGTGTCCTTTGCCGACGATTGCGAACCTATTGCCGATAATTAATTGACTGGAAGTCGCGCAATCACCTCCAAGGCATACTTGCGACCGGCATCTTCGCTAAAGTCGCCGTGGCCACCCTCGCTCATGAGGGACAGCAGCCTCGTTATGATCGCCGCCTGCTCACCGCGCTGCAGCGGTCTGCGCATCCCGGCAGCCGCAAATTCCTTAGTTGCTGTGTCGACCGCCCATGCCCAACCAGGGTTCGCTTGTGGACCGGGTTTCCTGCGGGGTGTGGGCGCTGCGTCCGGCGAGCCTGCCGCCCTCAAATCTGGATACAGGCCCGCGATCACGGCGTCGGCCCAAGGCTCGGCCTCGATGGTCTTTACCCATAGCAGCACACCATGGAGCGGGTGAGTTGTGTCCCGCGGCTTGAAGACGCCCGTCTTGATTGCCTGGCTGTCAATCTCCTGAAGGTGCCAATGATCAATTAGGTGCGGGCCATGCTCTGCCATTGTCCAAAGGGGCAACGTGCCTTCGCGCACGCCCCTTGCGACCAAATCGCCCGCTTCTTGCTGGGCAAGGAAGCGGTGACGCCACACTCCGTCACGCTGGGGATTATGCGCGGCAAGCATATCGGCAAAGTAGGCACCCCGGGCCCCCTCCCATTCGCGAGGCGGGAGGGCCAGCAAGCGCGCCTCGAAGGCGCTAGCAGCCCGGTGCAGCCTTATTGCCCCAGGCACCGGCTGGGCGAGCGCCTCACGCATCATTCCTCCCCTCGCAACCGCTTAACCTCGCGGGCGAGGTCGAGTTGCTGCCCCACATTCAAGACGGTTGTGCGCGCGATCAGCTGCGCGCGCCTGCCCTCCTCTCCCTCGATCCTGCCAAGCCGATCGATGATGGCAAGCCGCTCGTCGCGCGGCATGGCCTCCATCATCTCGACCAGGAGCAGCGCCAGAGCGTTGCCCCCGTATTCGACCACGGCCTGCGCGAGTGGCTCGATCTCCCGAATGTTCGGGTGGCGATACGGGAACCGCCCGGCTGTCTCGGCGCGAAGGGCCTTGCGAGCCGTGCGACCGGGCGCGTTCATCGGCTGCGCAACCTGTCGCCGTGCCGCAGTCGGCAGCACGGTGACATTCGGGCGCGGGCTGGCCTCGAGCTCGCGCACGGACGGGGTGCGCTTCATGGTGTCAGCCATCACGCAACAGCCGCCGTGGGCACCGGCCCCATGAGCCGCACCATATCGGCCCGCATTTGATCGAGATAGCCGCCCTCCCAGCTGTCGCCGGCAGTCTTGTCGACCTTCCAATGCAGGGCGGTGAGATCGGGAGATGGCAAAGCCATCAATTCGCCCTCGATTTCGACCACGGCGTCGACCAGGCTGTCGCGGTGGTCGTTCATGAATTTGGGCACGAAATAAGCTGGGCTCTCGGCGCGCAAAGCGTTCAGCCGATCGAGGAAATCGGGCTGGTGGCGTAGGGCGTCGATGCCCACTCGATCGCGAGAAGCACGCTCAAGGGCATGCAAGGGATCGGTCGCGGCGATGTATTCCTGCGCAGCGGACTCGGCCGCGCGCAGCCGCTCAAAGGTCGCATCCCACTTGGCGCGCATCTGTTCGGTGGTAAGGGTCTCAGTCGTCATCATGTCGTCTCCTCTGTAGACGTGTGGTGATAGGCCGGGCCTTGGGGCGGAATCCCTTGGCTCGGCCGCTTCAAGCGGGCGGAATGCCCGCAAGAATTCATGCAGCGCTCGCCGCGCTGATCGGCGTCACGTTGCCGCTATCGCCGGACAGCGAGGGCGCTGCGAACTGCCCCCATGCTGCCATCAGCGCGCGGCGCATGTCGAGTAGGTCGCTGCGCAGGTAGGCGCGCTCCGTCGCATCACCCGTTTCGTGAGCGAGCGCCAGCTCGGCGACGATGTAGGGCACGGTCGGCATCTTCTCGGCTGCCCAATCGCGAAAGGTCGAGCGAAACCCATGCACCGTGTCGCCGCACCCGGCGAGCGCCAGCATCTTGCCGAGAGCGGCATCTGAGAGGGCCTTCCCTCGGCTGTTCGGAAAGATCAGACCACTCTTGTCCTTGAGCGCCTTCGCGCGCGCCAGAATAGACAGGGCAGCATCGCAGAGCGGCACGTCATGTGCCTTGCGGCTTTTCATGTGATCGGCGGGGCGGCGCCAGAGCCGGTCCTCGAGATCGATTTCGGCCCAAGTCGCCTTTCGGGCCTCGCCCGATCGCGCAGCGGTCAAGATGGTGAATAGCAGCGCGAGGCGAGCGGGGCTGTCATCCTTGTCGATCTCGCTGGCCATGAACGCCGGCAACGCCTTGTAAGGCATCGCTCGAAAGCCTTGGCTCTTGGGCTGCTTGGCGAGGCCATCGGTGATTTCCTTGGCCAGTGGGACAGGCTCGGTGCGCCATCCGCGCGACTTGGCGAAGGCGAGCGTTTGCATGATGCGATGACGCACCTTGCGCGCGATCTGCGGCTTCTCAGTCCATATCGGATTGAGCGCCGCGATCATGTCGGCGGCGTGGATCTGATCGACCCTCTTGCCGCCCAAGCGGGGCATGGCATGCAATTCGAGCGATGACTTGAACGCGTCGGCAGTCTTTTCCGCCCAGCCCTTCCCAAGCTCCTCGTGGGCCACTTCCACCGCCTTCGCGAATGTCGGGATAACGACTTTGCCGCGATCGCGCTCGGCCTTGGGATCGAGCCCCTTGCGGGCGAGTTTGCGCAGCCTATGGGCCTCCTCGCGCGCCTCAGAAAGTGTGAGGTCGGCCGGATAGCCGCCGAGCCCGATCAACCGGCGATTCTTAGGTCCGCCGTGCTGCACGTCGAGCACCCATGACTTTGCGCCGCTCGGCTTTATGACGAGATACAGACCGGCGCCATCGGCGATGCGGACTGACCCGGTGCGCGGCTTTCCCGCCCGAGTGATACCCCCCGGCCACTTGGCATTGCGAACCTTGAGATCGGTCAGTTTTCCCATTGGGAGCCATTATCCAGTTACCTCGTCAGTTACAACACAATGCGGTGCATTTGGATGCGTGTCAATGCACAATCGTGCATCAGTAGAAGTCTACATGCCTGTGAAATATAGGCCTTTTTGCGTAACTATGCGCTTCGGTGCGCAAGGGTGAATATCCAACTCGGGGAGCCATTTCATTTCCGGCTTGCGGTTCATCGCCTAGCCGTTGATCGCTCCCAGCAACAGTCGCGCACCGACCACGAAGACCAGGGCCGCGGTCAGCCACCTGATCCACTTGAGCGGCAGGAAACGCGCCGCCAGCAGGCTGCCGATCTGGCCACCGACCACCACTGCGAGCAGCAGTGGAAGCGCCTCGGCCATGGCGCCGGCGAACATGGCCGGGCCGGCCTTCGCAAGCTGCCCCGCAAGGCCGAACAGTGAATTGACGAGGATGAAGAAGCTCGCGGTGGCCGCAATCGCGCGGGCACCGTTCCAGCGGGCGAGATGAAGCAGCGGGGCCAGGAAGATGCCGCCGCCGATCCCTACCAGCCCCGCCAGAAAGCCGATCGGGGCGGCGGCGAAGGGGATCGCCTTCGCCCACCGCGTCGGCGTGGCCTCGACTTCCGGGCTCACCGGTATCAGCATCGTCAGCGCGGTCAGCACGAGACTTGCACCAAGCAGAAGGAGGAACGTCTCTCGCTCGATCGGGACCAGTCCGCCAAGAAACGCCGCCGGGGCTGCAAGCGCCGTGATCGCCAAAGCACCCTGCCACGGGGTCACCCGCGCCCTTGCGAAGCGCACGCTCGATCCCGCCACCACCACGATGTTGCACGCCAGCGCCACCAGCGGCAGCAGGCGATAATCGAGCCCCGACAGCGCGAGCAGCGCCGCATAAGTCGATCCGCCCCCGAAGCCGACGCTCGCATAGAGCAGCGCCGTTACCGCGAAGGCGAGCGCCAGGGCGATCGGGATAGCGCCGATCATCGCGCCACGGCTTAGCTATGCGCCTTGGTCAAGGTTCAGACGCGCGCCGCCAATGGCGGGATGCCGACCGCGCCGTGGCAATGCTTGTACTTCTTGCCCGATCCGCACGGACACGGCGCGTTCCGGTTGATGTCGAGATGCGCATAAGGGTTTTCGGTGATCTTGCCCCCGGCGCCCACTTCGGCACGAGGGGCTCCGGCAAGCGAGCCGAACAGCGCCGGGTTGCGCTCCGAGCCGTCTCCGTCATCGGAATTGTCGAGCCCGGTGAAGGGGTCGATATGGCCGGTGAGAAAATCGGGCAGATCGGGCAGAGCGCGCGGCTCAGGCTGCGCGATGCGCAATTCGGAGCGGAACAACAGCTTTGTCACCTCCTCGCGCAGAGTATCGAGCATGGTCTCGAAGAGGCCGAACGCCTCCTGCTTGTATTCGTTGATCGGCTGCTTCTGCGCGATGCCGCGCATCCAAATCACCTGGCGCAGCGCATCGAGCGTTGCGAGGTGCTCCTTCCAGTGGAAATCGAGCTGGCGCAGCAGCGCGTCCTTTTCCACCATGCGCCAGATCGCCGGATCGGTCGCGGCGATCTTCTTCTCCATGATCTCGTCGGTCATGGTGCGCAGCCGCTCCTCGAGCAGCTCGGGTTCGACCGCGTCCTCTTCGAGCCAATCGCCGATCGGGGGCTGAAGCCCGAAGATCTCATCGATCTTCTCCTTGAGCCCGGCAACGTCCCATTGCTCGGGATAGGAGCCGGGCGGGCAGGCAGTGCCCACGATCGAGTTGATCGTGTCATGCCGCATGTCGATGACGACATCGTCGACGGCTTCGGAATCCATGATCTCGGCGCGCTGCTCGTACACGACCTTGCGCTGGTCGTTCATCACGTCATCGTATTGAACGACCTGTTTGCGGGTGTCGTAATTGCGCGCCTCGACCTTCTTCTGCGCGGTCTCGATCGCTTTGGAGAGCCACTTCGAGCCGATCGCCTCGCCATCCGCGAGGTTCGAGTTCATCATCTTGGCGAACAGCGTGTCCGGCCCGAAGATGCGCAGCAGATCATCCTCGAGGCAGAGGTAAAAGCGCGAGAGGCCGGGATCGCCCTGACGGCCCGAGCGGCCGCGCAGCTGGTTATCGATCCGGCGGCTTTCGTGGCGTTCGGTGCCGAGCACGAACAGGCCGCCCGCCTCGAGCACCTTCCGCTTTTCGGCTGCGACCTCTTCCTTGAGACGGGCGATCGCCGCATCGCGCTCGGGCCCTTCCTCGAGGTGCGAAAGCTCGTCATTGATGCGGAAATCGAGATTGCCCCCAAGCTGGATGTCGGTTCCGCGGCCAGCCATGTTGGTGGCGATGGTGACGGCCCCGAAGCGCCCCGCCTGCGCCACGATATGCGCCTCGCGCTCGTGCTGACGGGCGTTGAGGACCTCGTGACGGACACCTTCCTTGTCGAGAAACCGGGAGAGCAGCTCGGATTTCTCGATCGATACGGTCCCGACCAGGATCGGCTGGCCCTTCTGGTTGTGCTCCTTGATCGTCTGCGCGATCGCCTGGAACTTGTCCTGCGTGTTCTTGTAGAACTCGTCTTCCTCGTCGATCCGCTGGACCGGCAGGTTGGTCGGAATCTCGACCACGCCGACTTTGTAAATGTCCCAGAATTCGGCCGCCTCGGTGGCGGCGGTGCCGGTCATTCCCGAAAGCTTGGGATACATCCGGAAATAGTTCTGGAAGGTGATCGAGGCCATGGTCTGGTTCTCGGGCTCGATCTTGACGCCCTCCTTGGCCTCGACCGCCTGATGCAAACCGTTCGACCAGCGCCGGCCATCCATCATGCGGCCAGTGAACTCGTCGATGATGATGACCTTGTCGTCCTTGACGATGTAGTGATCATCCCGGCGGAACATGTGGACCGCCTTCAAGGCCTGATCGAGATGATGGACGACCTGCGTGTTCTCGACATCGTAGAGGTTATCCGTCTCCAGCAGCCCCTTCTCGATGAGGATCTTCTCGACCTCTTCCAGCCCGTCTTCGGTAAGCTGGATGTTCTTGCTCTTCTCATCCTTTTCATACCACTCGGCCGGGATCTCCTTGGCGACCTCGTCAAGCGCGACATAGAGCTCGGACTTGTCCTCGGTCGGCCCCGAGATGATCAGCGGTGTTCTCGCCTCGTCGATCAGGATCGAATCGACCTCATCGACAATCGCGAAGGCGAACGGGCGCTGCACCATTTGCGAGCGCTCGTGCTTCATGTTGTCGCGCAGATAATCGAAGCCGAACTCGTTGTTGGTGCCGTAGGTGATGTCCGAGCCGTAGGCCTCGCGCTTAGAGAATTCGTCCATGTTGGGCAGGATCGTGCCGACCGTCAGCCCAAGCCATGTGTAAAGCTGGCCCATCCATTCCGCATCGCGCGCCGCGAGATAATCGTTGACGGTGATGACATGGACGCCCTTGCCCTCGATCGCATTGAGATAGACCGCGAGCGTCGCCATCAGGGTCTTGCCCTCGCCGGTGCGCATTTCAGCGATTTCGCCGCGGTGGAGCACGATGCCGCCGATGAGCTGGACATCGAAATGGCGCATGCCGAAGACGCGCACCGAGGCCTCGCGCACGGTGGCGAAGGCTTCGGGCAGGATATCATCGAGCGTGCTGCCCTCGTCGAGCAGCTTGCGGAACTTGTCGGTCTGTCCGCGCAATTCCTCATCGCTCAGCGCCTGCATCTGCGGTTCGAGCGCGTTGATCGCGGCAACGATCTTGCCGAGCGATTTCACATAACGATCGTTGGACGAGCCAAAGACCGACTTCATCAGTGCATCAAACATCAAACGGGATCCTGAAATTTGGGGCATGCGCCAGCGGGGCTGAAAGGCCGAGGGGCTGTGCCGGGAGAGATTTGTGGTGGTTCGACCCTGCACGCCGCGAGACGCCGGGTGAGATGCCATGCCTGTTCGCGGGGATGGCAGCGCGGGCGCAGAAAGAGCCGGGCGGGCCCAATTGCTGCGATCAAGGCAACAGGGCTATTCGAGCGACTTGTCGACCCCGACGACGACACAAGGCACGCGAAGCTCGGCGCGCAACTCACGTGGGTGCCCGGCCTCGGTATCGCGCAATTGCGGCAAATCGTCCGCACGTCTCGCCGCAGGGCAGAGCTGATTGTCTTGATGGCTGGCCGCCTGCGCAGCGGACTGGACGCCATAAGCCGATTGTTCGTGGCGCGCTGCATGAGCCGGAACCTGCATCGCACAAAGCCCGGACAACAGCGCAAAAAAGGCGAAAAACAGCCGCGTCATGCTCACACTAGATAGGGTCGTTGACCCGTTTCGTCCACACACAAACCCGTCCTGCCCTATCATCCCTTAAGAACCCACCCTCGCGTTTGCGAAAGCTCTTGTGAAATGCACGATTGCACTCAGGCCTACGGGGACCCTAAGGCGCTCGTCGACATGGACCTCGCGCAATCCCCTCTCGCCCGCCCCTTCCCCGAACTCCCGCATATCGAGGGGGTCGTGCTACGTGTTGCCCGTGCGCGCTACAAGGCCTGGGATCGCTGCGATCTCACGCTGATCGAACTTGCTTGCGGCACCGCGCTCGCCGGGGTTTTCACCCGCAGCGCCTGCGCTTCCTCCGAAGTGGAGCTTGGGTGCGAGCAGGTGCGGGCGGGGACGGCCCGTGCGCTTGTGGTCAATGCCGGCAATTCCAACGCTTTCACTGGCTATCGGGGCCGTGAGGCGGTCGAGGCGATCATGGCGCAGGTGAGCGCGGCGCTTGGCTGCGAGGCGCGCGAGGTGCTCGTCTCCTCAACCGGAGTGATCGGCGTGCCGCTGCCCAAGGACAAGGCCCGCGCCGGGATCGAGGGCGCTCTCGCTGCGGAATCATGCGGATGGCGCGAAGCTGCCGATGCGATTGGCACGACGGATACCTTTGCAAAGGGCGCTCGCGCCGCCGCAATGATCGGCGGGACTCGAGTAGAGCTCGCCGGCATCGTGAAAGGCAGCGGCATGATCGCCCCCGACATGGCGACCATGCTCGGATACATCTTCACTGACGCCGACATCGCGCCCGCCTTCCTCCAGGAAGCGCTCGCCCGCGCCAATGCCGAGACTTTCAGCTGCATCACCGTCGACGGCGACACCTCGACCAGCGATACTGTCCTCGTTTTCGCCACTGCGAAAGCAGGCAATGCGCGGATCGAGACCTGGGACAGCCCCGGCGCAGATGCCTTTGTCGCCGCCCTGACCGGCATTTGCCGAGAGCTTGCGCAATTGGTGGTGCGCGATGGCGAGGGTGCATCCAAGTTCATCACCATCCGGGTGAAAGGCGCAGCAAGCGACGAAAGTGCGCGCCGCATTGCGCTCTCGATCGCCAATTCGCCGCTCGTCAAAACCGCGATCGCAGGCGAGGATGCGAATTGGGGTCGGGTCGTGATGGCGGTTGGCAAGGCGGGCGAACCGGCGGACCGCGACCGGCTCTCAATCGCCTTCGGGGGCGTGTGGACAGCGCGCGATGGCATACCGGTCGAGGATTTTGACGAGGCCTCGGTGAACTCACACCTGAAGGGCGAGGAAATCGACCTCGCGGTTGATCTGGCACTTGGCGAAGGCAGCGCGACGGTTTGGACCTGCGATCTCACCCATGGCTACATCGCGATCAACGCGGACTATCGCTCGTGAGCGGGATGTCAGCCCTCGATGCCGAGATGCGCGATCTCCTGCGCTTTGCCGCCGAGCGTTCGATGCTCCCCCGTTTTCGCGCCCTGGCCGAGAGCGACATCGAAATGAAGGGCGAGGATGATCCCGTCACGATCGTCGATCGCGAGGTCGAGACATTTCTGACCGAAGCATTGACACGGCTCGCTCCAGGGGTCGCGGTGGTCGGCGAAGAGGCGGCGGCAGGCGATCCGAGCGTGCTCGATCACCTCTCCACACAATGCTGGATCATCGACCCGCTCGACGGCACCGCGAACTTCACCGAAGGCAAGGAGCCATTCGGCATTATCGTCGCGTTGGCCGATGCGGGCCAGGCGGTCGCGGGATGGATTTATGATCCCATTCGCAATCGGCTGTGCCATGCGCGCAAAGGAGAAGGGGCGATGATCGATGGCGAGCCGGTGCGCGCGCGAACCACCGGGGCCGAACGCCCGGTGACGGCGGTGAGCCGCATGCTCCGCACGGCGGGGGAGGTCGAACGGATCGAGGAGGAACTCGCGCCGCACTATACCTTGGTCGAGATTCCGCGTTGCGCCGCCGAGCAATATCCGCGCCTCGCCCTCGGAGTGAACGATCTTTCGACCTTCAAGCGGACCTATCCCTGGGACCACGCTGCGGGCGCCTTGTGGCTCAACGAGGCTGGCGGCCGCGCGATGCGGGTTGACGGCAGCAATTACCGGGTCGACGACGGCGACGCAAAGCCAAGCCTCGTCGGTGCATCAAGCCCGGCAATCTGGGATGATTTCGTCCGGCGGGCGAACATCTGACACGCGACCTCCCACTCTCGCGGCAGATCACGCGCGATCATCAAATCTCGCTTTCGATCCACTGCTTGAGCTGGCTCTTGGGCGCGGCGCCGACTTTTTGCGCGACTGCCTGGCCGTTCTTGAACAGAACCATCAAGGGTATCGATTGAACCCCGATCTCGCCCGGTATGCCGGGGTTCTCCATAATGTCCATCTTGGCGATCGTCACCTTCTCGCCGAGCTCCTCGCTGATCTCCTCGAGCGCGGGCGCGATCATCTTGCACGGGCCGCACCATTCAGCCCAGAAATCGACGAGCACGGGCTTCTCGCTCTCGAGTACATCGGCCTTGAAGCTGTCGTCGGTGACATTGACGGTGGGCATTTCGCAAACTCCTGATGGTTTCTTCACGTGCAACTTAAGAAGCCCGCGCTGCGGCTCAATACGCGACGGGCCCCGATCCCCCAAAGCTTTCCTGCGCTCGGCTCAAGTCCTGCTTGTAGCGCGCGAGGACCTCGTCGGACAGGGCGATCAGGTCGGCCGTATGGGTATACAGGACGCCCGCGCGAATGGCGCGGCCGGGATAAATTGTCTCGAGCGCGGCTGCATAGGCGGCCATCTGGCGCCATGTCGCTGCGGGAATTTCCTCTGCTTGCGCCGGTGGGCGACGGCTGGTCTTGAAATCGACGAAACGGATCTGGTCGGGCTCGACCAGCAGCCGATCGATCGTTCCAGTCACCACGATATCACCCACACGCGCTGTGAGCGGCACCTCGGCAAGCGCAGTCGGCGCGAACAGCGGCGCGAAGTCGGGCGTGCCGAGCACCCTGAGCGCACTTTCCAGAACGTCCGAGCGTGTGTCTGCGGTGATATCGTCACCCTGACGCTCGAGCCATTGCGCCGCAGCGGCCCGGCGTTCGCAAGGCTCCAGATCGGGCAAGCGCTCCAGCAGCTTGTGGATGAGAACACCGCGGCGCGCCGCCGCCGTGCCATCTTCGGCAGCCCCATTGCGCGCGGTGAGCAGCGGCGGTTCAGCGCTCATGTCTTCCCCCGCATTGCTCGGAGCAAGCGGTTTGGGCGGGCGCGGTTCGGCGCCGATCGGCTCGAGCGCCCAACGCGGCAGCTCCCGCGGCGCAGCTGCGGCCGCAATGGCATCACCGGCCGGGAGCTGTGCGGCGCGACAGCCCCACTCGCGCCGCTCGCCCCAGATCGGATCCTCGAGTGCCGCGCCCTCGCCAAACACGCTGTCCACCACCGCATACCAGCTGTCCTGCGGCACCCCCCTCCTGGCCTGCCGCGCACTGAGGGCGCCGCCGATGAAAAGGGCCTCTTCCGCGCGTGTCATGGCGACGTAAAGCAGCCGCCAGTGCTCCTGCATGTCGGCTTCGCGAACCGCAGCCTCGGCCGCGTCGATTGGGCCCACCCGCTCGCGCTTGGAGAGCGCAGGCAGGGGGACGCGGCGCGTGGGGGCGGCCTCGCCCATCGCCGTCTCACCAAGCGAGAGGTCGCTGCCCTGCCCCGCTTCGCCCGTCGCATCGGCGAGGATCACGATCGGCGCCTGCAGACCCTTCGAGCCGTGCACAGTGAGCACCCGGACTTGCCCCGCCGCAGCGTCGGGATCGCGCTTCAGGTCTGCGGCGCTCGCATCGAACCACTCGATGAAGCCGGCAAGGCTCGGCACGTGCGATGTCTCGAACGCGCTCGCCGCATTAAGCAATTCGTCGAGGGGATCATTGGCTTCGCGCCCCAGACGCGCGACGAGCTTCGCCCGCCCGCCCCAAGGCCCGGCGAGCAGCCAGGCGATCAGCTCCTGCGGCGTATCGAAATCTGCTCGCGCAAGCAGCTGGCCCATCTGCGCCGCCGTCCTCACCGCGCGGGGGTCTTCGTGGCCGCGCAAGTGATCCCACAAAGCCTTCCCGCGCGCACGGGGGGCGAGATCGAGCAGGTCTTCCTGGCTCCATCCCACAAGCGGCGAGGTCAGCAGATTGGCGCATTCAAGATCGTCGAGCGGCAGGGCGGCAAAACGCACGGCGCTCATCACGTCGCGCACCGCCAGCGGCGCACCGAGCCGCAGCCGGTCGATGCCGGCCACCGGCACGCCGTGTTCGTGCAGCTTGGCGACAATCTGCGCAGCCAGTTCGCGGCGCTTGCGCACGAGGATCATGATGTCGCCCGGCCCGGCGTGGCGCGGCGGCTCGCCTTTCTCAAGCACGAAGGGCTCCTCGAGGCTGATCCAGCGTTTGACCTGCTGCGCAATGCGCTCTGCAAGGGCGGTATCGTGATCGGCAAACCAGTCGCGCTGCTCGTCCTCCTCGCTCCCCTTGTCCTCGCGCGAGGGAAGGGTAACGGGGTGCCAAAGTGTGACGAGCCCTGCCCGCTGCGTGCCCTCATGGCGCGGCGGCGGTCTGGACAGCCCAAAGGCCTCGTGCCCCAGAGTCTCGATCGTCCGATTGACGAATTCCAGGACAGGTTGCGAGGTTCTGAAGGACTGGTCCAGATCAAGCTCCCGCCAAGCCGGCAAGCGTCGGCTTTCGCGCAGCGAGGCGGCGTTCGCGCAAGCATCGGCGATCGCTTGCTCCACCTTCGCGCGCGCGCGGGCGAAGTTTTCCGGGCTGGTTCCCTGGAAGCCGAAGATCGCCTGCTTGTAATCGCCCACGGTGAAAATCGTGCGGACCGCATCGCCGCGCGCGCCCTCGCCCGAGAAGAAATCATCGATCAGCGCGAAAATAATGTCCCACTGCTCGGCATTAGTGTCCTGCGCCTCATCGATCAGGATGTGGTCGAAGCGGCGGTCGAGCTTGTAGCGGATCCAGTCCGAGGCATCGGTGTTGCCGAGCAAGCGGGCGGCCTGCCGGATAAGATCGTCGAAATCGAGCAGGCCCTCGCTTCGCTTGGCCTCCTCCCATCGGATCGCGAAGGCGCGGCCGAGTTCGAGCGCGGCGGTCAGCAACTCGGCGAGATCGAGCAGGGCAAGCCGCTCGCGATAGCCGCGGACCGCATCGGCCACCACCTGTTGCCACTCGGGAAGGCGCGGCTCTTCCTTGGAAGGCTTGTCCAACTTTCGCGGCTCGCCATCCTGCTTGAGGATGGTCTTGGAAAAACCGTCTAGCTGTTTTGCCCGCGCTTCCGGATCGAGGCTCAGCCATGCGATGATGAAGTCGGCGGCCGCGGCCCCTGTCTTGCCCGCCCAGCGCTGCATCAGCGGCAGCATCTGGCGCAATTCAGCGTCGGGGAAGACTTCGGGATCGAGCGCAGCCCTAGCCCATGGCTCACCCGCATCAGACGGCATGCCCAGCAGCATGCGCACGCGCGCCTCCATCGGGCTTTGCCAGCCTCGTTGGCCCTCCCATAATTCGGGCGTTGCTGCACAGCGCAGCAGCCACGTCTGCAAGGAGCCGGGATCCTTGCGGGTTGAGAAGAGCGCCGTCGCAGCGAGCAGGCGCTCGTCCCCGCTTGCTTCAGCCTCGGTCAGCATCCGCGCGAGAACTTCGCGCGTGAGCAGAGCCTTCTCCCGGTCGTCCATCGGGCGCGCGCCGGGCGGAAGACCGGCCTCGTCGGGGAACTTGCCGAGCAGCCATTGCGAGAAGGCGTGGATCGTATCGATCCGCAGACCCCCGCCGGGGCAATCGAGCACGCTCGCAAAGAGCGAGCGGGCGCGTTCCAGCGTCGCCGGATCGATTGGGGCGCCGAGCGCGCTCAGGTCTTTTGCGAGCCGTGCCGGATCGAGCCGCACCCAGCGGGCAAGCACCGCGTTGATGCGGTTCGCCATCTCGGCCGCGCCCGCCTTGGTGAAGGTGAGACACAGGATCTGCGAGGGATCGACCTCGGGGCACAGGAGCAAGCGCAGCACGCGGGCCGAGAGAACCTGGGTCTTGCCCGTCCCGGCTGATGCGGAAAGCCAGACATTGTCGCGCGGCTCTACCGCGCCGCGCTGATTGCCGACCAGCGGGAAGACGCGCGCGCTCATGACTCGTCTCCCGAAGCTGCGGCTTCGTAGGCCCACTCCTCAAGGCGCATCAGCTGGTCGTAATCGGTGTAGCCCGGATAGTCCGGGTTCTCCTTGGCGGTGAAGGGATCGCGGCCCAGGATAAAGCGGTCGATCGCCTCATTGAGCCGCGCCTCATGGAGCGGGAGAAAGTCTTCGGGCGCGAGCCCACCCTCGCGCGAAGTTAACTTGAGCGGCGCGGACCTCTCGCCATATTCGTCGTCACACTTGCGCAGCGACCAGTATTCGAACGCCGACACATCGCCCGTGATGAGCGTCTCGGTGCCGTCTCCGACGGTGTCCCGGAACTCGCCATCTCGCGCGATAAGACCCAAGACACCGAGCTGGAGGCGATAGCCGGCGGCGGTCTCCTTCTTGGTGGGCGCCTTACCGGTCTTGTAGTCCACCAGTGCGAGCGTTCCGTTCGGCAGCAGGTCGATGCGATCGGCTCTTCCGCTGACGCTCACGCCGCGCCAGCTCATCGAGCCCCACGCCTCGCTCGCCAGCACCCGGCGCCCCTCTGCCTCGGCCTCCTCGATCCATTGCTCGAAGCGGGCGAGCGCCGCCATCAGGCGCGGGCGCCAAAGACCCCACAACAACGGATGAGGGTTGGTCTTCAGGAGCTCGCCTTCAGCGAAAGGAAGAAGCCTGCAATCGGGCGCACGGCGCCGCTGCTTGTGCCAGCGATCGAGGATATCATGCACCAGCGTGCCGCGCAGGGCGTGGTCCTCGAACGGGTCAGCAGCAAGGGGGTCGAGCTTGCGAAGACCAAGGATTTCGCGCGCGTAAAACTGGAAGGGATCACCCAGCAGCCGGTCGAGCGCGGTCGCGCTGATCTTGACCTTGCGCAGTTCGGGCACGGGATCGGGCTGCGGACGCCGCGCGCGCGGCGCTGGTGAAGGCGCGCGGTCGATCAGCGGGAGCATGGTCACGATCTCGCGCTCCGTGTGCTTCTCGGCGAGCGCCTCGCCCAGCAGCGCCTCGACCCTCAGGAGGAACCGCGAGGGCCGCGTGGGCCCTTGCGCGTCGCGCAGCGCCCGGCTGAGCACCACTTCGGGCGCACCCATCGCCCCGGCGAGGTCATGCGCCGAGAGGCCGATGCGAAATTCCGCACCCGGAACGCCGAGTTTTCGCAGGATGGCGGGCGCCAGAAAGGCATCGCCGGCGGGCACCTGTGGCCACGTTCCCTCGTTAAGCCCGGCGCAGATCACGAGATCGCTGCGGGTCATGCGCGATTCGAGCAGGCCATAGATGGCGATCCGCGGGTGCCCGCCATAAGGCGGTCTGACCGCGATCTCGTCCATTGCGTCGCGCAGGGTCGTTGCCGCGTCGCGCACCGCGATGACCGAGCCGAGCCGATCCGCGTGATGGCGCAGATCCTCGAGAAATCCCGCCAGCGACCGGCCATCGGCCTCGCCCCAGATACGCGTCCCGGCAAGCCGCTCGCAAACCGTCATCAACGTCTCGAGAATTGTCGAGATCGAAGCCTCTTGGCTCAATCCGCAAAGCGGGCGCAGCAGAGCCTCTGCCTCGGCCCACCACTCAACGACCCCAGCCCTGGCTGCAACCTCGCGCAGCGGCTCGAAACCCGGCGCGGGCTCGGGACCCCGCAGCGCCTGTTCAAAGCGGCGGACATTCGCGAGCCATTGCCCGCGGCGTTCGGGCTCGACGAGCGGATGACCGAGCGCGGCGATGACACCGACGGGTCGCGGTCCGTGCGCGGCAAGCTCGGCGAGCAGGAGGACGAGCCTGCCAGGGGGCGTCAGCGAAAGCGGCCGCCCTGCTGTATCGTCGGCCTCGATATTCCAGCGGGCGAGATGCTGTGTCACCCTGCGTGCGATCGCCCGGTCTGCGCTGATGACACTCACCCGCTTTTCCGGCACCTCCAGCGCCTGGCGCACCATCAGCGCGATCGCCTGGGCCTCTTCCTCGATCGTGGCGGTGGTCATGAGCCGCACGCCGGCGAGCTGGCGTTGGTCACGGCTAAGCCCAACCCAAGAAAGGCTCGCCTGGGGAGGGAGGAAGAGCGAACTGATCGCGCGGCTGCGGGCCGGCTGCGCGGCGGACATCCCTCGGCGGTGCCAGGGCTGCACCTCCTGCCGGGCCACGCCCATGCGCGAGAGCAGCAACTTGAGGTGATATTGCGGATGCGCCAAGGCATCGCCAGCAGCGAAGATCGCCCCGCCCGCCTCGCTCGCACCGCCTGCCCGGCCAAGCTCATCCCACGCCTGCTCGTCCATGGCGAGGTCGAGATCCGGCAAGATCACAGCTCCTTGCGGCAGCTCGGCGATCGTGCGCAGCAACCGCGCGAGGGCCGGTGCCGCACTCGTCACACCTGCTGCGATGATGGGGCATGGCGGCGGGTCGTCCCGCCAGCGCCGCCGCGCGCGATCAAACAGCAGGTTGCGCCGCGTCGCTGCGTCCACTCCGCCGCGCGCCGCGAGCTGCGCCTGCCATCGCGCCTGCACGCGCGCGAACAGCCGGATCGAGCGCTGCCAGTGCGACGAGAGCTCCTTGAGTTCATCAAGCACTGCATCGCTCAGGAGGTCCTGCGGCAATCTTTCCTCGACCAGTAGCCGATCCATCGCCCGCGCGAGGTCGCGCGCAAGCCTAAAGCGCGCAGGGCCAGGAACGGGCTCCTTGCCCTGCTCCTTCAATTCCAGCTCGATCAGGCGTGCGAGTTCGAGCCAGCGGTGCGTGGGATCTGCCGCACGCGGGATATCGGCGCAGCCCAGAGGGTCGAGCAGGCTGCCGAGTGCTTCATCGAGATCGAGATCGCCCACGGTGACCATGCGCGGCAGGAGCATGCCCATCTTGCTGCCATCCCCCTCACCCAGTTGCCGCGTGAAGGCCTCGCCTATCGTGCGCGCGGCGCGCGTGCTGGGCACAAGCAGGGTGAGGCCGGCAAGGCCAAGTTCGGGCTCGGCGTAGCGCGGCACAAGGCCAGCCACCAGCGCATCGGCGAAGCCGCGGTGGGCGGCGATCGAATAGATCTCGGGTTTGCTGCGCTCACCCACGCTTGAGCGCATCTTCGGTCGGCGCAATCGCCTGCGGAGTGCCGACCTCATACCACAGGCCCATGAAGGAGACACCATACAGTCGGCCCTCCTCGATCGCCCGGTTCCACAGCAGGTTGGTCGAGAACTTCCCCTCGGGCGCATCGCGCAAGAGCGCGTGCGAAGCGAGCTGGATTCCTGTGAAGATAAAGGGCGCGACCCGGCCCGGCTTGCGGCGGGTCAGTCGGCCGTGCGCGTCCATGTGAAAATCGCCCTCGCCCGAGAAGTTCGCCGCGCGCATGTGCGGGACGAGGAGCAACAGCGCATCCATCTGTCCAGGATCCCAGCGTTTCGAAAGCTCCCGAAAGGCGCTTTGGGGGCCATCGAGCCAGATGTTGTCGGCATTCAGGCAGAAGAAGGGATCGGGCAGGCGGTTCTTCGCCTTGATCAACGCCCCGCCCGTCTCGAGCAACTCGGCGCGTTCATCGGAGACAACAACGCGCGGGACGGCACGTTCGAGCACGTGAGCCTCGAGCGCATCTGCGAGATAATGCACATTGACCACCGCCTGATCGATCCCGGCATCGGCGAGCCGATCAAGCGCATGGTCGATGAGGGCCTTGCCCGCGACGCGCACGAGCGGCTTGGGCATGGTCGCAGTCAGCGGGCGCATCCGCTTGCCGAGCCCCGCGGCAAGCACCATGGCCGTGTCGCTCGCAAGGCTCTTGTCTGTGCTCATGCGATCGTGCCCCCGCCTGCTTGCCGCAGCGCGTCCGGGATATTGGCGGCGAACCAGGATGCAACGGGTTCGAGTGCCGGGTGCGCGAGATCGCGCTCCATCGCGGCCCAGACGCGGGGGATAAGCTCGAGATATCGGGGCTTGTTGTCGCGCTTGTGGAGGCGCGTGAAGATGCCAACGATCTTGGCGTTGCGCTGAGCGCCGAGGCGCGCATAGTCGGCCCGGAAATCGTTGCCCGGCTGAGCGCGCTCGATATATCGCGTCAGCATCGCCTCCTCGAGCTCGGGCGAGACATCGCGACGGGCATCCTGCAGCAGCGAGACGAGATCGTAGGCGCGGTGCCCCACGAGCGCATCCTGGAAGTCAATCAGTCCCTGGGTCCGGTGGGAAGCAGCGCCCGGCGAAGGCTTGCAAAGCAGCATAATATTCTCGGCGTGATAGTCGCGCAGCACCGTTACCTGATCGGTTTGCCGCTCGATCATCGGCGCGAGCACTTCCTCCCACGCCGCCTCAAAGCCGTGCTCATCGACCTTGAGTGATTGCGCGGAGCAATACCACTGGGTGAGCAATGCAGCTTCGCGCTGGTATGTCGGCAGGTCGTAGGGCGAAAACGGCCCCGGGGGGTATTCATGCAGCTCGATCAGCGTGTCGATCGCCGCCTCGTAGGCGGCCCGCTCATCCTCGGGATGCTGATCGAGCCAGTCGCGCATCCTATGATCTCCGAAATCCTCGACCAGCACCCAGCCCTCGCGCGGGTTCTGCGCCAGGATCTCCGGTGCGCGCATGCCATTCGCGAGCAGCCACTGGGCAGCGCTCAGAAAAGGTTGCGGGTCTTCATGCGGAGGCGGAGCATGCATCAGCATGGCGGTGCCGCGATCCTTGCGACGCAGGCGAAAATAACGCCGGAACGAGGCATCGCCCGGCAACGGCTCGATCGCCGCGGCGCTCCAATCGGTGTTGGCGATGAAAGAATGCAATCCATCGGGAAGTTCGCTCATGGCCATCGCCCTTGCCAATCCACGCCGGGTTTCACAATCGCAATCCGCCCCCCATCCGCAGCTTCCTCGCCATGCTCGAGCAGGATCGAGAGGCAGGCTCCTTCATGCGCGAAGCCGCCGGCGTGATCAGGCCATTCGGCAATGAGCACCGCGCCTTCGCGGTAATCCTCGAGGCCCAGTTCGAGCGCTTCGGATGGGTTTTCCAGACGGTAGAAATCGGCATGGACGATCGGGAGGCGCAGCACAGGCGCAGTGTAGGTCTCGATGATCGTGAAGGTCGGCGATGGCACCTCGCCTCGATACCCCAGGGCGGCGATGATTGCGCGGGCAAGGGTAGTCTTGCCTGCGCCAAGGCCGCCGGACAGCGCCACCACATCGCCTGGCTGCAATCGCTCGGCAATGCTCGCGCCGAAGCGCTCCATTGCCGCAAGGTCGGCGAGTTCGCGCCTGGCCTCGCCACTCATGGCAGCAGGACGACCGCAGTTGTGCCCACCCCTTCCTCGCTGGTGATTTCGAGCATACCCTCATGCGCCTCGATCAATCGCCGCGCGAGCGGAATTCCGAGCCCATCGCGCCGCTCGAGTTCACCGTTCCTGCTGGCGGGCGCGGCGGCGAAGGCCCGTTCGAGCGCCTCTCGGCTCATGCCCTTGCCATTGTCCGAAATGACGATGGCGGATTGCCACTTCTCGTCCTCGATCGGATGCGGCAGCTCGATCAGGATTTGTCCGCCTTCCGCAGTCCCCGCGATCGCATTGTCGAGTAGGTGGCCAAGCGCCCGCTCCAGCTGGCGCGGATCCGCCATCGCGGTGCGCTGACGCTTGCCCTTGAGATCGAGGCCGATCCCGCGAGCCACGATCTCCGCCTCGCGCTGGCGCACGATTTTCGTGAGGAACGGCAGGAGATCGATCTTCTTCTTCTCGATCGGCAACAGGCCGGCCTCGCTCTGCGAAAGATCGAGCACGTTCTCGACTTGCTCGGTGAGCCGCGCGACCGAGGTGAGGATGGCGTCGACATATTCGCCTGCTGCTGCGCTGAGTTCCCCCGCAGCACCGCTGGCCAAGAGCTCGGCGAACCCTCCGATGCTGGTGAGAGGAGTGCGAAATTCGTAGGACATGTTTGCAAGGAACCGGGTTTTGACCTCATCGGCTTCCTCGAGCGCCACGGCCCGCTCGCGCAGAGCCTTTTCGGCCATCTGAGAATCGGTGATGTCAAGCACGGTCAGAAGACCGTTGCCATCCGGAAGCGGGACTCCGGCAAATCGCAGGGTCCGTCCGTCCGCCAGCTCGACGAGCCCGCCACGTTCGCGCCGATCGAGCGTCGCTGCGCGCACCACGGCCCCAATCTGTTTGGCCTCCTTGGGCTCGACGAGGTTTGCTGCGATCGCATCGAGCAGACCCTCGGCGCTAGGATGAGTGTCCAGGAACTCTGGCGTAAGGCCCCAGGTGCCTGCGAAACTGCGGTTCCACAGCTGAACCGAGCCATCCGGAGCGAAGATCGCCAACGCCTCGAACAAGCTGTCGAGCGTTGCCGTGCGGGTGCGCAAAAGCGTGTCGCGGGTGGCCGAGAGCGCAAGGCTTTCGGTGCGATCCTCGGCAATCATGACCAGACCGCCATCGGGCATCGGCTGGGCAACAATCCTGAGGTGCGTGCTGTCGGGCAGCGGCCAGGCTTCCTCCTGCGTGCCCGCAGCGCCGAACCACGCCGCATGTTCGCCGCGCCATTCGGGAAAATCGCGGACCTCGGGCGTGCGGCCCTTCTCGCGCGCATCGGAAAGGAAGCGCTCGAAGGTGAGGCCGCCGCCGGGCAGCTCCTCGCCCGTATCCTGACCAAGACCAAACAGCCGGCGGAACGGGCGATTGGCGAAAGTCAGCTGCTCCTGGGGATCGAACTGCGCGACCCCAACAGAGATTTGATCGAGCATCGCCCGCTGGGCCTCGCGATAGGCGCGGAATTCGCGCCGTTGCTGCTGTTGCTCCTCGATGTCGATCGCATAGCCCGCCACGCCATCGCGGCCGAGCGGGAGGTCGCTGACCCGCAGCGTGCGACGCTCGCCGTGGATCGTGGCCGCAACGATGCGCTGGTTAGAAGACTGCATCTCCATGCTTGCCCTCGCGATATCGGCAGGGCTCGTCCCCTCGTCCGCTTCGAGCAGCTCGATCTGTCCCTGAACGACCGCCTCGGCGCTGGTCGCGCCGACCGCCTCGACATAGGCCTTGTTGACAAGCTGCAACGCCATTTCCCTGTCTCGAAACCACATCGGCATCGGGGCCGCCTCGATGAGCCCGATCAGCGCGGCGAAGTCGGCGCGCGCGCGGGCTGCTTCGTAGCGAAGCGCGGAAAGCTCGTCCTCGCTTTCGGAAAAGTCGAACACCCATACGATTGCCGCACCGCCGGGCGAGACCTGCGGATCGGCCAACGCTCCATAAAGAGCGAGGCTGCGCGAGGAACCGGGCAGGTTCAGGGTCATATTGAAAGGATTGGCGCTCTTCTGGGTCAGCCTTACCCGCTCGGACAGCTCCTCGACCTGCGCCAGATTCAAGCCGTCTTCGCTCGCCAATTCGGACAAATAGCGCGGCAGGCGCTGGATGCCCAGCCATCGGGCGAGCCGTTCGGGCGCCTCGATCCGGCCATCGACTCTTACCAGCAAAGGGACCGCGGGCGAGGCATCGAGCAGGTGCTGCATCCGCTTGAGCGAAATCGCGAGCGCCTTGGCCCGCGTGGCCGTGGCCCCGGCGCGCAGCACAAGGACCGCAGCCGCGATCGTCCATGCGGCCAGCACGAGCCCGATGAGGGCAGCAGCGATCGGCGTCAGCACCATAGCTCATCAGCTATGTCGGTGCCGCCCCATATGCAACTGCGAGCCGCGGCAAACCGCGCCGCCATTCCCCGATTTGCGGGGAGGCGACGCGCGGCTTTGTCAGTAGCGGTAGTGGTCAGGCTTGAACGGACCCTGCTGCGGCACGCCGATATAGTCGGCCTGCTTCTGGCTCAGCTGAGTGAGTTGCACGCCCAGCTTTTCGAGGTGCAGCGCGGCCACCTTCTCGTCGAGGTGCTTGGGCAGGACGTAAACGTCGTTATCGTATTCATCGGATTTGGTGAACAGCTCGATCTGCGCCAGAGTCTGATTGGTGAAGCTCGCACTCATCACGAAGCTGGGGTGGCCGGTGGCGCAGCCCAGGTTCACGAGGCGGCCCTTGGCGAGCACGATGATCGACTTGCCATCCGGGAAGGTGACAATGTCGGTGCCTTCCTTGACTTCCTTCCACTCGTAATTGTCGAGCGCGGAAATCTGGATCTCGCTGTCGAAATGGCCGATATTGGAGACGATCGCCATGTGCTTCATCGCCTTCATGTGTTCAGCGGTGATCACGTCCTCGTTGCCGGTGGCGGTGACGAAGATGTCGGCGCGCTTGACGGCCTCTTCCATGGTGACGACCTCGAACCCGTCCATCGCCGCCTGGAGCGCGCAGATCGGATCGATCTCGGTCACCATCACGCGCGCGCCGCCATCGCGCAGCGAAGCGGCCGATCCCTTGCCGACATCGCCATAGCCCGCAACGCAAGCGACCTTGCCCGCCAACATCACGTCGGTCGCGCGGCGGATCGCATCGACCAGCGATTCCTTGCAGCCATAAAGGTTGTCGAACTTAGACTTGGTGACGCTGTCATTGACATTGATCGCCGGGAACGGGAGCTTGCCCTGCTTGGCGATCTGGTAAAGCCGCATGACGCCCGTGGTGGTCTCTTCCGAAACGCCCTTGATGGCCTTGACCGAACGCGTGAGATAGCCGGGCTTGGCCGCGACGAAAGCCTTGAGCGCACGCTGGAACTCGATCTCCTCGGCATTGCCGGGGGCAGGCAGTTCCTCGCCGGCCTCGATCCGCGCACCCCACAGGGCGAACATGGTGGCATCGCCGCCATCGTCGAGGATCATGTTGGCGGTGAGATCAGGGTTGTCCGGCGTCGACCAGTCGAAGATGCGGCCAACATAATCCCAATAATCGGCAAGGCTCTCGCCCTTGATCGCGAACACGGGGATGCCCCGCTCGGCAATCGCGGCGGCGGCGTGATCCTGCGTCGAGAAGATGTTGCAGGTCGCCCAGCGGACCTCGGCGCCGAGCGCAACCAGCGTCTCGATCAGAACGGCAGTCTGGATCGTCATGTGGAGCGAACCGGTGATGCGCGCGCCCTTCAAGGGCTGGGCCGAGCCATACTCCTCGCGCAGCGCCATGAGGCCCGGCATTTCGGTCTCTGCGATCGCGATCTCGTCGCGGCCGTATCGGGCCAGGCTGATGTCCTTGATGATGTGTTCATGTTCGAGCGCGGCGGTGGCCATGGTGATCTCCGTTTACCTATGCCGCGCGCCCTAGCCGGATGCCCCGCGCGGCGCAAATATAAAGTTATCTTTATATCGCGATATGCGCGCCGGCACGGCGTCGGATCCACTCGAGCGAAGTCTTAACCCCTCTCGCGCTACCTCCATGGTGAGCCCACCAGATCCATGCGCCGGCCCGCTATGCCTCAAGTCCTCCTTTCGCCTCCAAGGCTGCTCCGTCATGCTGCCGCCCTTGCCGCTTCGCTATGGTGCGCAGCCGCTTCGGCGCAGGTCGATCCGCATGCGCTTTACCCGCACTATCGCGACACCCGGATCATCTATTACGATGTCGACGGCGAAACCCCTTGGGATGTGGTGCGAAGAATGGGCTCGCGCGGGCCGATCGCGTTTGATGGTGGGCATGTGGATGGCCAGACCCAGTGGAACATCTCCTGGGAATTGCTCGAAGAACGCGATGGCCGGTGCATCGCCAGGACGAGCCTTGCAACGAGCGTTACGCTGCCGCGGCTCGTCGGCGGCAGGGGCTTCACCGACGCGGAATGGTCCGCCTGGGACCAGTTCATCTGGGCGCTGATCGATCATGAGTTCGGCCATGTCGCGATCGCCCACTCGGCCTTTGCCGAACTCGAGGATGCGCTCGCCGAAGGCTCATGCGCGGGGGCGCATGATCGTGCCGAAACGGTGCTGTCGCGGGCCCAGTGGCAACAGGTCCGATATGACCGAGAGACGCGTCACGGGCAGCTCACCGGGGTGCGTTTTCCCTGAACCGCCCTTGCCGTGCGCCCGCCCTCGCGCACACCCGCCTTGATCGCGCAATAAACGCGGCCTAGCTGCAACAGACACAACCCTCGATCAAGGAGACGACAATGACGATCAGCGTGGGCGACAAGCTTCCCGAAGCCACTCTCGTTAAGGCCACCTCGGATGGGCCGCAACCGGTCAAGGCCAGCGAATACTTCGCCGGCAAGAAGGTGGCGCTGTTCTCGGTCCCCGGGGCGTTCACCCCTACCTGCTCGGCCAAGCACCTTCCGGGCTTCGTCGAGAAGGCCTCGGATCTCAAGGCCAAGGGGGTCGATGAGATTGTGGGAACGGCTGTCAACGATGCCTTCGTGATGGGAGCATGGAACGCCTCTTCCGGCAGCCAGGAAATCACCATGCTGGCGGACGGCAACGCCGAGTTCGTCGAGGCGCTCGGTCTCACGATGGACGGGTCGAGCTACGGCATGGGCAAGCGCGGGCAGCGTTTCTCGATGGTGATCAACGATGGCGTGGTCGAACAGCTCAATGTCGAGGCGCCGGGCGATTTCAAGGTTTCGAGCGCGGAACACATGCTCGGCCAGCTCTGAGCGTCAAGACCCGCACCGACAGAAAAGGGCGCCCGCTGCGGCGCCCTTTTCATTTCCGATCGGCCTCCGCGATGATGCAGCGCTGCTCATCGCAACATCCCGCTTCAGCTCAGCGGAGGCGCGCCGCTCGCAATCCATAGCGCAAAACCAAGGGCCAGCCCCGCACATATAAGGAAGCGCAGCCAATTGGTGCGATCGTTCTCCTCGACCATGGCGTTGACCGTTTTCTCCCCCGATAGCATCGGGCTCACGAGATCATCGTGCTTTACCGCGCCGTAATACGCGATCGCCGCAAGATGAAGCGCGGCCATGGCGAGCACGACCCAATAGAACCACTCGTGCCATTCGGTTAGCGCATCGGCGAGCGCGATGCCGATGAGCGGATTGAGCGGCCCGGTCATCCCGTCATAGGGATCGCCTGAGAAGAGACCCGCGCCGACCTGGACCAGCATCACGCCGAGCAGCGCAACGACGCTGAGCGCTGCGAGCGGACTGTGCCCGATCAGCGGCCCTGCATGGCCGCGCAAATAATCGAGGACCGCTCCCGGCCCTTTCACGAAAGAAGAAAAGCGCGCGGTCCGGGTGCCGAAGAAGCCCCACAACAGGCGGAATACCAGCAAGCCCAGCAGCACGAGTCCGAGCCGTTTGTGCCAGCCCCATTGCGAATTCTCTGCCGACCACCACATCGCCGGGACCAGCAATGCGAAGCTCCAGTGCGTGATACGCACCGGCAGATCCCAAACCCTGACGGTGGAGCCCGCCGCAAAGCGCGAGGGCTGGCCGGGGCTTGATGGCTCAGTCGGTATCGAGCCGGAAGTTGTCATGGCAGTTCTTGCACGCTCCGCCGAGCTCCTTCACGTAAGCTTCGATCGCGGCGGAATCGCCGGCCTCTGCGAGCCGCATCATTTCGGCCGTGCGCTCCACGAGCAATTCGTGCGCCGCGCGAAATTCCTCCGGTTTTTCCCAGATCGTCGCGAGTGCCTCGGTGTCATAGCCGTCATCTACCGAGGTTCCGGCCGGAAAGTGGCCCTCGATCTTCTGTGCGGCCGAGTTCATGTCAGTGGCTGCGGTCAGAATGATGGCCGTATCGGGCGAGCCACTCTCGAGCTGGGTGCGGATCGCCTTGAAGGAATCGCCGATTGCTTCGAAATTGTCGTGCCGCTCGGCAATGACGGCGGGCTCTGGGCCGGCGGCGGCGGGCGCTTCCTCGGCGGGTTCGGCCGCGCAGGCGGCAAGGACGCCCGCGCCAAGAGCGGGAACCAGGAACTTCACAAAACGCGAGATTTTCATCACTGATCTCCTGACATTCCAGTGATCCCATGGGAGCTTAGAGCAGAGCAGGCCGCTCATGGCAATGCCCGGCCTCACCCCTGATCAGCGACTGCCTCAGTACCCCATCAAGCTCATGACTTCCTTGCGGCTGCGATGATCTTCGAGGAAGCAGCCCATCATCCGGCTGGTGATCATGCCCACGCCATGAACTTTCACACCCCGCCCAGTCATGCAACCATGCTCGGCCTCGATCACCACCGCGACGCCGCGCGGCTCGAGATTGTCCCAGATGCACTGCGCCACTTCGGCCGTCAGGCGCTCCTGCACTTGCAGCCGGTTGGCGAAGCCGTGGAGCACCCGCGCGAGCTTGGAGATCCCGACAACCTTCTTCTCCGGCAGATACGCGATATGCGCCCGGCCCGTGATCGGCGCCATGTGATGCTCGCAATGCGACTGAAACGGGATGTCCTTGAGCAGCACGATCTCGTCGTAGCCGCCCACTTCCTCGAAAATGCGCGCGAGATGGATCGAGGGATCCTCCTGATTGCCACTGCAATATTCGAGCCACGCGCGCCCCACGCGCTTTGGCGTGTCGATCAGACCCTCGCGGGTCGGATCATCCCCGGCCCATCGGATCAACGTGCGCACCGCCTCCTGCACATCCTCGGGAACATCGGGCTTGCCGAGCGGATTATCCGGATCGAACTCGGCATCATCATGCACGGTGACATAATTCATCGGGTCTAGTCTTTCTTGGCTGGGCGGACCTGATGCATGGCCCTTCGCTGCTTCGGCAAAATTTCAAAACTAACAATTCTTTAAGCGCAATGCCGTTCCGGCGGCGAGAGGGAAAGCCGCCTCGCCGCTCAAAAACCTCGCTCCGTGGTCGGCGTGCGCTGCGCAAGGCATTATGGCGATGACTGGAGGAGTTTACATCATTTTCTGTCAAAATCTTCGCTCGGCAAGCATGAATGCGGCTGCTTCGAAGAGTTACGGAGAGCATCGCGCGAAGGCTTCAATCGCACCGGGCGCAAAAAAGCCCACCTTCGTCGAGGAAGATGGGCTTTCTTGGCGCGCCAGGAAGGATTCGAACCTCCGACCGCCTGATTCGTAGTCAGGTACTCTATCCAGCTGAGCTACTGGCGCGCGTGAGGGGCGGCACATAGGGGGGTCGAGCGCGCTTGGCAATCCCTCAATATGCGATCCGTCCGTTTGATTGCCCTCTCCTCAGGGCAATCCCCTATCCGCGCGTCCGCCTAGGCCAGGGCACAGGACCAAAGCCGCTCGCACAACCTCGCATCCAATGGCGGCTTTTCGAGCAGGGCGGCTCGGGAAGGCTTGAACCAGCCAATCGCTCCGCCCTCGAGCGCCTGTGGCTCGCCGGTGAATATCCGGATCTTGTAAAGCAGAATGACAATCGGGCGATCGCTCTCACCCAGGCTTTCCTCGGCGAATATGAGCGGCTCGCAGTCTTCGCTCAAGACGCTGATCCCAAGTTCTTCGGCCAGCTCTCTTATGAGAGATTCCACCGGCACTTCAGAGGGTTCAACCTTCCCGCCGGGAAATTCCCAAAGTCCGCCATGGTGCTTGTTCGCCGGTCGCCGGTGCATCAGCCAGCACCCGTCCTCGCGGGCGATGGCAGCCGCGACTACGGGAAGCCACGCATGGGCCATGTCGGGTTTTTTTCCATCGCAGGCGGTTCGTTCAACCATTTCTTAATCTCCAGCGGCGATTTTTTGCATGTCAGGATCGTACAATCGGGTGTCCCCATGAAGTTGACGCAATTCCTAAAGCACATTGCAGCCGACAATCAGGGTGCCACAGCAGTTGAATACGGCCTGATCGTCAGTCTGATCGTTATCGCCATGGTTGGCGCGCTGCAGAGCGTAGCCAACACGACGACCGAAATGTGGAGCGATGTCGAGACTGACGTAGTGGAAGCAAGCGCGGGGGCCCAGTAACCGAATTGAAAGGTTCCGGATTAGGAAAATTTCAAGAACCTTCGCGTAATTTCAAACTGTCTGTTCACAATGCCTTGAACGGGCGCGGGTACCGAAGACCAAACCAGGAGACTAGACATGAAGTTTTTCAACAAGCTGGCTCGTGACGAGCAGGGCGCCACCGCCATCGAATACGGCCTCATCGCTGCTCTGATCGCTGTCGCTGCGATCACCGCGATGCAGAGCCTGGGCAACACGCTCGAGAACACCTTCAACCGTGTCAGCACCGACATGCAGGCCGGTATCGACGCGGGCGCGGCTGAAGCTGAATAATCAGCATTCGCTCAAGGGTTTTTCCCTTAAGGAAAGCGGCGGGGTTCTCCCCGCCGCTTTTTTTTGCGTTGGTTCGGCATGCGCGCACAATCGCACGCACAAGTTCATTGCTGCCCTAGCGAGCGGAAACCACCAGCTTGACCTTCTGGCCTGCACGCAGCGCATCGCTTGATCCCAACGAGTTCAGCACGCGAAAGCGTTCTTCGCGCGCATTGTCATAGGCCATCCGCCGCGCCAGACCGCTCACCGTGTCGCCGGGTTGGACGGTGACGACATCGATGCGCCGCGGGATAATCGCGCCTGCCTCGCTTTGGCTGATCCGCCGCATCGATTGAAACATCGCATTGAAGGTGCCGGCTCGCCCCGCCGGGGCAATGGCAGCAAAGTGGTATGCCCTATCGGGTGCAAATTCGTAGGCGAAGACGACGACATCGACTTCTGAATTGCCGCTGCGAACGCGCGCGGTGCCATAGACCGCCGGCAGCCCGTTCACCGTGGTGCGCTGCAATTGTTGCGGGGCAAGGTTGGCGTTCTGCCCCCCGATCGCGGCGAATTGCTGGCGGACATAGCTCTGTAGATCGCCCGCATAGGGCGCGAGGGTGAACTTCGCCTGCCCCCCTTGCCCATTGATGCTGACCTCGCTTGGCGAATTGACCATGTAGAAGCCCTGAGGCGCGCTGAACGACAGCCGCAGGTCCGGATGGATGAACCGGCTGCCCTCGATCACGCCCTGCTGCGGATCATCTCCATAAAGCAGGCCGTCGATCCGGCTGAGAAAGATGTCGCGATTGGTCTGCCCGGTGCCAAGACCCTGGGCCTTGTTCAGAGCGACTTGAACCCGGCTGGCCGGATCGGGATGGGTCGAGGCCCATTCCGGCACCCCGGCATTGCGGCCCTGGATCCGCGCCTCGAGCGCGGTTTGCTCGGCGAGGCTGGCGAGGACGGTGCCCATGGCGCGGGGATCGTATCCGGCGCGGTTCAAATAGAGAATGCCGAGCTCGTCCGCCTCAAGCTCCTGGCTGCGCGAATAGCTCAGGGTTAGAAGCTGGGAACCCTGAAGAAATGTTCGCGACAAGGTATCGGCGACGGCGCTGTCACCGAGCAGGATCGCGCTGCCGATCGCTCCCAGCACACCGAAAATCGAATTGCGCTGCGCAGTCTGCGCTCGCCGCTGGGAATGGCGGGCGGCGACATGGCCCACTTCATGCCCCATGACAGCTGCAAGCTCGGCTTCGTTATCCATCAAGGTGACGAGCTGCCGCGTGGTGTAGACATAACCGCCAGGCACAGCGAAAGCATTATGCGCCGAGGAATTGAGCAGGCTGACGGTGAAGCTGTTGCGCGCGCCCCCCAATCCTGAATGGACCGCGACATTCTTGGTCACCGCCTCGATATAATCGGCCTGCGGTCCGCTGATCGCGCCGCCGAATTGGGCGAGCAATTGCGGGTGATATTCAGCGCCCTGCTGCGCTTCAGCCGGGGTAATCGGTGTCGAAGCCGAGGGTATTGCGCCCCCAGCGACGCAGGCGCTGACCACGAGCGCTCCGGCAGACACTGCCCACAAGCGCCCCAGCGGGCCGGCCCTGCGCCTGCTCATCCCGCTTGAAACACGATCTCGTCTGCCGGCTTTAGCAGCGCTTGCTTTGACGCTGCGGGATATAAAACTCCCGGCTTTCGCACTCCCGACTTTCGCACTGGGCACGAGCGGCTCCTCTCGATTGCAACCTTTACATCTTTGGAAGCAATTCACGGAACTGCGCAAGGGTTCCGAGAAGGCCCGAACCATCAACCGCCAATTCGCAGGAACCGCTCCTCGCGCATCCGGATCAGTTCTGCCGCCGGGCGAGCGCAAAGCGTGGTCAGTTCCTCCGCGATCGCTTCGCCCAGCTTGTTGGCTGCGCCTGCCGGATCGCGGTGCGCGCCTCCGAGTGGCTCCTTGACGATCCGATCGATGACGTTGAGCCGCATCAGGTGCTGCGCGGTCACTTTCATCGCCTGCGCTGCCTCGGGCGCCTTCTCGCTGGTGCGCCACAGGATCGAGGCGCAGCCCTCGGGCGAGATCACCGAATACACTGCATGTTCAAGCATCAGCACGCGCTCTGCGCTGGCCAGCGCGACCGCCCCTCCCGAACCGCCTTCCCCCACGATCACAGCGCACATCGGCACGGGCAGCGCAAGGCAGGCCTCGGTCGAACGGGCGATCGCTTCAGCCTGGCCGCGCTCTTCCGCCTCGATGCCCGGAAACGCCCCCGAAGTATCGACCAGCGTGACCACAGGCAGCCCGAACCGACCGGCCAGCTCCATCAACCGGATCGCCTTGCGATAGCCCTCGGGCTTGCCCATGCCAAAATTGTGCCGGATGCGGCTTTGTGTATCGTTGCCCTTCTCGTGACCGATCAGCATTATGCGGCGCTCGCCGAGCTTGGCGAAGCCGCCCATGATCGCCTGGTCATCCCCAAAGGTGCGATCGCCGCCAAGCGGCAAGAAATCCGAAAAGGCGTGCTGCACGAAGTCGCGAAAATGCGGCCGCGCAGGATGTCGGGCAACCTGCGTCTTCTGCCAAGGGGTGAGTGAGGCGTAGGTGCTGGCAAGCAGCTCCCCGCACTTTGCCTCGAGACGGGCGATCTCGCTGTTTACGTCGACCGCATGGTCCTCGCCCACTCCGCGCAATTCGGCAATGCGCTCTTCGAGGACAGCGACAGGCTTCTCGAACTCGAGGTACGAAATCATCGTGCTGCGCTAGTCGGTGGGACGCGGCGCGGCAAGCCCATTCGCACCCAGCGGATGGCGCGCATTGACGAGCTCGACGAGGCGTGCGGCATCGACATGGGTGTAGATCTGCGTTGTCGCGATATCGGCATGGCCGAGCAGCATCTGCACCATGCGCAAGCCAGCCCCGCCTTCAAGCAGGTGCGTGGCGAAGGCGTGACGCAGCACGTGGGGGCTGATCGCCGAAGGGTCGAGATCGGCTCGGGCCGCGAGCTCCTTGAGGAGTTGGAACAATCGAATGCGGGTGAGATGCTTGCCGCGCGAGGGAAAGAGATAGCGCGAGGGCGGCTCTTTTGGACGAATACTGAGCCAAGCGCCGACCGCATCGCGCGCGCGTTCACTGACCGGCACGAGGCGAATAGCCTCACCCTTTCCCGTGATCGTCATCACCGGCGCATCGCGTGGAAGAGCGACGAGCGGGAGCGAGACCAGTTCGCTCGCGCGCAGGCCGGAGCCATAGAGCAGCTCGACCAGGGCCAGCAGCCGCACCGACCCGGCGCGGCCCGATTCCGCCTCAAGCTGGGCGCGGGCAAACAGAGTCTCGATCTGGCCGTGGCTCAGGATCCTGGGAAGCGAGCGGCGAGCCCTCGGGCTGGGCAAAGCTGAAGAGGGATCGTCTTCGCGCCAGCCTTCATCATGCGCAAAGGCGAAAAACTGGCGCAGCGCAGAGGCCTTGCGGGCGACTGTGGCGGGGGCGAGCCCTCCCCAATGGCGAGCAAGCCGCTCGACGGATCGGCGATCGGCGCTTGCGAGGTCGCCCAGAAGCTCCTCCGCGCCCGCAAGATCGCGTGCATAGGCAGCAAGCGTGTTCGCGGCGGCGCCCCGCTCGGCGCTCAGCATGTCGAGAAAGGCGCGGGTCGCCTCTGACATTGGCCGTGCCTTCCTCCTCAGGCCCTCGCCACCGCCTCGGCCGCGATCATGCGCGCTTCCGCCTCGAGGCCGACCTGGGTGAGCGCGGCGGTGATGCGGAAGAGATGGAGCGGCGTCATCTGTGCCCAATCGTCGCCCTGCATGCCGAGGCCCGCAAGCAGCGCGACCATTGCCGGATTGCCCACCTCGGCCGCGCGCGCGATCATCCGGCTCCACCGGCTTTGGCGATCAAGGCCAAGATCGAGCCGGTCCTCGAACGCCGCGAGCGCGTCTCCATCGATCCGGCCCAGTCCGGCGAGCGACGCGACGAGGAAGCGCGAGCGGCGCTGCTCGGCGCTTTCGTCGGCATCGACAAAGCTGTCGATCGCCGAAAGGCTGGCCTCGTCGCCGCGCGGATTGGCAAGAGCCAGAAGCGCCCAGGCTGCGCTGCCCTCCTCGACCACTTCGGCCCACAGCGCCGCATCGCGATCAAGCCCGGCCGCCAGCATCGCAGCGATCAGACCACCCGCCTGCTCGGCGAATTCGGATGAGGGTGGAATCCGGGCAGCGGCATAGGAAGTCAGCACTTTGCCCGCATAGTCTTCATTGCCCTCGAACGCTTCCCACAACGCGGTAATGGCAGCGACACGCTGGGCCGGATCATTGGCGATATAGGCGGTGCGCAGCTGCCGCGCCCGATCGTCGAGGGCACCGTTCAATGCCTCGTCGGCATAGATCGTGCTGTAGAGATCGATCAGCGCGCGCGAAGAGAGGATGCCCTCGCTCGCCGCGCGCGCGGCAAATTCGCCGCGCGATCCCAGCGGCGCCATTGCCATGGCTGCCCCTGCACGGGCAAAATAGGGCGGAGCATCATCGTAAAGGCGCTCGGGAATGGGTTCGCCGACAGCGTTGGCGAGCGCGAAGCGCCAGGGGTTGAGCTCATCGACATCATCCCACTCGATCGCGACGCCGCGCTGGCCGCGTCCCGCCGCCCCGGCATAACGCCGCGCAAGCAGGATATCGATTGCCGGCGCGATCCCGTTGTTCAGCGCCGAATCGAGCTGCGAGACGGCGCGCGCGCTCTCGCCGGCATAAGCATTGCAGATCGCGCTCAGCATGACCCGTCGCGGATCGGCCTCGCGCTCCTCGCGTGAAAGGCCTCGCAGCCGGATATAGGGACAAGCACCGACCGGATCGCCCGCGCCGATGAAGGCGGCGATCGCCTCATTGCCGAGCGCATCGTTCCAGTTTTCGGTATCGACATCCTGCACCAGCGCGCGCGCGGCGGCATACTCGCCCATGCGATTGAGAACGCCGGCACGAAGCGCGACGAAACTGACAGGATTCATGCCACGCGGCGCAGCGAGCCGGCTGACGAGCGCCCGGCGCACCAGGATGTGCCCCCAGCGAGAGACGAGCACGCCATCGGTCCCTGCGAGGATGGCGCGAACGAGACCGCGGGGCTGGCGCGCGAAGCTGCGCGCGGGCAACCCGCCCTCGGACGGCGCCAGGAGCCCAACCCGCGCAAGCGAACGGCGCGCCGCTGGCGGAATATCAAACTTCGGCTTGAGCCCCAGGAGCGCATCGAGCTCTTCGGTGGAAAGCTCTTCCAACTCCTCGAGCGAGGGCAAGCGGGATAGCTCTTCTGCCGAGACATCGGGCGCCGGTGCACTGGGGATCGCCCCGGCGGGCGGAGCCGTCGCAGGTTCCGATGGTGCGGCGACCGGGCGGTTGGCCGGTGCTTCGACAGGCGTTGCTCCAGGCCGCGACGTGGGCGTTGGCGCGGGCTCGGGCTCGTCGAAACCGGGCGGAAGTAGCGATTCCGGCGCGCTCTGATCCTGCGCCAGCACCCAACCTTCGGGCACTGCCCCTCCCAGCAACGCTGCAAGACCGGCGGCAGCCAGGATTGCAGCGGTCGCGCGCGCGCGGCGACCTCCTCGCATACTCTGGTGCATCGTCATGCTCTACCGCAACACCGGCAGGCTGACCGGCTCGGCGATCGGACGGATCGGCTCCTCGCCACCATCAATCCACGCAATGCCGAGCACCGCGAGCAGCAGCGCCGCGATCGCGAGCCACAGTCGCTTGGATACCGAACCGGAACGCCGCTGTGGCCTGCCCCCGAAGGAGCGACCGGATCGCCGGGAAGATTGTGCAGATGCGATGCGCATATTGCGCCTGCTTTAGCCCATCTATAGGCGAGCGGGCAATGATCCAGAAACATACCTCCGACAAACTGCCGGCAGGGGCCCAGATCGATCAAATCGCCCGCAGGATTGATCGGCCGGTCGTGCTTGTCGGGCTGATGGGGGCGGGAAAGTCCACGGTCGGCAGGCGCCTGGCCACGCTGATCGAGCGGCCATTTGTCGATGCCGACGATGCGATCGAGGAAGCGGCGCAGCGCAGCATCCCCGAAATCTTCGAGGAATTCGGCGAGGCTTACTTTCGCGACGGCGAGCGGCGCGTGATCGCGCGTCTGATTAGCGAACATGGTGGCGTGATAGCGACGGGCGGCGGCGCGTTCATCGACGAGGAGACCCGCACCCTGATCCTGGCAAGCTGCATTGCGGTATGGATCGACTGCGACATTGACACACTGGTCGAGCGCACCTCGCGCCGCGATCACCGCCCCCTGCTCAAGACCGGAAACCCTCGCGAGATCCTCGCGCGCCTGCTGGAGGAGCGCAAGCCCTTCTACAGCCAGGCGCATATCCGGGTCGAAAGCGAGCCGGGGCCGCATACCGACACGGCGCGGGCGATCATTGCCGAAATCGGAGAATGGCTCGCATGAGCACGCGTCAGGTCATAAATGTCGCGCTGGGCGGCCGCAGCTACGATGTGGTGATCGAGCCGGGGCTGCTCGACCATCTCGGGGTGGAGGCAGCCCCCATCCTGGCGAGCTATGCAAGCGGCCGTGCGGTGCCTTTCGTGGCGGATGTGAACACGCATCGCCTGTTCGAGGCCCGCGTCCACGCCGCGCTCGATCTTGCCGACTTGCGTGCTGAATGGTTCGTGGTCGAGCCCGGGGAAGGCGCCAAGAGTTGGGCCAGCCTCGAACGACTGACCGAATGGCTGCTCGGCCTCGGCATCACCCGCTCGGATCACGTCTTCGCATTGGGCGGCGGCGTGGTCGGCGATCTGGTCGGCTTTGCCTGTGCGATCACCAAGCGCGGCTGCGGCTTTGTGCAGATCCCGACAACGCTGCTCGCGCAGGTTGACAGTTCGGTCGGCGGCAAGACCGCGATCAACACGCGCGCGGGCAAGAACCTCATCGGCGCCTTCCATCAGCCTTCTGCGGTCCTGATCGACCCGTTGGTGCTGGCAAGCCTGCCATCGCGCGAGATGGGCGCCGGTCTCGCCGAGATCATCAAGTATGGCCTGCTGGGCGATGCCGCCTTCTTCGCCTGGCTCGAGGAACATGCGCCGCTTGTGCTTGCGCTCGAGGAGGCGGCGCTCGGCCATGCGATCGCGACCAGCATCCGCGCCAAGGCCCGCATCGTCGCCCAGGACGAGCGCGAAACAAGCGGCATGCGCGCGCTCCTCAATCTCGGCCATACATTCGGCCATGCGCTCGAGGCCGAAACCGGCTTTTCGGATCGACTGCTTCACGGCGAGGCAGTGGCGATGGGCATGGTGCTCGCCGCGCGCTATTCCGCGCGGCGCGGCGATATAGGAGTGGCAGAGGCGGCGCGGGTCCACGCGCTGATCGCAGCGAGCGGCTTGCCTGCGGATCTGAGCGCGTTGGGGCTCGATTGCAGCGGCGCGAGGCTGGTCGACCACATGCGTCATGACAAGAAGATGGAGGGTGCCACCCTTCCCTTCCTACTCCTCAGGGGGATCGGCGAAGCCTATCTTGCCCGAGATGTCGCGCTGGGGGATGTCGCAGCGTTTCTCGACGAGCAATTGCGAAACGGCTGATCTTCGCTCAGCCCGCCGGCAGGGTCGGCATGCGGGCAACCTTGGGGGTGATGTCGCTGAGGCGCATGCCCGGTTTGCTTTCGCGCTCCGAGCTCAGCCCGGCATCGAAGCCGTTCGTGCCAAGCCCATTGGTCTGCCCGGCATTGACCAGCGCATCATGCTCGGAAAGCAATTTGGCGATCTCGCTGCGACGCTCGAGGATCATGCGCGCAGCGATATAGGCCGCGTTCTCGTCCTCGCCGATCGGGCCAAAGAGCGCGGCCAGATCGCTTACCGTCGCATCGTCGGCCGACTTGAAGAAATTGCCGCTGTTATCGAAAAATCCCGTACCTGCTCTGGCCATGATCCTGATCTCACCGAGTTGCCGCGCCAAATCGGACGCTATCCATTCTGGGCCTAAGGCTCATTTGCCAACAATTAACCAGTGCAAGTGGTTTACCGGCGAGTAACTTCCCGTGGCGGCGCCATCACTCGAACTCGAGGATCACCGCATCGACCGCGAGGCTCTCGCCTTCCGCCGCGTTCACATGGGCGACCGTGCCCTCCTTCTCGGCGCGCAGAATGTTCTCCATCTTCATCGCCTCGACCGTGGCGAGCGGCTGTCCGGCCTGCACCGCGTCGCCCTCGCCCACATGCAGCTTCACCAGCACGCCGGGCATCGGGCAGATCAGCATCTTCGAAAAATCGGGCGGCTCCTTCTCGATCATGATGCTCTCGTGGCGAGCAAGCGCGAGCGGCAGGACGAGCGCGCGCGTGCTCGCGCCTCTGGTGGTGATCGCCCAATGCGCGCCCTCACGCTCGATGATCAGGCCATAGCGCCGCCCCTCAACATCGGTCGCGGTCGCCTCGACCATGCCGGGAAGCCAATTGCAATTGCCCTCGACGCGGACACCGTCGACCGTGGCCTGCCCTTCGCCGAGGACAACCTCGTGGCGCGTCTCCCCGATCTTCACCAGCCACTCGTTGCTGACTGCCTGCGCCTCCTCGACGAGCTTGCCTGAGATTTGCCGCGCGCGGCTCTGCCAGGTGAACTCGTTGCCAGCGCAGATCGCGGCGAGCATGCGCTGGAATTCGGGCGAAACCGGCGCGCCGGCGAACCCTTCGGGATATTCCTCGGCGATAAAGCCAGTGGTCAACTCCCCAGCGCGGAAGCGCTCGTGCTGCATGATCGCGGAGAGAAAATCGACATTGTGGCCAAGGCCCTTGATGCGAAACCGGTCGAGCGCCTCCACCTGAAGGTCGATTGCCTCTTCGCGTGTCGGCGCCCAGGTGATCAGCTTGGCGATCATCGGATCGTAGTAGATCGAGACCTCGCCGCCCTCGAACACCCCGTCATCGACCCGCACTGAGCCCGCGCCGTGCGCAACACCGCGCCGCCCCTTGCCCGCGACTTCATCGTCCTGCGTCCACCCGGGGATGGGCGGCGAATAGTGCGCGAGCCGCCCGGTCGAGGGGAGAAAGCCGCGATAGGGGTCTTCGGCATAGACGCGGTTCTCGATCGACCAGCCATCGATCCCGATATCGCCTTGCGAGAACGGCAGTTGCTCGCCCGCCGCAACGCGGATCATCTGCTCGACCAGGTCGATGCCGGTGATCGCTTCGGTCACCGGATGTTCCACCTGAAGGCGGGTGTTCATCTCGAGAAAATAGAAGCTCTCACCTGTCGGATCAGCGCCGCTGACGATCAGCTCGACCGTACCGGCAGAATAATATCCCACTGCCCGCGCCAGCGCGACGCATTGCTCGCCCATCGCCTTGCGCATTTTCGGAGTGACGAACGGCGAGGGCGCTTCCTCCACCACCTTCTGGTGGCGCCGCTGGATCGAGCATTCGCGCTCATTGAGATAGAGGATGTTGCCCTGCTTGTCGCCGAGGATCTGGATCTCGATGTGGCGCGGGTTCTCGATGAATTTCTCGATGAAAACGCGATCATCGCCAAAGGAATTCAAGCCCTCGCGCTTGGTCGCCTCGAAGCCCTCGCGCACGTCGTTTTCGGACCAGGCAAGGCGCATCCCCTTGCCCCCGCCCCCGGCCGAGGCCTTCATCATGGCGGGATAGCCGATCTCGTTCGCAATCTCGACCGCGTGATCGGTGTCGCGGATCTCGCCGACGAAGCCGGGCACGACATTGACCCCTGCCTCGCGTGCGAGCTTCTTCGATTCGATCTTGTCGCCCATCGCCGCGATCGCGCCGGCAGGCGGGCCGATGAAGGCGATGCCCTCCTTGTCCAAGGCTTCGACGAAGCTCGCCCGCTCGGAAAGGAAGCCGTAGCCAGGATGCACCGCCTCGGCGCCCGTCTGCTTGCAGGCAGCGATGATCTTCTCGGGCACGAGATAGCTCTCGGCGGCGGACGCAGGGCCGATGTGCACTGCCTCGTCCGCCATCTGCACGAAGGGCGCGTGGCGATCGGCGTCGGAATAGACCGCGACCGTGGCGATCCCCATGCGCTTTGCCGTCTGGATGACGCGGCAGGCGATCTCGCCGCGATTGGCAATCAGGATCTTTGCGAACAAGCGGCTCTCTCCGGCTCTGTGCTTGAAGTGTGGCGAAGCCTATGCCGCCATGCGCGGCGATCGGCAACCGGAGCGATCATTCCGGCCCCTGCGCGATCGCTTCGAGTTGGTCGGTGCGCGCTTTCGTCAGCGCGGTCTTGCAAGTGGAGACGAGCAGCGGCTCGAGCGTGCCGCCGCGCGCGGTGTAGCCATCGATGCGGCAATGCGCGTCGCGAAAGGTGAGCCAGGCTCGCTGCGCCTCGAGCAGGCTGGCGAAATGCCCGGGGCGCTCGTCGCCTTCGGGCTGATAGCTGGCGTAGTCGGCATCCTGCGCTCGGGTCCGCGCCCGCGCGCGGCTCCATGCCTCGTTCAGCGCTGCGTCGGCCTCCTCGAACTCGCGCGCGGCGCACCAGTTCATCTCCTGCTGGCGCGTGGGATCTTCGCAGTTCCAGTCGGCCACCGGCGGTGGCTGCTGCGCTAGCCCGGCGAGTATCATCATGGCATTCAGCATCAGGCGGTCTCCCTTTGGGCATAGCCACGCAGCGCATCGGCGTAGGCAGGCGTGCCACGGCGCTCGCCCTCGCCCGCGACGAGTTCCTCCATCGCCTCGGCCAGCGACACGGCTTGTGCGGCGGGAAGCGCGCCGAGGCGTTCGACATAGACGCCGATCGTGAACAGGATCGCCCCCGTCTGCGGCAGGCAGCGCAGCGTCTGGCGTTCGCAGCGCACGAACAGCGTCTCCCCGGCATTTGCCGACGTCACATGCGCGAAAGCCTCCTTGGGCGGGCTCTCGGCCAACCAGCGGCGCTCGCTGGTCGGCGCGATGAACCAGTTGCAACGGCCGAAGATCGCGCCAGGGCGCAGCGTCTCCATGAAACGATCAACGCCGCTCGCAAGCTGTTCCTCGTAGCCCGCGATCGGCGCGTGCAGCGCACGCAAGGGTAGCCCCAGCTTCTCCTTCGGACGCCAATCGGTCGGCCAGGCGACCGTCGCGCCGACAAGGCGGAATTGCGGCTCGTCAGCGCGGCGGACAAGCAGGCACATGTCCTCGTGTGCGCTCGCCGCCGCACCCGCAAGCCCGCCATCCGCGCCCATCATCGCGGCAAGCTCCTTTCCCGGCGCATCGGCTTCGGGGGTGAGCTGGATGCCCTCGGGAAATTCGGCAAAACCTCGCGCGCGCGCCGCAAGGTCGGGCTCGGGCTGCAACCACTCATCCTCGGCGAGTCTGACCAAACCCATGCGCAGCCGGCCGCCGGCGCGCGCCCGCGCCAGCAAGGACTCAACCGAGAAGCCGAGCGTCATCCCACCGTGGCCGCAACCTCGGCCTTGGCGGCCACAGCGGGCTCCTCGCCCCTGAGCGCAGTGAGGCCAAGCTTGGCAAACAGCGCGCCGTCGCTGTCATCGCCCGCATTGGGCGCGGTCAGCAGCTTGTCGCCGGTGAAGATCGAGTTCGCGCCCGCGAGGAAACTCAGCGCTTGGCAAGCCTCGGACATCGATTCGCGCCCCGCCGAGAGCCGCACCATCGAGCGCGGCATCGTGATCCGCGCCGCCGCCACCGTGCGGACGAACTCGATATCGTCGATCTTGGCGAGCGGCGTGTCAGCCAGCATATTGCCCAGCACCGTGCCCTTGACCGGCACCAGCGCATTCACCGGCACGCTCTCGGGGTGCTGCGGCAAGGTCGCGAGCGTGTGGATGAAGCCGACCCGGTCTTGCCGCGTCTCCCCCATGCCCACGATCCCGCCCGAACAGACATTGATCCCCGCGCGGCGCACATGGTCCAGCGTATCGAGGCGGCACTGGAAATCGCGGGTGGTGATGACACGCTCGTAATATTCGGGCGAGCTGTCGATATTGTGATTGTAATAGTCGAGGCCGGCCTCGGCCAGCTGTGCTGCCTGATGCGGCTCGAGCATGCCGAGCGTCATGCAGGTCTCGAGCCCCATCGCGCGAACGCCCTTCACGATCTCCACGATCGCGGGCATGTCGCGGTCCTTGGGATTGCGCCACGCCGCGCCCATGCAGAAGCGTTGCGAGCCGGCATCCTTCGCCTGAGCCGCGCGCTGGAGGACCGCCTGCACGTCCATGAGCTTGGTCGCCTCAACGCCCGAGTCCGCACGGACCGACTGCGAGCAATAGCCGCAATCCTCGGGGCAGCCACCGGTCTTGATGGAGAGCAGCGTGCACAGCTGCACCTCGCTCGGCGGGTGATACTCGCGGTGGACGCTCGCCGCCTCGAACACCAGCTCGGTAAAAGGCTGGTCGAAGAGGGCGTCAATCTCCTCGCGGGTCCAGTCGGTGCGTAGCCCGCTCATTCGGCCGCCTCCTCGAGCGCGCTCTCGAGCGGCGGCATGTTGTGGCCGAGCATGGTGAGGATATCGGCCGCGCATTCGACCACGTTCGAGCCCGGCCCGTAAATCCCGCTGACCCCGGCCTCGCGCAGGAAATCGTAATCGGTCGCGGGGATAACGCCGCCCGCCGTCACCTTGATGTCCCCTCGGCCCGCCTCGCGCAGCAGGCGGATGAGCTCGGGGATGAGGGTCTTGTGTCCGGCGGCAAGGCTCGAGCAGCCGACCAAGTCGACATCGTTAGCAAGCGCCATGTCGCGCGCTTCCTCGGGGGTCTGGAAAAGGGGGCCGGAGACCACCTCGAAGCCCATATCGCCAAAGGCCGAGGCGATCACGTTAGCGCCGCGATCGTGCCCGTCCTGCCCCATCTTGGCGACCATGATGCGTGGGCGACGACCCATACGGCGCTCGACCGCCTCGACCCCGGCCGTGACCTGCTCCCAGCGGCGGTCGAATTCGTAGGCGGTGCGGTAAACGCCCGCGACGGGCTTCGGGGTCGCATCGTGGCGGCCAAAGGCCTCCTCCATCGCCGCGCTGATCTCGCCCAGCGTCGCATCATAGCGCGCCGCCTCGACCGCGAGCGCGAGCACATTGCCGCCGCTGCGGCAGCCCTCGGTCAGCGCGCCCAGCGCCGCGCGGCACGCGGCCTCGTCCCGCTCGCTGCGCACCTGCTCGATCCGCGCGATCTGGGCCTTGCGCACCTGCGCGTTGTCGATGTCGAGCGTCTCGATCGGATCTTCCTTGTCCTTGCGATACTTGTTGACGCCGACGATCACCGTCTCGCCGCGATCGACCCTGGTCTGCTTTTCCGCCGCCGCCCGCTCGATCGCTGCCTTGGGCGCGCCGCTATCGACATAAGCGGTCATCCCGCCCGCTGCGTCGACTTCCGCCATCAGCTTTTCCGCTTCCTCGACCAGCGTGGCGGTCAGCGCCTCGACGTAGTGCGAGCCGCCCAGCGGATCGACCACGTTGGTGATTCCGCTTTCCTCCTGCAGGACGAGCTGGGTGTTGCGCGCGATCCGGGCGGAGAAATCGGTCGGCAGCGCAATCGCCTCGTCGAGCGCGTTGGTGTGGAGCGACTGGGTGCCGCCCAACGTCGCCGCGAGCGCCTCGATCGTGGTGCGAATGACGTTGTTGTAGGGATCCTGCTCCTGCAGCGAGACCCCGCTCGTCTGGCAATGGGTGCGCAGCATCTTGGAGCGTTCCTCCTTGGCGCCGAGCCCGTCCATCACGCGATACCACAGCGTGCGCGCGGCGCGCAGCTTGGCGATCTCCATGAAGAAGTTCATGCCGATGCCGAAGAAGAAGCTGAGCCGCCCGGCGAACGCATCGATGTCGAGCCCGGTCTCCATCGCGCGCCTGGCGTATTCCTTGCCATCGGCGATGGTGAAGGCGAGCTCCTGCACCGCTGTCGCCCCGGCCTCGTGCATGTGATAGCCGCTGATCGAAATGCTGTTGAATTTCGGCATGTTGACCGAGGTATATGCGATGATGTCGGAGACGATCCGCATGCTCGGCTCGGGGGGATAGATATAGGTGTTGCGGACCATGAACTCCTTGAGGATGTCGTTCTGGATGGTCCCGTCGAGCTTTTCCTGCGCAACGCCCTGGCGCTCGGCGGCGACGATGAAAAAGGCGAGCACCGGGATCACCGCGCCGTTCATCGTCATCGAGACGCTCATCTGATCGAGCGGGATCTGATCGAACAGGATCTCCATGTCGCGCACGGTGTCGATTGCCACGCCCGCCTTGCCGACATCGCCGAGAACACGCGGATGATCGCTATCATAGCCGCGATGCGTGGCAAGATCGAAGGCAACCGAAAGGCCCTTCTGCCCTGCGGCAAGATTGCGGCGGTAGAAGGCGTTCGATTCCTCGGCGGTGGAGAAGCCCGCATATTGCCGGATCGTCCACGCACGCCCGGCATACATGCTCGCCTTGACCCCGCAGGTGAACGGGGCGAAGCCGGGGAGACCCGGATCCCATCCAGCGTGATCCTCCTGCGTATACAGGGGTTTGATCGCGAAACCTTCAGGCGTTTCCCACGTGAGGTCGCGGCCCCTCGATTCCTTGTCGGCGAGGGCTTTCCAGTCGGCGGGAGTGGGTTTGTCGGTCATGAGAGCACCATATCCATTCGCCCCGAGCCTGTCGAAGGGCTGTGTTCGTTTTCATCGCAAAGCGGGAAGAGCACCGGCACGGGCTTCGCGAGCCCGAACGAGCGCGGAAGAGGGGAGCTTCAGGCCCCCTTGAACTCGGCCTTGCGTTTCTGGAGGAAGGCCATCCCGCCCTCCATCGCATCCTGGCTCGCGCCCGCGACCCGCTGCCCCTCGGCCTCGACGAGGAAGACGTGGTTGAGATCGCCGTCAAGCGCGGTGACGATGTTGCGCTTCATGGTCGAGAGCGCGACCGTAGGGCCGTTGGCGAGCTTCTCGCCGAGCGCGCGGGCCTCGTCCATCAGCAGCTCATCGGCCACGCACTTGTAGATAAGGCCCCAGTCTTCAGCCTGCTCGGCGCCGATCTTCTCACCCAGCATCATCATGCGCGTCGCCCTCGCCCGGCCGATCGCACGGGCGAGCAGCCAGGTCGAGCCGCCATCGGGCACGAGGCCGATATTGACGAAGGCCTGGAGGAAATAGGCGCTCTTGGAAGCGATGGTGAAGTCGGCTGCCAGCGCGAGGCTGCACCCCACGCCCGCCGCCGGGCCGTTGACCGCGCAGATAATGGGGACGCTCGCGCGCAGGATCTGGCTGATCGCAGGGTTGTAGTGCTTGCTCAGCGCCTGATGGCTGCCGCCCTTGGAGCTAAGCGCACTGCCCTCGCCGCGCGCCGAGAGGTCCGCGCCCGAGCAGAAGCCCTTGCCCTCGCCGGTGATCAGCACGCAGCGCGCCTCCCCCAGATCGTAAAACGCCTGCCCGATCTCGTCCGCCATCTGCGGGGGCATGGCGTTCAAGCGCTCGGGGCGGTTGAGGGTGATGGTGGTAAGCGGCCCTTCGCGCTCGACGCGGATCGTCTCGTAGGTCATGCTTGTCTCCCAAAGTCTCGCTTTGAAACCGACCTAGAGGGTCGCGGTGGCGGCTGGCAAGAGCCTCAGTTCGACCAGTGCGCGCCCTCGCGCGGGGTCTCCATGATCTCGGTGAGCATTCCCTGCATATCCTTGGGGTGGACGAAGAAGATCGGCGTGCCGTGCGCGCCGATCCGGGTGGGGCCGAGAATGCGCTTGCCCAGCGCCTCGAACTCAGCGCGCGCCTGCTCGATGTCGGGCACCTCGAAGCAGACATGATGCTGGCCGCCGAGCGGGTTCTTCTCAAGAAAGGCGCTGATCGCGGTGCCGGGCCGGGTTTCCTCGATGAGCTCGATCTGTGTTCCGTTCATGCCAGTATCGGTCGGCGTATCGACGAACACGACCTTGAGGCCGGATTCCTCGAGCAGGATCGGATCGGAAATCGAGGTCGCGCCCATGACGTCGCGATAATGCGCAACCGCTGCGTTCATGTCCGGGACGGCGTATCCGACGTGGTTCATTCGGCCTAGTTTCATCACTTCCTCCATCAATCGCTGCGCGGGTCTTTGGTCAGCGCGCCGCCGATGGAAGCGCCCGTGGCAAGCCCGGCACCAACCACGACCCAATCTGGATCAAACCAGAAGCTGGCAATGAGACCTCCTAATAGCCCGATCCCCAACCACAACCAGATTGCCCAGTACTTCATTACAGCGGAATGTTATCATGCTTCTTCCACGGGTTCTCGAGGCTCTTCGTCCGCAGCTTCCTGAGCCCCAGCGCCACCCTGCGCCGCGTTGAGCTCGGGTGGATCACCTCGTCGATATAGCCGCGTGAGGCCGCCACGAAGGGGTTGGCGAAGCGGTCCTCGTATTCTTTCGTCTTCTCGGCGATCTTGGCAGGGTCGTCGCGATCTTGCCGGAAGATGATCTCGACCGCGCCCTTGGCGCCCATCACCGCGATTTCCGCTGTGGGCCAGGCGTAGTTCAAATCGCCGCGCAAATGCTTGGAAGCCATCACGTCATAGGCCCCGCCGTAGGCCTTGCGGGTGATGATCGTGATCTTGGGCACGGTCGCCTCGGCATAGGCGAAGAGCAGCTTCGCGCCGTGCTTGATGATCCCGCCCAGCTCCTGCGCGGTGCCGGGGAGGAAGCCGGGCACGTCGACGAAGGTGCAGATGGGGATTTCGAAGGCGTCGCAGAAGCGCACGAAGCGGGCCGCCTTCTTGGCCGAGGCGATATCGAGCACGCCTGCAAGCACCATCGGCTGGTTCGCCACCACCCCCACCGTGCGCCCCTCGATCCGGCCGAAGCCGCAGATGATGTTGGCCGCATGGGCGGGCTGGATCTCGAAGAAATCAGCCTCGTCGAGCGTCTTGGCGATCACCTCGTGCATATCGTAGGGCTGGTTGGCGTTGTCGGGGATGAGCGTATCGAGGCTCGGCTCCTCGCGGTCCCACGGATCGATCGTGGGGATTTCGGGCACGGCCTCGCGGTTCGAGAGCGGCAGGAAATCGAAGAACCGGCGCGCGGCGAGCAGCGCCTCGATGTCGTTCTCGTAAGCGACATCGGCGACGCTGGTCTTGGTGGTGTGGGTGATCGCGCCGCCCAGTTCCTCCTGAGTGACGACCTCGCCGGTCACGGTCTTCACCACTTCGGGCCCGGTCACGAACATATAGGAGCTATCCTTCACCATGAAGATAAAGTCGGTCATCGCCGGGCTGTAGACCGCGCCGCCCGCGCACGGCCCCATGATGAGGCTCAGTTGCGGCACCACACCGCTCGCGAGCACATTGCGCTGGAACACCTCGGCATAGCCGCCCAAGCTCGCGACGCCCTCCTGGATGCGCGCCCCGCCCGAATCGTTGAGCCCGATGACCGGCGCGCCGACCTTCATCGCGGTATCCATGATCTTGCAAATCTTCTCGGCATGGCGCTTGGAGAGAGAGCCGCCGAAGACGGTGAAATCCTGGCTGAAGACATAGACGAGCCGCCCGTTGATCGTGCCCGAACCCGTCACCACGCCATCGCCGGGGATCTTTTGATCCTCCATCCCGAAATCGGTGCAATCGTGTTCCACATAAGTATCGACTTCCTCGAACGAGCCCTCGTCGAGCAGGACGTCCAAGCGTTCGCGCGCGGTGAGCTTGCCCTTGGCGTGCTGCGCGGCGACGCGCTTTTCGCCGCCGCCCATCCGGGCGGCTTCGCGGCGGCGTTCCATTTCGGCAATATTGGCGGACATTGGCGCTCCTTGCGGCGGGTGTTGCGTTTGCCTCAGGCGTTGCCCGAGCGCTGCGCCAGCGTCAATCTATGCAGCGATGCGCCTTGGCCTTCACCACACCAGGCGCGATGAGGCTCTCGCCCGCCTCGGCAATCGTGCCCCTGATGGGGCGCATGGGCCATCCGAGGTGCTGCCTGGCATGGCTCGCAGCGACATGCCGGATCTTGCCGAGCTTGCTCTTGATCCCGTGCCCCTCGGGATTGGCGAGACCGGGCACGTTCACCTGTCAATCGGGCATTCACCCGCGATGTTGCCTGCGCCCCGTGTCATCGGCGCGCTTTTCGGGAGGCTGTCTATCGCCGTGCCCCGAGCAGGCTTCAGCGCATCAGCACCAGCTCCTCCGCGACTGTCGGGTGGATCGCCGTCGTCGCATCGAAATCGGCCTTGTTCATGCCCGCCTTCACCGCGACCGCGGCGGCCTGCATGATCTCGGGCGCATCGGGCCCGATCATGGCAATGCCGAGAATCGTGCCGTTGGCCCCGTCGCACACCATCTTGATGAGGCTGCGCTCGTTACGCTCGGCGACGACGTTTTTCATGGCGCGGAAATCCGAGGTGTAGACGGCAACCTGCCCGTATTTGTCCTTGGCCTCGCGCTCGTTGAGGCCGACCGCGGCGATCGGCGGGTGGCTGAACACCGCGCTCGGAATGCAGGAGTGATCGACCGCGTAGGGCTCGCCCGGACCGAACAGGCTATCGGCGAAGGCCTGCCCCTCGCGGATCGCGACGGGGGTGAGCTGCACCCGGTCGGTCACGTCGCCCACTGCGTAGATGTGGTCGACATTGGTCTTCGAGAACGCATCGACCTTTATCTCGCCGCGCTCGCCAAGCTCGACGCCGACATTCTCGAGCCCGAGCCCCTCGACATTGGGCACGCGCCCCGTCGCTGCCATGACGAGATCGAAATGGCGCGGCTCCTTGCCGTCGAAGCGGACCTCGAAGCGGCCATCCTCCAGTTTGATGATTTCCTCGACCTCGCAGTTGAACAGGAACTCGATGCCCTTGGTCATCGAGATCTGCATGAGCCGGTCGCGCATCGAGAAATCATATTGCCGCAGGATCACGTCGGAGCGGTTGGCGATCACCACCTGGCAGCCGAACTCGTTGAAGATGCCGGCGAACTCGTTGGCGATATAGCCGCCGCCCAGGATCAGGATGCACTTGGGCACCTCATCGAGGTGAAACGCCTCGTTCGAGGTGATGAGATGCTCGCAGCCCTTGAACTGCGGCACGTGCGGGCGCGCTCCGGTTGCGATCAGGATATGGCGCGCGGTGACGATCTTGCCGCTTGCGAGCGTGATCTCGTGATCCCCGGTGATCTCGGCGCGCTCGTGATAGAGAGCGACGTCGTGCTTCTCGAGCGTTTCGGTGTAGATGCCCTCGATCCGGCTCACGTCCTTCATCACGTGATCGCGCAGCTTCTTCCAGTTGAAGCTCTTGCCCTCGATCGTCCACCCGAAATGGGTCGCATCCTCGAGATCCTCGGCAAATTGCGCGCCGTAGACGAGCATCTTCTTGGGCACGCAGCCGCGGATCACACAGGTACCGCCGACGCGGTGCTCCTCTGCGGCTGCCACCCGCGCGCCATGCGCGGCGGCAACGCGGCTTGCCCTGGTGCCGCCCGACCCGATGCCGATGGTGAAAAGGTCGTAATCGTATTCGCTCTCGGCCACTGCACAAGCTCCCTCATTCGTTCGGGAGCGATATGGCCGCGCCGGGCCGCCATGCCAACCTAGGTTTCGAGAAACAGCGCGTTGTCGCGAAGGAGCTGATAGGCCTTGATGTCCTCGATCTGGATGAGATCGGGGTCCTTCACGCCGGTGTTGCGCTTGAGGAGATAGTGGATCGCCTTTTCCGCGCCCTTCCCGATGCCGAGCAGCGCGACCATCACGTCCGGATCATGATCGAGCACGCGATCGAACAGCATCGAGGTGTTCATCGGATCGAAGCCGAAGCCGAGAAAGCCGAGCCTGCGCCCCTGCGCGATCTCGGCCATCAGGAAGCTCGAGAAGCGCTTGTCGCGGGCGCGCTCGCTCGCGGTGAAGAAATTGCGCGAAAGGGCGAGCCAGTCCTCGGGTTGCTCGTCGCCCCATTCGGCCGGTTCGCCGGAGGAAAACTGCCACGGCAGCGGGCCTGCAAAGCCATAGGGATGGATGATGCGCATGTGCGAGGCGACCATCTCGCGCGCTTCGTCGATCGGCATGCCGAAGGCCATGTTGAGCACCCAGGGCATGTAATGCTCGATCGCGCGATCATAGTTGAAGCACACGATCGAGAGCTTGTCGAAACACTGCTCCGCCTGCGCGCGCGGCACGCCCTTGGTGATGAGCTGGCCCAGTTGAAACAGCCAGTTCTCGGTGCCGCGCAAGGGCAGTTCGCCGGGGGCTCGCGGTTCGACCGCGAGGGTCGATTTGCTTTCGGCTTGGAGTGCGTAATAGGCAAGCGCGATCTTGCCGACCGCGATCACCAGCGGATTGCCGCCATATTGCTCGAGCACCTGATCGATCGAGGAGGTGACGAGCGAGGCGAAGCGGATCGTCTGGCCTGCCTCCTGCAGCGCTTGCGGCGTGGTCTGCAGCCGCTCGGCCACGCTCTCGAAGATGTGCGCAAAGGCAACCATGTCGCGCGTCTGAAGCTGCGTGCCGAGACGCTCGAAATCGAACCCAGCGGCGATCCGGGCAAGCAGCTCGGCGCCGGTGGGCATCTCGATTTCGCAATTGGCGCCAGCGCCAACCACCAAAGTCGTCTCGGTCCGGATCATGCTTGCCCTTGGCCTTATGTTCTGAGGTCAGAAGGCGGTTTAGGCGCGCATGCTTAACATCCGCTTTCGCCGGGCTCCCCGCTGATCGGTGCGGGGTGCACCGCAGCGCTGTCTAGCGGGCGCTGTTGTGCTGGCGACCCGAGCCGCCACCTTGCCGCGAAGGCCCGGCGCCGGAGCCCGAGCCCGAGCCAGGACGCTGGCCTTGAGGCCGACCCTTGCTGCGCGAGCGACGGGGCTTGCCCGGAGCGTTGCCCTGCGAATCGGCGCGCGGCCTGCTCCGCGCCTTTTGGTCCTGCTCACTGCTATTGCGTCCCTGAGCAGCGCCGCGCGGCTTGGGCGCGATCTTCCTTGCCGAAACGCGCGTTGCGCCGCGCGGCTCGGGCTTGGTCGGACCGACGCCTTCGACCACGGCGCGGAAATTGTCGGGCAAGGCAAGCCGCTCGAGGCTCGCCCCGGTCGTCTTCTGGATGTCTTTCAAATAAGCGCGCTCGTCCTCGGCGCAGAAGGCAATTGCCACGCCATCGCGGCCAGCACGCGCGGTGCGCCCGATCCGGTGGACATATTGCTCGGGCACGTTGGGCAGCTCGTAATTGATGACGTGGCTGACGCCCGGAATGTCGATCCCGCGTGCGGCGACATCGGTCGCGATCAGCAGCCGGGTGCGGCCCGAGCGGAACTCGTCAAGCGCGCGCTGACGCTGGCCTTGCGTCTTGTTGCCGTGGATCGCGTTGGCGGCGATGCCGGCCTGACCGAGCTTCTTGACGACCCGGTCGGCGCCATGTTTCGTCCGGGTGAAGATCAACACCCGCTCGAATTCGCCCGGAACCTTGTGGCGGCCACCGAGAATGAGCTCTAGCAGCGAGGATTTCTCGTCCTGCTGGACCATGAAGAGATACTGGTCGATCCGCTCGGCCGTGGTGCTCTCGGGCGTCACCGAGACCATCACGGGCTTGTTGCAATAGCCCGCGATCAGCTCCTTGATCGCCTTGGGCATGGTGGCGCTGAAGAACAGCGTCTGGCGCTCCTTGGGAACAAGCTGGTTGATGCGCTTTAGCGCATGGATGAAGCCCAGATCGAGCATCTGGTCCGCTTCATCGAGCACCAGCACCTCGACGCCGCCAAGCCCGAAGGCCTTCTGGTCGATGAGGTCGAGCAGCCGCCCGGGGGTCGCGACTAGGATATCAGTGCCGCGATGCAGCTTGTTGCGATCCTTGTTGACGCTGGTCCCGCCGACAATCGCAGCGACCTTGAGCCCGGCAAGCGCGCCATATTCCTTGGCGCTGGCCGCAATCTGCACTGCAAGTTCACGCGTCGGCGCGAGCACCAGCATGCGGCAGGACTTGAAGGGCACGCGATTATCGCTCGCGCGCAGGCGATCGATCGAGGGAAGCATGAAGGCTGCGGTCTTGCCGGTGCCGGTCTGGGCGATACCGACGAGGTCGCGCCCTTCGAGCACCGGTGGAATTGCCTGCGCCTGGATGGGGGTCGGCGTATCGTAGCCCTTGAGCTCGAGCGCCTGGAGAACGGGCTGCGACAGCCCGAGATCGGAAAAATGTGTCATGAAAACTCGCAAGATATGCGTTGCGATCCGGCATTCGCACCGGACGCATCGCGGGGGAGAAAAACCGCCCGCGTGAATAGGGAAGCTCGTGAGAGATAATCGCGGGAGGCCAAAGGCGCCGCATGGGCACCGTTTCACGCTGGCCGTCTGATCCGCGCGAGGCTGCAAATGGGGCGTTGCGACTGCAAAGTCAATCAAGGAGTGACGAACATGCGCCGACCCGATGGCGCTCAGCCCTCCGCGCGCAGCTCGGAAAAGGACAGCGAATGCTCATAAGTCCCAGCAATCGGCTGGTTCGCCGCGTCGAGCGCGGGCGCGAAAGTGTGATGCTCGAGCAGGACTTCGCACAGCTTCTGGTTGATATAGGTGCGGCGAAACTTGTCGAGAATGGTGCACGAAGTGGCCTTGCCCGCGGCATCGACCTCGATCCTGTAGCCACCCTCGGCCCGCCATATGCGCAGGCGCGAGGAAGTGTTGAGGAATTCCTGGCCGCCATCGAACCGCACGAGCTGAACCGCGCGCGGGCCCTTCGCCGCGACCTCGGGGTCGGCAGCGAGGGAAGACCCCGCCGCGCAGACGAGTGCGAGCGTCGGGAACAGGAGACGTGCGGAGCGTGGCATCAATAAGGCGTCTTTCGCGGTGAGCGGTGAGTTGCGAGGACCCTGAGCATAATCTCCTCGCCCGCAATGGCAATTCGAACCCTCTGTCGCGGAGCCACGAGCCGCACGCTTCGCCGCGAATTCAGGCCAGCCCGGCCGCTTTCATGAGCGCGCGCGTGCTCGGGTCGAATTCCCCCTCGCCGCTCTTGATCGCCTGCGCGATCGCCTTGCCGAGCTCGACCCCGAACTGGTCGAACGGGTTGATCCCCATCAAGACGGCATTGGCAAAGGTGCGGTGCTCGTGAAAGGCGATCAGCGCACCGAGCGCGGCGGGATCGAGGTCGTCGAGCAGAAACGTGGTCGAGGGCCGATCCCCTGGATAGGCGCGCGCCGGATCATCCGAGGCCTGCCCCGCCATCAGCGCGGCCCCTTGGGCAAGGCAATTCATCAACAGAGCACGGTGATGCGCCGGATCGAGCGCATCCCCCGGAGCGATGGCCGCGAAGAAATCGACGGGCACGAGATGCGTGCCCTGGTGGAGCAGCTGGAACACCGCGTGCTGCGCATCCGTGCCCACCCCGCCCCAGGTGATCGGCGCGGTCGGCCCCTCGACCGGCTCGCCGTTCGTCGTCACCCGCTTGCCGTTCGATTCCATCTCGAGCTGCTGGAGATAATCGGGGAACAGCGCGAGCCGCTCGTCATAGGCGAACACCGCGCGGGTCTGGCAGTCGCGCAGGCGCGCGTAATATTGGTCAGCGAAGGCTGCCATGAGCGGGCCGTTGGTGCGCCCTTCGGTTTCGCGGAAGTGGCTGTCCACCGCGCGCGCGCCGCCGAGAAATTCGCGGAATTCCTCCATGCCGATCGCGAGCGCGATGGGAAAGCCGATGCTCGACCAGATCGAATAGCGCCCGCCCACGCTCTCCGGAAACGGGAGGATCCGCGTCTCGTCCACGCCCCACTCGACCGCGCGCTCGGGGTTGGCGGTGAGCGCGATCACCCGCCCGCTCGGATCCTCGACACCTTCGCGCGCCAGCCAATCGAGCGCGGAAGCCGCATTGGTCATGGTCTCGGTCGTGGTGAAGGTCTTGGAGGCGAGTGCGATCAGCGTCGCCTGTGGATCGCATGCGGCAAAGGCCTGCTCGAGGGCGAGCCCGTCAATGTTGGAGACAACATGCACGTCGACCTTGGCGAGATCGCGGGTCAGCGCATCGACCGCGAGCGCGGGACCGAGCGCGGAGCCGCCGATGCCGATATGGATGAGGTGGCGCACATCGCCCAGCGCGCCCTCGTGGATCGCATCGACGAGGATGCCCATGCGCGCAAGCAGCGCGTCCGCTTCTTCGACCGCTGCCGCATCGCCGCTGCCGCGCATCGCGGCATGAGTGGCGGCGCGGCCCTCGCTGGGGTTGACGATGCCGCCCTCGAACAGCGCGTCGCGCGCTTTGGCGAACCCGGCCGCTTCGGCGAGCGCCTCGAAGGCACCGAGAATCTCTTGCGAAAGGTGGGTCTTGGCAAAATCGATCAGCATTCCGCCCTTCTCGCCTTCGTGCGCGGGCCACTCGAGGCGCAGGCTCATCGCTTCTGTGCGCCCCGGATCGGCCGCGAACAGCGCCGCGATCGGCCGGGGCTTGATGGCGGCAAGGCGCTCCCATTCCTGGGAGGTCGGAGCGGATTTGATCGTCATGGCGCGGCAATCTCCTTTGCGAGACGGTGACTGCGCGCCTAAGGATGGGAACGATGGATGTTAAGGGCAAATCGCTAGACGAGCTTCGACTGCGGGAGAACGGCTCGCTTGCCGAAGGCGCGCGGGAGGCCTCAGCAGCGCCGCGCGATAGCTTCATCCCGGCGCTGCTCAAGCTGGTGGCCATCGTAGTCGTGACCGTCCTCGCGGTGCGCACGCTGATCGTCGCGCCCTTCACGATCCCATCGGAAAGCATGCTGCCGCGTCTGTGGAACGGGGATTACCTCATCGCCGCCAAATGGCCCTATGGCTATTCGGGCAATTCGCTTCCCTTCGCCGCGCCCGGCCTTGGCCCGCGCATCCTCGCGGGCACGCCCGAACGGGGCGATATCGTCATCTTCAAGCACCCGATCGACGGAACCGACTACATCAAGCGCGTCATCGGCCTGCCGGGCGATACGGTCGCCATGCTCGGCGGGCGGCTGATCCTCAACGGCGAGCCGATTGCGCGCGAGCGAATCGCGCAGTTCACCGTGCCCGTCTCGCTCAACACCGGCTGCCATTACGGCGGTCGCGAGCTGCGCGAGGCAGACGGGCGGGTCGTGTGCAGCTATCCCCGTTACCGCGAGACGCTGCCCTCGGGGCGCGCCTATGAGGTGCTCGATACAGGCCCTTCCGATGGTGACGCGATGAGCCCGCAGACCGTGCCCGAGGGTCACATCTTCGTGCTCGGTGACAATCGCGACAATTCGCGTGACAGCCGCTTTCCCGCGATGATCGGCCTTGGCGTCGGCATGGTTGCGCAGGATCTGCTGGTGGGGCGCGCGCAGGTGATCGTCTGGTCGACCGATGGTAGCGCCGAGTGGCTCGCGCCGTGGACGTGGGGACCGGCGACCCGCTGGGGCCGGATCGGGGACACGCTGTGAGCGCGGCGGCCGAGAATGACGCGAACGATGCGCCCCTGCCCCAGGCAACACGCGACTGGCTCGAGCGCCAGGGCTTCGCGGTCAAGACCCCGGCGCTGTGGCTGCAGGCGCTCACCCATGGCAGCTTCAACAACGCCGCCCCCGGCCAGCGCGGCAAGCTCTCGTCCGATTACCAGCGATTGGAATTCCTCGGCGACCGTGTGCTCGGCCTCGCCGTCTCGGCCTGGCTCTACCAGGCGGGCAATGCGCGCGAGGGGCAGCTCTCCCAGCGCCTCAACGCGCTCGTCAGCGGAGCGACCTGCGCACGGATCGCGCGCTCGCTCGGCGTGCCCGATCACCTGCGCCTCGGCAAGCAGGCGCGCGAGGATGGCGGGGCGGATAGCGACAACATCCTGGGCGATGTGATGGAGGCGCTGATCGGTGCAGCGTTCCTAGAGCACGGCTTCAAGGAAGCGCGCAGTATCGTCTATCGCCTGTGGGAAGGCGAGCTAAGTGGGGATGCCGGCAAGGCCAAGCATCCCAAGAGCGCGCTGCAGGAATGGGCAGCGGGCAATCGCCGCGCGGGGCCGGTTTACGAGGTGGTCGAGCGCTCGGGCCCGGACCATGCGATGCGCTTCACGGTCGAGGTCACGATCGCCTCGCTCGGCTCGGCCCGAGGCACCGCGAGCAGCAAGGGCGAGGCGGAACGGCGCGCCGCCGAGGCGTTTCTGGAGGAATTCGGATGATCAACCACAAAACCCCAACCCCCCGGAACCGCAAGGTTCCGCAAGGCCCACCGGCCACCCGCAGCCGCTCCGCAGCGCAGCGGAGGAAACGCGGCGAGGATACAAGCGAATGACCTCCATCCCACAGCAATGCGGCGTCGTCGCCGTGATCGGCGCGCCCAATGCGGGCAAGTCCACGCTGGTCAACCAGCTCGTCGGCCAGAAGGTCGCGATCACTTCGGCCAAGGCCCAGACCACCCGCGCGCGCATGCTCGGGATCGCGCTGTTCGGCCCGGTCCAGATGATCCTCGTCGACACGCCCGGCATCTTCGCGCCGCGCCGCCGGCTCGATCGCGCCATGGTGAGCGCCGCCTGGGAGGGGACCACGAGCGCTGATGCAGTGCTGCTGCTGGTCGATCCCCTCAAACAGCGGCGCCATGAATTGGAGCCGATCCTTGAGGGGCTCGAGAAGCGCCCCGAAAAGAAGATCCTCGTTCTCAACAAGGTCGACAAAGCCAAGAAGGAGCCGCTGCTCGAACTCGCGCAGGAGCTCGGGCAGCGGATCGCCTTCGAGGAGGTGTTCTTCGTCTCGGCGCTCACCGGCGACGGCGTGGACGAGATGAAGGAGGCGCTCGCCAAGCTGATGCCCGAGGGCGTGTGGATGTATCCCGAAGACCAGGTCTCGGATGCGTCCGAGCGCCTGCTCGCTGCCGAGATCACCCGTGAACAGCTCTATCGCCAGCTCCACGAGGAGCTGCCCTATGATAGCGCCGTGCGCCCCGAGCTATATCAGCATCGCCCCGACGGCAGCCTCGAGATTCACCAGCAAATCGTGGTCGCGCGCGAGAGCCAGCGCCCGATCGTGCTGGGCAAGGGCGGCAGCCGGATCAAGGCGATCGGCGAGGCGGCGCGCGCGGAGCTGACCGAGCTGCTCGGCGTCAAGGTCCACCTCTTCCTGCACGTCAAGCACGCGGAAGACTGGAGCGAGGACAAGGAAATCTTCGAGGAGATCGGGCTCGACTGGGTGAAGTGAGCAGCCCCGCCTGGTCAAGCCCTCCCCAGCTTCTCCAGCTTGGCGCGCAGGTCCTTCTCCTCGAACGGCTTGACGATGTAATCGTCTGCGCCAGCCTTGATGCCCTCGTGGATGTCGGCGGCATCGCCCTTGGAGGTGCAGAACACCACGATCGGGGGCTTGGGCGTCGGGATCGCGCGCAATTGGCGCACGAACTCGATCCCGTTCATCTCGGGCATGTTCCAGTCGGTCAGCACGAGATGCGGCATCGCCTGCTTGCAGCGGGCGAGCGCCTCGGTGCCGTCCTGCGCCTCCACGGGCACGAAACCCAGCGACTTGGCTATCTTGCCCGAAACCTTGCGGATCACCCGGCTGTCATCGACGATGAGGCACACCCGCGCCTGCGCCTGGCGCACCTCTTCGGGCGCCCGGCCGTCGCGCATCGCCTTGGCGGCGGCGACGATGGCGTCGACTTCTCGCACCGCCTCCGAGGGACCGGGCTGCGCGTGCGTGGACGATGGGGCTGCGAGGGGTGCCTCACCTTCTGCCTCGCGCGCATCGATCACATCGCGCACATCCTCGGGCGTCTCGATCGGTCGCGCGTTTTCGGGCGCCTCGGCAAGCCGCTCGGCAAGGGTCTTGCCCTGGACCGTGCCCTGCGAACCGCTGGCGTTGCCGTCACCGCTGCCGCCGCCGCTGCCGCCCTTGCCTTTGCCGGGGCCGGTCGTGCGTTTGATCAGATTTTGAATGGCTCGGCCTCCCCTGCATAGGCACTGTAATCGCCGCCGGGCACGCGCGCGCGGCTGGCTGAGAATGCCTGAGGCTCAAGCGAGCCGTAGCCGACATCCTGCTCGACCTCATCGGCCGGATCGCCGCCCAATTCTGCGCCCATTGCGCCAGCCAGTTCTCCGGGGGTCATGCGAATATGCAGATATGGCATCCAGACATCGCCGAACTCGGCCTTCTGGAACCACACATCGAGCACGTCATAGCTCGCCCACATTCCGTCAGGCTCGCGCAAGCGGATCCCCTCGCCGATCCGCGGCACCGCTGCAAAGCGGATGCGCGTCTGGGTTTGGTGAGTCTCGTTCTGGACTTCGATCTCAATCACGGCCTTTGTCCCTGGTCTGCCGCGCAGGTCTAAGGGACAATACTAAAGGATTTACCAACGCGAGATCCGCTGGCGGGCGTAAAATTGCCGAGCCCGGGCGCTGCGTCGCGTCAATCTGACCCGTTCAGGCGGTGGTCTGTTTCGGTTTGGCGGAGGTCTTTGATGCAGATGCCTTTTTCGCCGAGGCCTTGTTCTTCGTCGTCGCCTTTTTGGCCGGAGCCTTCTTGGTCGTCGCCTTCTTGGCCGGAGCCTTCTTGCGGCCCTTCTTCTTGGCGGGTGCCTTGGCCGCGCGCTCATCGATCAGCGCGATCGCCTGCTCAGCGGTCACTTCCTCGGGGCTGGTGCCCTTGGGGATCGTCGCATTCGTGGTGCCGTCAGTGACATAGGGACCATAGCGCCCCTCCATCACCTTGATCTCGCCGCCGCTGGTGGGGTGCTCGCCAAGCGTCTTGAGCGGTTCGCGCGCCGCGCCGCGCCCGCCGCCCTTGCGGTTGGCCGCCTCGGCGAGCAGCACCACGGCCTGGTTCATGCCCGTCTCGAACACGTCGCGGGTCGAGGCGAGCTTGGCGTATTTGCCATCGTGCCGCAGATACGGGCCATAGCGACCGATCGCGGCCTCGATCTGATTGCCCGTCTCGGGATGCGCGCCGATGATGCGCGGCAGATCGAGCAGGCGCGCGGCCCATTCGACATCGAAATCATCGAGGTCCTTGGGGATTGAAGCGCGCTTTTTCTCGCCCTCGACCTCCATCTCGACATAGGGGCCGAAGCGGCCCGTCTTGCGGTGGATCTCCGCGCCTGTCTCGGGATGCGTTCCCATCAGGCCGTCCTCGGCCGCATCGGCGCCATCGCCGCCGGGCTGGGCGAAGCGGCGGGTGTATTTGCAATCGGGATAGTTAAGGCAGGCAATGAACGCGCCAAAGCGCCCGCCGCGCAGGTGCAGTTCGCCGCCTGAGCGGCCCTCCTGCTCGCACATCGGGCAGTGGCGCGGATCCTTGCCGTCCTCGCGCGGGGGGAAGAGATAATCCTCGAGATAGACGTCGAGCGCCTCGGTCACCTCGCTCGGCAGCTTCTCCATGATCTCTTCGGTCTTGGGCTTGAAATCGCGCCAGAAACGGGCGAGCAGCGCCTTGTAGTCCTCGCGCCCGTCCGAGACGGTGTCGAGCTCGTCCTCGAGCTCGGCGGTGAAATCATAGGCGACATAGGTCGGGAAAAACCGCTCGAGGAAGGCGGTCAGGAGCCGCCCGCTCTCCTCGGCGAAGAAGCGCTTGCTCTCCACGCGCACATAGGCGCGATCGCGCAGGGTCTGGATCGTCGAGGCGTAGGTCGAGGGGCGCCCGATGCCGAGCTCCTCGAGCCGCTTGACGAGGCTCGCCTCCGAAAAGCGCGGGGGCGGCTGGGTGAAATGCTGGTTCGCCTCCACGGCGCGCTTGGCGGGGCAATCGCCTTTCCGGAGCAGTGGAAGCAGGCCGTCCTCGTCATCCTCCTTGTCGTCGAAGCCCTCCTGATAGATCGCGAAGAAGCCGGGGAAGACCACGACCTGTCCGGTGGCGCGCAGCTCGTGCTGGCCAGTCGCATCGCGCAAGGTGGCGGTGGTGCGCTCGAGCTGCGCGGTCGCCATCTGCGAGGCCATCGTGCGCTTCCAGATCAGCGCATAAAGCTTGGCCTCGTCGCCGCTGCCAAAACGCTCCTTCGAGAAGTCGGTCGGCCGGATTGCCTCGTGCGCTTCCTGCGCGTTCTTCGCCTTGGTCGCGTAATAGCGCGGTTTCTCCGGGCAATAGCTCGCCTCGTAGCGTTCGCCGATCGCCTCACGACACGCAGCGATCGCGCTCGGATCCATCTGCACCCCATCGGTCCGCATGTAGGTGATCGCGCCCGCCTCGTAGAGGCGTTGCGCGGCGCTCATCGTCTGGCTCGCCGAGAAGCCAAGCTTGCGCGCGGCCTCCTGCTGCATCGTCGAGGTTGTGAAAGGCGGCGCAGGGTTGCGCTTGAGCGGCTTTTTCTCGACCTCCTCGACCGTGAAGCGTCCGCCCTCGACCGCGGCCTTGGCTTCGAGCGCAATGCCTTCCTGGCCCAGGCTCAACTTATCGAGCTTGTCGCCGCGAAAGCGCACGAGCCGCGCATCGAACTGTGCCCCGTCATGCTCCAGCCTGGCGAGCACCGACCAGTATTCCTCGGCCCTGAACGCCTCGATCTCGCGCTCGCGCTCGACGATGAGCCGCAGCGCCACCGACTGCACTCGCCCCGCCGATTTCGCGCCCGGCAACTTGCGCCACAGCACGGGCGACAAGGTGAAGCCGAACAGGTAATCGAGCGCGCGGCGGCCGAGATAGGCGTCGATCAGCGGCTGATCGAGCTCGCGGGGCTTCGCCATCGCATCAGTCACGGCCTGCTTGGTGATGGAGTTGAACGTCACCCGCTCGACCCTGGCAGGGAGCGCGCGGCGCTTCTTGAGCAGGTCAAGCACATGCCAGCTGATTGCCTCGCCTTCGCGGTCGGGGTCGGTCGCGAGCACGAGCCGCTCGGCGTTCTTGGCGGCATCCGCGATCGCCTTGACCTGCTCGCGGTTGCGCTTGTCGGAATAGACCTCCCAGTCCATCGCGAAATCTTCCTCGGGCCGCACGCTCCCGTCCTTGGCGGGCAGGTCGCGGACATGGCCGTAGGAAGCGAGAACCTTGTAGTCCTTGCCGAGATATTTCTCGATGGTCTTCGCCTTGGCGGGCGATTCGACGATGACGAGTTGCATGGAGGTTTTCGATAATCCTTACGTGTGTGCGTACGCGCGAGGGTGGCGAGAAACTCGAGCCGGCGTCAAGTAGGGGGGCTTTCGCCGCGCGACAAGCGCATCTCGCCGCGCGAGGAGCACGGGGCCACCGGAATTGCGGAACGGTGCTGCCGAGACCGGCTTGATTCAGGCGATGAAACAATCCCGAAAGGAAATCAGCATGATCGCCAAGCAGACCGCGCTCGCCTGCGCCGCCGCGCTCCTCGCCAGCCCCGCCGCGACCGCCCTCGCCGAGCACCATAAGGGGCAGCACGACAGTCAGGCCGCCGAGACCGCGCGCATCACCAATGCCGATGGCGAGGATGCCGGCACGATCGAATTCGAGCAGATGCGCCACGGCGTGCTGGTGCGCCTGCGCCTTCAAAACCTCACGCCCGGTGGTCATGCCGTCCACCTGCACACGACCGGCCAATGCTCGCCCGATTTCAAGGCGGCCGGCGGGCATTACGATCCGCTGAGTTCGAGCCACGGCTTCGATGCGGCCGGCGGCTATCATGTCGGCGATTTGCCGAATGTCTATGCCGGGCAGGATGGGACGGCCAAGGCCGACATGTTCATCCCGCAAGTCAGCCTCAAGGGGCCGGCAAACGACCGCTATCCCTTCACCCTCAGAGACGATGACGGAACCGCGATCATCGTGCACGCGCAGGAAGGCAATTATGTCGACATGGATTCGGCCGGCGGGCGCGAGGCTTGCGGGGTGATCTTTGCGCCGATGTAAGCGCTAGAGCCGGCTGACCGCGCCGCCAGCATGGCGCTCGAGCTCGCCCGCGAGCTCGAGTTCGAGCAGGGCCATGTGAACCTCGGCGCTGGGCGCACCCGACTGGCGGATGAGCTCGTCCACCGTCACGGGCGCCTTGGTGAGCAGGCGCGCGATCGCCTCGCCGATTGCGGGATCGCTCGCCCTGGCCTCGCCCCATTGCAACGTCCGCAGCTCGTCATAGTCGAACGCCGCGCCGCCCTCGGCAACCCGATAGGTCGAGCGCGGGGCGCCGGTGAAGCCTTCGACCAGTTCGATCACATCCTCGGGGCTTTGCACCAGCACAGCGCCGTCGCGGATGAGCTGGTTGCAGCCTTGCGCGCGGGTATCGAGCGGGGAGCCGGGGATCGCCATGACCTCGCGCCCCGCCTCGCCCGCGAGCCGCGCGGTGATGAGCGTGCCAGAACGCGGCGCGGCCTCGACCACCAGCGTGCCGCTTGCAAGCCCGGCGATGATGCGGTTGCGGCTGGGGAAATGGCGCCCGCGCGGCTCGGTGCCGGGGGGCTGCTCGGCGATCAACAGGCCCTTGCGCGCAATCCGCTCCTGAAGCTCGCCATGCTGCGGCGGATAGGCGATATCGATCCCGCTCGCGATCACCCCCACGGTCTGCGGAAAGGCACCTTCATGCGCCGCCCCGTCGATCCCGCGCGCGAGCCCCGAGACGATGGTGAAGCCCGCCTGCGCCAGCTGCCCCGCCCATTCGCGCGCGAGCTGGACCGAGGCGGCGGACGCATTGCGCGCGCCCACCATCGCGATGGCCGGAGCGCTGACAAGCGCGAGGTCGCCGCGCGCGGTGAATATCGGCGGCGCGCTCTCGATCTGGCCCAGCAGCGCGGGATATTCGGGCTGGTCATGAAACACGTAGCGCGCACCCGAGGCGCGCACTGCAGCGACCTCGCGCTCGATCCGCTCGGCGGGCGCCGGGCGGTAGCTGGTCCTGCCTCGCAAGGCGAGGTCCGGCAGCGCATCCAGCGCCGCCTCGGCGCCACCAAAGCGGGCGATCAGCTGGTGGAAACTGACCGGGCCGATATTGGGCGAGCGCAGCAGCCGGATACGGGCGAACGCCTCCTTCTGCGAAGGCCCCGTGCGCTCGCCGGCCGGCGCCAGATTCATCTCTTGCTGCCGCCGATCTTGGGCTCCTGCCCCGCGATGATCCGCCTGATATTGGCCCCGTGCTTGATGAACACGATCACCTGGATCGCGAGCAGCGCGAGGAAGGTTTCGCCGAGTGCCTCATAGCCGGCAAACGGCGCGAGAAAGGCGAAGACCGGCGCGGCGCTGACCGCGACGAGCGAGCCGATCGATGAAGTCCGCGTGATCGCAACCGCGCTGGCCCAGAGCGCTGCGCACGCCAGCATGATCGGCCAAGCAAGCGCACCGCATACCCCTGCGGCGGTCGCAAAACCCTTTCCGCCCTTGAAGGCGAGCCACGGCGGAAAGCAATGGCCCGCCACCGCCGCGACGGCGGCGAATCCCTCGGTTCCCGGAATGAAGGCCCGCGCGAGCAACACCGCGGCCACGCCCTTGCCCGCATCGAGCAGCACGGTTGCAAGCGCCAGGCCCTTGTTGCCGGTGCGCAGCACGTTGGTCGCGCCGATCGAGCCGCTGCCAATCGCGCGCACATCGCCAAGCCCCGCCGCGCGGGTGAGCAGCAGCCCGAACGGGATCGAACCAACGAGAAATCCGAGAACTGCAGCGATCAGAAAATCCATGAACCCATCCCGTGAGTGCTGCGCTTGTCGAAGCACCGCACTTCTTCTAGCGCAACCCCCTTAGCCAATGACAGCCCTTCGACAAGCGCGGCGCGCACGGATTCAAGAGACTTGGACAAATCCTCTCCCATCCTGCTGTTCGATTCCGGCGTGGGCGGGCTCACCGTCTATGACGCGCTGCGCAAGATCTTGCCCGATGCATCCGTCATCTACGCCGCCGATTTCTCCGGCCTGCCTTATGGCACCAAGACCGAGGCGCAGGTTGCCGCGCGGGTCGCAGGGCTCTTGGGCCGCATGAGCGAGCGGTTCCGCCCGCGTCTCGCCTGCATCGCCTGCAACACCGCCTCGACGATTGCGCTGGGAACGGTGCGCGAGGTGCTCGCAATCCCGATCGTGGGCACCGTGCCTGCGATCAAGCCTGCCGCGCTCGCGACGCAGACGGGCGCGATCGGGCTCCTGGGCACCCAGGCGACGATCCGCCAGCTCTATGTCGACGAGCTCGAGCGCGAATTCGCCGCAGGCAAGAGCCTCGTGCGCCACGCCGCCCCGGCGCTGGTCGACGAGGCCGAAGCCAAGCTGCGCGGTCGGCCGGTCGATCGCGCGGTGCTGGCCGAGGCGCTGCGCGGAGTGAGCGAGGCAGGGGGTGTCCGGGTCGATCAGGTGGTGCTGGGCTGCACCCATTTTCCGCTGCTGCGCGATGAGCTCGCCGATGTCGCCCGGCACGAGCTCGGCATGGCTGCCCCGCCCGCCTTCCTCGACGGGGCGGCGGGGATCGCGCGCCGGATCGCGCATCTGCTAGAGGGGCAGGTTATCGCGCCGGGCCTGCCGAGCCGCTTTGTCGTGACGGGACCGCCGAGCGCTGCGCTCGGGCTCGAGGCGGCGCTCGCTGCGCGCGGGCTGACGGGGCCGGAGCGGTTCTGATCGCCTTGGCCACCCTTGCGAACGCCTCGCAAAGATCGAGGTGGAAAAAGCGAAAAAGCTGACCTACTTTCCCGACGAAACCAACGGGATGCCCCCTGCATGGTCGCAGGGTCCCTTCATCAAGCCGGCCCCAGCGAGCGGGCCTTTCGAAACGGGCCCTTGTGGCTGATCGCTGCGGCAGGCTTTCGGGCCTGTCCGGCACCAGACGGACGGCGAGCGACGTGAATTACGATCAGATTTTCGATGCTGCGATTGACCGGCTTCACGAGGAAGGGCGCTACCGGGTCTTTATCGACATCCTGCGCAACAAGGGCGCCTATCCCAACGCTCGCTGCTTTCACGGGCACAACGGCCCCAAGCCGATCACCGTGTGGTGTTCGAACGACTATCTCGCCATGGGCCAGCACGATAAGGTGATCGCGGCGATGGAAGAGGCGCTGCACGATGTCGGCGCGGGAAGCGGCGGCACCCGCAATATCGGCGGCAACACGCACCTTCACGTCGAGCTCGAACGCGAGCTGGCCGACCTTCACGGCAAGGAAGGCGCGCTGCTGTTCACCAGCGGCTATGTATCGAACGATGCGACCCTCTCCACGCTCGCCAAGCTGCTGCCGGGTTGCGTCATTTTCTCGGACGCGCTCAACCATGCGAGCATGATCGCCGGCATCCGCAATTCGGGCTGCGAGAAGCGCGTCTTCCGCCACAACGACCTGCGCCATCTCGAGGAATTGCTGGCCGCCGAAGATCGCGAGACGCCCAAGCTGATCGCCTTCGAGAGCGTCTATTCGATGGAAGGCGATGTCGCACCCGTGCATGCGATCTGCGACCTTGCCGAGAAATACAACGCATTGACCTATATCGACGAGGTCCACGCGGTCGGCATGTATGGCGCGCGCGGTGGCGGCATATCCGAGCGCGACGGCGCGGCTGACCGGATCGACATCATCGAGGGCACGCTCGGCAAGGCGTTCGGCGTGATGGGCGGCTATATCGCTGCCGACACCCGCGTGATCGATTGCATCCGCTCTTACGCGCCGGGCTTCATCTTCACGACCTCGCTCTCACCGGTGCTGGTCGCGGGCGTGCTGGCGTCGGTCAAGCATCTCAAGCAATCCTCCGTCGAGCGCGACGCGCAGATGCGCGCCGCCGCGATGCTCAAGCTGAAGTTTGCCGAGAACGGCCTGCCGGTGATGGATTCCACGACCCACATCGTGCCGCTGATGGTAGGCGATCCGGTGCGCGCCAAGAAGATCAGCGACATTCTCCTCGCCGAATACGGCGTCTATGTGCAGCCGATCAACTTCCCCACCGTGCCGCGCGGCACCGAACGGCTGCGCTTCACGCCTGGCCCGCACCACACCGAAGCCATGATGGACGAGCTCACGAGCGCGCTGGTCGAGGTGTGGGATCGGCTCGAGCTCGAGCTGCGGCAGGCGGCGTGAGGCGCGCGCTGGCGCTGCTCGGCGCGGCGCTCCTCAGCACTGCCGCCGCCGCCGAGCCGACTGAAGTCACCGTGCGCGTGATCGCGCAGGATGCCAAGTTCATCGGCGAAAGCATGGGCAGCGCCGCGATCGAGCTGCGCGATGCCGCGACTGGCGAGCTGCTCGCCGAGGGGCGCACCATGGGCACGACCGGCGAAACCGCGCTCATCATGGAGAGCCACCCGCGCCAGACCGCGATGTCGGACGGGCAGAGCGCGAAGTTCACCGCCACCCTAGATATCGCCGAGCCCACCCTGATCGAGCTCACCGCGAAGGGGCCGCTCGGCCGGCCCCATTCGATGCTCACCATCACCCAGCAGCGCTGGCTGATGCCGGGCGAGCCACTCACCGCGGGCGATGGCTGGCTGGTCGAGATGCCTGGCATCGCGATCACCCCGCGCGTGCAGATGACGGTCGACGGGATCGAGGCGGGCGCCTTCATCGAGCTGATGTGCGGCTGTCCGATAACGCCGGGGGGGCGCTGGAACGCGGAGGAATACACCGTGACGGCATCGCTCTGGAGCGGCTCGGACAAGCTTTTCGAACGCGAACTCGCCTTTGTCGAAAGCCCCGGCGGCTATGCGGCGAGGATCCCGCTTTCCGCGGGCGGCCCCGCCGCGACGCGCATCGTGTATCACGCGCGCAACAGCCGCACAGGCAATTCCGGTCTTGCCACCCTGCCGCTCGAATGACATCCGAAACACCGCTCAATGGCGGCAACCCCGCCCACACCTATGCCGAAATCGTGCGCTCGCGCCGCTCGATCCGGGGCTATCTCGATAAGCCGGTGCCGCGCGCGCTGATCGAGGAAATCCTGGCGCTCGCGATGCGTTCGCCCACCTCGATGAACACCCAGCCCTGGCACTTCCATGTCATCACCGGCGAGCCGCTTGACCGGATCCGCCGCGGCAACACCGAGCGCATCCTCGCGGGCGAGCCTGACAGCCGCGAGTTTCGCCGGGGCGAGCCGTTTGCGGGCGTTCACCGCGAGCGCCAGATCGAGGTCGCCAAGCAGCTCTTCGGCGCGATGGGGATTGCGCGCGAGGATGCCGAGGCCCGGCAGGACTGGGTGCTGCGCGGATTTCGCCAGTTCGATGCGCCCGTCTGCCTCATCATCGCCTATGACCGCGAATTGGCGGGCTCGGACGACACCGCCTTCGATTGCGGCGCGGTGACGACCGCGCTGGTCAACGCAGCGTGGTCACGCGGGCTTGGCTGCGTCATCAACAGCCAAGGCATCATGCAATCGCCAGTCGTGCGCGAACATGCCGGCATTCCGGATGATCAGGTCATCATGAAGGCGGTTGCGCTGGGCTGGCCCGATCCGGATTTCCCGGCCAACGCCGTCATCAGCAAGCGCAAGAGCCTCGATGAAGCGGCGCGCTTCGTAGGCTTCGACTAGGCCGGCACCAGCCCGGGGGGGGCACGGCGGCAGCCTCGAGCTTGCCAGCGTTTGCGCTCAGACCAGCTTTCGGCAAAGCTCATGGCGCGCGCGATTTTTCGAATTCGGATCGCTTCAGATGGCCGCGCTCGGCGCCGTGCGGTCCACCAGCCAGGTGGGGCGAGCGGGCACTGTGCGATCCACCTTGCTGCTTGACGCAACGATAGTGTGGGCGCGCACCCTCCCCATCATCCAGAAGAACGCGATCAGCTCCCAGCAAAAAAGCCTGCTGCGCCAGAAGCCAAGGGGACAAACACCCCCCGCAAAACTCGCCATGACGATCCCGCCGATCCAGGTCCACCAAGCAACGCTGACGCGCCTGGTTCCGGGAGCCTGGTGCAACCCCCGGCCCGCGAATATCATGCAAAAGCCGATCAGCGCGATGTGCTGAATGCGGCGCGATTCTTGCGGTTGGAAGCGAGCGAGGCCGGTCAGGGCACCCCCGCGTTCGCCACCAGCAAAGGATCGCTGGCCTCGTCCTTATTCAGCCAGTGATGCGCCGAAACCGGCGCCAATGGCGTTGCGAGCGCATCAAAATGCTTGCCGCGGCCATAGGTGCGCGCGGTGGAAAAACCCGCCTCCTCGAACACACCCTGGAGCCGCGCGCCGTCGCACCAGCGCTCATCGTGCTCGTAGAAGATGCCGATGATGCGATCCTTGTGGCGCGAGCCGAGCAATTGCTCGATCACCGTGATTTCGTGCCCCTCGACATCGATCTTGACGAAGATCGGCAGTCCCGCTGGCAAATGCGCATCGAGCGCCTCGACGCTGCGCAGCCACACGCGCTGGAGCCGCACATCGGCCTCTTCCGCCCGCAGGTGGGATTCAAGCGTCGCCACCCCGCTATGCGCCCGGCGCAGCGCGATGGTGCGCACCGCGTTCTCATCCGAAAGGCCGAACTTGAGCGCCGCCGAGCGCGTCTTGAGCCCGTTGAGCGCGAGATTGCGGGTGAGCCGCGCATGCGTCTGCGGGACCGGCTCGAGCGCAACGATCTTCGCGCAGTGGGGGTTCTGCCCGGCGATCAGCGAGAACAGGCCCTGGTTCGCCCCGATATCGAGAAAAGCGAACGGCCGATCGATCGAATGGATGAGGTCCGCAAGGTAGGTGCCATAGGTGCCATAATGGCAATAGGCATAAGTCCGGTCGTTCCAGTTGGGCGCCATCGGAACGCCATAGACGGTGCGCGCGGCCCGCTGGCGCGGGCTATCGGTCAGGATCGCGCTCGCATGCGCGGCAAGCCTGTGAAAATGGCGCATGGCGCGGGCGCGCACCACACGCAGGTGTCGCCACACGAGAAAATCACGCGCCATGCTCCGCGCGGAGTGCTCGGCCCAGCGCGGCCAATTGCCGGGCTGGGTCGCAATTTCTTGAGGAGATTTCAAATCGCGCGAACCCTTATGCGTTGTGCAGGTGCGAAGTTCTCAGGACTAACCGGCTTGGCCTTGCGCCCATAGCACAATCCGTCAAGCCTGCGACCAGCGGAGCCTCAGTTGCGATAACGCATCTTGACCGCGATCCGGGTGATGCCGGAGCCCGCGCCGAACGCCGCCTTTTCGACCGAAGGCGGGCGCGGAATGCCGAGGAA